>NZ_JBHZSG010000043.1:0-31336 GCF_043642205.1 Thalassotalea litorea | reverse complement strand
AGAAACACCAGAAATGAGTATCCGAACGCAACAGTAATGTCGTTCAATCAATGAAAAAGCCCCGCAAGGGGCTTTTTTTATATCCATAAGAGTCTATTGCAGGAGCTTAATTAGCTGTATTTTCTACGACCTGCGACAAGACCTAACATACCCAAAAACATTAATGCAATCGTGCCGGTTTCAGGTACTTCTTGTGGTGGACCTGAAGGTGGTTGGGCACTATTGTAGAACGTTAGGTGTGATAGTCCGGCTTGATTTCCGCCATTATTTAATGGCGTTGACCAGGTACCAGTGGTAACGGATACCGCTGCTTGCATACAAGAGTCTGTAAAGGCTCCGCCTGCACAAGCACTTTCATCGCTTACATACCAAAACAGATTAAATCCATTCCCAGCTTTTGCTGCCCAATATCGAATGCTTGGGTCGCCTTGATCTGGCGTATATGTCCAGGTGCCTTCTTTGTTGCTATCACTAAGACCCGTAAATTCCCACTCATCACCATCGATAATGTCTTTATATCGTTCACTAATATCGCTAGTGTCGGATAACTCCTCATTAAATTTGGCGATAACAGGAGAAATCAATCGTTCACTGTCAGGTGCAAACACCCAACATGAAGAAAACCCCGTATAGACTGGATCTTGATTCTTGAAATAGCCCGCGCAATCATTACCGCCAATTTTTGTCGACTTCAGCGTTAGCGGTATTGCATTTGCTGATGTTGAAAAAAATACAGGGATCATTGCTAGTGGGATGACAGCCTTTAAAAGACTTTTTAATGAAAAAGAGCTCATTGCTTTTCCTTTAGGTGTTATTTTTGTTAATTGTTTCCGGTGATTTCCGAAATTCCATGCCTCAATCCTGCGGGCAATTACCATCAAGCATAAAGCGTGCCTGAAGTGAAAATACCAATTAAAACAAAGGTATATATGTTTTTGTGGGTGTTGTTCTTATTGGTTTGTAAAGGAAGCTGACAGCCATAGCTGCGACTACGGAACTTAGTATTGATGTGATGAGCATGGATGATCAAGAGTATAAAAGATTTCAGGTATGCAGGTTGTAAACATAGCAACAGGCGTTTTCCGCTTTCACTGGATAATCAATTATAAAGTTATACAAAAACTTGCTGCTTGCTTAGGCATTTTTTAGGCATTTTTTGAGGAGTTGAATAACACATTAGCGACCTGCCTTAAATAATCCATGTGACGAGCATTGAATCATATTATGCCTGGTCTTAAGCAAAACCTATTTAGGACTTTTTCGTTCTATAGCTGGAGGGCGACGTATCGGCAAGGGTTCCGAAAGTTAATCTCAGGCTTTTGGTGGATAGAGCCTGCTCAGAGTAACTCCGGGATTTCTCTCATGGGTTCATGGGGATGGGTTCATGGGTATAGCACCGCGATTCTCTCGCTCATTAGGCAGCTATAGTGGCTACCGTACCAGAAAGCTTTATACCAATCACATTAAGTTTGTGCACAACTCAGAGTTAGGGCAGAGGTTCAGTTACCACATAGATTTTATTGATATAGTCATTCTATATTAATGAAATATAGGGCCGTAAATGGACCTCTGATAAACTCCCTGCGGGTGAGTTTTAAAGGCATTTATCCTGCGTTACTGATTTTGACCGATTTTGAGACAATGGAGCGACCATTCACTGCAATCAAAGCCTTGCCTAAAAGCCTTTAAATTCTCACTGAGTGAGCAATAATTTAATGTGATTGGTATTACGCATTTGCAAAACGGTAGTGAACGTTTTAGTACAAATGCTGAGTCGCTCCTGAGGTACGCCAGTGCATGAAGATTAATCAGTATTTATTGATTGGCCTAAAACGGTGTAGGCCGATAATACCGGCAATACTTAATAGAAATAAAGGGAGGCTACTTCCTAACGGTATTTTTTCCGAAGGTGGCAAACCTGAATCATAAAAGGTGATGTGTGACAAATCCTTCCCTCCAGTATCCCATTCACCTTGGGTAACCGTCTGAGCTCCACTCATGCAGTCAAAGGTGTTAATCTGGTCATCGGGGCTGCAAAACTCCTCAAAGTCTTCCGCTGATACTTCCCAGTATAAGGTAAAGCCATTGCCGGCTTTCGCTACCCAAAAGCGGATGCCAGGGTCGCCTTCGCCAGGGGTGTAATTCCAACCACCGGTACTGTTGCCATCAATTGTCCATTCGTCGCCGTCAATACTAGGAAACATATCCGAACTATCATCAAGTTCAGAAAATGGCGGTTCGAATTTTCCTATTACCGGAGAAATAAGCTCTTCCGGGAGATCTTCAGCAAAAATCCAACAATCCCCAAACCCTCTTTGTTCTACCGGGACATCAGCTCGAATAAAGCTACTGGCTTCATAGTTAGGATCGCTTGGATTGAATACGCCAGAGCAGTCGTTACCGTCAAAATCCAGAGATACCAATACGGCGGCAGCAGAGTTACTGTACAGCGTTAAAGATACCAGAAAAGGAATGAATAATTTTCCGGCAATCGATGAAAAGAAAGGTTTCATTCTTATTCCTAATGTTGTTATGTATTGTTATTGATGCTATTTGGCTATCCGGTTGGCAAGGGATTATTCCTTTCATAGCTTCCCCTTTAATAGCTTCATTCTTTGGTGCTCCATGCCACAACTTTTCGGAACAAACATTGATTGAATTTTGAGTATAGTATTTATTTTAAAATTAGCAGGTTAGAGCTAAGTTTTTAGGTGAGACGGCAAAAGCCATGCCGCCAAGGATGACGACAAGGTAGTGAGTAAGTGACACAGGTAGTTATGTTTTACCAATCACACTAAGTTTGTGCACGACTCCCTGAGGGTGAGTTTTAAAGGCGTTTATTCTGAGTTACTGTTTTGGCCGATTTTAAGATAATGGAGCGACCATTCTCTGCAATCAAAGCCTTGCCTAAAAGCCTTTAAATTCTCACTGAGTGAGCAATAATTTAATGTGATTGGTATCAGCAGCATTTTTAACCCGGCGTGAATCTGGATTATTTATCCTGAGTTGATTGCAGCTCACTTTGTTGAATCCGCCATTGCTGCAAGTCTTTATAGTAGAAATCCCATACACAGGGATCGCAGACACCGCTTTCGCAGCATTCGCCCTCAGCGGGTGGTTGTGGTTTTTCACGTTGAGTCGATGTGGATTGTGTCATGAACATCTCAAACTTTTTAGGATTACGATATTGTGAATGTCGAAAGTTCCTATTTGACCAGACATAAAAAAACCCTGCAAGCAGGGTTTTCAATCTTATTACAGTTTTCTCCGAGTTTCGCAAAAAACTGGCCGTGTCAGGACACATCCGTAATCGGTTATCGATTATTCAATATCGGCGAGTTTCTTCTCAAGATAGTGAATATTCGCTCCGCCGCGGGCAAAGCCAGCGTCATTCATGATGTCTTCTTGCAAGGTGATATTGGTTTTAATGCCATCGATGACGATTTCATTTAATGCATTTTTCATGCGGGAAATCGCCACTTCACGGGTTTCACCATAAGTAATTAACTTACCTATCATTGAGTCATAATGTGGCGGAACCGAATAATCGGTATATACATGAGAATCCCAACGAACACCTAACCCACCTGGTGGATGGAAGCGGGTCACTTTACCTGGAGATGGGATAAAGGTACGTGGATCTTCTGCATTAATACGACATTCAATGGCATGACCTTGAATCTTAATGTCTTCTTGTTTAATGCTGAGCTTTTGACCGCTGGCAATACGCAATTGCTCTTTGATCAAATCAACACCGGTGATCATTTCGGTTACCGGATGCTCTACCTGAATACGGGTATTCATCTCGATAAAGTAGAACTCGCCGTTTTCATACAAGAATTCAAAGGTTCCCGCGCCACGATAATTAATCGCAATACAAGCTTTACAACAACGCTCACCAATTTCGGCACGAAGTTCTTCGCTGATCCCTGGTGCAGGTGCTTCTTCGACAACTTTTTGGTGACGACGTTGCATCGAACAATCTCGCTCACCCAGGTGGATCGCACTACCCTGACCATCGGCCAATATTTGGATTTCAACGTGACGTGGATTTTCAAGGAATTTTTCCATGTAAACCATATCATTGTTAAATGCCGCACGAGCTTCTGCTTTGGTTAGCTGAATAGATTCAAGTAAATCAGACTCATCACGAACAACGCGCATACCGCGTCCGCCACCGCCACCAGATGCTTTGATGATTACCGGGTAACCGATACGACGACCGTGAGCAAGATTGGCTTCATCATCGTCGGTAAGCGGGCCATCAGAACCCGGTACACAAGGAACACCGGCTTCTTTCATTGCCTGAATTGCACAAACCTTATCACCCATCAAGCGAATGCTATCGGCTAATGGTCCAATAAAGGCAAAGCCAGAATCTTCAACCTGCTCGGCAAAATCGGCATTCTCAGCCAGAAAACCATATCCTGGATGGATACCATCCGCATTGGTAACTTCTGCTGCAGTGATAATGCGAGGAATATTTAAGTAACTATCAGTCGCAGCCGGTTTGCCAATACAAATGGTCTCGTCAGCCAACAAAACGTGTTTTAGGTTTTTATCGGCAGTTGAGTGCACTGCAACGGTTTCGATACCCAGTTCTTTACAAGCTCGCAATATACGCAAAGCTATTTCGCCGCGATTGGCGATCACTACTTTTTTCAACATGGAATCAACCTTCCTTTGCGTGTTTATTCGATGACGAACAATGGTTGGTCAAATTCGATTGTATCTTCGTTTTGAGCCAGGATTTGCTTGATCACACCGGACTTATCCGCTTCGATCTGATTCATCATTTTCATCGCTTCCACGATGCATAATGTATCACCAGCATTGACGTGCTGACCTACTTCAGCAAAGTCTGGGGCGTCAGGTGATGGCGCGGCATAAAACGTACCGACCATTGGTGAGCGAACCACATGACCACTTAATTCAGCAGTCGCAGGAGCGGCTTCTGCAACTGGCGCTGGTGCGGCAGGAGCTGCTGCAACAGGAGCAGGTGCGGCAACATAGGTTTGCGGCGCGGCAACTGTGCTGGCACGGCTGATGCGTACCGACTCTTCACCTTCTGAAATTTCCAGCTCGCTAATGCCAGACTCTTCGACTAGTTCGATCAATTTTTTGATTTTACGAATATCCATTACAGTACCTTATATTTCTTTAATTATTCTGTGCTAACAATTGTGCGGCAGCGTCAAGCGCCATAGCGTATCCTTGGGGGCCACATCCACAAATTACCCCTTCGGCAATATCCGAAAGGTAGGAATGGTGTCTAAATGGTTCGCGACTATGAATATTGGATAAGTGCACTTCAAAAAACGGCACATCAATACTCAGCAATGCGTCTCTTAATGCCACACTGGTGTGGGTAAACGCCGCTGGATTAATGATGATAAAATCTGTTTGTTGATAGGCCTCATGGATACGTTCAATCAATTCATGTTCTGCGTTTGATTGAAAGTGTTCCAACTCAACATTCATGTTTTTAGCTTTATCTGTCAGAGATTCAATGATATCCGTCAAGGTTTGCGAGCCATAAATTTCTGGCTGACGTAAACCCAGACGGTTTAAATTTGGACCATTGATCACAAGCACATTGTGTTTTGCTGTCATTTTCTCTAACTTCCTGAATTTAAAGGTCCTTAGGCGAACCATTTCATTTCTGTTATTAACCTTCACAGCAATGCACTCATTGCTTTAAAAGTTGCTGTTAGGTTATTCAACATGAAAAATGATGAAAAAACCACCAGAAATTGAAATTATCTGCACATTATAGAGAGTTCGAAGAATATAGCACCAAAATACTGGTCTAATCACCGACGTTCGCTGTAATTTAGCCTTTGATTACGGGCAGTTGCGGCACTTTTTCCGAAGGCTGAAATCGCAGTTATATTCACAAGGTTGGGGCAAATTGACGGAGGGAACGGACATTTTACCGACAATATCAGTGAAATGCCCTTAACCTTAATGCTCGGACTTAGTAAGCGGGTTAATTAAATATTTGGTTGATATGTTTAGAAAAATTATCGGCATCCATAAAACCCGTTACACGATTTTTATCGAGTTCCCGGCCGGTTTCATCGAAGAATAAAATCGAGGGTAAGCCAAAGACATCATATTCTTCCATAAATGCCAGGCTTTCTGGTTTACCCAGGTCGGTTAAGTCGGCCTGTAGCATTACCGTATTGTGCAATGCCTGCTGCACGGAATCTTCTGGGAAGGTGTATTTTTCAAACTCTTTACAAGCAATACACCAATCAGCATACAAATCGAGCATCACCGATTGCCCTTGGGCATTGGCTTTCGCTATCTCGTCGTTTAATTCCTCCAATGACGCTACTTTCACAAACTCTTTATGTGTTGCGGCGACATGTGCCGCAGGTAGCCCGAACAAGGTTTGATACGCTAACTGGCCACCTGCAAATAACATCAGGAAGATAACCAAAGAACGAATACCATACCCTAATCCACCTGAGGTTTTACGCGTGTCGGTATTGATCACATAGAAGTAGGTCGCACTACCTAAGATTAACGCTGCCCATAATAAATTAGCGATAGCCTCTGGGATCAATCTTTCTAATAGGAAGATTGGGACGGCGAGTAATAACAACCCAAATACGGTTTTAATGACATTCATCCAGTTACCGGCTTTGGGCAATAATTTACCCCCTGAACTTCCCAGAATCAGCAAAGGTAACCCCATGCCCATGCTCAGCGCGTACAATGCCGTGGCACCAAGTACAACATCTCCGGATTGGGCGATATAAATCAATATGCCGGTGAGTGGCGCGGTTGTGCACGGCGATGCCACAAGCCCGGAGATTGCCCCCATAATAAAGACTGACACTAAGGAGCCGCCCTTTTGCGAGCTACTTAAATGGTTGAGTTTTTGTTGCCAGGAAGACGGCATTGATAAATTGAACACACCGAACATTGACAGTGCCAGCACCACAAAGAGTATGCTTAAACCAATAAGGATTGCCGGATGTTGGAATGCCGCTTGAAATTGAGCGCCGGCTAAAGCGACAACTACGCCAAGAATGGTATAGGTAATGGCCATCCCCTGGACATAGGCCATGGATAACGAAAAGGCTCTTCTGGTCGACAGCTTATCTCCCTGACCGACGATGATACCAGTGAGGATCGGGTACATCGGAAAAACGCATGGGGTAAATGACAGCAGGATACCTAAGCCAAAAAAGGTCAATAAAATGAGTGCCAGACTTTGAGAGGTTAACAGTGAGGCTAATTCAAATTGCTCACTGTCTGAGCCAGTAGAACCTGCGCTTAATTGCTTGTCTGTCGTGGTGTTAGACTCACCGTTGCTGCCGTTGCCACTGATGGCACCCAGAATCGCTGAATTGTCGTTACCATCATTACTACCATCAGCGTTTCCATCATTATTGCCGACGGCAGAAAGATAAATTACTTTTTTGGTGGGAGGATAGCACAGGCCTTTTTCAGCACAGCCTTGATACGTCAGCTCAATACTACTGTTACTGCTTGCCTTGTCGAGCGGGATATTAAACTTAAGCTGTTTGTAATAGACCTGCTGAATACCGAAAAATTCATCTTCGTGCTCAGTCCCTTGCGGTAATTCAGGCTGCTTGAATTGGGCAGTGTCACTTTTAAAGACTAACTTTTCTTTGTACAGGTAATAGCCTTCGGCAATATTAAAATAGATTTCAACGGAATCTCCCTGTTGGTTGAAATCAAATTGAAATGCTTTATCAACGTGAAGAAATTCATCCTGATTGGAAAATAACGAATCCATTGAGGTATCAAAGGGAGAGCTCTGTGCCTGGGTGCCAGTCGTTATGACACAGAGAGTTAATACTAATAAACGAAGTAGTGCTAGTGTGCGCATTATTGTTTTGTCACCATAGAGTCTATCCAGTTTAAATATGCTTCATTGCCCTGTTGGATATCCAAGGCAATGATTTCTGCTACATCATAAGGATGTAAAACAGTGATCCTTTTCTCTAGCGCGGTAAAAAGATGTTTTGCTGACTTAATGATCATCAAGGTTTCCTGATCTTGTTGCCGTTGACCCTGCCATTGGTAAATGGAAGTCACTGACTCCACAAGGTTTACGCAGGCGGCAAGTTGTTCATCAACCAAAGCATTCGCGATGTTTACAGCGCTGCTTTTATCGGGGCAAGTACACAAAACAATCTGATACATAGTGCGCCAGGGGTTCGTTTCTTCATTGCGATAGTTTAACTCAGAAGAAAGCTGGTTGAAATAGACCAGAAAACCCCCATATATGTTTCACTTTGACAGGAAATTGTTATCCTACACCAATGCTACTCCATGGCTACTTCATGAGTAGGGTTCAAATAAACTTGGTAATCGTCATGTTCAGAATTTTGTTTTTACTATTTATCGCCGTTCCTATCGTCGAAATTATGCTGTTAATTAACGTCGGCGGCATGCTTGGCGCATTACCTACCATTTGTTTGGTTATTATCACGGCATGGCTGGGCGCTACCCTGGTAAAACAGCAGGGAATGTCAACCATGCAGTCTATGCAGGTAAAAATGGCCAATGGACAAATGCCGTCCGACGAAATTATCGCTTCGGTATTATTGCTGATTGCCGGTGTCACCTTATTAACGCCTGGCTTTTTAACGGATGCGTTCGGGCTGCTTTTATTGTGGCCAGTATCTCGTCAGTGGTTAGTGAACCGTCTCAAACCTTATATGGTCGCCAGGCAGGGCCAGACTTTTGGGTTTGGACCGGGATTTGGTGCCTATCAGCAGTCGAGTGATGACATTGAAACGGGTCCATTTACACAGCCCAAAGATCTTAATGCGGATCAGCCTTCCACTCTGGAAGGTGAGTTTGAACGGAAAGATTAACCAGCGTCACTTTTTTAAATTTTTTTTTGTTTTTCACTTGAGAGTCACTTTTTAACCCCCATTTGAAATACATTACTTATATTGTTGTAAATTATTAATAACCAAATCAGGAGAGATTAATGAGCATTCGTCCTCTACATGACCGTGTGATCATCAAACGCCAGGAAGTAGAATCAAAATCAGCTGGTGGTATCGTATTAACTGGCAGTGCCGCTGAAAAATCTACTCGCGGTGAAGTTATCGCTGTTGGCAATGGCCGTATTTTAGAAAATGGTGACGTTCGCGCCCTTGATGTAAAAGTTGGCGATAAGGTTATCTTCAACGAAGGCTATGGCGTCAAAACTGAAAAGCTGGACGGCGAAGACGTATTGATTTTAAGCGAAAGCGATATTCTGGCGATTGTTGAATAATCGTTTAGTTAGCGCGTTCTCTAGGTAAATAAAATAGTAAGTACCCACTGTAATAATCCATTGAATCTACAATGGGTACAAACAATTAATTAAAGGAATCTATCATGGCAGCTAAAGAAGTATTATTTGGTAATGATGCTCGAGTAAAAATGTTAAACGGTGTCAACATTCTTGCTGACGCGGTAAAAGTAACTCTAGGCCCTAAAGGTCGTAACGTAGTATTAGATAAAAGCTTTGGTGGTCCAACGATCACGAAAGATGGTGTAAGCGTCGCGAAAGAAATCGAACTTGCGGATAAGTTTGAAAACATGGGCGCGCAAATGGTGAAAGAAGTTGCTTCTAAAGCCAATGACGAAGCGGGTGACGGCACCACGACCGCAACCGTTCTGGCGCAAGCGATTGTTACCGAAGGTTTGAAATCGATTGCCGCAGGTATGAACCCAATGGACCTTAAGCGTGGTATCGACCAGGCTGTCATTGCCGCGGTTGAAGAGCTTAAAGGTTTGTCGCAAAAATGTACCGATAACAAAGCCATTGAGCAAGTAGGTACAATTTCGGCAAATTCAGATACGACGGTTGGTCAGATTATTGCGACAGCGATGGAAAAAGTCGGCACTGAAGGTGTAATCACCGTAGAAGAAGGTCAGGCGCTTTCTGATGAGCTGGACGTAGTTGAAGGTATGCAGTTCGATCGTGGTTATTTGTCTCCTTATTTCATCAACAACCAGGAAAGTGGTGCTGTTGAACTGGATAACCCATTCATTCTTTTGGTTGATAAGAAAGTTTCCAATATCCGTGAACTTCTTACCACGTTGGAAGCGGTCGCTAAAGCTGGCAAACCGTTGTTAATTATTGCTGAAGATGTTGAAGGTGAAGCGCTGGCAACCTTAGTGGTTAACAACATGCGTGGCATCGTTAAAGTTGCAGCAGTTAAAGCCCCAGGTTTTGGTGATCGTCGTAAAGCTATGCTTCAGGATATCGCTACGCTTACCGCAGGTACCGTAATTTCAGAAGAAATCGGTATGGAGCTGGAAAAAGCAGCATTAGAAGATTTAGGTCAGGCTAAGCGTGTTGTCATTTCTAAAGACAATACGACCATCATCGATGGTATTGGTGATGAAGCAGAAATCCAGGCACGCGTTGCGCAAATCCGTGGTCAAATTGAAGAATCGACCTCTGATTATGACAAAGAAAAACTTCAAGAGCGTTTAGCTAAGCTTGCTGGTGGTGTTGCGGTAATCAAAGTTGGTGCAGCCACTGAAGTTGAAATGAAAGAGAAGAAAGCTCGTGTTGAAGATGCATTGCATGCGACACGTGCCGCGGTTGAAGAAGGTGTGGTTGCCGGTGGTGGTACAGCCCTTGTTCGTGTCGCCGACAAGCTAAAAGCACTTGAAGGTGCAAACGAAGACCAAACCCACGGTATTAATGTTGCACTTCGTGCGATGGAAGCGCCGCTTCGTCAAATCGTTTCTAACTGTGGTGATGAAGCTTCCGTTGTTTTGAACGAAGTCCGTAACGGTGAAGGTAACTTTGGTTACAACGCTGGTAACAGCACTTACGGCGATATGTTGGAGATGGGTATCCTTGATCCGACCAAAGTAACCCGTAGTGCATTACAGTTCGCAGCATCTGTTGCTGGCCTAATGCTAACCACAGAAGCTATGGTCACCGAAGTTAAAGATGATGCTCCGGCTGCCGCTATGCCTGATATGGGTGGCATGGGTGGTATGGGCGGTATGGGCGGTATGATGTAATCTGTCAAGGATTATATTAGCTCTTATAAATCAATGCCTTACAAATGGTGTAGCCAAGTATTTAGTACACCATTGTAGCCAACATTGTAGGCCAACTTGAGGACATCTTGAGTTGGCCTTTTTAATTGTAACGTGATAATTATTGACTATTTACAACTATTCAAACGGAGTTGATTATTTTGGGAGAAGACTTAATTACAACCGCAGCAACAGAATTCACCAAAAAAGGTGCTTCTAAACTTGCTGAAACGATGGTGGAACCTGCGGGTAAAGAACTTGGTAAAGTTGGGGCTGATTTAATTAAATGTTTAAGACTAATCACTGCACCAATCCAATATGGAGCGCACTGGCAAGATAGGCTTGAATTGCATTTCAAAAATGTATTAAAGAAAGTGCCTCAAGAAAAAAGAGTCGTGCCGCCGAGTTCATTGGTCACACAAGTAGCAGAACAGCTCAAACATTTTGATGAGGGCGATCAAGTAAGCGAGCTATACATAAACTTATTAGCTAAAGCTTGTAACAAAGAAACCTCTTCTAATACTCACCCTGCTTTTTTGAACATTATATCTCAATTATCACCCGATGAAGTTTTCATTTTTGATGAGTTGGGGAAAGAGCGGAGCAAAACTTTTTCATACTTTAGTTACTATCCGGCTTTAAATAATGCCTTGGAATCTGCTTATGTGCATTCATATACTGAGGTCGTCTCTATTAATGGTATTACGGAAAAAACCAAAAAGTTAAGCAGTGATGAATTAAATGGATTTATAAACGATAAAAGCTTTCCTGCTATTCTGAAACTTCCGTATCCTCCTAGCATCTTGATGATTGTTAGAAGATTTTTGTTACTTGGTTTAATTGAAGAAGATTTCACCAGTACTTCAGAACTTTCGGTCACGTCATTTACCAGTAAGGATCGAGATACAACCGAAACAGAACGATTGAATCAGACAAATTATATCATGACTGATTTTGGTCAATTATTTTACCGAGTTTGTATGCGTACCTAACATGGTTATGCTGCCGAGTATTCTCCGATAAATGGAGAAGAGTACTATCAAGGATTCTTGATGAAGTTATATCATTTTTTAAACTCTCAATACGCACTAGAGGCGATAAAAAAACAAAGACTTAAGGTATCCAAGTATAGTGATTTCAATGACCCTTTTGAGCTCACTGCTGTTTCACTTAAAGATGAGCAACACAGAGGCCTTGCCGCAGTACTTTATGAGGTCGTTGACTCGGACTTTAGAGCTCTATGTTTTTGTTCGTCTTGGAATAATCCTATTATGTGGGCACATTACGCTGACAAACATAAAGGGGCAGTATTGGAAGTTGAAGTCGCTGAACATGGAGTACTGGAGGTTACGTATTCCGAAGAAAGACTAGAACCAACATTTCAAAAAATGTACGAGGAAAGACACTTGGAGTCGTCTAAGTGGGATTTAATTAATCTCTGTAATACTAAATACGAGGGTTGGAAATACGAAGAGGAGTATCGAGCCATTGTAGAGGAAAAGGATATAGTAAGGGACAAGGGTATTGAGTTTTTAACCGCGGATACTAACTTCAAGATAACTGGAATCATCACTGGCGTTAGATGTGAATTGTCAGACGAACAGATAGAGAGTCATATTCCCAATGGGCAAAGTATAAAAGTGACGCGAACACAACAAGCTTTCGATTCGTTTAACATAGTAGAGAACAGCGAACTTATTCCATATCAACTATCTTCTTTACCCATTGCATCAGAACTATAAAACAAAGACCTACTGATAGTACTTCTCGTACATGTTCAGTAGGTCATTGGCGTCTGGAAGCCTTCCCTGATTCATCCCATTTACTGCCTTGACAACAGCCTGCCTCACACTGGCACTGTTAGCTTGTGACGCTACCCACTGATAGAAATGCTGCGAATCAGTAACACCTGACGCTTCAATGTTGGCTTCAAACGTACCTTGCGCTGTCTCAATCTCTTCTTCATGCAGTAGCGTTTCTTGCTGATGGTCACTGAATTCCTGCTCACTGCTATCAGCTTCAATGCCTAGCTCTGACTCAGAGATAACGCCTGCACGGATAAAGTGTTCAGCAGGTGCTTCAACTCCATCAATAGTTATTAGGTCTTGAGGGCTAATAGTTGGCTGTTGGATAGCCTGTAGCTGCTGACGTGTCGTGTCGCACATTTCGTTTTGGTCGAATGACGGAAACGCCTGTTCGAATGGATTCATAGTTATTATCTCCTGATATGATAGTGAAAAGCGTGACGCTACGTGAAATCTACGAGTAAACCCTAAGGCTAACTGTATTTCATGCACGTAGCGTTACGTTATTTGATCATTAACTAGCCAATAAGTAGCTTGGATAGGAATTGATTGACGTTCTTAAGCTCAGCCTTAGCGTCTTCTGCGACATTGAGGCGAGACTTAGCACTGTCAATATGACGCTTGTGTTCCTGTACTCGCTGACGAATGATTGACTTTTGGCGAGCTTCAGTAACTTTGATTGATTGTTGAATCTCTTCTTTCGTCATTTCCTTACTTGCCATAATACTCTTGGTCATCTTCGCAAGGTCAGCTTCCATAGCCTTAGTTGTGCCAATGATATTACGTTCATGGAAGTCAATGTCGGCTTCAAGTTGTGCCTTGTTATTTCGTTCAATGATGGCTTGTAGCTCTTTACGTCTCTCAAGTAATCGGTCTTCTGAAGGTGGCTTGTTAATGTAGCCTGGTCGCTTCGTTCCTTTCGGTAACTCGACACCCTCAGTCATCGACTTCCACATTGAGTTCAGGCGATCTGTACGATCTTTCTCAGACATAAATAACAGTGACCAGTACATAGACTTAGCTCTGTCGTTAAAGTCGCTTACAGTGGCTCTGAGGATCTCCTGTAGTTCCTTGCGCTTAGCTTCTGCTTGCTGCTTGGTAACGTTGGCTTCTGTGTAGTTCTTCAGGTACTCATTGAATATTGAGTCAGCGTCTTGTCCCTGCTTAGCGCAGATAACGCCTAGTAGGTCACGACACATAGCAGACAGTGCAAAGATAGTGTCGTCAGTTTTGTTTTGTTGCAGTTGGTTTAGCATGGAATTATTTCCTGTAAATAAATAAGTTAGTAGTAATGGGTGAAGATGCGGTCTAACGCTCTCTGGCGGTGCATCCGTTTTGTAGCTTGTTGCTTCTTGGGTGTGTTGCTGTTAACTCGTGCATGACTGATGTTCATACTCTTGGTTATCGCTGCCTGAAGCTTTGGGTGGTTAAGGTCGATTCGTTCTAGCAGTGGACGCATGTACTCAAACATGGCTAGCGCATGGCTTGCAGTTAACCTGTAGTGCTGTCGTTTACCTGACACTGTGATGTGGACAGGTGGTGAAGCAAGTTTGTAGAAGCTGCGTCTGACAATCCAAGTAATGAATGAATCATGGTTAGGGAAAGCCTTACGGTTGAGCATTGCTGTGATGTAGTTCGCTGTCCATCGTCTAATGACAACTTCAGTACCTGACACTTCAACAGTGAGGCGTAACAGGTGCATAAGCTTCAGCTCGTGAGACAGTTCAGTGAATCGTCTGTACATAGACAACGGTTTGAGCTTCATAGCTTCGTTTAGCTTCATCCTGAAGTCGTCTACGTAGCGTCTCTCAGGTGCTCGTAAGTCCCTGTCGAACCATAAGCAGCTAGCTTTATGAGTTACATGAATGTCTCGATGATAGTAGTTGCTTTCAGGCTTGAAGACGTAAGGTCTGAATAATGGATGACCGTGATAACGTCTGTTGTAGTAATGGTCATTGCAGTAGGCTTTCGAGCGTTTAGCTCTCGGTTGGTTGCATGAAGTTAACGCACAGGTTTCGCTGAGGTTGAGCTTCATTCTTAGTATAGGTTCTCCAGTAATCGGTTAACGATAGTCTCGGTTTTCACCTTACGCTTCTCTGCTTCTTGAGCAATGTTTTGTAGGAACTGAAGTGCGCTGAGTGCTTTAGGTGTTAGCGTAAGTAGGACGTGTGGACTCTGCTGCACCTTGTAGGGCTTCGAGCGTACGTAGTAGGTTTTAGTGGACAATGATGTGTCTCCTTATTGTTATGATTTATTGAAAAAAAGGTAGAGGCATAAAGTTTCCAGTAGCACTCTGACGCCAAGGCTTACGTTGAGACTCGCATAGCTCAGTGCAAAGGAAACACTATAGACCAGTGGCTATGTGACACGGCTTAACGCTGAGTGCTATTGGAAACTTATGATTTATAAAAAAGGAATGACCTGATACGCGAGTGCTTCAGGCTATCCTCAGGAAATAATGACTAACCAGAACAACACGCTTAACGACATCTTCAGGTTAATAGGTAGGACTGAAAGTTTACTAAGATTTAATAACCATGTAGGTAATCATAAATGATACAGACTACAGGCTGACTATAAGTAGACTATAAGTATCTTATTCTTTCTTTCAGTTTTCTCCCCATAGGTGGGACATACCCCTGTAACAGAGAATCTTCTGGTCATGGACTGTTTGTCTTCTTCAGGAAAAACTTATTGCATAGGAGGGATATACCCCTTAGGCCAGTAAATACGGGGCAACAAGTAACCCAATGATAGTGAAGTCTACGCTGACTCAGCTACGATACGCTGCACAGTAGAAGCAGCTATGCCATGTTCAGCAGCAGTCTTACGAATACTCAGCCCTGACTTCAAGCTCTCAAGTACAGCTTCTCTATTAATGTCTTTACTCTTACGTCTGCCTTTGTACTTACCTGCTGCTTTAGCCTGAGCAATGCCTTCACGTTGACGCTCAAGCATCATGCTACGCTCGAACTGAAAGACAGCACCTAGCATTGTCAGTTGTAATTCTTGCATTGGGTCTGAGCGATTAGGCGTAAACGTCAGTGACTCATTGTAGAACTTCAGGGTGACTCCTTGTGACGTTAAGTCCTTTACCATTGTTAACAAGTCATTTACGCTTCGAGCCAGTCTGGATATGTCGTGAACATGAATAGTGTCTCCCTCACGCACATAGTCGAGCATCTTGTTCAGCTCTGGTCTGTCTCTATCTTTACCTGAGCATTTGTCTGTGAATACCTTCATGCTGTCGAGGTCTAAAGCTGCAAGCTGTCGCTCTGTATTCTGTTCTACTGTACTAACTCGAATGTAAGCTACCTGTGTCATATCGTTTCCTTGTTGTACCTATTTAAGTCTTAGATATAGGGCAAGTTGCTGTACTCACAATTCGATGTCAACATATATCGGTACAAAAAGTGTATTCATTTACTGTGATCGATAGACTATGCCTGAAACGGTACAGTGATAGGGAAGTAGTAATAAGCTGTTGATTGCTAGAAGATCCTGTAACGATCTTTAAGAGACTCTAAGGCCTTCGTAAGGTCATTGGATCAGTCAAAGGAGATAAGGCTCGTATGGATCGCTCAGAGCGTCTCAGCATTGCTCTATGCGAACAGTTGTCGGTACAGTGACTTGAGGTGGCTTAATACTCACACGAGCGCAGGGCTACGGGGGAAACTCGCTTCTTTAGATGTCGAAGTGTGGCCTCGGATTTTTTTACATAAAAAGCTTAAGGATTGAAGGTATTACTATTTCACCTTAAAGTAAGTTTTTTGGAACTCTTACCTCAAAAGGGAATTATCATGCGTTTACTGTTTTTATTTTTATTTACCTTCGCTGCGTTTGTAACTGCAGCCGAACAAGAAAATGACAAGTACTCACCACCAAACTGTAAGGTGATCGCTGAGTGGGTTGATCTCCAAAAACAAAGGCAATACAAAGACAACATCAAGCTATCAGATTACCCAAAGCTTAATATTTATGACATCGCGATTGCTATTTATATCAATCGAAAAATGCCTTCTTCTGCAAGTAATACTTATGCTTCAGCATACATAAACTGTAGAGCCATCATAGCGGGGAATGTTGTAGTTCAACCGGATTAATAAAGTTGAAGATTGGAGAATATCTTTAGCCTGCAATAGTATAAAAAAGAGATCGAGCAAAGCTCATCGATAGTTGTTAACTTATTGAAAAAATTACATTAGAATAGCTAAATAGTTGTTTTAAAGAATACGGAGAGTAGGCGTGGGGGATCCATTGTCCTGCTTGAAGTTAGAGGTGCAAATGACGAACTTCTCGCACCCTTAAGATCACCGAATTTCGAATCTCTAAGGAAGAGAAACACTCTGAGTTTGGTTCCACACCTCGGTGTCGATATTGGAACTATTGGCACCAATCCATGAGTAGGGCGGCAATCCTATTCTTGGCGTCGCTGGCCTGCGACGTAAAGCTCAGGTATTAATTCTCCTGAGCCGGCTCGGGGTTATTATGGGGAACAAATCATGTTCACTCTAAAAACTTCGAAACTTGAGGTTTCAATTGATATTGCAAAGATTATTAAAGCTACTGCCTTTTTAATCTTTCTATTAGTGTAACCGTTGGCGGGGTAACTCTAGTTGCCCCTAGCCACAAATCCTTTCCAGTTGTTTATCCTGACCAGTCCAGCATAACACTCAGCAGATTCCAAGCTCCCAAATAATTCTACAAGCAAAGCTTCACGCTTCGCCCGTTTACGAGGTGATATCTGTTCTTGTGTCAGAAGGTAAAGCCAAGTAGCGACAAGTGCTCTAGGTGGTAGTTGTCGTTGGTTATTCATGTGTAGCAGTCCGTTGCTGTTGTGGGTTCAATTTAAGGATAGCCAAGATGTTCCCACAGACACATGAAGAATATTCAATTCAATAGCTTAGAATGATTTTAGTGATTTAACGTGCTCTCCTAGGTAATCTTCTAGTTTCGCAGCTATCTTGTCATAATTATTCTTCAGCTTTTGCAGTTCATCTCCACGAGCATAATGACCATAAGTTAGACTCACTCCCTTGTTTGTATGGCCAACAATCTGCGATGCAATGGTCTCAGGAATATCCGCACGCAATGCACAAGTTGATATGAGATTCCTGAATGTGTGCAGAGTCTTGGTTTCATCAGCCACAACTCGAGTTTTAGATCTGGAAAAAAGTCTGGATACCTCTTTGCCATCTGCTAGCACGAATTCCTTGCTAGTTTGCGATTTAAGCAGTTGATACAACCAGTCAGGAATCGGAACGACGCGCCTTGCTCGGTCATTTTTACCGTGTTCAATGTAAATGCATCCATCTTTTACGAGATCTTTGGTCAGTCGAGATACTTCAGATATACGAGCGCCAGTCCACAAACTAGTGAGCGCAGCAAGATACATGTTTGGCGTAACATGCTGTTTAAAATCAGCCATAACTGAACTTATTTCCTCAGCAGTCATAAGCTGACGTTTTATGGATGCCTTGCCTCCTACAGAATGATTGCTGAAAGGATTATCACCGTGTACAAAATCACGGTCATTAGCGTATTTCCAGAGCATTTTGAGTGCTGATAGTTTTCCCTGAACTGTTGTTTTGGCATAGCCCGAGTCCGCCTGATGTGTATGAAACTCTGTGACCATACCTCGTGTTATCTGGCTCAGCGCAACGTCATGAGTTCTCAGGTATTTCAAAAACTCTTCTGTGAATGTACTGGCCTTTCGTTGGGTATCTGCGGACTTAGATTTTCCGACAGCTTCTTGCCAACCTTTGAGAGCTTCTCTAAGGCTGAACTGATAATCGATGGGAATTGGGGTTTCACTGGCAACATGTCTGTATGCTGCTAACTCAGCTGGACATTCATCTCCAGTGTAATGTCTCATTGCGTCCCATTCCTGAGGGTTACTTTTCTTGTCTGCTTCAAAGTTTGCGACGTGTTGTTTGAATAACGTCCGTGCCTTTGAGGGAGATTCCATTTCAAGTTGAGCCATTTCACCTAAGATCTTATCACGGAGCTTTTTTGCTTGTTTTATGTCACTGGTATGCAGTGTTCTTTTGATTGTTTGCTTGCCGCCATACAAATGCTGAATTGAGGTGGGGATGCGTTTCTGAAAATAAAATGTATCACCACGTAGCTGTAGGTGTTTCATAGTCATTTGTTGTTGTACCTCGAGAATTGTAGCCGCTTCTGTAGCAACCAATGTAGCCAATCTATATGGTCGCATGCCTTGAATATCAAGGGGTGTGGGCGTTAGAGGTATATTTTGCTAGGAATGATGTAATCTGCCAAGGATTACAGATAACGTTTATATCGAACCTAACCCTTAATCTATTAGAAAGAGCGATGCCCCGGCATCGCTCTTTTTTTACCTTAAATTTTTGTTTGCAAGGCTCAACTTATTGGGTTTTACTCCGCACCACATCTTCAAACATAAGTATCTGCTTGGTTTTTAACGAAGCACCATCATAGAATCCTATCTCATCCACAAACGTTTCAGGGTTTTTGAACGTGCCAAAAATCATATCAAAAATGGGCAATTCCGAATAATTAAACCCATGTACTCCTTTTTGATGATGCACCGAATGGCTTTCCGGACGCTGGATAATATAACCTAGCCATCGTGGTGTGCGAATATTGGTATGAGTGAATGTCTGTAAGAACATGGTGATATACAGAAAATATGAAGTCGCTTCCGCAGAGATCCCCATGATCACGTTTAAACTGATGCTTCCCACCAACGTGAACCCTAAGATGTCTAACGGGCTAAAATAAAATCCGCCAAAAACATCAAGTCTTTCTGCGCTGTGGTGCAGCTGATGACAACAACGCCATAACCAGGCATTTTGATGTAAATATCGATGCCACACATAAACCATAAATTCAAACACCACCACCGCTAATAGCGTACTTAAGTAAACCGGTAGGTGAGTTAAATCGATGAGTTGGTATTGCGCCAAATACTGATCCCAAATTAGTGGTAAATAACTGGCCAAATAAAAATAGAGTACAAAGAATCCCAGGGTTTTTGGGATCCAGCCTTTTATCGGTTTTAACGGTCGGGCAGGCGCCAGTGTTTGTAACAAGATGAGGGATAGATATATGGATATCAGGATCAAGGAGATAGGGTCGATTAGTATCTCGAACATGGTTGGCATAAATTACACCTATTGCGTTTGCGTCAATTTAAGGTAACGTTAATCATGCGACATGTTTGATTTTATTAAATAATCCTAGAGTAACGATTGTCTAATAATTGTGTAACTTTTGCATCAGATGCCAATTTATTCGCAGATCATAGAAACTTACTAAGGAATGACCGGTGATATATCGTTTAAATAATATAGACATCGATACTCGTAAATTTGAGGTTCGAGTCGCCGGTAAGCCAGTCCATGTAGAACCTAAATTATTCGACCTAATTGTTTATTTTATTAACCATCAACAACGCATCATTAGCCGTGATGAATTGTTTCAGGAGATTTGGCTTGGCCGCGATGTTTCGGATGCGACGTTAAGTAACCATATTAAGAGCGCTCGCAATTTGTTAGGTGATGATGCTGAATCGCAACGTGTTATTAAAACCATCCGTTCTCGCGGTTATCAGTTTGTAGGAGAGATACAAACTGAACAACCTCCAAAGGTTGGCGATCTGCAACCCATTGTCGAAGCCAGGCAAGGGCATGAGAGCCAGGATAAACCGGCATCGCCTAACTTATTCTTCGAAGGAGGTAATTTCCACAAGCGTTTGATAGTGTTGATTCCTTTGCTGATTGGGCTATTTTTCCTGGTCTGGTTATTCCTTAACGATAGGGATGCAAATTTGCAAACGGATACTGCCCCTTATCTATTGGTTGTACCCTTTTCGGTTTCCAGTCATGACTCTGAACACTGGCAACCTTTTGCTGATCAAATGACCCGGGAATTGATTCAGGATTTACGCAAAGTTTCAGGCTTAAAAACGGTACCGCCACCATCGTCGTTTGCGTTTAAACATAACAAGAGCAGAGATCATATTCGCACTCAATTACCCGATATCGATTATGTTCTAGATGGTGTGGTTAGTGAAGCAACAGATGGCTCGATGCAGATCACCGCGGAAGTTGAACATCTTAGTAGCGGAAAGTTAATGTGGAGCGGAGACTTCTCCGTGCAAGGTGAACAACGCAGTTTGTTTGCGATCCAGAACCAAATCGCTTCTTCGGTTTCTGCGTCTTTGCAAGTTCTGTTAATCGCGGAAGAAAAATCGGCCATCGAAAAAGCGCCTACCGAAATACCTCAAGCGCATAAACTCTACACGCAGGGACAATTTCAAATGTCTCTTATGACTCACCAGTCACTACGAAAAGCGATTAAGCTTTTCAATCAGGCGATTGTTCTGGATCAAAATTATGAGCAAGTCTATTTTGCCAAATCGAATGCTTATCGATTGTTGATGACCAACTATGAACCGCCTAAAGATGTGTTCCCTAATGTCATTGCTTCCGCGACTGAGATGTTGACCTTGAATCCAGACTCCGCTGAGATAAAGTCGTCCTTGGGGTTGGCCTATGTTCATGTATGGTTGTGGGATGAAGCCTGGAAGATGCTGAGCGAAGCCAGGCAAGCCGATGATCAAATAGCCAATACACAGCTGGGTTTTGCCCTTTACCATTCGGCATTGGGCAATCAACCTAGTGTCAAACACGCGTTAATGCTAGCGGATAACCTAGACCCTTTGAATCCGGAAATAAGCGATTGGGGAATTTGGGCGCTGATGATGAGTGGTGATATCGAAAATGCGATTCGCTTTGGTCAGGATAAAGTGTCGTTAAACCCTAAACTACCGCATTTATACACGGCGCTCGCAATTGCACAATATATCCGCGGCGATTTTGAACAAAGCCTGGCTCTTGCCAAGCGAGGGGTACTGCTTAGTCAGGGCGAACCGTTTCATAAAATTGTGCTGGCACAATCCTTGGCCGCTCAGAAAAATGTGACCGAGGCTAGGCAACTGCTCAATCAAGTCGAACAATCCAAGCAATATGTATGCCCCTATGAAACGGCCATCGTTTACTTACTGCTTGAAGATATTGAACGAGCCTTTCAATATTTTGATAAGGCGGTAGAGACTAAATCAAATTGCCTGATGTTTATTCGTAACGACCCCAGGCTGGTGACCTTAAAAAGCGATAGCCGATACCTTTCCTTATTGACAGCGGTTGGCCTTGATGATGGCAATGTTCAGCGCTTACAGCAGAGCAATAAGCTGAATGACACGTTTTAGTGTACTTTAACCCGAATTTTTGTTTTTTTGTCGTGCCCAGAGCATCATTGCTGTAAAGGTTTCGTAAAGGCCAGTTATGGCGTAAACTTTTTGCATAACCCCGGGTCTTATTTACTGTGATATCACATTAAGCCTGAGTTAGTTAAAACCTATGGGAGTGACTATGAAAAAGATTTTGATACTATTGGTCAGCGTGTTGAGTTTGTCTTTAGCTTCGACAATGTCGCACGCAGGGACGGTAGAAACCGAATGGGTCGAACCAGAAAAATTTACCGATGTAAAACCTGCCAATGGCACTCGCGCTAAGTTTCGCGAGACAACATTCAATCAACTGGAAAAACATTTTCAAAAGCGCGCTGATGAGTTACCCGAAGATCAGGTGTTAAAATTGAGCTTTACCGACGTAGATTTGGCGGGTGATGTTAAATATATGGTTGGTCCGAATAACAATAATTACCGGGTGATTGAAGATCTATACAGACCGCGTCTGGCATTTACGTACGAATTGATTGATGGTGATAAAAACGTGCTTAAAAGTGGCGAGGAAGATATCAAAGACATGAACTTTATGAATCGTGTTCGCAATAACCGTAGTAGCGATTCTTACGTGTATGAGAAAAACCTGTTCGATGATTGGTTTTATAAAACCATCAAATCCAAAGAGTAGGGTGGACAGTTATACCAATCACATTAAGTTTGTGCACAACTCAGAGTTAGGGCAGAGGTTCAGTTACAACATAGGTTTTATTGATATAGTCATTCTATATTAATGAAATATAGGGCAGTAAATGGGCCTCTGACAAACTCCCTACGGGTGAGTTTTAAAGGCACTTATCCTGCGTTACTGATTTTGACAATGGAATAACCATTCTCTGCAATCAAAGCCTTGTCTAAAAGCCTTTAAATTCTCACTGAGTGAGCAATAATTTAATGTGATTGGTATTACAATCGATAAGTCCACGCAATGGTTGCAGCATTGGTATCATTACCCAAACGGGTAGTGATACCGGTATTCAATATCAGTTTTATACTATGGTGCTTGTTAAGGGAGTAACGATAGGCGATTCCACCGCGGACGTTGGTGTCTTTGAGGCCCGATGGCTGACCATCGACGTACGTGTCACCACCACCGAAATAATTGAAATCCAGGGCTAACCAGTGCGCTGGCCCTAGATCATAAACCAGATGAAATTGCAGGTTATAGACGTTGTCCTGACTCAGCGTTTGGGTGCCCTGCAGTTCATCATTATCTTCAAAGAAAAATGCCGATAGCGCTAAGTCTATCTCCCACTTTCCTAATGGGATAGTCGCACCAATTTCCGGTTTTATATACCAACGATTCGAGCCGATATTAAATAACTTATCTTTTTCATAATGACCGTTTGGCACATTAACCTGTACGCTGGCACCGATAATCATGGTTTTTTCATAATTGAGGAATTCTTTCGCGGTAAGCGCCGGCGAGCCCATAAAGTTGTACGTCAATTTCAATTTGCTATCGGCAAAACCACAAAATTTTCGGGTGGTAACCTCGCCTTGAAAGAAAGCCGAGCCATCCCCGCATGATGTAGCAAATACCGCGTCAAATTTCGCCATTTTATTGTCTAGCGCAAAGGTGCGACTAAATTGCCCGGCCCAAGTCGTGGTTGTTAACCGAAAATCTTCAATCGGCAGACTAGACGATGTATAAACATCGCCATCCGAGTGTATATACATACCGGTAAAAAATGTTTGATCAATGGGAATGTTGAGGTACGAGCGAGGCTCAAGGTCTTGACCTTGAGCATGAAACGCATAGGCGAGGCATAATAACCACCAATATCGGAGACGTACCAAGTTGTAATCCTGCTTTGTAATGAAATCAGGCCTTAAGTACTGCGTCTAGCCTTTATTTGCGTAATGACTTTCGAATTCGGTTAATACTTTGAAAAGCTGTTCGATTTTTTTTACCAGCTTGATTAATAATGGCTTAGATTTGCTTTGTTGCCAAATCAATAAATCATCGGCAATCTCTTCAATATATGGTTGGAAGGTGCTCGCCTGGCGATCAAACGGCGAATCGTCAGTAAATATTTGATTAAACTTGGCTTTGTTATCCGCACGAAGTTGCTGCAAGGCACTGTCGGCGACGATTGAGCGTTTTAGTAATTGCGAGATATTGTCGATAAGTTGTTGTTCAACGGGATCGGCCATGATTTGCATGTCACTTACTTAAATTTGCCGTGGATTATGCCAGATTATTGGCTATTACGATAGGGGAGTTAGTAATTCAAAATGCCAGCCGAGGCATTAATGAAAGGCGTTATTATTTAAAAAAATGGTGATTGCATTGTAAAGAACAACCAAGACAATATGGTCTTGCATGGTCAACTTACTCTGCGTCCATGCGTGCCATTCCTACGGACGATTATAAATGATATGTATGCATCGCCTGATACTAACGCTTTGGTTAGCTGTCGGGTTTAACCAATCGATTTAAATATTCGCGAAATAATCAATCGACAGCCGTAATGGCTATTGGTGTTTTGTTCGCTTCTCCTGCGATTTCCCTAACCAGCTTTGGCATCAAAAAACCTGGTAGCTGTGCCATCATTTTTTGGGCAATGGCGATTGCTTCGCTATCACAAACATCAAAATGCGCCGCACCTTGTACCGGATCAAATAAATGTAGGTAATAGGGCTGAATGCCGCTATCAAACAGATCTTCACTTAACTGACACAATATCTCGCTGTCACTATTAATGCCCCTAAGTAATACACTTTGATTAAACAAGGGGATGTGTGATTGTCGAAGCGGCAGTATTGCCTGTCGAAATTCATTGTCAATTTCATTGGGGTGATTGATGTGAAATACCATAACCGACTTTAGGCGAGTATTCGCGAGCAAATTGACCAATGTCGGGGTGATCCGTTGTGGAATGACAACGGGCAAACGGCTATGAATTCTTAGCCGTTTGATATGATCTATTGCCTCTAGCTGTTCTATTAACCAGCTCAAATGTTCATCGGATGCCATAAGGGGATCGCCACCGCTGAAAATGACTTCATTGATCTGTGGATGGGCTGCGATGTAATCCAGGGCCTGTTGCCAGCGTAGCTTGTTTGGGCTGTTGTCTTCATAAGGAAAGTGACGGCGAAAACAATAACGACAGTTGATTGCGCAACCAGCTTTTACGATCATTAATACCCGATTCTGATATTTATGCAGTAAACCTTCCGCAACGGTATCATGCTCTTCTAATGGATCGGTGCTGTATCCTGCGACCTGTTCAAACTCCAGATCCTGCACCATGACCTGCTTGAGCAAGGGATCGTTGATATTGCCTTTCTCCATTCTGTGAATAAATGGTCGTGGAACTCGTAATGGAAACAACTTACGTGCAGAAAAATGCTGCTGTTGAGTCTTTTCATCGATTTCCAGCATTTGTAAAAGTACTCTGGCATCGGTGACGACATTGGCTAATTCTTTTTGCCAACAAGCATGTAATTGCGAGTCATTTAGGTGTATTATTTGCGGCATTAATAATCCCAACTTGGCGTTGTTTTATCTGACGTTAAGTGAATAATTTAAAAAGCACCGTTTAAAAGAGAACCCTATGGCTAACTTTAGTACAAACGAATTTAAAGCCGGTCTGAAGCTAATGATTGATGGCGAGCCGTGCAACATCCTAGAAAACGAATTAGTAAAACCAGGTAAAGGTCAGGCTTTTAACCGGGTTAAAATCCGCAAGCTAATCTCGGGTAAAGTGTTAGAAAAAACCTTTAAATCCGGAGAGTCAGTTGAAGGCGCCGACGTCATGGAAACAGATTTGGCGTATTTATACAATGACGGTGAATTCTGGCATTTTATGAATAATGACACCTTTGAGCAACTAGCGGCTGATGCAAAAGCCGTTGGCGACAACGAAAAGTGGTTAAAAGAAGGTGATCTATGTGTATTAACATTGTGGAATGGCAGTCCAATCACCGTAACACCACCAAATTTTGTGGAGCTGGAAGTTACCGAAACTGACCCTGGCCTTAAAGGTGATACTGCCGGTACTGGCGGCAAACCTGCTACTCTGGCAACAGGGGCGGTTGTGCGTGTGCCTCTGTTCATCCAGATTGGCGAAATTGTGAAAGTGGATACTCGCAGTGGTGAGTACGTATCCCGAGCTGGCAAGTAATCAACGAACCAAAGTGTCGGTTGGTAACAGAAAGGGAGCTTGAGCTCCCTTTCTTGTTTATATAATGACATCTGGCACTGAATAAATTTACACGGCAATATGAATACAGGAACTTAGAACCTGCAGTATTCATGCTCAATAACCGTCCTGGCACGAGTAAATGATTATGTGGCAACCCTCAGCAACTATCGAAACATTAAAGGCACGGGCAGACTTTATTGCTCAGATTCGGCTGTTTTTTGCGCAGCGTCAGGTTATGGAAGTGGAAACGCCGGCGTTGAGTCAGGCAACGGTCACGGATATCCATCTACAAAGTTTTGCTACCGAGCTTGCTGCCAATGTCAGTAGCAGTAGTCATCAACAAGCCTTGTATTTGCAAACGTCACCTGAATTTTCGATGAAGCGTTTATTGGCAGCGGGCAGTGGTCCGATATATCAAATTTGCAAAGCATTTCGCAATGAAGAACAAGGACGTTTTCATAATCCGGAATTCACGATGTTGGAATGGTACCGGCCTGGATTCGATCATCGGCAGTTGATGACGGAAATCGATGAACTCATGCAACGATTGCTGGCGACAAAACCGGCTCAGGTTATGACATATCAACAGGCATTCATGGAAACGCTAAACATTGATCCGCTAACCTCCTCTTGTGATGGGTTAAAACAGGTTATTAGCAAGCATCAACTGATGGCTGACTGGTTAGAAAACGAAACGGATGAGGATACCCTGCTACAGTTTATTTTTAATTCGTTGATTGAACCGGTGATCGGTCAGGACAGACCTTGTTTTGTTTATCATTTTCCCGCTTCTCAGGCGGCTTTAGCCAAACTGGATCCCGAAGATAATCGAGTTGCTCGCCGCTTCGAGTTATATTATCGCAATATGGAGCTCGCCAATGGTTTTGATGAGCTGACCGATGCCAATGAGCAGAAACAACGATTTGAGCAGGATAATTGCCAACGTCAAGCACGAAATCTGGCGACCCGTCCCATTGATAAACGTTTGTTAGCGGCGTTGCAACAAGGCTTACCTGATTGTGCAGGGGTCGCTATCGGAATTGATCGTTTGTTAATGTTGAAACTGGATAAATCTCATATTAATCAGGTGTTAAGCTTTGACTTAAGCCGCTGCTGATCGGCAATTACCGGCAAGACTGTGCATTCCTTTTACAATTTAAATGTGTGACATTATCACTTTTGTGATATTATCACTGTTTATCAATTCACCTTTTTCAGGTTCACAAAGGCGCTAATTTCAGGGCTGTTGTGGTTTATTGGGGCAGACTGAGAGTTACATGCTTGATCGATTAGGCATCACCGCAACGTCATTGTGTGCGTTGCACTGCATATTATTACCGGTACTATTGCCTTCCCTGTCGCTATTTGGCCTCGGGTTTATTGCGGATCATGAAGCCGAACATTGGTTTTTATTTGCGACCCTTTTGTTAGGCTCTTTCGCACTTTTCTCTGGCTTCAAACGTTACCATAAGAAAATCTACCCATTTTATCTGCTGTTCCTAGGTGGCTTCATCTACTGGCACAAGCATAGTGTCGATGAAGCATTGCAACCGGTGATGGTCATTATTGGCGCCGCCCTGTTAGTCGCAGCCCATCTGGTTAACCTAAAACTCTGCAATAGCTGTCGTAGTTGCCAGTCACAGGGTTGTGATTCTTAATTCGATTGCAGACCACAAGGTCTGCAACGGCCATTCATATGCAGCGATTGGTAGGACTTCTCAGCTTGCTAGTGCAAATCTTTCAGTTTCCTCGTCAGGGTATTTCGACCCCAACCTAGCTTTTTCGCCGCTTCCTGTTTGTGACCATGGGTAAAATGCAGTGCTCTATCGAGACAAATTCGCTCAAATTCAGGTAATGCTTCTGACAAAATGTCGATATTACCCTGGCTGAGTTGTTCATCCATCCAAAGCGATAACTGGCTTTGCCAGTTGCTGGTATTATTACCGCCACTGGTGGTAATTGTGGTCAGCTCTTCCGGTAAATCACTCAACAAAATCTCTTTACCAGATGCCATTACCGTTAAATAGCGACAGATGTTTTCAAGTTGCCGAACATTGCCAGGCCAGTCACAAGTCTGCATAAATTTAAGTGCTTGCGGATCGATGCTTTTACATTCTACACCTAACTCATCGGCGGCTTTTGAAAGGAAATTCAACGCCAGTTGTTCAATGTCTTCTTTGCGCTCTTTTAAACTTGGAAGTTGAATTCGAATCACGTTTAGACGATGGAATAAATCTTCCCGAAATTCGCCACTGTGAACCAGCTCTTCAAGATTTTGATGGGTCGCGGCAATAATCCGAACATCGACCTGTATCGGACTGTGGCCACCAACACGATAGAATTGACCATCTGCCAGAACTCGCAATAGCCGAGTTTGTATTTCTAATGGCATATCACCAATTTCATCGAGGAACAGGGTACCGCCGTGGGCCTGTTCAAATCGCCCCTGACGCACTGAATTTGCACCGGTAAATGCGCCTTTCTCATGGCCGAATAATTCTGATTCGATCAAATCTTTCGGTATTGCTGCCATATTTAACGGGATAAATGGAGCGTCTTTACGCGGACTATGCCGGTGCAAGGCATTGGCGACTAACTCTTTACCGGTTCCGGATTCGCCGTTAATCAATACGCTGATGCTTGAGCGAGACAAGCGTCCTATTGCACGGAAGACTTCCTGCATAGCAGGCGCTTCGCCGATGATACCGACGTCGGTAACTTTATGGGCGCTTTTTGCCTTTTTCGCAGATTGCTCCTGAGAATGGGTTAACGCCCGTTTGATCAAGGCCTGAGCTTCATCAATATCAAAAGGTTTTGGCAGGTATTCAAAAGCACCGCCTTGATAGGCGTTAACGGCACTGTCGAGATCTGAGTGTGCTGTCATGATAATAACCGGAATATCCGGGGCGTTTTCATTAATACGACTGAGCAGTGTCATACCATCCATTTGTGGCATGCGAATGTCGGAAATAATCACCTGAGGCTGGCTGATTTCTAAAGCCGTAAGCACATCCATTGCGTTACTGAAGGTTGCCGAAGAAATATTGGCACCCTTGAGGGCTTTTTCTAGTACCCAACGAATTGAGTTGTCGTCATCGACTATCCATACTTGTTCAGAATTCATTGATTAGGTCTCTTTGGTAAAGGCAATACAATTGAAAATTCGGTACGTCCGGGATAACTGTGGCATGCGAGCTTGCCGTGGTGTTGATGTACCAGTGTTTGTGCGATAGAAAGCCCAAGGCCTGTGCCGTTTGCGCGGCCCGATACCATGGGGTAGAAAATTTTATCTTGTAAGGATGCAGGGATGCCTGGTCCGTTATCGATAATGGAAATCTTAATTGCCAGTTTTACTTTTTCACCATTTATGGTTTGATTGGTGGCAATTCTGGTTTTTAAGACAATCTGGCCATTCTCATCAAGCACCTGAATGGCATTGCCGACAATGTTTAATAGTGTCTGCTGCAGTTTTTCAGAATCAATATCAATTTCCGGAATCGAAGGATCATAATCACGGATAAAGCGAATGCCCTTAGCATTATCAAACTTTTTAACCTGATAAACGGTTTCCAGCACCTCGTGAATATTCATGGGTGCCAGCTTAGGTAATTGGTTTGGCCCAAGCAGCCTATCAACCAGATTGGTTAAGCGGTCTGCCTGCTCAATAATAAGAGAGGTGAATTCTTTTTGTTCGGTGGTTAACTCGCGATCCAATAGCTGCGCTGCGCCTCGCAATCCGCCTAACGGGTTTTTTATTTCATGGGCCAGACCTCGAATTAAATCCCGTGCGGCTTGCCATTGCTGCTCCTGAAACATTTCGGTGTTGATTTGTTTTTGTTTATCGATTTGCTTACATTCAAGTAAGACCCGAGTTTTACCTTCGATTAAAATCACCGAGGCAGAAACCTCTAGTGAGATGCGAGAATTATCGATAGATTCCAGAATGACATCTGAGTCGGTAAAATCCTGCCCGGTACGAACAACCTGTGCCAGGCGTTCAACGTCGAGCGAACAATAAACAAAGCTTTCGACGAAAGGCTTATCTAATAGTCGATTTAAACTTTTATTGAATGTCGCTTCAGCAGACGGGTTTAGATATTTAATTTCCAGGCGGTTATTTAATACCACAACGGCCGTGCCTAATTGGGACACTAACTGTTGTTGGTAATATTGGCGAATTTCTTTTAATTGGGCTGAACTGTGCAATCGCTTCTCCGCTTGCACCAAAATGGTGCGGTACAGATTTTAGTGTACGTAAATGCGATTTAAATTGCACGGATTTAGTGAGGTGTAGCTTAATTAACTCTGGCTCGGTGCAAATAAATCGTCCTTTCCTTAGACGATGCAATAACCTTGCCTTGATTGTTGATTAGTTCTAATTTTATTTTATGTTCGCCGCGGTCGACATTTCTGAGGATAAATACCGAGCGTGTTTGTGGTTCGCCATGTTTCTCACCATTGAAGATTAGCTGTACCGACAAGCCTCGCTTAAAAACCGGTGATACCTGACCTGAGATATAAATCGATCCGGCATTATCGCGAATGGTGGCATGATCTTCTGGTTGGTTAATAGATACCTGAAACTCTTCGACCTTAGCTCTGGGGGTAATATCCAGAATAGACGTATCTACCGATGTGATGATGGTTTGTTGGTCTTCGACTTCGATAAGTTCGGCACCGGGCTTAGGCGTATCAGAGAAAACCACATTTCCCTGTTCGTCTTTCCATGCATAGATTTTAGATTTCGCCTGTAGTGAGTTCGCCGCCAGCAACGATAGGATAATTAAAGCTGTGGTAGTCCATTTCCATAACATAGGTCAGTTTTCCGCTGGCATAGGGCCAATAATCTTTTGCAAACAATGATTAAGAGACAACGATTGATGAATCTCAATAATTATGAATGAATAACAATAGAAACTCCAATTTAACAAATTATTGGAGGCTAAGCTAATTTAGGTATTAAATTGTCATTAATACCAATCACATTAAATTATTGCTCACTCAGTGAGAATTTAAAGGCTTTTAGGCAAGGCTTTGATTGCAGA
>NZ_JBHZSG010000042.1:0-31502 GCF_043642205.1 Thalassotalea litorea | reverse complement strand
ATCAATAAAATCTATGTGGTAACTGAACCTCTGCCCTAACTCTGAGTTGTGCACAAACTTAATGTGATTGGTATTATACTGGATGACAGAGCGATAATTTGAATTCAGGGATGAAAAACAATGAATGAAAAACCAACGAAGCCATCAACTGAGTCGGATATGGCCCATGATTTAACGCCAGATAATTCTCGTCATCGGTCAACCGCACAGGAGCACTTAACCGAACACAAATACATCTTCACCACCTTGGGTTGGATGGCATTGTTGTATATTCCGACTTTGCTGCTGTCAATCGTTGTTGGCATCTATGCAGGCGCGGTGTTAAATATCACCGATATTAATGCCTGGATTATGGATGGGGATGTAACGGCGATGATGGGCATTGGCATGGCAATAGTAACCTTGCCATGGGTGTTTTATGCCGCATACAGAACTCCGGTACCGGATAAAAACGCCCTATTAGGATTGCAGTCTGGACCTTCAGCGAAACAATTGTTGCACTGGGCACTAGTCACAGCGGTCTTTATCGGCATCTGGTGGACGGTAAATGCAACCCTGGAAATTGAAACTCCGGAGTTTATGGTTGGCCTAAAAGCGACAACCGACAATATCTGGCTATTGTTTCTGGCGATTTGTATCGTGGCACCGGTTTTTGAAGAGATTGTGTTTCGAGGGTTTATGTTTGGCAGGCTTGAGCATACGGCGTTGGGTAAGTCGGGCACGGTACTTATTACCGCTACCATTTTCACCTTGATTCATGGCCAGTATAACGCATTGGAATTGACTATGGTGTTTTCTCTGGCGCTGCTGTTGGGCTATTCGCGTTTAAAAACCGGTAATGTTTATGTACCTATTTTTATTCATATGCTGAATAACACGGTTTCCATGGTCACTTTGTATATGTTTGAAGTGGTATGATTTTGAACTGAGAGGGATGCCCTATGTTTAATCATGAATGGCAAATTCTCGAGCATTTCGTACTAAATCTGGATCATCTATCGCATTAATACTGGAAATTTTTCTGTCGACATAAGAGCTAGGTAGATTGGCCTCTTTAGCGCCGATTAACACATGATTTCGATACCAAAAATAAGGGAGCATAGTTGCATCAATATCCGTTGCCACATAAGTGAATGCGGATAGTTTTTGTCCCGAACTGTCGGTGATCACTACCTCTTTAATGTCGTAACCTTTGCCAACACCTTCAACCCAGTCTAAATTCGGTTTTTCCGCTGGGTCGATATCAAATAAAACACCGTAAATTTTGTCATAATCTTCACCGGTAAAGTGAGCATCACATTTTCCCGAACCATCATGACTGGCTTTATGAAAGCGCAGGTCATGCTTTGCAAGAGTACAGGTACCGATGGCTTTGGCACTAGGTACTCTGGCACCTAAACGGGAGATAGACATATTTGAACCGTAGGCGAAATAATACATGGTTTTTCCTTGAGGTTTTGCTAATCGTTAATCAGTGCTGGCAAAAAGCGACTGAATAAATTCCCGCACTGTGATTTCTTCTTGAGTGCGGGGTGGTGGTGGAAATAAAAGGTACATGGGAGCTTCAGGTTTACTTCGCCTTTCTAATAATTCAGTCAATGAATAAATTTTCCAATTGGCAAAGAACGCCAGGCTAGAACGATCTTTCTTGGTTGTATTGTAACTGAGGGTAATTGTAGCTTTATCCAAATATTTTTGATGTAACGTAAAGGTGGAGCGATAATATTCCTCTTGGTAGTCAGCGGTTTCCCTGAAGTCGATATTCATTACCCAATCATTCTCCACCTCTATAGTGACGCTACTCAAATACATATCTTTTTTTCGAATGGGAGAAAGTAACTCAATCGTTTTTATGTCGGGATTTTTGTAGCTTCGCATATCCACATCTAATGTTTTAGCGAAAGGATAAAAGCTAGGTTGCTGATCGCCACAAGATGTAGCTTCAAAACTTATTAATAGCAAAGCTAAAAAATATCTTAACAAAACTGCCATCCCTGTCGAACTTTTATATAGCCAAACTAATAACAAACAATTTATCAGGCAATTACGGCTCTTGCTAGCCAAAACCATCCTAAATTAGGTCATCATGTCTGCAAAAGAGAACAAAGAGTTGAAGGCAATGATCCGCCAAGCAAAACCTGATGATTACCCAGAAATGGATGAACTTTTTCGCTTGTCAGCAACTCGGTTGTGCTGCAATGCTTATACCGAGGAGCAGCTTGAAGGTTGGGCTGGATGTCCCAGGCCAGAGCGATTTATGGAAAATCAAAGTAAAGGGTACCAGCAGTATTTTTTGACACTTGAGAATCAGATTATCGCTTTCGGGATTTTAGATATCGCTAACAGCAAACTGATGGCGTTGTTTGTGCATCCTGATTTTTCAGGGCGAAAAGTTGGTGAAAATATGACGCAATTTTTGCTGCAACAAGCAAAAGATAAAAATCTTAATGTTTTGGCTTTGGATTCATCATTAAATGCTGTCAAGTTTTACAAACGACATGGCTTTTCTGAAACTGGTCGAAGTGTTTTTACAACCCAAAATGGCACGAGCCTGGCACCCGTACAAATGACAAAAAACCTCCGCTAATTATTTATATCTGAATTGAGGATACCCACTATTTTAAAGACTACCAGCAAGTTCGGATATTCATTTGTCTAATTCGAAAAATTAATTGGTGGGTGTCCTAAATCTCTGCCCAGTAGAATATGCCATTCGAAGGAGGAGGGTTTCGAAAGCTTCTTCTTATGCACATACAGAAAAGCCCGGTAAATACCGGGCTTTTTCAATCATTATGCAACCTTTATACGCTTGGAACGGTATTGGTTGGCATTAAATCGTGGGCAAATGCGCTTGCCAATAACTTGCTGGCCGCTTCAATATCCGGAGCAAAGTAACGGTCTTTGTCGTAATAACTAACCTTAGCACGCAATGCTGCTTTAGCCTTTTCAACATTCTCGGAACCCTTGAGTGGCGCGCGAAAATCCAGACCCTGAGCCGCCGCCAGATATTCCACGGCAATCACACCTAAGGTGTTATTCGCCATATCTGCTAAGCGACGACCCGCAAAGGCAGCCATGGACACATGATCTTCCTGATTTGCCGACGTTGGCATACTGTCGACAGATGCAGGATGCGCCAGTGTTTTGTTTTCTGATGCCAGTGCTGCAGAGGTTACCTGAGCAATCATAAAACCAGAATTAACACCGCCATTCTCTACCAAAAATGCCGGTAATTTACTTAGGCTGGCATCGATCAGCAACGCCATACGACGTTCAGATAATGCGCCAATTTCACTGATCGCAATGGCCAGATTATCGGCGGCCATGGCAACCGGTTCCGCATGGAAATTGCCACCGGAAATAAAATCACCATCATCTGCAAATACCAGAGGGTTATCAGTCACACCATTGGCTTCGACTAACAGAACTTCGGCGGCCTGACGAATCTGCGTTAAACAGGCGCCCATTACCTGCGGTTGGCAGCGCAATGAATAAGGATCCTGAACCTTTTCACAATCAATATGCGATTGCGCGATTTCAGAGCTATCACTTAACATATGACGATAGGCCGCTGCGGCATCGATTTGCCCAACTTGGCCACGAATCGCATGGACGCGGTGATCAAAAGGTGCACGTGAACCCATTGCGGCTTCGACACTCATGGCTCCCACCATGGTACTGGACGCATATAAATCCTCAGCCTTAAATAACCCTTCTAGGGAAAACGCCGTAGACGCCTGGGTACCATTTAGTAAGGCCAGGCCTTCTTTTGCAGCAAGAGTCACCGGTGTTAAACCGGCAATTTTCAAGCCTTTAGCGGCGCTGATCACTTGTCCCTTGTGAATCACTTCACCTTCGCCGAGCAAGGGTAAAACCATGTGTGACAATGGTGCTAAATCACCGGAAGCACCGACGCTGCCTTGTTTGGGGACGTATGGATAAACCTGTGCATTGATTAAGCTGATCAGGGCTTCGATTACCGACAGACGAATACCAGAGAAACCGCGAGATAATGAATTTATCTTCAGTACCATCATAAGACGAACCGTTGCTTCATCCATGGGCTCGCCGTAGCCAGCTGCATGACTCAATACGATTGAACGTTGCAGTAACTCTAATTCTTCGGTTTTGATTCGGGTATTGGCCAACAAGCCAAAGCCCGTATTAATCCCATATACCACTTTGTCTTCTCGGATAACGTTCTGAACCGCTTCAGCGCTTTTGTTAATGGCTTCAAAGCAGCTCGGGTCAAGGGATACATTAACCGCTTCACGGCTTACTTTGCGAAGATCGGCTAATGTTAGCTGACCGGAAACGATGTTTAATTTTGACATGGTACGTTTCCTTATTTGTTCGTGATCATCGGCAAATCGAGACCTTGCTCTTTTGCACAATTAATAGCGATATCGTAACCGGCATCGGCATGACGCATGACACCAGTTGCCGGGTCATTCCACAATACGCGGGATAAGCGAGTTTTCGCTGCATCGGTACCATCGGCAACAATCACCACACCGGCGTGCTGGCTAAAGCCCATACCAACACCACCACCATGATGTAAGCTAACCCAGGTTGCACCACCTGATGTGGATAAAAGGGCGTTCAATAACGGCCAGTCAGATACGGCATCGGAACCGTCTAACATGCTTTCTGTTTCACGGTTTGGTGAAGCAACAGAGCCTGAATCTAAATGATCGCGACCAATAACAACAGGCGCTTTTAGCTCACCGTTTTTCACCATTTCATTGAATGCCAGTGCCAGACGAGCACGATCTTTAAGGCCTACCCAGCAAATGCGAGCCGGCAGTCCCTGGAAAGCGATGCGTTCTCTAGCCATATCCAACCAGTTATGTAAGTGCGGGTTATCCGGGATAAGCTCTTTAACTTTTGCATCAGTTTTGTAAATATCTTCAGGATCTCCTGAAAGTGCGACCCAACGAAATGGTCCGATACCTTCACAAAATAATGGACGAATATAAGCAGGTACAAAACCCGGAAAATCAAAGGCGTTTTTCACACCTTCTTCTAATGCCATCTGACGAATATTATTACCATAATCTGTGGTTGCAGCGCCCATGGCTTGCAGGTCGAGCATTGCCTGAACCTGAACGGCCATGGATTGTTTTGCCGCTTTGACTACCGCAGCTTCGTCTTTAGCTCGCATGTTGGCGGCATATTCCATGGTCCAACCCTGGGGCAGGTAGCCGTTTAAAGGATCATGCGCTGAGGTTTGATCGGTTACCACATCTGGTGTGACTCCACGTTTTACCAGCTCAGGGAATACGTCTGCGGCATTGCCTAAAAGTCCAACCGATATCGCTTTACCATCACTGATAGCTTCATCAATCATGCTTAATGCTTCATCAAGCGTGGTGGCTTTCTTATCGACGTAGCGAGTTTTTAAACGAAAATCGATTCGGGTTTCATCACATTCCACCACTAACGCACAAAATCCTGCCATGGTTGCGGCTAATGGTTGTGCACCACCCATGCCACCAAGGCCACCAGTGAGTACCCACTTACCTGTGGCGTCACCATTAAAATGTTGATTCGCCATCGCCGCGAAGGTCTCATATGTCCCCTGAACGATGCCCTGTGAGCCAATATAAATCCAGGAACCAGCGGTCATCTGGCCGTACATCATTAAGCCTTTTTTATCTAACTCATTAAAGTGTTCCCAGTTACCCCAGGTAGGTACCAGGTTAGAGTTAGCGATCAACACACGAGGCGCATCACTGTGAGTTTTAAATACACCAACCGGTTTGCCCGATTGGATCAGTAAGGATTCATCATCTTCCAGGCGATTCAATACTTCGATAATCTTGTCATAACACGCCCAGTTTCGAGCGGCTCGGCCAATACCACCGTAAACAACTAAAGATTGCGGATGCTCGGCAACTTCTGGATCTAAGTTGTTCATTAACATACGTTTAGCCGCTTCGGTCAGCCAGCTTTTTGCGGTGATTTCGCTACCGCGATCGGCACGAATAACACGTGATTTATCGAGACGAGGGTCTGAAGACATGATCTCTCCTACTACTTAATTAAAAACAGAATGCCCACCAAGGCGATAACGATCCCCTGGTGAGGTTAAAATGGCGAATGACACCACACCGGTTCTGGACCAGGTGCGGCGTTTTATTTGTAAACAGGCGGATTGCTCTGGCGTTTGCAAGTATTCACAAACCTCGCCTTTGGCAACGACCGCGTAAATTTCCTGGCTGGCCTCGGTCAGGGGCGCAACGTTTGACAGGTATTCATGGGGAGTTATCCGATGGAAATCTTGTTCCCCGTAGTCCGGTAATAAGCCAGCATCAACAAAGCGTTGTTCCAGTTGCACCGGCAGGTCATTATTTTTATGCAATATAAGCGACTGAAACACTTTGCTGCCGATTGCTATGTGCAGGTTGTTGGCGATTTCTTCATTGGCTGCAAGGGAAGTAAGCTGCAATAATTGCGCAGAATAATCCCCGCCATTTTCATTAATTTCATCTTTGATACTGCGGATTTGCAACACCGACGACTGAGACTTGAAGCTGGCGACAAAGGTACCGGCACCTTTAGCTCGGCTAAGCACACCTTCTTCGGTGAGCTCCTGCAATGCCCGGCGGGCAGTCATTCTTGAAACCTGAAACTGATCAGCCAGTTCATTTTCTGAAGCCACACGCGCCAATTCAGGTAATTCACCAGATTCAATCTGACCACGGATATGATCTTTAATTTGGGTAAATTTTGGCGTGGTCATAACAGCGTCGCACCTTTTTTGACAATATCGTTGAAGCCATCGTCACATGAATTATATAGCATAGAGCAAAATCTGAAGGGAATTCACTTGTATATACATCTTGTGTGCCGAGGATCATAGACGATCTTTCTTGTATATACAAGTTGTAGGTCAGAGCAATGTGCTTACACAATTAATCCCATATAAATATAGGCAATATCCAGGTGTCTTTTTTGGGTGTGATTGGTGGTTAGGTTAAGTTGCCTGTCTTGGCACGCGAGATTGAGATTGGTATAACCCCTTCAGGTCGCTCGGCAATTTGCAGGTGTTACAACAGGGATTAAGGAAGGCTAAAATACTGAATCTGGTGTTGCTATTAATGAGTTTGGTCACTGCTTATTGTTTTTGGCGCAATTGTTTTTGGTGTGGTTGTTTTAGGCGTTGTTGTTTTAGGGGCTTGGTAAACCCATAGCCCCACAGCCATGTTGTCAGAGCATCAAAAGAACGCCTGCAATCCCGTTTGTGCACGACCTAAGATCAAAGCGTGAATATCGTGGGTGCCTTCGTAAGTATTTACCGTTTCCAGATTGATCATATGGCGAATTACATGGAATTCATCAGCAATCCCGTTGCCGCCGTGCATATCGCGGGACATGCGGGCAATCTCAAGGGCTTTACCGCAGTTATTGCGTTTTACCATTGATATCATCGTCGGATCAAAATCTTTATCATCAATCAAACGACCGACTCGCAAAGATGCCTGTAAGCCCAAGGTGATTTCGGTTTGCATATCCGCCAGCTTTTTCTGAAATAGCTGAGTCTGAGCCAAAGGTTTATTAAACTGATGGCGATCCAAACCATACTGACGTGCTCGATGCCAGCAATCTTCCGCGGCGCCCATAGCGCCCCAGGAAATTCCATAACGTGCCATATTCAAACAACTGAATGGGCCGCGTAATCCGCGTACGTCCGGGAACATGTTTTCTTCAGGAACCAACACATTATCCATGACGATCTCACCGGTAATCGAGGCTCTTAAACTCATCTTGCCTTCAATCTTTGGTGCCGATAGCCCGGACATGCCTTTTTCAAGGACAAAGCCGCATATCTGGTTATCATGGGCGTCGCTTTTGGCCCAGACTACAAATACATCGGCAATCGGCGAGTTCGTGATCCACATCTTGCTACCTGTTAGCTGGTAACCGCCGGCTACCTTTTTCGCCCGGGTTTTCATGCCCGCAGGGTCGGAACCTGCATCCGGTTCGGTTAGGCCGAAACAACCAATCCACTCGCCGCTGGCAAGTTTCGGTAAGTATTTTTGTTTTTGTGCTTCACTGCCCCAGGTGTATATCGGGTGCATCACCAAGGACGATTGCACACTCATCGCGCTACGGTAACCAGAATCGACTCTTTCCACTTCACGAGCAACTAAGCCGTAGGATACGTATGAAACCCCAGAGCATCCGTAGCCATCGATGGTCGCGCCAAGTAGGCCAACCTCGCCAAACTTACGCATTATGTTGGCATCGAAGTGCTCTTCACGATTTGCCATTAAAATGCCAGGTTGTAATTGCTCCTGACAAAAATCCCGAGCCATATCGCGGATCATCCGTTCATCTTCACTCAATTGTTTATCAAGTAAAAGAATATCTTCCCAGTTTGATTGTGTGCTCATAGACCCTTTCTCAATGCCGTGTACCTTGTTTTATTATGAGGTGAAAATTTATTAAAATCATCTTGATATGCGATTCAAACCATTTAATGATGTAACATTATTTTGACTGTTTGCTGATCCGTTGACCAGTTTCATGAACTATGTAGAGGTCGTGTGTTTCAGTGACATAGCATTTTTCATTCATCATTGAGGAAGCGTATGAAAGCGACAGGGAATTTTGAGATCACCATGGAACCACAAGCGGATGATATAGCGCCAGTAGGTCGGATTATCATCACTAAAACCTATGCTGGCGATCTAAGTGGGATAGGCAATGGTCAAATGATCAGTAAACGGACAGCCGATGGTCATGCGGCCTATGCAGCTATCGAGGAATTTACCGGAACTTTGGCGGATAAAAAAGGGGGCTTTACTCTATTGCATCAAGGACTGATGTCTCCTGACTCTCAACAGTTGCAGATTCAAATTGTTGAAGGCTCCGGTCATGGCGCACTAACCGGAATAACAGGCACCCTTGACATTATTCAGTCGGAGCAGGGGCATAGTTATCAATTGCATTACGAATTCAGCTAATTTGAAATATAGGGCAGGAAATGGTCCTCTCACTAACTCCCTACGGGGAGTTTTAGAGGCGTTTATCCTGTGTTACTGATTTTGGCTGGTTTTGGCTGTTTTTGAGAGCGGAATAACCATTCTCTGCAATCAAAGCCTTGTCTAAAAGCCTTTAAATTCTCACTGAGTGAGCAATAATTTTATGTGATTGGTATAAGCACTGCATAAGAAATTACCGGGTCATTCTGTAAACGAGTCAATGACTCGTTACCGCGAAAAAGCATCGATTATGCTCAAGCTAAAGTATGGGTAAGCGTTGCATAAACCAGACGCTTGCCACGGTGCCTATGATATATGCGGGGATAAGCCTGCCTGGATAAAGCCAATTGTTCGGTAATTTTCTAAGCATTCGGGTACACAACAGTACGCTCGCAATGAAAAATATTTGACCAAATTCCACGCCGATATTAAATGCCAGTAAGGCGATAATGACTTCATTTTCAGGGATGCCTATCTCACCCAGTGCACCAGCAAAGCCCATACCATGCAATAAACCAAAACTTAACGACACCAGCCAGGGATACTGGGCGGTAATACTGGGTTTATGGCGGTGAATTAAAACCATTTCTCGCGCTAGAAATACAATAGACAGGGCGATAATTGTCTCGACTGCCCTTGACGGCAAACTGAACCAGTGGAGGGTTACCGCGGCCAGAGTCAGGCTGTGGGCAAAGGTGAAAAATGTAATCGTCCAGATCAGTTTATTTACACTCGGGATTATGAGTATTAATGCCAGAACGAACAGCAAATGATCCAAACCGATAAGAATATGCTCAAACCCTAACGCAAGGTAATTAACGATGACCGTCATGGTCGATGGTTCGAGCGTATCCGGTACCTGATATTGAGTCATTTCGGTGTTTAAAATCGCATTGTGCAATGCTCCCGAGGGACTGATAAACCGTACGATAAGGTCGTAATTGGATCCTTGAAGACCATCGACTTGCATTGCCATGCCAGCCAGCCCTGATGAGCGAGAGATTTTCCATATTTGCAGATGTGCTGCACCCTGCATGTGTTGAATAGGTTCAGATATATTTTGAGTCTGTGGATCAAACGTTACAGTTAACATCGGCATTTGCTGTTGCTTAACCGGGACTTTTAGCGTCACCTGATAGATAGCGTCCTGTTGCCATTCAACTGTTAATGACGCGGGGCGAAAATCATCGGCGCGGACAACAAAACTTACAATAACGGTCAGACAAAACGTTAGCAGTAAGCGCGTAAGAGTAGTCAACCTGGTCAATGGCCATCTCCGTAAATTTCTGGCCAGGAAACCTTAATCTCATAGTCCTGCAACAGGGTCTGTTCATAGGCTTTTTTGAACACTTGAGCCTTTTGATATTGCCAGTCCAATGTGACTTTACGTTTAATCTTTACTATCGGGATGGGCGCTTTGACTTGATATTGATGGACTCGCACAAAGTGCTTACCGTAACTTGAGGTTATCGGACCAATCCATTGCTGCAACGGAAGCTGAGTGATCTTCTGGGCAAAATAGTTACCAAACTGTTCGCTAATATCCTCAAGTGACGCGTTGTTTACACTGGCAGGTAGGAGACTATGATCGCCAGTTGGGATCTCACCTTGTTCGATTCGAGTTTGTTGAGTGGCGATAACCTGAGTAAATTCTGCTTGTGGTCGATCATCTGAGATAAATATTTGTTCAAAACTGAGTAAGGCCGGGGTCTGGTAACGCTCGATATTCTGATGATAAAACAGCGATAATTGCTCGTCGTTTGGGCTGGAAAGGGTTGCCATTTCATCCAGCAAATATTCCATTTTCTGACGCAGTCGGCGGTCAATAACCCGATCGTTTTGTTGTAACCCTAGCTTGCGGGCCTGGTGCAAATATACTTGGTTTAAGGCATAACTTTGCACGGCGATATCTAACTCTTGCTGAGTTGGAGGCCTATCATTGCGTCTAGCAAAATCATTGCTTAACTGTTCTATTCTGCCGCTAGAAACTCGAATTTCCTGAGTGTTTGAGGAAGCGTCGTCGGCGGTAAAATAGACGATGATCACCGCCAGTATTAAGAAGTGAGTTAACGGCTCTGTTATTATTTTCTTGAGCATAGTTTGATGACCTTGGCCGGCATATTAACCGGCCTTTAAGTAGCACTCTGTTTATTGTGGTGTATACCAAATTGGTGACGAATAAGCTCGCTCCTGCGCAAACAATTCCGCGTCTTTAGGAACATCCGCGCCAAGGCGAACCTTGTCATATAAAACCCAGCGAGGCGTTGGAATTTCAATGACGCGCACATAGTAAAAAGCAGATTCTTCAGGATTGAAGTCAGGATCGGTCCACACCGTGGCTAATTGTGTATCACCGATGCTATTGCTCCAGGTCGCCGTTTTTACATCGACGGTATTGCCAACAGGTTCTTTACAGCGCCCGTCAGAGTCAATGTCGCGATCATCGGAAACCGCCACATCATAAATACGCTCGTGAAGTTTTCCATCTTGATCTAGCCAACCCTTTATCACCTGTACCCGGTCAAGGTTGCCGCTTAATGGATCTTTCATCGCCGACACCATAAAGCTCGGCGCTTTTGCACCATCGTTAGCGGGTAAGTCACCGCCCATGGGCACGCCTTTCTCATAGCCTATTGCGGGTGCATTACTACCATGCACATCGTCATCTGAATAGTTCCAGCCGCCAAAGAAACGGACAATCATTCTCGGCCCTGTTGTCGCGTAAGTTTCTTTACGCTCAATGGCATCATATAGCGCTGCTCGGGTATTTTCACTGGCCCAAACTCCGGTATAGCCAGACGAGACAATTTTGTATCCTTCGATGGCACCCATCTCATTTTCAATAAATGGATGAGCGATGCGATCCGGACTTGGCTCAACACTCACCGACTTACCGAAAAAGTTATCTTCATCGGCGGTCGCCAAAGACGTGTGGGTATCGGTAGCACCACCAACACCAAATTTATAGGGATTGACGCCGAGTTGCTGTTCTAGCAATAGCCCTTGTTTCAATGCTTCTCTGCCGTACTCCCCTTTGAGCATTGCTGGTTTTTTCAATTCCGATAAATCCAGATTGCCCACATCCCAGTTTTCATAGTCAGCAAATTCATCATCTGGCGATAAGTGCGGGTGTGCTTCACCATCACCTTTAATTTGGGTGATTTCGTAATGGGGTTCCCATTTGGCCCGTTCGGCAACATAAGCTTTATCTACTTTACCGCCATGATAGGTATCTGTAGTCGGGAACATCCAGCCATTGGATAAGTTGCCGTTATGGGCAAAGGCAAACGCCTTACCGCCGGTTTTACTGTGGTAGTCTTCCAGCCATTTGTATAAAGATTTAGGGTTGGTATCACCACTCGGTGCCTGCGTAGTCGCGGGCACGACCTGCAGGGCCTTTTCGGCATTGTCGCGAAAGATAACATTGCGATGCAAGTTAAAACCTTTCGGCACTGAGGTCCATTCAAAACCAATAAAGGCGGTAAACAAACCCGGTTCATTATGCTTGTCTGCCGCTTCGACAATGTCTTTCCAGACGCCATTAAAGACATCGGAGCCGGGACTGTAGTCTTCAACAAACTCTTTGGGCAGCGTCATTTGCGAGAAATTCTGAATCAAATCAAACGCCGCTTTACCGGCTTCTTGCCCGCCTTTTTTAAACGCTTCATGATATTCACGGCCTTTATCGACCGCTAATATGTTGTCACTACCATTTTTAATGTCATCGGCGATGCCCATCAGATCGGTGTGATCGGTAATGATCATCCAATCGAGAGGGCGGGCGAGACGTACCGGTAAACCGGTGGATGAAGTGATTTTCTCCCCTTTGGCAAATCGATAGGCTTCGTCCAGACCAACGGTATTACCAAATAAGCCAGCATCCAGAGACAATCCAGTATGCACATGGGTGTCTCCCCAATAAACGCGAGATGGGATGTCGGAACTAGCTGGAAGAGAGTAGTTTTTATTTGATTCTGAGGGGGGCGATGACGAGGCGAATGCGGTTGAGACGATTGAGCTTAAAATGCTGACAAATATTAAGCTATGTTTAAAATTCATGGTCCACCTCAGCGAGTTTTCTTTGAAATATTAGCTTAGTACAATTTTGTGTTTATGCCGTTTATCCGCGAAAAGCTGACGTAGAATCAGTAAATTAACGACGCAATAGCATTATTTTCTAGTCGTGGAAAGGACCGCGTTTTGCCTATTCGCGAGCAAAAGCTGATTAACAAGGAAGACGGCTAAGAAAAAGTCCGAAATGACGGCGAAACCGGGTTAGATACTATCCCTAAAGCAGGGAAGTATCTATCTGGCTTGAATAAATTCTAACTTTACCGGGACCTTTTCCGGCAGCACTCGAGTTGAGTGAAATTGCTGCAGTTTCCACCCTTTGTTGGTTTTCACAACCACAACACTTTCAAGCCAGGTCAAAACGTTTGGATTATTACCTTTACCAATGTTGGATTGGGTCCAGTAGTTAAACAGAGCCAGATCTTCACGGATATCGCTTGATATTATGTGATACGCGTTGATGCGTGGAATTGGCCCTTTGACAATACTAAGTAACATATCTGTGTCCCAAACTTCTCCCTGTTCCAGCAAGATAAAGTCGGGAGCTACTGATCTTTTCACCTTTTCTTTGTCGCCCTCTGACAGACCTGTAAAGATATCAATGACCGGCTGAAACGCCGTCGGGAAATCGTTGTTGGCCGTTGCCTGTGCAAAGGGGCTGAACAACCAAGTGGTGACTAACAAACAAAGAGTGAATCGCATCGTCATTTCTCTAAACGTTAATTTAACCCGGGAACTAAGGTTGGTTTGTTAACAATAGGTGTTCGGCGGCAAAAAACAATGTGATGTCATCACCAGGGATAATTGTTTGCTGACTATCCAGATAAAATGCGATCCGTTGTTGATCGCAACGTACGTATACCGTGATTTGCCTACCGTAAAAGGTCGTCGACTCTACGGTGCCGTGAATTGACAGGTTGTGAGTGTCGCTGATCTTGTTTAATGCCAGGTTTTCGGGTCGGATCAATAACGTTTGTTGCGTGACATCAAAATGATGGCCGAAAATTTTTGTTAGCTGAATTTGCGTATCGTCAGGCAGATTTTGAACCGCAATTTCATTTAATGGCCCCATAAATCGAGCTACGAAAGCGCAATTGGGTTCCTGATACAGAGTTTGAGGTGCACCCGTTTGTTGGATCTTACCATTTTCCATTAAAGCAATCGTATCAGCGAAGCCAAATGCTTCATCTTTGCTGTGAGAGACAAAAATGGCCGCCACACCGGAACGCTTAATGATGTCTCTGATTTGGCTAATTAAGTCAAATTTTACCTTGGCATCGATATTAGAAAACGGCTCGTCCAACAGCAGCAAATCGGGTTGGTAGGCTAGCGCCCGAGCCAGAGCAACACGCTGCTGCTGACCACCGGATAACTGATGCGGGTACTTTTCACCGATATTTGGCAGTTGCACCAGGTCGAGCATTTCTGTCGTCCGGGCTTGGCGTGCACTTTTACTCAACTTGCGCAGACCGTAAGCGATATTATCGTTGACAGTTAAGTGTGGAAATAGCGCATAGTCCTGAAATAACATACCTAGGTTTCGGTGTTCGGGAACAACCTGATGGTTAGCGGAATTAACGACATTGCCGTTTATTACAATGTCGCCACTGTCGGTCTTAATCAATCCGGCAATGGTTTTCAATAACGTGGTTTTTCCACAGCCGCTAGAGCCGAGCAAACAAACGATTTCACCTTCGCTGACAGTAAGATCGACGCCATGCAAGACGGTTTGATGTTGATAGCTGACGTTAAGCTGATTAATGACCAATACCATATCGCGACTCCGTTACCTTAATGCCACATCACATGACTGTGATGCTGCCTGTTTTCGGGCAGTATTGTTTGAAGGATTGTTTAAGTGATTGCTTTTGTGAATGCCTGAATTCGAATCTGAGTTATTGTCAGATTTATCATCAGAGTTATCATCAGCGCTATCACTTTTGCTAAAGCGCGTAGACTGTTGTGACATGCGATTGACGATAAGTAAGGGAATAAGACCCAAAATTACGATACTTAGAGCTGCCAATGATGCCTGTTCGAGTTGTTCATCGCTAACGTATTGATAGACATAGGTAGCGAGCGTTTCAAAGCCAAACGGGCGTAGCAATAAAGCCGCAGGCAATTCTTTCATCGACTCTATAAATACCAGCAATCCGCTGGTCAATAAAATGCGTTTCAATAACGGTAAATGAATGTGCATGGCGGTGCGGGTAAATCCGCTGCCCATTGAACGGCTTGCCTGATCCAGGTGCGGCGAAATATTGCCCATACTTTCCTGAACGGCGCCAATAGGAATGGCGCAAAAACGCACCACGTAAGCAAAGACTATGGCAAATGTTGTGCCCGTTAAAAACAACCCCGGTTGCCAGTCAAACCATTGTTCAAGAATATCATTTCCCCATAACTCCAGTGCTGTCATGGGAATAATCACCCCGATCGCCAGCACCGTTCCCGGTAACGCGTATCCCATACTGGCTAACTGGCCTGGAAACTGCTGTGACCATTTACGGCTTTGTTGGGTATTTTGCTGGGACTGGCGCGCGCCAAAATTTATGATGAGCGCGATGACTACAGCGAAGATAGCTGCGAGTAGCGCAATGAGCAGGCTTTTACCGCCAAAGGTAATGAAATCCTGATTCCAGACTTGATCATGGTAATCTATGATAAATCCACATAGTACCAAGGTAGGTAAAATGAAGCCGGCAAACAGAATCAGACTCGCAAACGCGGTGGCTAACGCACCTTTAAATCCGGTTAAATGGTACAGTTCACTGTTTTCGAAACTATCATTGCGGGCGTAATTCTGTTTATCGATACGTTGCCTTTTTTCTACCGCAAGCAATAGAAATATCATCAATAACATTAATACCGATAATTTTGCCGCAGCTGGCAGGCTGTAATAACCTAGCCAGGTGTCATAAACCGCCGTTGTCATGGTGTTAATCGCAAAGTAATGCATGGTGGCAAAATCCGCCAAGGTTTCCATACCCACTAATGCAAGAGCGGCAACGATAATTCCGCGTGTCTGCGGCACGCTAATACGCCAGAAACTCTGCCAGGGAGTGTCCCCTAACAGTCTGCTGGCCTGCAGTTGTACCAGATTATTTTGCGAAAATGCAGTGCGCAAAAATAAGTACACATAAGGGTAGAGTACTAGGGCCAATATAACGCTCGCACCTGGGAGCGTACGGATATCAAAGAACCAGTAATCGTCTGGATTTTGCCAGCCAAAGACATTGCGCAACCAGATTTGTACGGGACCGGCATAATCGAAAAAATCGCTGTAGACATAGGCAACGATATAGGCCGGCATTGCCAGCGGCAACACTAATGCCCAGGAGAAAAAACGCTTGCCTGGGAATTTGCACATGGCGACTAACCAAGCCAGTGGCAAACCTATCAATAAACTTAACGAACAAACACCGATTAACATCCACACCGAATTGCTGATGTAATCAAATAACACCGTATCGGCTAATTGCGCAAAAATGCCATCGGAACTGTCCAGTGCCGTTAATATCAGCGCCAGAGTCGGGGCAAGGATAATGGCAACGATAAAAAAGCTGCCAATCTGCCAGGGGCGTTTTACGGTTTTTATTATCGACAAGTGCGTTTTCCGTTCTGATAAATGTATTATTTTTTATTCGAGTTCATAAAAAAGGGATGACGCAATCGTCATCCCCAACAGCAGTTTCTGCAGTAATCCCCGATCAAACGAGTGAATTATAAATCAAACTTAACCTGATCGAGAAGACGTAATGCCGCACTACGATATTTGGCCGCTTCGCTAATTGCAATGCTGTCCACTTTAAACTCACCCCAGGAAGCAACAAGATCAGATAACTCGACCCCTTCTTTTACCGGATATTCGTAGTTTACCGACGCATACATAGATTGAGCCGTATCTTGTGTCAGGAACTCAATCAGTTGTAGCGCGCTTTGTGCGTTTTTGCTGTGCTTGGTTAGTACAACACCACTAACATTCACATGTGTACCACGGTTATTCTGGTTAGGGAAGTTTATGTTAACGGCTTCTGCCCAGGATTTCTGGTTTTCATCGGTAAGCATGTTACCCAAATAATAGCTATTGCCTAGCGATACGCTACACAAGCCTTCTTTGATAGCTTTCACCTGACCGCGGTCATTACCTTGCGGGCGACGTGCCAGGTTTTCTTTAACGCCTTGTAACCATTCAAGGGTTTTCGCTTCACCGTGATGAGCAATCATAGAAGAAACCAGACCCAGGTTGTAAGGGTGTTTGCCGCTACGAGTACAGATTTGACCTTTGTACTCTGCGCTCGCTAAATCTTCGTAGTTAATATCGGATTTATCGCCTAACGTTTTGGCACTATAAATGGCACGAGCACGTTTGGTTAAAGAAACCCAATTATCGCTGCGAAACTGAGCAGGCACATTTTTGTTTACTTCGTCACTGCTGATTTTTTGCGTTAATCCCGCATCTTCAAGCTGCAACAAAGAAGCAAAGTTAGAAGTCAATACGATATCCGCTGGGCTAAACTTCCCTTCACGTTGCAAACGCTCAACCAAGCCACTTTTTGCAAAAACGACATGGGTTTTAATACCGGTTTGTTCGGTGAACTTTTCCAGAATGGGTTCAATCAGGAATGGTTGACGATAAGAGTATATGTTTACTTGCTCTGCCAGAGCGTTAAATGCACTGCCCATCAAAGCAGCAGCTAAAATGATCTTTTTCATAGTCGACAGTTTTATTGTTAGTTAATGAGAATAATTATCATTAGCATAGCAATTATGCTGTTTCAACTCTAGCACTAATTAACAAAATTACCGAACATTTTTGATAACCATATCATTTACTAAGGCTCACTGCGGTCGTTGCACCGCAATGAGTCTCTAACCAATAAACCCCCTTTTCTGACCATAAAAGGTGTATAAAAAGGACCCCCTGGTCTGCGAAGCCACCAGGGAGCCAAGCGCATTATTGGTTTTGGTTGGTAAACGTCATTCGGTAACCGCTGCTGGCGTTATCGTCACGCTCGAGCAGAATAAATTGATTTTGACTGTCTTCATCCAACACCAGTAATTCAGATGCAAGGATGATATCGCTGCTATCATCTTGCGTGACGGCATATACCTCATATGTATTGTTGGTCAAAGTGATCTCTGCAGGTGTTGCAAACCAGGCGGTGCGCCAGTGCACCGCTGTCTCGATAAGTTCATCGCTGCGCACGAAATACAAACGGATACTGGCATAATCGTCATGATTCACCAGGTTTAGCAATTGCAAATTATGTTGGTAAAGGGATTCATTAAGGTTGTTTTCAACCACCATCGATTGAATTTTTACGTCGATTTCATCAACATATCCGTCACCATCTTCATCAACGTCACCATCGCCGTCGTAATCGACGTTTTCTTCGTTCAAGTAGAAAAATACGGTTTTATATGCATTCTCGCTTAGTGTCAGCAAGTGGTTGCTAAGCAGAGGTTGGTCGCTGTCTGAGGCAACTAAGTCAATACTATAGTCCCCTCGCTGCGCCGAATAAACATCACTATATGTACCAATTTGTAGGGAGTCGATGGCAATCTCATCACCCAGGGTTGTGAGGTTGGTGGTGATTTGGCCTGTATACCCGGGGAGTAACTCATGGGTTTCAATACCATTGTAAATTCGAAGTTGACCGGTTTCACCATCGTGCGCCAAAGCCAAAAAACTCGATGCGGAAAGAATATCGATACTAAATTCTGATTCGCCGATACCATGACTGGGCTTGATCATGAAAAGGTATTGATTTGAATAAGGGAAATTTACCGAATCTGACTGAAATAAAACTTCATCGCTATCAGGTAAGGTTAAATAAAAGATATATTCTTCCTGTGTTAGCTTGATATTGTCGCTCATTTGCTGATATTCAAACTGAGTTACGGGCATCGACTCATTAAATGTTTCATTGGCCAGGGAAATGTGTAATTGCAAGCTGTTAAACTGATTATGTAGATTCAATATTGACAGGTTGAATAAGGATTCTTCGTCGTCATTTTCATCATCAATGATCGGGAGATGGTATTGCAGTAGAGTAGAATTGCTGATATCCCCGTCTAAAACAAACAAGGTCAGTTGCTCTTGTTCAATCGATACTTGTGTTTCATGCAATAGGGTTAAATCATCGCGTGATGATGAATCGTCACTTTGCCATGCAAATTCAAGGTAGTAAGTTTTTGTTTCTAACTCTCGGGTTGCGGAAGCTTCGCCATAGCCGTTATACTGGTATGTTGCTTCGAACGCATCCTCATCTTCATCCTCCAGATCTTCGTCTATGGTAAAAAATATGTCTGGGGAATTACTCGAAGCATTGTAGAATTTGATTGCCCCGTAATCGTTTGAATCATCTTCTTCACCGGTACATGCTGTTAATGTAACCATCATTGCTCCGAGAAAAAGTAATTCACTCGTTCGACTTCGAACCCTTCGAATCAGTGTATCGCGCATTATATATCTCCATTGATTTGTTATTGTCGATGCCGGAAAAACACTTGAATATCGGCTTCCGGCGTTCAATGGAGTGCGATTCTACCCTTCAAGTTCCTCGCAATAACGTGCCTTTACCTAACTTTACATAACGTGATGGGCAGTTGACGCAATCTTGACAAAACGCAAGTGCGACCGACGTTTTTATGTACTGTTAGCAATATTTAAATCAATGCACGGCAAATCCTATTGCCGTTTTTGCGGAACCGGCGTTGGTGAACTTTACTTAGGTTAAGATCTGAGGTTAAGAGCTAAGGTTAAGAGCTAAGATTAGGAAATTTCTTGCTAATTTATATTTAAAACAGCGAGATGGGTTTGAAACAGGCGGGGCTATGATTAAGTTTACAATTAACGACAAAGCAGTCACTAGTAATGTTGCGCAAGACACGCCTTTATTGTGGGTTATTCGTGATGAACTCAAATTAAAGGGCACTAAATTTGGCTGCGGTATTGCCCAGTGTGGGGCATGTACCGTGCATTTAGATGGTGCTGCGGTGCGGTCCTGTTCGATACCATTGTCTGCCGCAAACGGGGCAAAAATCACCACAATTGAAGGGCTCAAGGGGGAGCACCCTTTACAGCAGGCCTGGTTGCAAGCCCAGGTTCCACAATGCGGTTATTGCCAGTCTGGGCAAATTATGCAGGCGGCCAGTTTGCTTGCGCAAAACCCCACGCCAACGGAGCAGGAAGTGATAGAAGCGATGCGCGGCAATTTGTGTCGATGTATGTCCTATACCCGAATCACCAAAGCGATTCTTTCGGTCTCAGAGAAAAATGCCGTTAAGGTATTCGACCCGGCTAAAGAGAATAACGCAAACGATATGTCGGCTTAACAGGAGATAATCATGAAATCGATCAAAGATGCAAAGCAAGGTGCTCATAATTATTCTCGCCGTCGCTTTTTAATTAGTAGTGTTGGTGGTTCGTTGTTAATGGCGTTTGCCCCCTTATCTCTTGCCAGCGTGACAACCAGAGAATTGGCTAAGGGTGTCGGCGGAGCAACGTTTTCACCGACAGTGTGGTTTGAAATTGCCGAAAACGGACAGATTAATGTCAATATTCCCCGCGCTGAGATGGGTCAGCATGTCGGGACCGCGTTGGCGCGAATAGTTGCTGATGAACTCGGCGCAAATTGGGACGATGTGAGTATCACCCATGTCGATACGGATCCCAAATGGGGGTATATGGTGACGGGAGGGTCATGGTCAGTACACCAGTCTTTTGCGCCATTTTCACAAGCAGGCGCAGCGGGGCGCATAGTGTTGATTGAGGCGGCAGCGAAAATACTGCGTACCGAACCTGGTGAATGTCGTGTCGAAAATTCTCAGGTCATATGTGGTAGCAAAGCGATTTCATTTGCCGATATTGTCAATAAATCGAAACTGGATAAATCCTTTACCCCGGAAGAGCTGGCGGCACTGCCAATAAAATCGGCCAGACAGCGCAAGCTAATAGGGAAATCCACGCAAGCTCTGGATATTCCCGCGAAAATAGACGGTAGTGCCACCTACGGTCTGGATGTCGACATTGACGGTATGGTGTATGCGCGGCCGGTAATGCCGCCCACAGCGTTTGGTTCAAAAGTGAATCATGTTGATGACAGTGATGCCAAAAAAATCGAAGGTTACTTAGGGTATGAGATTTTAACGGATCCCAGTGATGTGATTCAGGGTTGGGTGGTCGTTCTGGCTAAAAACTATTACAGCGCGATAAAAGCTGCAGACGCTTTAAAGGTTGATGTTAGTCCTGGGGAAACCGCCGATGTCAGCGAATCCGATATTCTCAAACGAGGCCAGACGTTGGTAAAAAATTTGGATCAGGGCGCCTGGTTTGTGAATGAAGGAGATGTGGATAAAGCGAAAGGTAATAGCGCAACAACGCTAGAAAGCATCTATCAAACCAACACGGTTTTGCATTTTCCTTTAGAGCCGTTAAACGCGACGGTCTATGAACAGGATGGTATCTGGCACGTCCATGGCGGTAATCAATGGCAATCGTTAACCTTGCCTGCGATCGCTAAAGCCTTAGAGGTTAGCGAAGATAAAGTTATTATTCATCAATACTATCTCGGCGGTGGCTTTGGAAGACGTTTATTTGGCGATTATATGATTCCCGCCGCTCTTACGGCAAAGCAAAGCGGAAAAACCGTGAAATTTATCTTTACCCGCGAAGATGATACCAAGTTTGATCAACCGCGCTCGGCGTCCGTTTCCAAGTTTCAGTCTTACTTTGATAAAGACAATAATTTTTTGGGCATGAATCACGGTTTTTGCGCGGGTTGGCCAACGTTGGCGATGGCTGCCGGGTTTATGCCTGACGGGGCAAATAATACTGGGAAACTTGATCCTTTTTCCGCGGCAGGCGCTGATCATTGGTACTCCATGGCTCATCACCGGGCAATCGCAATCAATAATGATTTAGCACAAAAAACGTTTAAGCCCGGTTGGTTGCGATCTGTCGGTCAGGGGTGGATTGTCTGGGGTCTGGAATCTTTTATCGATGAAACGGCGAAGCAGGCTGGTATGAACCCCATCGATTTTCGCTTATCGTTACTCGATGCTAAAGATAAGCAAGCGGGCACCTGCCCCAATAGTACGGGTGGTGCAAAACGACTTCACCATGTGTTATCCCGTTTAAAAGATAAATTGGCTAACACCAAAGAGCTCGAAGAAAGCGAAGGTATCGGCGTCTCGGTGAGCTCAGGACAGGAACGGAATATGCCTGCCTGGCTTGCGGTTGCAGCTCATGTCAGCGTAGATAAAACATCGGGTAAGGTTGACGTTAAAAAGCTTACGCTGGTGATGGATTCCGGGACTGTTGTTCATCCCGATGGCGCAATGGCACAACTTGAAGGCGGCGCTCTTTGGGGCTTGAGTATGGCCTTGTACGAAGCGACCGAATTTAAAAACGGTCAGGTCAAAGATCTAAACCTCGACACGTACACACCGCTGCGGTTAAATCAGGTACCAGAACTGGATATTGAATTTATTGAGAGCAGCGAAGTGCCGGTAGGATTAGGGGAACCCGGGGTGATTGGTATTGCACCGGCAATCGGTAATGCGATTTATCAGGCCGTTGGTGTGCGGGTGAAAGATTTACCGATTCGACCTGAGCATATAAAGCAGTTACTTGGTTAATGTGAAATGCAGGTAAGGAAATATGCCTGGTTGAAAAGTTGCAATTAGAAAGGTTGGTTAATAATCACCCGAAGCTGACTCCCTTCACTGGACTGGGCATAATCAATGCGGGCAATAATGCCTTCGATATTCATTCGAATGCCGCCGCCAAAACTAAACTTCATGTCTTCATGCAATTCGCTTAAGTTAAATTTATCGGAGATTTGACCGGCATCGACAAATACCACCCATTGCCACCAGGGGAAGCGGTAGTTTTCAATGATCGGCAACTGCGGCAGTGGATGCCAGGCAGGGATCGCCCGATACTCGAGACCATAACTAAAAGCAGCGCGTCCATAAAAGCGGTTGGTGTCATAACCTCTCAGGCTATCCCATCCTCCTAAAGTAACGCCGTCAAAATTGGGCGGGCGTTGGTATTCGCCATTGCGCTTACTATTCCAACTCGGGGTATCAGCCAGTAATGCATTAAAGGCTATCGTTTGTTGTTGGAAAAATTTGTTGGCACCTAATGACACAAACTGACTATATTCCGCTTCCACCTGACTGTATCCAGCTCGTCTGGAATCACCGAAATCTTTGATAAAACGAGTTTGAAATTGAAAACCTTGCGACGGCATGGTGGTTGAGTTTCGGTTATCATAATTGATCTCTAGCTCAATTCCGGCACTGATTTCACTAATTTGTGCATCCGTCGCGCGTTGGTCGTCATACTTTAAGTACTTTCGAAATGGCATAAATGTCAGGGTCGTAAAGCCACTTTCACCGGGCAACCAATTTTCTATATCCTCTAAATCATGAGGTGATGACGGTTGCCTTAACGTCGCGATTGCGCCTTTTTTACCCGCGCCTATGGGTAATACATAATCCAGGGTTATTCGCGAAAACCCCTGACGTGCACCGAGTAGTTGTCGTTCAGGCTGATTAAAGCTGGGATCATGAATGTCATTGACGAACCGATAAAACCCCTGGGTATAGTGCGCGCGCATGATGTCAGAGCTAATTAACCATTGCGACGCCGAAAATGGCTGATAATTGTACGCTCCCCCATAGATAGCCCAGGAATTATTCTGACTGTAAAATCCGCCAGAAAATAATGTCGCCTGAGGTTGCCACGCATGTTTTATCACCCCCGCAGCTCCCACCGTGGTTTTCAGCATTTCGGTATGAAAGGCAAAAGGGAGTCCTTTAAAATCCGGCTTATCTAAAGGCATCTCTTCGGCATCATCAGTGATCGTGGGTTCAATGAATTTCTTTGCCTGGCTAGGCGTACTTAGCAGTATGGCCAGCAAAATTATGATGTTTCGCAAAGATGTGAATGTCAACGTGTCGCCTCAACCCATAACAACATTTATCTGTTAATGATTAAACTATAGGGCAAAAGCATCGGAACTTTATGCAACTATCGATAATTATTGAATATTTACCTGATAGGGAAAACGTTATATTCTCGACAACCTAATCAAAAAGTCAGGCAGCGCATGGGAATGAATCAATGAGCGACGTGTTAAAATCCATCCAGTTAAGCAATGGTAATGGTATGCAGGTAACGCTACTTAATTATGGGGCTCGCATTGCATCGGTTCAATTTAACGACCAAGAGATGCTGGTTACCTATGATGATGTCCATGACTTTCTCAATGATGACTTCTATCTTGGTGCTACCTGCGGGCGAGTGTGTAATCGCATCAGTGGCGCTGGCTTTTCTCTGGACGGCGAGTCGTACACGCTGGCACAGAATAATGGTGGTAATTGCCTACATGGCGGCATCAATAATTTTTCTTACCGCTACTGGACGATTGAAGAGGATAGTGTCACTGAGCAAAGCGTGACTTTGACCTTGATTTCCGAGGATGGTGATGAAGGGTTTCCGGGGAAAGCAAGCATTGCCGTAACCTATCGTTTAACCGGTGATAACCAACTGCATATCGACTATCGGGCAAACACGGATAAAGCCACGCCGATCAATCTCACCAACCACGCTTATTTCAACCTGGGTGCCGTGGATGGCAATTCGCTAGAGCTACAGTTGATGGCGAGTAGCTGTTTAAATCGCAATGAAAATGAGATGCCGGATGGAAGCTTCCGCAGTCTGTTGGGGACGGATTACAATTTTCGTGAACTGAGCCAGGTTGGGCTGCGTCAACAGCAATCTCAGGACCCGGAACTGCTGGCGATGGGAGGCTTTGATCACTGTTATATTCTTGACAATGCGCCGTTTCATCAAGCCAAAGCCCGCTTGGTGGCAAAGCAACAAGGGGTTGAAATGCGCTTGTATACGGATCAAAGTGCGATTCAATTATATACCGGTAAATACCTTGATAGTCCGTTTCAGCCCTATCAGGGCCTGTGTCTGGAAGCACAAAATTATACCGATGCGGTTAATCAACAACATTTTCCCAACAGTATTTTGCGTCCCGGGCAAACCTATCAGCAAACCATTGTCTACGAATTTAAGGCCTTGTAATCGGTGTATCCCGTAATCGAAATTATGGGGTCGTATTAACGTGTTGCGAACTTGGTTTATCGATCTTTTGGCCTTTGCGTTTGTGTTGCCAGCGTTGTTGGATATGAAAAACTAATGACAATAACGCCGGTAAAATTAACAAGGTTACCAGGCTGGAAAATAACAAGCCAAATAAAACGATAATCCCCAGACCGCGGTACAGTTCGGTCCCTTCACCAGGAATAAACACCAGAGGTGACAGCCCAAAAATCGTGGTTACGGTCGACATCATGACTGGACGAAGACGTACGGTTAAAGCTTCCATAATGGCATCTTTTATCGCCATTGACTGCTGTTCTATATTACGGATGGAGCGTTCGACAATTAATATCGGGTTATTTACCACGGTGCCAATCAATACCAAAAAGCCCAGCATGGTGATGACATCAAATGGCTGGTGGTATGCACTCAATCCGAAGGTTGGCAGCAAGGCGCCCAGGCCGTTAAACAAGCCCAGGCCGATAATGCCACTGCTGATGCCAATCGGCACTGTAGTCATAATCAGCAATGGATATCCCCAGTTTGAGAAAACCGCCACCATCAATAAATACGCGATAACAATTGCAAGCATAAAATTACCGGACATTGCCTCTCGGGTTTGCGCCAGTTCACTGGCAGCACCACTGATGGTATAAGTAATATTCTCCTTGGCGAGTATTGCGGATGCGGGGGCTAAAAGCTGGTTTTCGACCACCGCAAGGGCTTGTTCCAAGGCTATATTCCTAGGGGGTATTATTTGTAATGTAACAGTACGCATACCATCTACTCGACTGATAGTTGCGGTATCCACGGTTTCCCTAAGACTTACTAGCGCCGATAACGGCACCTGCTGACCATTGGGGCCATAAAACATCAAATGTTCCAGTTGCTTGGGACTATTGACGGTGCCTTTTTGGGCGAACAATAGCATATCGATTTTTTCATCATCAATATAAAACTCATCCACAAACGCACCATCAGAATAGGCCCATATACTGTACCCCAGATCGGTTTGCGAAATGCCCAGTTCCGCAGCTCGTTGCCAGTCCGGGACAATTTCCACCATAGGTTGTGACATACTCAGGGTTGGCGGCGAAGGATCGGCGTTGAGCTGTGCATCTTCAATTAAAGCATCTGCACTGGCCATTAACTGTAGGGCACGATTATATAGCACCACAAGATCTCGCCCTTTTAACTCGACATTCAGGCTGCGGGTTCCGCCCTGATTACCACTAAAAATAGAGCCTCTTGTGGCAAATGAACGCATGCCGGGAATCGCATCGAAGCGTTCGGTAACGGCATCAATTAACTGTGGTGTATCGTGGCGACTGATCGGTTCGGTGACAAAGCGCATACTGCCTGGCGACATGGATGCGATGTGCATGGCAAGCGCAGGTACCTCGGTTTTAAATGCTGTCTTTATATTAACCTTATCCGCGGCGGTCTCAGTATCTGCGGTTTTGGGTTTTGGCAGCGCCTGACGTTGCTCATCATTGAGCCAGCTTACCTTGCTACGATCGACTTTTTCGGTAAAGTCACCATCGAGTTGACGCCATAATGAACGCATGGTTTCCATATTATATCCCGGGGGCGCCAGCAGACGGGCAAAGACCTTGGCTTCCTCTCCTTCCGGCAGATATTCCGCATCGGGCACCAGTGCTATCAGGGTAAATACGGTGATGATTAAGGTCATCACAACCGCTGTGATTTGTCGACTGGTGCGATTTAAAATCCACTGACTAAAACTTAAAATGCGCCTTGCCATTGCTTCGCCGAACTTGGTCGTAACATGCAGAGTCTTATCCAATTTTCCTTTATGCTCAGCGATTTCTCTGACGTTTAAAATACGTTGGCTGGCAACCGGGATTAAGGTTATGGCGACTAACATCGACATTAAAATTGAGGCCGATATGGCAATAGCAATATCAGAGTACAGCTGCCCAGCTTCCTGTTTTAGAAATACGATAGGCAGGAAAACCATGACTGTGGTTAAGGTTGAGGCCAAGATTGCCGGCCAAACTTCTCGAATACCATCAATGGCAGCATCCATTCGCCTCTTACCCATAGCCACATGCCGGGTAATATTTTCTAAGGCTACAATGGCATTATCCAGGGTCATGCCGATGGCAAAAGCGACACCGGCGAGCGACACCACATTGATACTGCGGCCCGATAGAGATAGCCCTAAAAATGCCGCCAGAATACAAATTGGGATGCCTAACGCGCCAATTAAGGTAGCGCTGACAGAGCGTAAAAATAACAACAGGACCAGGGTTGCCAGTATGGTGCCGATCAGCAGGTTTTGAATCACGGTTCTTGCCGAATTTTCTACATAGCGCACGTCTTCGGAGTTAAGTGTCATAACCAGGCCTTGATTAGCAAGTAGGGTTTTATTTAGCACCGCAACTTGCTCGAGTACTTCCTGCTTAAGAGAAATAACGTTGGCGTCCACTTGTCTGGAAATTGAAATCCCCATGGTTTGCTGGCCAATGGTGGTTCTGAATGTGCGCATTTCTTCATAGCTCATTTCCGCCTGACCAATATCTTTTAATCGCACATAGTAGCCATTTTGCTCACTGATAATGAGGTTATTGAGATCGTCAAGGTCGGTAAACTTGCCCAGCGTACGGATCAGGTAGCGACGTTTGCCAAAATCCATATCACCACCGGACACATCACGGTTACGGGTCCGAATAGCATTGCGGACATCGGCAACTGTCAGCCCCCGGGCTGATAACTCTGCAGGTTTTAAACGGATATGAATTTGTTTTTGTGCGCCGCCGGAAACATTCGCTGTGGCTATACCGGGAATCCGCTCCAATCGGGTTTTTACATTATCTTCAATCCAGTCTTGCTGATGGGTAATATTGCGTTCGTCTTCGCCACTAAATTGAATAGAAAAGTACATAAAGGAATTGCCAGAAAAAGAACTGGCGATAACGGCTGGTTCATCAACATTTTCCGGATAGGATGGTACTTGTGACAGGGCATTGTTGACTAAAATCAAAGCTTCATTGATGGCCATACCAAAGGGAAACTCGAGCTCCACACTCGCGCGACCAAAAGAAGCGGAGCTGACCATACGTTCCAGGCCATTAATATTTTTTAGATACTCTTCCTGTTCAAGTAAAATCTCAGTTTCGATGTCCTGGGGCGTAGCACCGGGCCACCGGGTTTCGACAGATATAATACGCGGGTCAAGATCCGGGATCATTTGTATCGGTACGCGAAATGCCGCGGCTAAACCAAACAAACAGACGATAAGTATGGCGACCAGTAAAACAATGGGCTTTTTGAGGATCGCATTGACCATGTTACTTATCCTGCGGGTTAGATTGTTTGTTTAATTCAGGGATGACGATTTCTCCATCGCGCAGCGATTCATTACCGTAAATTACAACCTGATCACCGACGTTAAGCTGGTTACTGCTAACGGCAATACCTTGACCCTGTTGCGCGCCGGGAATGACTGCGACGGATTTGGCCTGATGATTTTGTTCGCCTTTTTCGATTTTATACACCAGAATCCGACCATCGGGTTTACGCACCAGAGCGTCTTTGGGGAGAAACAAGGTGTTTTCTCCTTGGTTGCTATCGATGAGAAAACGGCTACGAACATTCATCCCCGGTAGCCATTTAGCGGACTTATTGTCCAGACGCAATCGCACCAGAAAACTGCGAAGCGCCTGATCGGCTTGTGGCACAATGCGATCGACACCAGTCGTGACCGGCGCGGCATCGTTGTTATTGCTATCCACAATCACCTGAGTCTGTTGATTGATCAGTGAGTAATATCGGCTGGGTACCTGAATTTGCACGTAAATGGGATCAAGCTGGGTCAGGGTAAATACCTGGGTGTCGGAACCTACGGCCTCACCAACCTCAGTAAGTTTGGCGGTTATAATGCCGTCAAATGGCGCTTTCAGTGTATGGCGAGACAGCGCTTCTTCGGCAAGGTTTAGCTGCGCTTGCATTTGCTTTAACTGCGAGTCGCTCGCTTGCTGTTCGGCGATACGGGTTAAGTATTCAGAATTAGAAATGTTGTGATCTTTTCTTAATTTTTCACCTTCCGTTGCCAGTCGGTTAGCTTCATCGCGACGAACGTTGGCTTCTTCGAGTAAGGCTTTTAGCTGGCGTACATTGGTTTTGGCCAGAATCGCATCTAAGGTCAGCAATGGCTGGCCTGACACCACTTGATCGCCAATGTCCACATGCATTTTTTCCACGTAGCCAGACGCTTTTACCGATAACCGCGATTCTTTAAACGGCACCAGATTCCCAAAGATAGGGACTTCTGATTGAAAAGAACGCTGCTCAACCTCCGCCACCAGTACTTTTCGACCTTGCTCTGCGGCATAGGAATGCACGGAGTTCAATGACAAAAATGTCAATAAAACTATAAGTGTTTTTGCTGTATTAAATGTTTGCATGCGATTGGTTTTATTGAACTTTATTTAATCTATAGTAATGACATTTAATCATTGGTCAAATAAGCAAGGAATGATTAAAGGTGCTGACAATATAATGAACGTTGTTTGAGTATAGAAACTTTCTTGCCGAAACATGGTAATTCCTGAATTCGGATCAATATTTTTTACAAGTACACGACTGAACTTGCCTAGCCGTCAAAATAAACCGCTTCTCGAAAGGAGAGCTAAGTCTCTGTATACTTAGCGGTGTATTTGACCATTCTCACTTGATTCGGAAACCGTTTAATGTCGTCATCAATCCCTAAACTTGAGCCACAGACCTGGCAAACTTTATTTATTAACGCCAACATCGCTACGATGGATGACGGAGCTAATTCTTATGGTGAGCGTGTCAACGCTGCGCTGGCGGTAAGTGCTGGCAAGATAGTCTGGATTGGCGCAATGCAGGAACTGGCGGATATTCAATTATCGGCATATGCACAACTGGATGTGATCGATGTTGCGGGGCAGTGGTTATTGCCAGGACTCATCGATTGTCATACACATATTGTGTATGGTGGCCATCGAGCCAATGAGTTTGAGTTGCGCCTAAAAGGCGCCAGCTATGAAGAAGTTGCCAAAGCCGGCGGTGGTATTGTGTCAACCGTGAAAGCAACCCGCGCCGCCAGCGAACAGGCATTATTTGAGTCGGCGCTAGCGCGGTTAAACACCCTGAAGTCGGAAGGGGTTACCACGATTGAGATAAAATCTGGTTATGGTTTGGATACCGAAACTGAGCTTAAAATGCTTCAGGTTGCCAAACGACTGGGTGAGCAACCCGGTATTGAGGTTCGGAAAACGTTTTTAGGGGCCCATGCGCTACCCCTGGAATACGCAGATAACGCCGATGGTTATATAGATTTGGTATGCAATGAAATGCTGCCTGCGGTTGCGACAAACAAGCTTGCCGATGCGGTAGATGTCTTTTGCGAAGGCATTGGATTTGATATCGAACAGACCGAGCGGGTATTTCAGGCCGCTAAGCAGCATAATATTGCCATTAAAGTTCACGCCGAGCAGTTGTCGGATCTCGGTGGTACCGCTTTAGCGGCGAAATATCAGGCGTTATCGAGTGATCATCTCGAGTATCTTTCAGAAGATGGCATTAAAGCCATGCAACAAGCCGATATGGCGGCGGTGTTATTACCCGGTGCTTTTTATTTCTTACGAGAAACCAAGTTACCGCCAATCGACATGTTGCGAAAACATGGAGTCGCCATCGCGCTGGCAACTGATGCGAATCCGGGATCGTCACCGATCCACTCGATTCAACTGATGCTGAATATGGCTTGTACCTTATTCCGGTTAACGCCGGCAGAAGCGATTGCCGGTGTTACCTGTTATGGCGCCAAAGCTCTTGGGCTTGCAGATAAAGTGGGTTCGTTAGAAGTTGGCAAGCAGGCAGATATTGCCGTGTTTAATGTCGAGCAGGTTGCCCAGCTTTGTTATCAGTATGGTGTCAATCCTTTGACCTCGATTTATAAAGCTGGTGTGAAAACCGTTTAACCTTACTGCGTTGTCGGTTCTAGCAAGTCCCATAAATTTCCGTATAAATCAGAAAAAATAGCCACCGTGCCATACACCTCATGGCGCGGCGCTTCTTTAAACTCAACTCCCGCAGCCTGCATTTCCTGATAGTCTCGGTTAAAATTATCGGTCTGTAAGATCATTAGCACCCCATCTCCGGCTTGTTTTCCCACCGCTTGTTGCTGGGCGTGGGTATCTGCGATGGCTAAAGCCAGTGCGAATTCTTTAGCACCCCTAGGTTGTAATACCAATCACATTAAATTATTGCTCACTCAGTGAGAATTTAAAGGCTTTTAGGCAAGGCTTTGATTGCAGAGA
>NZ_JBHZSG010000041.1:0-33363 GCF_043642205.1 Thalassotalea litorea | reverse complement strand
TTAAGGTCCATTTACGGCCCTATATTTCATTAATATAGAATGACTATATCAATAAAATCTATGTGGTAACTGAACCTTTGCCCTAACTCTGAGTTGTGCACAAACTTAATGTGATTGGTATAACAACCATGGGGCGTGAATGTTGCACGCAATGCCATTCTCACGATGACTATCAAGACAGCGTATGCTGAACACGGATAGATTTACCGCGGGCCACGCCAGATATGATGGTATAAAGATTGAAAGGAGAAAATGGGTAACGCCTGGATACAAAAAAACCTAGCAATGCTAGGTTTAAAGTTCTCTCTCTATCGAGATCGAGATTGGTACCGGAAGCCGGACTTGAACCGGCACGCCCGCAAAGGCAACGGATTTTGAAAAATGATAACTACATTTAACAACGCTTAGCTAAACATAACAACTCTGTAACCTTCTGATTAGTATAACAGTTGAGAATTCTTAAACAATCTTGCTCCATTGAAAAGCGAGAAAAATGGTTCGAATGGAGGCCTTTGGGGGGCCTCAAAGCGTAAGGGGCTGGGTACAACATATTGTAGTTAGATAACCATTTTCATTAGAGAAGTTCTAAAATGAAAATTAGTCAAATGTCAGCGTTTAAAAGCGTAGTTTGGTTCGAAAGACCCATGGAAAATCTCTTGGTAGTTCTCGAGCAATAAAGAAAGAAGACATTAAACTATGATTAAAATAGAATCAATATACTGTTAGTGAAATTGGAAATTCAATATGCCTAATCATTTACGTCCCGGTGTATATCTAGAAGAAACCCCAAGTGGCTCTAGACCAATCGAGGGTGTCTCCACATCAACGGCAGCCTTTATTGGAAAAGCCTTCAGAGGCCCTGTAAATACCCCCTCACTTATCGGTTCTTGGAATGAGTATGTCAGCCAGTTTGGAGTGTAGTGGCATAGTGATTTAGGCCACATTACTACCTCACTAGAGTAAAGCAAAAAGTCTTCTGGTTTGAGTTCTCCGTTTTCGGAAGGTAGGGGCGTAATTGTATGGGGATAGATTTTCGTTCTTAGCGTGATCCAAAAAATTGTAGCATTTCTGGGTTTAATACGGCGAAGCTTTAGAGTTTGGGTTGAATCAATTATTGAATGAACTGTCAGAGTGGAATATAAACAATTTATTTTTGGCGTAAATATATGCTTTAGTCTAGCCTTTTAATCAGAACTACACGAAATTTAAACTGAACAAATTACGTCGCTACCCTTCAGACTTATGTACAAGGCTGTATAGGTCAGAATTCCAGCTTATACGTAGAACAGATGCATAGTATGTATAGCCTCATGCTATGCAAATTTTATTTTTTGGTATGTTTACCACCAAGTTGCATATAAGGCGATTAGAATCAAAACAACACCAAGCGAGGCGATATTAAACCCTTTACTAGTGTCGAAGTTCACGTCTTCTAATTTCACACTCGAATTACTTGAAGGGGACGGCGTTAATAACGAAACAGCAACACATACGCCTAAACACAATAAAAATACCAAACCAACTCGATCCATAAACGGTAACTGCGGCCATAAAAACTTCAATGCGAGTGAAAATAGTGCCGAACCAATCGCTGCTGCTAGTGCACCACTAGAGCTAGCCTTGCTCCAAAACATTCCCATAACAAAAATAACTACAATCCCCGGAGTGAAAAATCCGGTAAACTCCTGAATGTATTGAAATGCCTGATCAAATTTACCTAGCAGAGGTTCTGCCACAACAAGTGCTATTGACAATGATACTAACGCTGCAATACGTCCGACATGTACGTAGTGACGTTCAGTTTGCGCAGGTTTTAAGCGCGCATAAATATCCATCGTAAAGATTGTCGATATACTATTAGTCATCGATGCTAGCGATGAAACAATAGCTGCGATTAGTGCTGCAAATACTAACCCTTTTATCCCTACAGGCATTAACGACATCATCGAAGGGTAAGCTTGATCAGGTGCTGACAGTTCGGGGTATAAAATGACCGCCGCGATTCCTGGCAATACCACAATAAGTGGCATTAGCAGCTTGAGATATGCCGCAAATGCAATGCCTTTCTGTGCTTCTTTTACATCTTTAGCCGCCAATGCTCGTTGAATTATGTATTGATTAAAGCCCCAATAACTAAAATTCATAACCCACATACCACCTATCAATACCGAAATACCTGGCAGGCTCATATAATGAGAATTCTCTGGCGACAAGATCATATCAAAGTGGTTTGGCGCTTGGTCAGATAGCACACCAAAACCAGCTAAGACTCCTTGACCACCTGAAACGGCATCCAATGCTAGATAACTTAAGAACAGCCCCCCAAATACCAATAGTACTACTTGCAATATGTCTGTGTATGCTACGGCTTTTAAACCACCATATAGTGAATAAGCGATTGAAAATACAGCGAGGAATATCATCCCAAACATCCAGTCAACACCCGCTACCGTTTCAATTGCTAACCCACCTAGCCACAATACTGCGGTCAAATTAACAAAGATATAAACCCCCAACCAAAATAAAGCTAACGTTGTTTTAACTTTGTGATCAAAGCGCTGCTCTAAATATTGTGGCATCGTATAAATGCCATTTTTTAGAAATATCGGTAACATATATTTACCGACAATAATTAGCGTGATAGCGGCCATCCATTCATAAGACGCAATTGCCAAACCAATTGCATAACCAGAGCCTGACATGCCAATAATCTGTTCCGCTGATATATTTGATGCAATGAGAGAAGCACCGATTGCCCACCAGGGGAGAGCCTTAGAAGCGAGAAAGTAGTCTTCAGTATTTTTCCCTCCTTGCTTGTCCTCTCTTGATATCCACAGGGCGAGAATCAGCAACCCCATGACGTAGGCGATAAAAACACCTATATCCAATACTTCTAACTTCACATTAACCTCTTAATATTATTTTTAATTATTTCACTTTTTTAATTGGCCACTATAGATCGTTATGAGTACCTATCCTGACTGTCTTTCCGATTGAAACTGACTGTTGAACAATAGGACTCAGTAAGAATGAGTATTGATAATCTTTTGGCATCAATTGATATTTTTCCCATGCGGTTGCGCCCCAGCTATTGTCGCCACCGACCCCCGTTTGCTTATAATCCACATTCACACTAACTAAGTCTTTTTTCACAATATCAATATAGTGACGCTGGGCTTTTTTAATGCCTGGGTCAAAGTCCTGTAATGGTTGATGATGTGCGCTAAAATCAAACGTCGGGAGGCCGGATATTTTTACGCCGAAGCCATCATTATTCACGAAAGAAGCCCAGCGTATATCACTGCGGTTGCCGTTTTCCTGAGGGCGAATATAGTTAAATGCCAGATCTTCAACTTTGCCCTGATAAAGCCCTACAAATGATGAGCTTTTGCGATCCCAATAATTCTCATGCGGGCCCCGGCCATAATAGGTGACATTGTCAAATTCACTCAGCAATTGAAAATTGCTACCGATGCGCGGTATCGAACTAAATGAATTTTTAGTTCGGTCACCATGAAAGGAAAATGCCACATCAACTTTAATGACACCATCGCTGCTGATGTTATAACGGTAGCTCACCGTTGAATCCACTTCTTGCAATTCCACTTGTTGTTCGAGTACAAGAAGTTTGTCCGTGTGCGAAATGACTCTTATACCAAGCGCTTTTTGATTATAAGTTGCTCTTTTCCAGGGCTGCGCCTTAATTACGTAGGCATTTTCATCTCCTCCAAAATCATTGTCTGTCGGCGCTCGCCACAAATTAAACTTAAGAGGTTGTTTGATTAGTTGAGTTTCTCTCACCTGATAACCAGATAGGTAACCTAATCGATCAAACGTTATTAACGTTTCTCCCGCGTCAATAACGGTCTGCTCACGCTCGCGAACAATTGATATTCCGGCTTTATTTTCTGTAGTAAGCTTATTCAATTCACCCTTTTGTAATTGAATTTGCTCACTTGAAAGTAAGTGGCCTGCATCGATTATCGGTAACCCTTCTTTGGCATAAGCATAGAAATTAATGAAATACTCTTTGCCCTTTTTAAACTTTGGTAATTGACTGGCTAAATCTATCAATGCAGTGCTTTGAGCTCGAACTTCTTTGTTGACGATACCTTCTTTAATCACTTTGCCATCTTCAATAAGGCGCCATTTGATGCTCACATCAGATGAATCAGCAAAGAAACGTTCATTATAAATACTGAACGTCGACTTTGATTGTTTAGCAAAGTGAAAGTCTTGGTAAACCTTTTTAACTTCAAAAAGTGCTGGATGAGGCGTCCTATCCGGATTTACTAACCCGTTTAAGCAAAAGTTATTATCGTGATGCACGCCTTCAGGTTCAAAGTCTCCACCATATCCCCAAAACTCTTCTCCATTATGGTTTTGTGTGATTAAGCCTTGATCCATCCAGTCCCATATAAAGCCGCCTTGCAACTGTCTTTCATTGCGAACAGTGTCCCAGTAGTCTTTAAAGTTGCCACTAGAGTTCCCCATCGCATGGGAATACTCTATCCAGAAAAATGGTCGATTGGGATAATGTCCCAAATATTGTTGCTTAATCCAGTCCATTGATGCATACATCCATGTGACGGCATCTTGATGAGGTCGAGTGTCTTTAGTGTAAATGGATTTCTGTTCGGCTCTTTCGTAGATTGTTAATCGAGAGTCGTCTCGTTGTTTTAGCCAATCGTAACCTTTTACAAAGGTTAAGCCATCACCCGCTTCGTTTCCCATCGACCAAAAAGTTATCGATGGATGGTTTTTATCGCGCTCGACCATTTGCTGTATTCGAGCTAAATGCATCGCTTCAAATTCAGGTTTATTTGCAGGTGTATCCTCTGGCTCATAATAAAACCCGTGCGACTCTATGTTGGCCTCATTTATTACATATAAACCATATTTATCAGCTAGGTGGTAAAAGTACGGGTCATTCGGGTAATGAGACGTGCGAACAGCATTAATATTATTTTCTTTAAACATTTTAACGTCAGCAAGCATGTCTTCTTTACTCACTACGTGTGCTGTGCGCTCGTTGTGTTCATGACGATTAACGCCTTTCAATAATAGAGCTTTACCATTTAACAAAAGTTGACCATCGCTAAGCTCGACTTTTTTAAATCCGATCTGTTCACCGATATATTGAGACGGAGTGCCATCTTGATAACTTATTTTCAGTGAAAGCTGATAGAGACTAGGCGTTTCTGCCGACCAGGCATTGACATGCTTAACAGTCAGCTTCGTATTTATCTCATGTTGCTGATTGGACAAGATTGTGACTGTACGTCTATCTTTTACGACAGGTTTACTAGTCTCAGCCTCGCTTAATTCAATATCAACAGTTAACTGCTTAGCCAGTGCGTCATTGTTTTCAAAAGCAAGTGATAAATCCAGCTGACCATTTTGATAATTATCTGATAGGGTTGTTTTTGCAAAGAAGTCCCTCAAGTATGCATTTGGCGTAGTAAACAAAAATACGTCACGTTCAATTCCGGATACTCGCCAAAAATCCTGATCTTCTAAGTAACTACCGTCACTAAATCGAATCACTTTTACCGCCAATAAATTCTCGTCGGGTTGCAAATACTCTGTGATATTAAATTCTGCTGGAGTCTTAGACCCTTCACTGTAACCCACTTGTTGCCCATTTACGTATAAATAAAATGCTGAATTTACTGCTCCAAAGTGAATAAATACTTGTTTATTTTCCCATTCTGGCGGTATTTGGAACGTTTTCCGGTAAACCCCGGTAGGATTATCATCGCTTGGTACATAAGGCGGATTTTTAGGAAAAGGATATTTGATATTGCTATATATTGGATAATCATAGCCGTGCATTTGCCAATTGCTTGGCACTGGGAGTTGATCCCAAGACAAGTCTTCAAACTCTATTGCGTAAAAGTTGTCCGGCACCGCAGCTGGATTAGCTGACCATAAAAACTTCCAGTTATCGTTTAATAATCTGTAATAAGGTGAGTGACTATAGTTATCGGCTTTGAGTTTATCAGCACTATCAAATGGAATGAAAGTTGCGCGAGGTAGCTCTGTGTTAACTTTATAAATACTTAAATCTTGCCAGTATTCTGATTGCTTTGCGTTAAGGCTAAGTGTATTAAATTGTGCGATTAAAAATGTAAGTAAAATAGTTAAGCGTTTCATTATCGTTTCCGTTCAATCGAATAACATTTCAGGGATGTCTCCCGGAACGACAAGTGTGCCCGCGGTTTTGGCGACTATCTCTTCAACTGAAACGCCAGGAGCTCTCTCTCTTAGAACAAACTCTCCATTGGCAATTTCAAGGTAAGCCAAATCGGTAATAACTTTGGTGATACAGTTAACGCCTGTTAAAGGTAGCGAGCATTTAGCCATTAATTTAGACTCTCCGTCCTTGCTTGCATGTGTCATTGTGACGATAATATTTTCAGCGCCAGCAACTAAATCCATAGCACCTCCCATACCTTTAACTAACTTCCCAGGGATCATGTATGATGCGATATTTCCTTGTTGATCGACTTCGAAAGCGCCAAGCACGGTTACATCAACATGACCACCACGAATCATGGCAAAAGATTGTGCAGAACTAAAAATAGCCGCTCCAGTGGCAGCGGTGACGGTTTCTTTACCGGCGTTTATCATATCTGCATCGACATTGTCTTTATCTGGGTATGGCCCCATTCCTAGCAACCCATTTTCAGATTGCAACATCACTTCTACACCATCAGGTATATAGTTAGCAGCAAGTGTCGGAATACCTATTCCCAAATTGATGTAATCACCGTCGTTAAACTCTTTCGCAACACGCATAGCAATTTGTTTTCTTGTTAATGCCATAAATTTACCTTTAGTTGCTTAATGTTATTTTTTCGATACGTTTTTCAAAATCACCTTTTATAACGCGATCTACGTATATTCCCGGAGTATGAATGATGGAGGGTTCTAGCTCGCCAGGCTCAACGATTTCTTCGGCTTCGACAACGGTGATCTTAGCGGCGGTTGCGGCCATAGGATTGAAATTTTGCGCGGTGTGACGATAAATGCAGTTGCCATAGCGATCAGCTTTCCACGCTTTGATAATGGCAAAGTCACCAACAATGCTTTGCTCAAGAATATAATTTTTTCCATTGAAACATTTAGTTTCTTTACCTTCACCCACTAAGGTGCCATAACCAGTTGCTGTATAAAATGCTGGAATTCCAGCGCCGCCAGCTCTCATTTTTTCGGCTAATGTTCCTTGCGGTGTTAGCTCTACCTCTAGTTCCCCATCTAACAGCTGTTTCTCAAACAGCGCATTTTCACCGACGTAAGATGAGATCATTTTTTTAATTTGTTTATCTTTGAGTAAAATGCCTAGGCCAAAGCCATCGATACCGCAATTATTGGACACGACGGTTAATCCTTTAGTGCCTTTACGTTTGATCTCGCTGATCAATCCCTCGGGAATGCCGCAAATCCCAAAGCCACCGGAAATTACAACCATATCGTCTTCCAGACCGCTCATTGCTTGCGAGTAATCGGTGACAACTTTGTCAAACCCAGCCATAAACACCTTGCTTTTTTAATTCCAAATAAGGCTTACTATGAAGTTTTGACTAAAGAAAACAATTGATAAATTTGAAGGGGTTGTTTAGAAAAACTAAACAAACTAAAAAAAACAAGATGTTGAAATTACTTTCTTAGCCTTGATAGGTCGCCACTTTCTTCAATTTGCTTGATTAACCAAGATTGAAATACTTTGATTTTTTTTAAATGTGACTTCTCTTTTCTACAAACAAAGTACCAACTGTATAGGTGGGAACAGCGTAGTTCAGGAAATGGCTCAATTAACATGCCGCTTGCTAACTCAGTCAGCAGGTAAGGCTGCATACCAATAGCAATTCCAAACCCTTGTAATGCAGTCGATAACGCATGATCATAACTATCAAACTGCAATCCTGAATCAGGGTCAACATTCTCAAGTTTGGCATTTTTCAACCAGAACAACCAGTCATGTTTTGACGGGTGAACCTGCAGTAACGACGCATCTTTAAGGTTATCAATAGTAAGTTGAGCCGGAAATTTTTGCAGGTAACCAGGGCTACAAACAGGAAATAACTCTGAAGTAAATAAATAGCTATAATCTAGCTCAGCCTCCCTTGCCGAACCAATTTTTATACATGCATCAACATCACTATGAGAGAAATCAACATCTTCATGAGATGTATGTAACCTGACATTTATTTCCGGATAGCGCCTCTGAAAATCTGGTAACTTTGGGATTAACCAACGAATTGCAATAGTGGAATATAGCTGAATTGTGAGCGTTTTTGAATCCTGTGGCTTCAGCAGCTTTTCCGTACCATAAGCGAGCAAATCAAATGCTTCCCTTAAGACCGGATAATATTTTATGCCAGCATCTGTTAACTCAATATTTCGGTTTTTACGACTAAACAGATCAACGCCCACATAAGCCTCTAATTGTTTTATTTGATGGCTAATTGCAGAAACAGAAACACAGAGTTCATCAGCAGCGCCATTAAAAGAACCTTGCCTCGCTGCAGCCTCAAAACTTTTTAGAGAATTAAGTGGGGGTATTTTTCTCATTATTATTTACTCAATTCTACTTGAATAAAACTCAAGTTAATTAGATAACTTCGATTTGTCAAATGGTAATAACACTGTCAATATCATCAAAAACAATAATAAATTTAATATGACAGAACCTGATATCATGCATTTAATTCAACAAGGGCAAAAACTCTTGGCGAGCGGGGAATCGCGAGAAGCATACAATATTGGCCTAGCCGCAGTAGCAAGCTCACCTAATTCAACGGACTCTCATCTTCTGGTTGCGATAGCGGCTCAACAACTTAAAAAACTTGAAATCGCATTTGATTCAATCACCAAAGTTATTAAATTAAATCCCAACATCGAATTAGCTCACGTAGTTCGAGCAAACATTTCGAGCCAACTTAATTCCGTTAAAACTACCATGGAATTGTGTAAAAACAGTATCCAGTACTTTCCTAACAATTCGCAGATTTGGTTTCATATAAGTCAAAGTGAATATAAGTTAAATAATCATGCTTCAGCCGACAGCGCTTTTAAAAAACATTTGGTATTATCCGCCAGCTCTCCAATATTAGGTGAAGCACTAAAGCAGTTTTTTAAACAGGATTTTTTATCGAGCGAAAAAGCAGTCAGACAGCACCTGAATAAACATCCAAATGATGTAAGCGCCCTAAGACTGCTAGGTGAAATCGCATTAAATTTAGGGGTTTTCGACGACGCCCAACGTTTGTTTGAAAAAGCGCTATCTTTAGCACCTAAATATAGTTTAGCTCGCCTTAATTACGCTCATGTACTGACCAAGCGAGAGCGAAACAAAGAAGCCCTAAATCAAATTCAATTGCTGGAAAAACAGCAACCAAATCACCCTCCAATACTAACAATTAAAGCTGCTACATTGGTGAAGTTAGGCCGTTATAAGGAATCCGTTTCTTTATACAAAGAGTTATTAAAAGCACAGCCTAATCAACCCGAGTTATGGGCATCATTAGGTCATACATATAAAACCACAGGGGAAAAGCAAAAGTGCGTTAGTGCTTACCTTAACGCATTGAAATTTAAACCGGATTATGGCGACGCATACTGGAGCTTAGCGAATCTAAAGACGTATGAATTTAATGACGAACAAGTCACTCAAATGCATCAAAGCTACGCACGGTGTCATCCACATCAAAATGAAAATCTCGCACAAATATGTTTTGCACTTGCAAAAGCATTAGAATCGAAAAAGAAAATTGATGAGTCATTTCATTATTATCAAATCGGTAACCAAATAAAAAGTGAACTTGAGCCTTATGATAGAAAGGAGTTAGAACAGCTGGGTCAACGAAACAAAGCTTATTTTAATCAAGAAAAAATATCTGCGATTTCAACCTTAAAGCGCAGCAAACCACATAAAACCACGCCAATATTTATTGTTGGTCTCCCTCGTTCAGGTTCGACGTTGTTAGAGCAAATCCTTGCAACTCATAGTCAAGTCGACGGAACTAAAGAATTAGCAGACATAATTTCACTCACTCGAAAATTAGGTAATAGAAAGAAAAAGCAAGATAATGATGAGTATCCCCAATCGCTTGCTAAATTAACGGAACGAGAAAAGTGGTTATTAGGCCAAGAATATATAAATAGCAGTGCTCATTTGCGTAACGACGCTCCGTATTTTATCGATAAAATGCCAAATAATTTCCAGCACATAGGTTTAATTAAAACCATTTTACCGAATGCTAAAATAATAGATGCGAGAAGAAACCCTGTCGCTTCCGGCTTCAGTTGCTATAAACAGCTTTTCGCCACGGGACAAAACTTCAGCTACGACTTGAAAGATATTCAACATTACTATCAACACTATTTGTTGCAAATGGAGTTTTGGAAAAACTGCTTTCCAGACGACATTATCACCATCCAATATGAAAAGGTTATCCATCAAACCGAGCAACAAATTCGGAAACTATTAGGATTTCTTAATCTTGATTTTGAAGTTAATTGTCTAGATTTTCACAAAAATGATCGTGCTGTTGCAACAGCAAGCGCAGAACAGGTTCGTCAGCCTATTAATACTAAGGGACTTGACGCCTGGCAACCATATCAACATCACTTATCCATATTACTCTCCATATAGTATTCACACTACTGTTTAGATTTTCTAAACAGTAGTTAACAATAACTCGTTTGAACTTCACTTTAATCGCTTGATAGTCTGAAACAGCTTTTTAGTAAAAAACCAAAAATAAACCGGTTAGCTAACACTTCAAGTGAAGGTTGCCGCGCCATAAGAATAAATAAAAAATTATAAAACGGGGAAGGTTTATGAAAAGAGCAACCTCAATAGTTCAAAACAAAACCAAAATTTCATTAGCCATTAATCATGCGCTTTACGGTTCAGTCATAGCTGGCTCCATTTTATCGACGACAATTTTTACCCCTAATGCGCATGCTCAACAACAAGAGAATAAAGCAAAAGATGTTTCAGGGATTGAAATCATTGAAGTTACCTCTCGAAAACGCGTTGAGAATATTCAAAATGTTCCAAGCAGTGTTCAAGCGTTATCGAGTTCAGACCTTGAAGAGCAAGGCATTGAAAACTTTGAAGACTATGCGTTGTTACTACCCAGCTTATCATTTACCAGTGCAGGTCCTGGTCAAGCTCAGGTATACATGCGTGGTGCTGCTGATGGCGGTGACGGCAATGCTTCAGGCTCTCAACCGAGTGTAGCAATCTATCTCGATGAACAGCCTGTTACAGCGATTGGTAGAAACTTAGATTTACATATTTATGATATTGAGCGAATAGAGGCTTTAGCTGGTCCTCAAAGCACACTATTTGGGGCAAGTTCACAATCAGGGACTCTGCGCATAATTACCAATAAACCAGACGTCGACGCATTCGAATCTGGCGTTAATGTTGATTTTAGTACAACTAAAGAGGGCGAACCTAGCCATACCATTGAAGGTTTCGTCAATTTACCACTAACGGACAATACTGCGATAAGAGTTGTTGGTTGGAATAAATATGACGGTGGTTATATTGATAATGTTGCCGGTACCCATACGTCTGCGTTATTTACTAATGGTGGAGAATTATCTTTTGTTGAAAACACCAATGAACGCTTCGTAGAGGAAGACTTTAATACGCTTGATAATTCGGGATTAAGGGCTAGTTTAAAAACTGAAATAAATAATGACTGGGAAGCTGTACTGACAGCTATATATCAAAAACAAGAAACAAATGGCGTGTGGTATCACGACCCTGATGCACCAAACGGAGAAGTTGGCGATTTAGAAGTGCAACGATTCAATCCAGAGACAATGGATGACGAATTTACTCAAGCATCTTTGACCATTACCGGAGACTTGGGGGATACCGAACTTGTGTATGCCGGCTCCCTCATGGAACGCGATGTTCAATTTAACAGTGATTATTCCGATTATACCGATTATTACTCCACGAGCTGGATACAGTATTACGGCTGTGAATACTATGGCAGTGCAACAGCCGACTGCACCAATATGATGATCGCCTATAACGATGACAATAAATACGAGCGCGATACTCACGAGCTGCGATTACAAAGCATCAGCGATTCGAACTTTCAATTTACCATAGGCCTATATCATGAGAGCTCGAGCCATGATTACAGACAGGAGTGGGTAATGGAAGGTATCGCGAAAGGCCCTGACTTTGAACAGTTTGGCGTTCCAGATCTTTGGTATCTTACCGATCAAAAACGAGAAGACAATCAATCTGCAGTTTTCGGCGAATTTACCTACGATCTAAACGAAAAACTATCTCTGACTTTAGGTGGACGATATTTTGAAAATGAAAGTAAATTATCAGGTACATCTGGATATGGTGTGATAGCCCCAGGGTTTCCAATTATCGATGTAGATACAGATGTTGACGATAGTGGCTCTATATTTAAAGCCAATACCAGTTACCAACTTACTGACAATCAACTCATTTATTTAACATGGTCAGAAGGTTATCGCCCCGGCGGTATTAACCGTGATGAGACAGAGGTAGTTCCTCGTACCTATAAAGCTGATTTTGTCGAAAATATTGAGCTTGGTTGGAAAACCATGTCTGAAGATCAAAATCTGCGATTCAATGGTGCCATCTACGCAATGAGTTGGGACGATATGCAGTTGACTCGCTATGATGCCTCGTTTGGCTCTCCGGTCGGCCTGACAATAAACGTCACCGAGTCTTCTATTATCGGCATAGAATCAGATTTAACATATATGTTAACAGCTAATCTTCGACTCAGTGCTGCCGCAAGTTACAACCAAGCTGAATTGGCAGAAGACCTAACCGTTGGCAATAATTTTTCGCCAGAAGGTACTGAGTTACCAAACGTTCCTGAATTTAAAGGCAACATCTCTGCCCGATATTATGTGCCTGTGATGACTTACGATGGATACATTCAAGCAACCTACTCGTATGTTGGCGAACGCCAAAGCGACATATTCAAATATTCAGGAGGCGATTTTGACACTGACCAACGTGAAGATCTAGCAGCGTATAGTATTACAAATTTTTCTGCAGGTATTGAAGCTGGTAGTTGGACAGCCTCCATTTACGTCAGAAATCTAACCGATGAGCGTGCGGAGTTATCAAAAGGAATCGCAAGTTGGGACTCTACTATAACTGTCAATCGTCCAAGAACGATAGGAGTATCGTTCAGTTACCTTTTTGAATAAACCATCAATTTAAGCGATTTAGGATAAGGATAGATAATGACAAAGCCCATTATCACATTAAGCGATAATTTTGTTGCTTTGATTTCCGCTGGCGCAAGCGGTATCGGTAAAGTGATTGCTGAACATTTGCTGGCACTAGGAGCAAATGTTCACGTTTGCGACATCTCAGAAAAAGCCATTTCAGATTTTATTGAGGCAAACCCTAGTGCATCTGCCTCGTTGTGCGATGTGTCAGATTATCAACAGGTTAACCAGGTTTACAATGAGTTAAGAGATCTCTATGGTAAATTAGATTTATTAGTTAACAATGCTGGTATTGCTGGCCCGACAGCAAAAGTCGAAGACATCGACCCCACAGATTGGCAGGCGACGGTTGAAGTTGATTTACATGCGCAGTTTTATTTTACGAAGCTTGCTGTACCACTTTTAAAACATAACCCGCAAGGAGGGAGTATTATCAATATTTCCTCAAATGCTGCATTTTTCGGGTTTCCGTTACGCTCCCCTTATACGGCTTGCAAATGGGCGCTTATTGGCTTAACCAAAACCTGGGCAATGGAGTTGGGCCCAGATAACATTCGCGTAAATGCCATATGTCCCGGGAGTGTAAAAGGCTCAAGGATAGATGGCGTTATAGAGAGGGACGCAGCAGAGCGAGGAGTTAGCAGTGATGAAATTCGTGAAATTTACCAAATGCAAAGCTCAATGAGATTATTTGTTGGACCAGAAGATATCGCCAATACTATCGCGTTTTTAGCGTCACCACTCGGGGCATGTATTTCTGGCCAAGCAATTGGATTAGACGGGCATACTGAAAGCCTGTCGAATAATTTATAAAATTTAGGAGTAATTATGAAAGCCGCATGGTTTAAAACATTTGGAGCACCAGCTGAAACCATAGTTTTAGGAGATCTTGAAAAGCCCACCCCGAAAGCCGGCGAAGTATTAGTCAAAATCAAAACAACCGGAGTTAACCCTTCTGATACTAAAAAACGTGCTGGGGCATTTCCTGACTTGCTCGATGATGGTTTGGTCGTTCCTCACAGTGATGGCGCAGGAATGATTGAAGCAGTCGGTGAAGGTGTAGACCCAGGGAGAGTTGGCGAGCGTGTATGGCTATATCAAGCTCAATTTGGCCGACGTTTTGGAACAGCCGCTGAATATATTGCTATTGATGCAAGCCGTGCCCCTAAACTGGCAGATAAAGCCTCCTTTGAGGTTGGCGCGGTACTAGGTATTCCGGTAATGACCGCACACCGCTGTGTATTCGCCGATGGTCCAGTTGAAGGCAAAATCATACTAGTAACAGGAGGCGCTGGCCGTGTGGGGTATTATGCTATTCAATGGGCTAAATACGGTGGTGCTACTGTCGTAGCGACGGCCAGTAACGACTCAGATAAAGCCCTTTGCCTGGAGATGGGTGCGGATCATGTAGTAAATCACCGGGAAATTAATTGGGCTCAACACGTACTGGAGGCAACAGGGGGTAAAAAAGTAGATCGCGTGGTAGAGGTTGAGTTTGGTCAAAATTTACCACAAGTTTTAGATTGTATTGCGGTTGGCGGCACCATTGCGACTTACTCCTCTATGGTAGTCCCTGAGCCACAATTGCCTTTTAAACGCATGATGTTCATGGATCTTACCATACGTATGGTTATCGTTTACGCAATCCCTGAAGAAGCTAAACAGCAAGCAATCTCTGATATTGATACGGTTTTATCAAAACAGCTTTTCTCTCACCGTATTGCTCATAGTTTGCCATTCGAAGAGATGGCTGCTTCACATGAGCTAATAGAGAAAGGTGGCTTTGGTGGTTGCGTAGTAGTAAATATTGCTTAGCAGATTCTCCCTAAATGGTAGTCTAAGAGTTCTTTTTAAACAGCTGTTCTTAAACTACCATTTTCTTTTTATTTAATACGACTTAATTGATAGTCTTTGATTTACGTAAGTAAATTAAATAAACCCTCCGAGAAGAGTACCAGTATTTGCACCGCAATAAGACTGCGACGTTTTTAAGGATAATAAAAATACCAAAGGATTTATTAATGAGCGGTAGTCAAATAGATCGGCCAATGTTTATTACCACACTGATGGTTATCATTGGTATAACTTTTCCCATCGTGTTTTTTAATGAGAGTTCAGGCAGCTTTATAACCTCCCTCTATGATAGCATTACCAGCCATTTTGGTTGGATTTATCAATGGTATGCCTTATTGGCTTTAATTTTTTTACTATGGTTGGCGTTTAGCAAATACGGTTCAATTAAACTCGCTTATTGCCAAGATGAAACCCCTGAGTACAGTACACTCGCCTGGATAACCATGATTTTCTGTGCTGGTGTCGGAGCTGGACTTTTATATTGGGCAGTCATTGAATGGTCATATTATTTAAAAACTCCGCCGTTAGGTATAGCCCAAGGCAGCAATGCAGCTAAAGAATGGGCAACGACTTACCCTTTGTTTCATTGGGGGGTCAGTGCTTGGGCAATATACTGCTTACCGGCAGTTGCAATCGCCTACCCATTTTACGTTCGTAAAATTCCGTTTCTAAGACTAAGTACAGGTTGCGGTCACTTTTATTCGAGTGCAGAAGCCAACAATGCTGGTGGCCGGAAAGGACGCATTGTCGACTTTCTTTATATGTTAAGTTTAATCGGTGGTGCGGGTACCTCTTTAGGTCTATCGACCCCAATGATTGCAGCGAGTATTGCGGAAATTTTAGGTGTAAGCCACGACTTAGTATTAGAGATTGCCGTGGTCCTATTTTGCATAGTAATCTTTGGTAGCAGCGCTTTTTTAGGGTTAGATAAAGGCTTTAAACGCTTATCAGAGCTAAATTTAATAGCGACATTTTCCCTTCTATTATTTGTGTTAGTTGCAGGTCCAAGTCTCTATATTCTTAAATCAGGAACGAATAGCATAGGTTTAATCATTCAACACTTTTTTGAGATGAGCTTGTGGACTGATCCTGTAAGCAATAGTGGTTTTGTTGAAAGTTGGACAGTTTTTTACTGGGCATGGTGGGTTGCCTATGGCCCATTTGTTGGCTTATTTGTAACCCGGATTTCAAAAGGTCGCACCATTAAGCAGTTAATATTAGGTATGTTATGCTTCGGTAGCTTGGGAGCTTGGTTATTTTTTATTGTCTTTGGCAACTACGCAATCGATTTACAGCTTTCGAATACGCTCAATATTAATGCCCTTATAGCCACATCAGGTGAAGCCACAGCCATATCAAAAATTATTCTCGCGCTACCTTTAGGTCAATTCGCCTTACTATTGTTTGCGATTGTTTCTGTCGTTTTTCTAGTTACCACATATGACTCAGCCTCTTATACCTTGGCTTCAGTAACTACCGCAAAATTGAAAGAAGGACAAAACCCGAATCGATGGAATCGACTTTTTTGGGCTTGCGCTCTGGGTATTGTGCCTGTTGCTCTCATGTATATTGATGGCGGATTAAAAGTGATTTTATCAACAACCATTGTCGTTTCTCTGCCTTTACTCGTTGTCAGTGCATTTCTCGCTTATTCGTTGGTAAAAATGTTGCAAGCCGATTATTCGTCATCTGAGAGCTTTAAAAATGACGACTCGAATTTTTAATTACTTCTTCAGTTTAATTTTTCTCAGTATTTTTAGTAGCCAACTATTGGCGATTGAAATGTTGAAGAGTCAAATGGTAAAAATGCGTGATGGCATTCATCTCTCGACTGACGTTTATTTTAAAGGAGATTCAACGACACCTAGACCAACAATTTTGATCAGAACAGTCTACAACAAAAATAAAACCTTTGATTGGAATCCCGTTTGGCGACAACTCGTTGAACAAGGATATATTGTTGTTATACAAGATATCCGGGGAAGATTTGAGTCAGAAGGCCACTATAAAGTCGGTTATGGCCGAAGAGAAGATGGAATAGATACATTAGATTGGATTGTTGCTCAACCTTGGTCTAATGGTAAAGTTGGTCTAAGTGGCTGCTCCTATTTGGGCGAGGCGCAAGTGGTTCTCGAAACCACAAAACATCCAGCGTTAGTTGTCGGCCAACCGCAGTCACCCGCATCTGGTTATTATCGACCAGGTCGAGCGTGGCAGTCTTTTAGCGGTGGTGCGTTTGAATTAGCCCAAACTGCTGGTTGGTTTGCCAGCAACGGCTCAATCATTTTTTATGGTCCAAATTTAACTGGCCAGGCCCGAAGCCATTGGTTCAATTCACCACAAGCAAAGCATTTTAGGATGCTACCGGACTATGATTTCAAAAAATATTTAGCGAACTTAAAGTCATTACCAACGATTGATTTGCTTGCTAAAAGCCACGCATACCCTAGTGATTACCAATTGTGGCGAAATCGTTCTCCCGACGACGTATATTTTCGGAATATGGATTTAGTAAAGCAAGATGACACAGTGTCCGTACCCAATCTATTTTTTGATACTTGGTATGATTATGGCGCTCGCGAAACGTTAATGATGGCCGAACAATTTCGTCAGTCAGCCCAAAACAAAAACACCCAGCATCAGTATGTCATTATTGGACCTGGTACCCATTGTAATTTCCCGCAAAAAGATGACGAGTTAACTGCTGGCAACAGACCGCTTGCAAATACCGCGCAACCTTATCATCAAATTCAGCTCGATTGGTTCAATTATTGGCTTAAAGGTCAGGAAAATAGTGCCACACAGCGCCCTTTCCTTACTTACTATGTGTTAGGTGCCGATGAATGGCGCACAGCTAACGAATGGCCAATAAAAAATACACAGTATCAGAAGTGGTTCTTAAGTCATACTTCCGAAGCCAACTCGCGATTAGGTGGAGGCCGATTAGTGACATCTCCTAAAAGCTCTGTTGCTCAAGATCAATTTATCTATACACCTGAAAATCCTGTACCTTCTCTCGGTGGACATACTTGTTGCACGGGTACTGACACCGAAGCTGGTGGCTATGACCAGTCAACCATAGAATTGCGACAAGATGTGCTTGTCTATACTTCAGTCCCACTTAAACAGGGAATTGAAATGACAGGGTTAATCAAAGCAAACATTTATGTCAGCTCATCAACTACCGACACCGATTTTACGGTAAAGTTAGTGGACGTATATCCAGATGGTACGGCATATAATATTCAAGAAGGCATTACCCGTATGCGTTACAGGAACTCTTTACGTGAGCCGTCTTTAATTACACCCAATCAAATATATGAGATTCAAGTCGACTTAAATGCCAGTAGTAACTACTTTGCTGAGGGACATCGAATTCGTGTAGAAATTAGCAGCTCGAACTTTCCTCGGTTTGAACGTAATCTAAATACTGGTCAACCTAACCACTTAGGCACAACCTTTGTAAACGCAGTCAATAGTGTTTTTCACGGTGGAGACAAAGCATCTTATATTGAGCTACCAATAATTCCCTAACCATTTCAAATCCTGAACTAACCATTGCATATACGTGGTTATCTAACGTTAAAATTTACTCAACAAAGATTTAAAAATCATCAAGTTAAAACATACCGATCTGCATTGCATAGACATACATAACACGTGATATTCATATAATCCTGTTTATAAATATTAATAAAACTAAGACAAACCAAACTGGGGAAATATGAAAATGACGAATATTAATAAAGGTGTAGTACTGACGCTTTTATGCGCGCTCACACCACTGGCTAATGCGGAGGTCATAGATCCTGCAGATCCCAACATCCAATACACAGGGCGCTGGAACTTTGATAACCCATCCACACCTAAAGTAACCTGGCATGGTTCCAAGCTAGTTTTTCGCTTTAGTGGCACGAGTGCCTCAATAGATATTGATGCTGGTGCCCGCAGTCCATACGGCAATCAGTGGCAGGAACAATACCGTGTAATTATTGACGGTGTGCCTAGCCCTGATCGCATTTTTATGCCACGTGGACGAAGTACCTACACATTAGCAAATAACCTCCCTGCGGGCGAACATACCATAGAGCTGTTTAAAGAAACCACCTATGCATATACCTCAGCCAGCACCATATACGGCATTAATATTGATGGCTCATTGCTTGCCCCACCACCTAGGCCTACTCTTAGAATTGAGTTTTTAGGTGATTCCAATATGGATGGCACCTCTAACTATAGTGAGCAAGATCAAGGCGAATCAGGTGGGTATTACGCGTATCCGGCAATGGTTACACGTATGTTAAATGCCGAAATGAACTTGCAAGCAGTTGGCGGCGCAACGCTAGATGCTAATGGTGACAACGACGTACAATCCTTTATCTTTTCACAAAATTACAAAGATCAAGATATTAACTATCGAAGTGGTTTTAACCCGCATGTCATTGTTGTCAATGCCGGTGCTAATGACGTGGGCGCCGGAAAGGAGGAAATAAAAAATCGTTATAAAAAGGTAATCGCTGATTTACGCACGGTATATGGTGATAACCCGCATATTGTTTTGTGGAATGCTTATGGCTGGAATCTTGACGAACCTGCCAATTACAGTCATGAAGTAGTGGCTGAAGTCGGTGGTAATTTAACTGCCGTGAAATATCCCTGGATGTGGGAACAGTTCCACGGTTCTATGTGGGATCACAGTGGCCAAGCTCATATGTTAGCGGAACATATTGCGTCACTAAACCCCGCTTGGTCTATCCAAAATACCAATGACATCGCGGATGCCTACACGAAAAATGGCAACGTTGCTAACGGTAGTTTCGAGTACGTTGCGCCATTTGGCAGCTTCGGTTGGCGTTATTTTGATGATCCTGGCGTTGAACGAGTTTACGACCCTGCCGGAGCAGCTGATGGTAACTACTATGTTCGCCTGACGGCTGACACTCAAGCTCGTGGAGTTCATCAAGCGACCGATGCAACCGGTGACTTACTCCGTGGTGCGACTCAAGGTGGAGAGACATATACTATTACCGCTAAAGTCAGAGGTACGGCTCCCGGCGCCCAGGCAAAGTTTGAAACGCACTTCCAAGGTCAAGCTATGTGGACACACAAAATTGAAGATGGCAGCCCTTGGCCCTATGCAATTAAAACTTTCGATGTAACGACAGACTGGCAAGAATATAGCCATACCTTTACCGCTGAGGCGGGTGTCTGGATGCTATTTAACTATATTTTTGCAACTCAGGGCTCTGTAGAGTTTGACGATGTACAACTTACCGTTGGAGCAGGACAACCACCAACAAACCAAGCGCCTACAGCCAGTTTTACTGTTGATACAAACGAATTAACCGCCAGCTTTACAGATACCAGCTCAGACTCAGACGGCAGTATAGTGGGCTATAGTTGGGATTTTGGTGATGGAAATACATCTGTTAGCCAACATCCAGTTCACAACTACGCAGCTAATGGTATTTATACGGTTGAGTTAACAGTAACCGATGACGATGGTGCGAGTAGTATCAGTAGCCAGCAAGTAGACGTAGCTCAAGCATCGGGTAGCGATATTACGATGGAAATTACATCAGGCTCGCTCAACAGAAAAGGCCGTTTAGTCGTAAACCTTTCTTGGACAAATGCAACAGGCTCTAACGTCGATATTTACCGCAATGGCGAATTTCTCTGGACAACCGCTAACAATGGTAGTTATAAGGATGTCTCTACAGGCATGATTAGTGGTACTTATACCTACCAGGTTTGTGAACAAAACAGTAGCGTTTGCTCGTCAGAACAATCAATTAATTTATAAAACGTTACCATTATCCAGGTCGGTGAAACTATGTTTACCGACCTGTCTATTCATTTCCTGCGTTAAACATAAGTGTTAAGAATTACACTCATTGGGCAATATTCAGCTAGTTCTTTTTTCAAATCTATCTGCTTAGAAAAACGAATTTCGCTCCCCGTCTGCGATAGAAAACCAGAGCATAATAATCAAATGATCTAGATAAAATCTACGTTACAGCTATGCGCTATCAACATCACGCTAATGAATAGTTAACCTAGTCAACCAGTTGACCGCCAATGTAAGCCATTGATCGGTGCCATGCTCTTCATGTCCAGTGCCAAAGCCGTGACTTCCTGTCGCAAATAAATGCAACTCTGTAGGCACACGGTTCTTTTGTAACGCTTCGGCATATGAGGTTGATTCAGTGTAATGGCAAGTATCATCATCCATCGCATGCACTAAAAAAGCGGGAGGGATATTAACATCCACATGATTCAATAAGGTGTTATAGCTAACTTCTTGTGCAGTAAGAGGCCTGTGATAAAGCGTATCTTGTAACCATTGTTGGTTTTCTTTGTTTAACTTAGTTACCCCGTAAATCAGCATTGAAAAGTTGGGGTTTTCTTGGCTATTTTCGGACAAATGTACGCTAGCAACAGTTGCCAAATGACTGCCTGCAGAAAAACCCAATACGCCGACTTTACCTGGATTAATATCGAATCGAGGAGCCTGCTCTCGCAGAAAGCTTAACGCCTTGCGAACATCGGTAATGGGTACTAGCTCAGGCGAGTTTGATGACTTTGGGTTGGGCAAACGATATTTCAATACTGCAGCAGTAATCCCTTTATGAGCCAGCACCTTAGCAACATCGAACCCTTCGTGATAAATGGCTTCCACTTCGTATCCACCACCGGGAAGTATGACAACAGCAACCCCTGTATTATTTCCTTGTGCAGGAAATACGGTCATTTCAGCCTGGGTCACGTCCGTTACTACAGTCGTGCCCCACAACTGTTTTTCATGCTCTACCAGATCATTACTTTTATAATACGGTGGCGTTTGGCTTTGCCATAAAAGCCACTTTTCTACCTTAGGTGTTGAATGAGAGTAGCTCGTAAATAGCGTGCTTAAAACTAACCCATTCAATAGTTTTCTTATTAGATCCCACTTCAACACGGCCATTACTTAAAAGGCTTAAATGCAAATGAAAAGCGATAATCTAACCAAGGTAAAATATAGTTAGGTAGTGGCGCAGAACCCCAAGAATCTGTTCCACCAACACCACGCTGGCGGTAGTCGATATTGACAAAAATTCGATCTTTTTTCGTTAGCTCATGCGGATGTAAGTTACGTCTAACATGATCTTGCTTTGATGCATCGTAATCGTCAGTCGCATAAAACTCCGCACCAAAACCTATTACGCCTTTTCGCTTACTTCCCTCTTTATCGACACCAGTAAAAGTAATGCCCTTACCGTGTTTATTGATAAAAGAGACATGACGAACATCGGTGCGGTAACCATTTTCAGATGGACGCACGTAAGGTACGTACATACCATCAACATCCGTTTCGTAAAAACCAACAAACGCAGATGACTTTCTGTCATCATAGTTTTCATGTGGACCACGGCCATAGTAGTTAATGTGCTCAAATTGGCTATCTAATTCGAACATATTACCGATGCGCGGCAGTTCACCATATTTCTTATGCGGTGCAGCATAGAACCAGTTATCAACTTGAACTTCACCATTGCCATAAATATGGTAGGTCAGTAAATAACGGCTCTCTACCGCTTCAAGCGCCAGCTCAACATCAACCTTGGCATAAGAGTCAGACACCTGTTTAACCACCATACTGGTTAATTTGCTATTACGGCCTAGTTGCTGCCAAACGGCGAAGCTACTTTCATAACTTGCAATTTCTAGGTCGTTATAAACCGGCGCTCGCCAGAACTCAGGGCGCGCTTGTGCTTTTAGGAACTCAGTGCCTTGATAATTAATCGATGAAATTAATCCAGATGTATTGTTGATGCTTATCGAAAAGCCGTCACCACTAAATTGCGTTTGCTTAATTTGCTGGTTTATCTTTAATAGTTGTTGGTTAGCTTTAGTTACAGCTACATTCACCGCGTCAAACGCTAACTGCTCTTGAGCAACAATATGGCCTCTGGCTAATAAGCCGTCTTGTGTTTTTAAGCTAACATCAAGGTTTAAGAAATATTCATGCCCTGATTTACGCGAAGTTTTAATCGCTAAGCTGTGCAGTTCAAACTCACCTGCTTTGGCAGATAAGCTACCTATCTTACCTTGTTCAACTTGCTTGCCGTTTTCTAACAAGCGCCAAGATAATTGATAATCAGTTAAGTCTTTAAAATAGTGTTTATTAATAACCTTTATTTTGCCTTGGTTTAAGTCGACAGCTTCAACACTAATATTTTGTTGTACTTGTTTTACTTCCCACAAATAAGGGTAAGGAGAGCGATCGGCAAATACTAAGCCGTTGGCACAAAAACTATCGCTGTTAGGTGTACCTGCTGGTTCTAAATCACCACCGTAAGCTTGGAAAACTATGCCGTCATCTGTCGTTTGCTCGATAGTTTGATCAATCCAATCCCACACGAAGCCTCCTTGCAAGCTGTCGTACTTTTCAAAGGCGTCCCAGTATTCCTGAAAATTCCCCAGCGAGTTGCCCATCGCATGTTCATATTCAATTAAAATAACCGGACGATCATCATGCGCGGTTTCTGCATAACGAATAATATCAGGCAATGGTGCATACATTTGACCGTAAGCATCGGTATGACGGCGCAGTTGTGCCTGTTCTGACATTACGGGTGACTCTTCTTGTGCTTTGAGCCAATCGTAAGTTGCTTCCAAGTTGGGACCATCGCCTGATTCATTCCCTAACGAACGAATAATGACTGAGGGGTTGTTTTTGCTACGCTCATACATATTAGAAACGCGGTCAATGTATGCTGCTTTCCACTCGGGCTTGTTAACAATATGTTTATCAGGATCATACGAACTTCCCTGGTTAGATGCCCCTAAACCATGGGATTCAGTATTGGCTTCGTCCATTACATACAAGCCGTATTTATCCGCTAAATCGTAGATATATTGGTTTTGCGGATAATGCGCCATACGCACGGCGTTGATGTTAAACTCTTTCATCAACCTAACGTCTTCTTCCATAGATTCTCGGGAGACAACATGGCCAGATTTAGGGTCATGTTCATGACGATTAACCCCTTTAAATAACACTGGTTTGCCGTTGACTAAGAAGTTTCCATTTTTGTATTCAGTAGAGCGAAAACCAAAATGACGACTAATATACTGACTACCCTGCTGCTTTTTATCTAACAGAGTTAAACGAATATCATATAAATTAGGCTGTTCTGCGCTCCACAGCTTAGGCGCATCAAATGTTGCGCTAAAGCTAACCTTAGTTTTTTCTGCTGAATTTAGTGCTTTTACTTTTAATAATTTAGTAAAGATAACCTGCTGGCTATCATCTAATACTTCTACTTTAAGGTTTTGTTCACTGGAGCGTTGCTGACCGCGATTATCAATTTCCGCATCAAACGTCAGTATGCCGTTGGTGTAGCTTTCATCCAACGTGGTATAGGCATGAAAATCTCGAACCGCCACTTTAGGTGTAGTGTAAACATATACATCTCGTTCGATACCGCTTACTCGCCACATATCCTGACACTCAAAATAAGAGCCATCGGAATAACGATAAACTTCCAGAGATAACAAATTTTCACCAGGCTGGATGTACTTAGTTATATCAAAGGCTGCCTCAGTCTTTGAATCTTGTGAATACCCCACTTTTTTGCCATTGACCCAGATATAGAACGCTGATTTAACTGCGCCAAAGTGAATGAATACTTGTTGGCCGTTCCAGCTTTCTGGCACATCAAATGCTTTTCGGTACGAACCAACCGGATTGTAGTCTACGCCCTTTTCAGTTAACACTAAGTCATCATCAAAGCAGGCATGACTGTGATAAAACGGTATGCCATAGCCATTTAATTCCCAATTTGCTGGAACAGGGAACATCCCCCAGTTGCTGTCATCATAATCTGTTTGAAAAAAATTTTGTGGACGTTTGCTTGGATGATCTACCCAGTTAAATTTCCAGTCACCATTTAGTAATAAGTGATTACTTTGTTGCCATGGCAATTCAGAAGCCAGCGCCTGTTCATTGTTTAAAGAATAAAAAAAACTCCGAGCAGGCTCTTTGTTAATTCTAAATATTTCTGGATTGCGCCACTCTTCGACAGCAACACTAGTAAACGATGTCACTGCCAATACAAACAACAAGCGATTTAAATTAATTAATTTCATTTACTAATGTCTCTAATTGTTATTTCTCTTTTTTGGGATAAACAGCCTTACACATGCTAATAGATATAAAAGTGACCAGGACGCACCTGAGTCATCAGATTTATTAGTTTCGGGCGTAGGCTCTGGGTCAGGATCTGTATTGGAGTTATCGTCAATAACGAAACGTGATAAATGGGTTGCTGTAATAGGTCTCTCTAATGCACCATCAGGTAGTTGCCAGCCTACTGAGAGGTTATCCCCACCGTTATGCTCTTTGTGCAAGGTTTCAACATAATATTTTTGACCAGCGATTAAATAAATAGCTTCCGATTGCTGAGATTCGTACTTATCCCACTCTCGAAAGTTGTTCCAATCGCTGCTGTAAGCAATTTTTTGCTTATTTGCCGGATCTTCATCCGTACTTAACCACAATTCACCTTGGTTGTCCGACGCAATCCAGAACTTGTACTCACCACTTGCCGGAGCACATACATAGCCTCGAATTCGTGTACCATAGTTATCCCCCGTATCAGCTTCTATCTCAAAAACACTAATCGTTGTTTCTGTCGCAGGTTCGCTGAACGGGATGCTTGAAGGTGATGAGTCTTGGCTGTAATCACCTGTCTCAACAATATTCATCCACGTCTCAAGATTGAGGTATCCGTCAGATTCACATTCTTGTTCAGCTAAAACGGTTACCGCCTGCGTTTGAATATAGGTGTCTGAGCCAAAGTTGTTCGTAGCAGTTAGTTCAACGTCATAACTTCCTGCTCTCGCATAGGTGATTTCCGGAGACGTCAAGTTGCTCGCTTCAGGAGAACCTCCCGGAAATGACCACAATAAACTATCCGGCGCGTTAGTTGTCGTGCTAGAAAAACTGACAACGCCTCCTTCTGCCACCTTCACGCGATTTTGGATAAAACTTGGATGAGGTGATGAAGAAACATCGGTTAAATCCGCCACTAAGGTCACAATTGATTTGGCAGGTACAGTATACCCATCCACTAGTTGCTCACTGACCAGCATACTCAAGTCTTCAGCGTTATTCGTGAGATACGGTACGAATGAGCTAACCACTTTATCTTGTGGCAAACCCAACATTTCAAAAGAAATATCTTGCGCAGCGCCACTTGCATTTGCCAGAACAACTACAATTCTTTCATCACTATCACTTTTATAGGCTGACGCCATCAAACCATTCAGGTTGTCGACTCGGTCTAGACCTATACGGACGTAGCCCGGGCGAATGAATCGGCTGTAATGCCCCAAAGTCCACAGCACTTTAGATGTTTGCAAAGATTCCGCATCGAGTTCGCTATTAACTTTAATTAAACCATCTTTGTAGTTATAAGCAGTTACCCCGAGCCACCAATGCCATGCACTCGCATTTAAACGTGTTAAATCTCTGTGAAGTACTTTAGCCACGTGCAACGCATAGTCGATATCGTTGACATCCCATCCATTGCCGTCAAAATTACGCGCATCACCAGTACCACCTAAAATGGAAAATTCACTCATCCATATTTTCGCTTCTGGGGATACAGCCGTTACATTTTCATGAACAAGATCTCTTAATTCACCCATACGATCAGCCCAAATATCGGAGAAATAACCGTGAAGTGAGATCTTATTACCTAGCTTTTCACGCAACCCCTCATCGCCTAGCAATTCATCAATATAGTTACGATAAAGACCAAGCCCTTTGCTATTCATGCCCCCGCTATAGTTACTATGGCTGTTACTAAAATCGCGATAGCGACTATCGCTAAGGGCTGCGGTATATTCAGCAACTTCACCAGCATCAATCTCTACTTGGTGGTTTAAACCTGCTCGTTGCAAAGCATTATAAAGCTCGCTGTATACAGTAATTAAATCTTCGTTGTTGTAACGATTGCCTTCTTGTGATTTGCCCTGCCACTCCCAACTTGGTTCATTTACAGGGCTAATATAATTTACAGGCACGCCAACAATATCGCCCCGCAAGTACTCAAGCACATCGACTAAAAATTCAGCATATTGCATCACTTTATCGGGGTCTAAATTGGTTGAACCTATACCACTTCCGTCATTGGGATGAGCTAAGCCATTTTTTGTTGCCCATACAGGGGGACTATTAGAGAATGCGACGAAGTCTGAGACACCACGGTGGTATGCTTCCTGTAAGAATCGTATCTGGCCTGATTGTTTTTCTGGTTCAATATCTGCCCCCGAATCAGGCTGCAATAATTCGGCCCTACGATAATCTTTATTTAGATTATCTAAACCTATCAGGCTATTAGCTCCCTGTTCGCTACTTCCCGCTCCTATATTAAAACGCCAACCAGACAATCCTATTCCTGACTCCTCAGAAAATAATAGGTTTGCTAATTTTTCGATATCCTCTTCTTTACCTTGTCTTTGCCATTTGCTAATCAGAGGATTGATAATCCATGCATCTGATGCTCCAAAATTATCAATCGTTTGGAATTCCGTGCCGTATTCAATGGTTAACTTCGTTTCGGCATTAGATAGGAAATGCATACCCAAACATCCAAACAGCACAACTAACCTTTTACGTTTAGTTATATTTAATTGTTTCATGTTGCTATCCCTCGAATTAGCCAAGCCGTAATCATTAAAAAACACTTAATTTATAATCTGTACCTATCATTTAACGTCATATGTTACTAAAGAAATTTTCCTCTTGAATATCAAAAAAAACTCAACAATTGATGAGAAAATATCACCAATTAAATTTATCTCCGATTTCGGCTCTTACACCTCTCCCCTAAACTCCCCTGTAGTCATCGCCATACATAGCCTTGCGCTTTTTCATACCAATATAAAGCACCAGCTAAACATCACTTTTTTGAATTTAAAGACCTTTGCCCTTGATTGACATCGGATAAGGCATAAAGCAGTTTTAGTGGGCATACAAAATCGGGGTGATTTAATAATTTGAGATAACAACATGAAAAAAACGATTATAAAATATCCATGGATTATCCTATCCATTCTCGCGTTGACAGCCTGCGGAGAAGGCGCTGAAGACGTATCTATAGACTATGATCCGTCTTCTTTGACATCAGAGAATGCGTCAAACGTTTATGAAGAGCCGCCACGCGCACCTGAAGGTTTCAAAGTAATTTACTATGTAGATGCTGGCGACGGAACTCCCGGAAAACTGGAAGTTCTAGAAACATTTGGAACGCGCAGTAGCAACGAAGATCAAGCTTACGGTCCAGATATAACCACCGGGTACTCATGGGGATATACCGCAGAAGCCGCACAATATTATGCTGATGCTGATAAATGGGGAAGTATTCGAGGTGATGAACGCGACACTCCTGGCCTTGGTGTTGAATATGCATTTGAGTTAGATCAAGGCAGTTATACGGTCGTCATTGGTTTTGACGATCCTTGGGATGCTGAAGGTACTCGCCACGTTGATATCGTACTTGATGGAAATGTTGTTAGCGAAGGCTTTTTTATTCCTGCAGATGCCGCATATGAACGCTTTGATGATATTGAGGTCACTGATGGTGTTTTAGAGCTTTCAGTACAACGTACAGCAAGTAACACCGACGGTAGTGCCGATCCACAAATTTCTTGGATTGAAATCTGGGGCGACACTGATGAAGAAGTCGCTGATCCTGTACAAAAAATTTGGATTTCTGGTGAATTTCAAATAAATGATTGGGAGTTAAGCCAAGCGCCTGAAATGAAGCCAGAAGCTGATAGCTGGTATGAAATGACCGTTCACTTCCAAGACGCAGGCACCTTTAACTTTGTTGATCAAACAGCAAACTGGGATGAATATTACGGGACTGACGATAACGGCAATATCATCTACTCAGGCAGTGGCGGTTCTATGTCTGTTGATGCTGCAGGTTATTACACTATTCGCTTTAACTTAGAGTCGCTTGAGTACTCTGTTACTGAAACTGACTTATCCGCAGTGACTCCGCAAGAGACTATGTACATTTGGGGTAAAGGCTTCCCTCAATACCCGGATCACGACTGGTGGGATGAAAGCACTTCATATTATGACATTGCAGACGCCATACCTTTGACCAAAAACTTTAACGATATGGGCGAACATGTATTTGGAATTCAAGGTTTAGATTTTTCAGATGCTATTGAACTGCAATTTGTCAATTCTACCGATGCTGACACTGCCGTTCAGTTTGGCTTTAGCGGAATTGATATCTTAAATGCTAGTGCGTCTGAATTTTATTGGCATGAGACAGTACAGGAAGACTGGCAATATATCACCTATAACGGTGCAGCAGGTACTTACACACTAATCTTCGACTATGCAGTAGGAAGAGCAACCCTAATAAAAGAATCAACCTCAATCTATATGGTCGGCACAGGAACTCCAGGGGACTGGGACATTTCACAGGCGGTAGAGTTAACACCATCGAATGAATGGCCGGGCTGGTATTATATTGACATCCGCTTTACCAATGAAGATTCAGGTGATGCGCTTAAACCTTACGGAGACTATAAATTTGTTAGCGAACAAAGCTGGAATGGCGACAATTATGGTTTAGCTGATATCACTGTTGACACAACCACAATGGAAAACTCTGGTGACAGCGATGGCATTCCAGCCCCAGCTCCGGGTTATTATACCGTATGGTTTGAGCCTTCAACATTGACCTACGAGTTATACGACTTATCCGCAGAAACAATTCGCAATGAAATGTTCATCGTTGGTAAAGGCTATGTCGATTACCCAGATCTAGACTGGAATCCAGACGCAGCCATACCTATGAACATCAACTTCCAGGGAGAAGGTGACTATGTCTTTGGTCTCGAATGTTTAGAGTTTAGCGACGCTGTTGATATGAAGTTTTTGGGTCAAACATCTTGGGATGGTTTAGACGTAGGCTTTGTTAAAGGTGGAGAACAAACAGCTCCTATTGTTTGGGCTAAGACTGCAAGTGGTGATGGTACGTCAGATTTAAAGATTAACGACCAAGCTGGATTCTATGATGTCTCGTTTGATTACTTACTAGGACGAGCCAGCGTTTTACCCAATGACACCGGCACCTGTAATTAGAACCCGAATAATTACCCAACAAGAATAAAAATGTGGCCACCGACCATACATGTCGGTGGCATACAGGAGCAAACTTATGAATTACTCAAAAACAATAAAAAAAAGTTCTAAACGCTTATTTTGTTTAAGCTTTCTATCTATTTGTATCAATAACGCTCTAGCCCAAGAGCAATTAGATTCGTCAGATGAAAACCTCAATGATATAGAAGTTATCGAAGTCAACGGCTATACAGATAGCGTCAAAAAATCCATTTTATCGAAAAAAGCGGCTGATAGTATTATCGATACTATCGAAGCTGAAGATTTAGGAAAGTTTCCCGATACTAATATTGCAGAATCTTTACAACGAGTTACTGGTATATCCATAGATAGAAATGGTGGTGAAGGTAGTAAAGTCAGTGTTAGGGGCTTAGGCCCTGAATTTAGTGTTACTACGTTCAATAACCGGGTTTTGCCTAACCCTGATGGCACACGCTCATTTAGTTATGACATTTTAGCTTCTGAAATGGTATCAGGCGTAGATGTATTCAAAACGTCAAAAGCAGAGCTATATGATGGCGGTATTGGTGGTGTCATAAACGTAAGAAGTTTAAAACCACTCAATTTGGACGAAGGAATAACAGGCGCTGCATCAGTTAAAGCGATGCATGATGAGTTGTCGGGCGAAACTGACCCTCAATTCTCAGCGGTAACCAGTTATAAAAATAATTCTGGCACTTTCGGTGTATCTGCTTCATTCGCATCACATCAACGCACAGCACGCGCAGATTATATGGGCACAGGAGGTTGGGGCGAGGTAAGATTTGACTTAGATTCTAATGGGGCTAGAGAACTAGTAGCATTAACGCCGTCATATGTTGATTATGGCGTAGAAGAAGTCGATAGAGATAGAAACTCTGGCATGGTAGTTGTTCAGTTTGCCCCGAACGACGACATTACCTTTACCGTTGACGGTTTATACTCACAATACGATACATATTCCAGTTACAACTCCTTTACTCATTATTGGGGTGGGATTAACACTAACCACGCTGGTCCTGGTAGCGTCAAAATAGACGAAGAAGGAACCATGGTTTATTGGGCCGGTCATGCTGCACCATCCGAAATGGTTCATTCTACCGGTCACAGACCTACTGAAACTTATATGCTTGGCTTTAACGTTGAAAAGTACTTTGACGATGGCGCTTTATTATCCTTTGATATATCCCATGCCAAATCGCAAAACACTGCAGGTGGAACCCAAAGCTTCGCCGTAAGTGGTTTTAGAAACACCACCGAAAGTTCAAGCATTTTCGAAATTAGGCCGGGCGATACGATTCCATCAATTACTTTTCCTGCCTATGATGAAAATGGCATACCTACGGGCGAGTATGTAGCGAGTCCTTCTTATCTAACGGATAATTCTCTGTTGGCAAATCACTTTATGGTTGTTGAAGGTGATGATAATGAAGATACCATCAATGACGTAAAAGTTGACTGGTTTAAACCGCTAGAGCTAGGGCCAATAGTTGCTGTTAAGGCTGGTGCATTTGGCAACGAAAGAGAATTTCAACGAACTCGAATCCGTAGCGCCGATGAAGTAAATAATGGCACATCAACGGGTTTTGGTGATGATATTCCCGATCATATTGGCTCAATAATTAAACCTAGTGACTTTTTAAGTGGTGTTTCTGGTAGCTTCCCTATGGCTTGGCTGCAAACTGATAACGAAGCATTACGCGCTTATTATGAATCTGACGAATTTATCAAAAATGGGGAATACTATAACCAAAGAGTGGATGAAAATGGCAATCCCATCCCTAATCTAGATTACACTCCAGCGGTGGAACTTGCTAATAGTCCAGGAGTTAAAGAGCGCAATATTGGTGCATACGTACAATTAGATCTCGAAGGTGAACTAGGTACGATGCTGTGGTCTGGTAATGTGGGGGTACGTTACGTTGAAACAAAGCAAACCTCAACGGGTTGGGGAGAAGAGATAATTAGCATTACACCCAACCCTGATGATCCAACCGTAAGCATCATGGAAACAACTGACCCGTCCCCTCGAGAAGTAGTTCGGACTTATGACGAAGTATTACCTTCTATGAACCTCAAACTGGAAACTACTGATAATACAGATATTCGTTTATCTATTTCTGAAACGATAACGCGCCCTGAGTTATGGCGTATTGGAGTAGATACTGGTTACAATACCAGACCTAGCGATCCCGATGGCGAAGGTATCATGTATTTTGGCGTATCTGGTGGTAACCCCTATTTAAAACCTTATACTGCGCTTAGCTTAGATTTAGCTGCCAACTGGTATATCAATGATTCTTCATATTTGGGGATTACATATATGAAGAAAGATATTGACGACTTTATCGTTAATACCACTCAAAAGGTAGTAATTAATGGTTACAACTTTATATCCTCCCAAGACGATAATTTAGAGAACATTACCATTTCTTCAATTGAAGTCGCTGCAAACTTTATTTTTGATTTTCTACCTGGCGCATTGAGCGGTTTAGGTACGCAAATCAACTACACCTTTGTTGATAGTGCCGATTCATACGTAACTACTGAGTTTTATAGTGTAGGGATAGATGGTTTTTCTGACACAGGAAACTTCATCTTATTCTATGAGTATGGTGGTTTAGAATTACGAGCTTCTTATAACTGGCGAGACAAAACAATCTCAGGCGCGAGCCAAACTGATTCATACTGGAATACAGCTTACGGTCAATGGGACGCTAGTGCCAGTTATGATATCACTGAAAATATTTCAATCTTCGCAGAAGGAGTAAACTTAACTGAAGAAGCCACTGCAGGTTACCAGGGCAGCGCTAATAGATTAACGAATTACGCGTATTACGGCCGTAGATTTTCACTAGGAGTAAGAGCTGAATTCTAATAAATTACACTCGTAAATACTCTATGGGGTTCAGTTAACGATTAATAGTTACCGCCCTTAACCTTAAAACGTAAAAAAGCCACTTACTAAAAGTGGCTTTTGTTTTTGTGTTTAGTTGTAGTGGCATAGTAATTTTGGCCACCTAATTAGAGGATGTTATGATCCGTTCATAGCAGTATTAGGTGAATTAAAT
>NZ_JBHZSG010000040.1:0-33476 GCF_043642205.1 Thalassotalea litorea | reverse complement strand
TTAACAATTGCTTGCAGGCTAGAAATAGCTCTGAAATGAATTGGTTGACTTAATCTGGCACTTTTTAACTAACACCATATGACCGTGATGAGCGAGCAACAGACATTCAAAATTATCTTCGTAAAAATTCATTTTTAGCAGATTTCATAGAAAAAAGGTGTCGCAATCCGTTTGTTTTTTTAGATAAACATTGTCAATGGATTTTACACTGGCAGTAAATCAAAATTACGACCCACCTCGTAGACCAACAAATACGACTATATTAAATACTGGCACACTTCATGCTATTTCGGGGTCTGAAAACTCCGGAGAAATGTATGAATATACAACTATGTATCTTAATCACACTTGCCTTTATATTTTTAGCACTTCCGGCAAAAGGCGCTTTTATCTATGTTGAAGATTCTTTAAACGAGGTAGGAAAGGTAGAAGTTGATACCGGCGAAACTGAACCCAATCTACCTTTTATTAAATATTCATTCATCGAGCAAGTAGCCAAGACCTCTTACATAACAGGAACGCGAACCGCATTCGGAGAAAACCAAAGTAATCAAGTCCAAGTCAATGTATCAGCATGGGTGTATAGCAACGGCTCTTCAACCAGAATTGGTGTTTATGGAGATGAACACATAAATCCGATATCTGGTAGTAACGAAATTTACACACTGGCAATTAATTCCAATGGTTTGGTCGCTGGTGGATCAAATAGATGGCACCCAGATGGGAGCATGTCCGGAGCCACGGCCTGGGTAGCCGATGAGCATGGTACGACACTTATCCCAAGACAATCGATAGGTTTGGATATCCCGCTAGATTCAGATTTTCCATTCGTTACTGATATCAACAATTCCGGGCACGTAATAGGTAATACGTCTTACCTATTTTCTAATGGGTCTGTTTCAAATCAAGCGTGGTTGTTTAAGGATGGAACTCTGCACATACTTGGATTAAGTGGCCCAGAATACGCTGCTTTAGATGGAACAAGTACCTCTAGGTCTACTTTTATAAATGAAAATGGTCAAGTTGCTGGTAATACGCACAGGTATGTTGGTAACGACTTTAATGGTACACATGCGTGGATATTCAACAATGGGCAATACACTCAACTAGGATACACAGATGCTGAACACACTGATGAGAACGGATTCCAATACTCTACGATCTTATCACAAAATGAAAATGGTGATGTTGTTGGGCAATCCTATTTAGGTGTTGGTTCTGGAGGCAATACTCTCTGGTCGCATCAAGATGATGAGACAATAAAGATTGGTTTATTTGATTCAGATCATACACGGTCTGATGGATTCAGGAGGGGATTTTCGTATATTTTAACTGAATCCGGCATCTCAGGTGGTAATTCCACTAGATACAACGGAATGGATGAGAACGGTTCTTCAGCGTGGTTGTTTAAGGACGGCATTACTATCAACATAGGCTTGCTGGATGACTATCATACATCTAGTAAGAATCGGCGGCGTTCATCCGTACAATTCATTAACGAGGCCGGACAAGCAGTAGGTGATTCGGCAATATACCGGCAAGGTGATGCATACTTAGGAAGCACTCTGTGGCTGTATTCTGAAGGTGAACATGTCCTCTTGGGTCTAAAGGATGAAGAGCATACGCATATTAATGGAGAATCATTTTCAAGTGCCTACTTTTTTAATGAGGCCGGTCAAGTGGCTGGTGATTCTGCAAGATATTCTAGTGATGGCGATTCTGCAGGATACTCAGCCTGGCAATACAGTGAAGGTGTGACTACCAAAATCGGCATATATGATGGCGAGTACACGAGAGATTCAGATGGACGCCAGAATTCCAGCGTTCTAGGCCAAAATGAGGCTGGACAAGTCATTGGTTATTCTACCAATTATTCCAGCAACTCTGATACCGCTTGGTTTTATGACAATACAACGATGTTACTTTATACGTTCGACCTAGATGCTGGCTACGACACCAGTTTTAATAGCTATTTTTATGGTATTACTAACGACGGATTTGCTTATGGAATCTACAATGATGGCGATTTCGAGCAAGCATTTGGTTTTACTGTTGAATTAGGGTATTTCCTGATAAGTGATTTTTTAGGAGATGATTTTCAGGAAATGGGGTGGACGTCTGTAAAGGCTATACAAGGTATCACTGAAGATGGATTAATGTATGGTATCGCGATAACGGACGACGCAAAAAGAGCATTATTTGCCGCGTCAATTAGAGAAAGTCGCTCCTCCTCTCAGGTCGTTGAGCCAAGTACAATATCTATCTTTATTCTATCGATACTTTTTACATACCAATTTCGATATTTTAAATCGAAAAGAACGTGTTGATCTCACTGTAATTTTATTGTTAATTTCATCCCTAAACTAAAAGTGATAACCATGAGAATACCTCTCAACGCAGTTTTATTATGTTTAACAACAACTTTTTCCTTAAATTCATGGGCTGGAGCTCATGATCCAAGAGCTTTAAATGCGGATCCTTTAACCGCAGAAAGTCAAATTGCTCCATTATTGGAAGGGCTGGGCGACAATCATTTTAAGGTCACAACGAAAAATCCACAATCTCAGATTTTCTTTGATCAAGGGTTACGCTTAGCTTACGCATTTAATCATTCCGAGGCACTAAGGTCGTTTAAAGAGTCGGCAAGGCTTGATCCTGAAAATGCGATGGCTTACTGGGGATGGGCAATGGTGTTGGGTCCGAATTTAAACTTGAAAATGGTTCCTGAAGTTGAGCCTAGAGCATATAAAGCGATACAACTTGCTCTGTCTCACAAGGAAAAAGTCACAGAATTAGAGCAAGGCTTGATTAATGCTATGGCCAAACGTTACAGCGACGACGATTCTGTAACGCGAAAGGAGCTAGATATCGATTACGCTGATGCAATGGAAGCGTTAGTGCAAAAACATCCCAATAATTCCGACATTAATACTCTTTACGCAGCCTCACTCATGAACATATATGGCAGAGATTACTGGTATGCCGATGGTAGTCCCAAAAAAAGGATTATTGATGCGAAAGGTGCATTAGAGTCGGCTATAGAAATCAACCCTAGACATGCAGGCGCACTTCATTACTTTATCCATTTAGTAGAATCCCCACACCCGAACTTAGCTGAAAAACATGCGGATGTAATTGCAAACCTTATGCCTGGTGCAGGGCATATTGTTCATATGCCTTCGCACATTTATATGCGAGTTGGACGTTTCACAGACTCGTACAATACCAATGCAAAAGCTGCAAAGGCCGACGAAAGGTATATAACTCAATGTCAGAGCCAAGGGATATACCCGTTGATTTACTATCCTCATAATGTGCATTTTATGGCTTGGTCAGCTATGAATCAGGGGCGGCCCGCAGAGGCATTGACAGCTGCAAGAAAAATAGTCGGAAAGGTCCCTCCAGGTCTTTCGTCAAATCCCAGGGTATGGGCACTCTACGAAAAGTTCTTATCGCAACCTATGTTTGTTATGGTTCGATTCGGATTGTGGGACGATATGTTAAAAGAGCCTAAGCCTGACTCAGGCTCCTCTTTAATGACGGGAGTATGGCATTACGGAAGAGCTTTAGCATTTACCCACACTGGTAATCTCGAGAAAGCTTCAGAAGAAGCGACCAATCTGAAATCAATTATCGACAAAATGGAAGAATCCCACGAGCTTAAAGAAACCACGTCGTATAGGCTTTTAACAATCGCGGACAATATTGTCGATGGAGAAATTACCTTTGCCAAAGGTGATACTTTTCGAGGTATTGCTCATCTAGAACAGGCGGTAAGGATTGAAGACAGCATAAGATACAACGAGCCACCCGATTGGTATTTTCCTGTTAGGCACTTTTTGGGGGCAATGCTTTTAGATGCCAATGCTCCTAGGGAAGCGGAGGTGGTTTATGCGGAAGATTTAAGAAAAAACCCTGAAAACGGCTATTCACTGCTTGGTTTAAAGTTGGCTTTAGAAATGCAAGGTCGAGAAGAAGATGCTCTAGCATTTAATGAAAGATTCAATCAAGCATGGAGAGACGCAACTCACGATTTGAAATCCTCGAGATTTTAAGTTGATACTCAGCATCAGGTGTTATGCAATTATATTTATAATCAGCGTATATTAGCAATTGCTAACAGGCGGCTATTGGCACAAAGCCGCCGTTCAGTCTTATGGTGATAGATTCCCTGTCGTGGCAGGGGATGACGCGAAGGGGGTTGCTTTTCACTCGAAGCGATGTTTTGTGTCGCGGGTACAGAATTTCGGTTCCTGACAAATTATGCATACCAACGTCCATGTCGGCAACTCGGAGCTGATGACACCAGCGTACTCGAAGTGACGTTTTCTGCCACGTACCCGGAGTATCGGTTGCGATACGTGTTCACCAAGGTTTTAGCCTTCGTGAATATAATCTTCCGGCATTAACGTGGCTTTGATCAGAATTAACGGTTCAACCGGGACATCATCGAGGTTTAAATCTTCGTTGAAATCGGTTTCAACCGCAGACATCTGCAGTATTATCTCTTCGCCGTAGGTCACCGAACCAAATACCGTGTAACCCCAGTTGCGGCCTGGGTCTAAGCTGGTGTTGTCGCTAACATTGAAATAGAACTGACGAATGGCAGAATGGGGATCGTTTTGTCGGGCCATGGCTATCGTACCAACTTCATTTTTCAGGCCATTACCGGATTCGTTGTAAATTTCTTCACCGTTTTTACGAGGTATATGCTTGCTATCATATCCGCCGCCCTGAACCACGAAATCTTCAATCACACGATGGAATATGGTGTTGTTGTACTCGCCACGGATAACGTAATTGATAAAGTTATTTACCGCAATCGGCGCTTTTACCCGATTCAGTTCAACGATAATCACGCCTTTGTTGGTTTCCATTTTTATCTGCGGATAAAGGTTATTTGCCGCAATAACCTTGCCTTGTGGTTGCGGGTGCGCAGCGATTTGCCCGGACAATAGGGTAAGTGCAGATAAACTGACAACTAAAAACTTCCGCATTGTTTTCATTAGGTAACCCTTATTAACGTTTAACCTTTAATAAATTCCTGCAACTGCTCATCTTCCAATACCTGATCAATCAGCTTTGACAATTGGGTATTAAAATCACGTTGCAAGGTTTCAATATTGGCATTTAACGGACCGCGACTTGTGGCGCGTAAAGTAAATGTTTTCGACATGGTTTGCGCCGAATTTTCCAGTTTTACCTGTAATTTAATAATGGTGTTGGCGCGATAATCCAATACATCCTGGTTTACATAAGTACGAGCTCGCTCGACGTCGAAGATAACTTTCAGGTCGCTCTCGTCTGCTACGGCCAGGCCCTGATTACTCAGTTGGTTTTTGAATTGGTTATTTAAAACCTTAGACAATGCTGCGGATGAATCGATCACTGTAGAAGGGCGATCGATATTTAGCACTTCGACAATATGACCTTTGTCACGGCTATCGGTCACCGAAATTTTGGCACTTTTTTGTTGATAAATTTTTGCCGGAGTATTCATTAGCTCAGGGTGCAACTCAATCATGCCTGTCTTTTCAGCGCAAGCAGAGGTGAATAATACTGTACCAATAATAAAGAGATTTTTTAGTTTCATAATTTTACCGCAGATAATACAACAAATTTCTTATTACTCGAGACAACACGGGCGTTACCAAACAGCCTTTTTAGCTTAATGTGGTACCCCAGTTGTCTGTTGCCTATTATCCTGACTTCACCACCTGCATCCAAGACTTGATAACAATCTTGAAACATTTGCCAGGCGATATGATCAGTGACTGCCTGTTGTTGATGAAAAGGAGGGTTACATAAAATTAAGTCAAGACTCGATGCCTCAACCTGGTTTAAACAATCGTTCCAATGAAACTTGCATTGGGACGATAATTTGGGAAAATTTTGTTCAATATTGATCCGTGCAGATGCCACGGCCATAAATGACTCATCAAAAAAATTGACTGAAATATCAGGTTGCTGTTGCAACAATGAGAGGCCTAGAACACCGTTGCCACAACCTAAATCGCCGACTCTGGCTCCGGCTTTGACGGTTGGCAGATGCTCGATCATAAATCGTGCTCCGATATCCAGATTGTCTCGAGAAAATACATTGCTGTGGTTGCTAATTGTCAGGTTTGACGCGTCAATGCCCGGCAACTGCCATTGCTTTAGCTCGGGCAGGGGAGTTTGCAATTTTGCATTTCTGTTAACAAAAATCAGACGAGATTTTTTCCAGGCCAGAGAAGTCTGGCAATCACCAAGCTGCTGCTCTATCAACTTTAATGTTGAGGTATGTATCTCTTTTGCTTTACCTGCAATGATGATGCGAGTGTTGTCGTGACAGAGGTTGTGGATTTGCTGCAGCTGATATTGAAAAAACGCTTTAATTTTTGGCAGTTTTACCAACACAATATCGACTTTTTTCTCGGGTAAGGTAATGCTGTCGAAAAACTCGATGTTATCCGTATTCAGGAGATTATTGGCAAGGTTGGCCTTACAGCCTTGAGTTGCCACAAAAGAATCACTGATAAAGCTAATCGTCTGGTGACTTAAACTGCAACTAAGGGCTCCAAAACTGTCATTGAAAATCGCAATGTTTGCTGGCGCATCATCAGGAGTTATCAAGGATTGTTCGGCGAGGATTTTTAACAGATATTCATCACCACTGTCCCATGCTTGCAGGCTTCGATTAACCTGAGCGGCAGGGTAACGTTCGAGCTCGAGCAAGTCCGCCTGGGTAGCAACATCGATGCTATCCATAGCGTGATTCAACAATAAACCTTCCGCTTTTTGCGGGTTTAGGCACGGGCTGAGCATTTGTTTTTATTTTCTCGTTGTGGTGAAGCTAACACCAGAACCGTTGTGTACTGCGCCTGAGAGGTTTAGGTACTTAATAAGACTGGCTTAGCGAGTTATTCTTGTTTTGATACTGCTTAAATACAGAAACGTGAATTGATTCATCACAATTCCTGTAAGCACGGCGTTAAATTTTCTTTAAAAACTTAACCAATAACGCTATTGTCGCATTAATCAAAGCTAGATGCCACAGGCAATCCATGGCGATTTTAAAAAAATTACAGCGATTTTTGCACGACGACCCAAGAGGTCGTCATGCACAATTTTATTGTGACAATGATTTACTGTTTTTGCCTGATTTTTATAACGATTTAAAAGCAAAAGCTATTTATAGCAAATTATCCCGGGAAATGGCCTGGCGTCAGGAAAAAATCTCGATGTTCGGCAAACGAGTATTGATCCCTCGCTTGCAGGCCTGGCATGGCAATCCCGAAAGCATCTATCGATATTCAGGGTTAGATCTCATTCCCGAATTTTGGACACCGACCTTATTGCAGGTTCGCAACGACGTGAGCAGTGTTGCAATGACAGAGTTTAATTCGGTATTGGGCAATTGGTATCGTGACGGCCAAGACTCTATGGGCTGGCACAGCGATGATGAAAAAGCTCTTGGTGAGCATCCGATTATTGCCAGCGTATCTTTAGGTCAGCAACGAAGGTTTTGCCTGCGCCACAAAATCAGTGGCGAAAAACAGACAATCTTATTAAGATCGGGGAGCCTGATACTGATGTTTGGCACATTGCAGGAAAATTGGCAGCATAGTTTGCCTAAATCCGCAAAGCCGATGCAGGGCAGAATAAATCTGACCTATCGCACCATCGTCAATCCGGTAACGCCTAAAATCGATTAATTGCTTAATCACCGATTTATTATATAGCTAAGCGCGAATCATAAAGAGTAAATGAAATGAGCATCAAAGCCCAGATTGAACAAAAGCTTGTCACCCAATTGTCACCACTGCACCTTGAAGTGATTAACGAAAGTTATATGCATAATGTGCCCGAGGGCAGCGAATCTCACTTTAAAGTTGTGGTAGTAAGTGAGCAGTTTAGTGGTCAGCGATTACTGCAGCGTCATCGGGCCATTAATGCGGTGTTAGCTGATGAACTCGCCAATCATATTCACGCCCTAGCTATCCACGCCTATGATCCACAGCAATGGCAAACCATGACCAAAGAACAGATCCCCAACTCGCCCGATTGCGCCAGCAAAAAATAAAACCAAAACAGCGAATATAACTTGCCATGATACGATGGCGACAGGTCAAGTCGCCTTCATTATGACATTTGCAACCTTCACAGATATGCCCATCTTTGCGCTTTATATGACGATCGTCGTCTTTTCAAACTGTGCGAATTCTGCTATCAATAGCTACAAATAATAATCAAGTGACAGCAAGGACTTAAGCTCGTCGCTGTTTGGGGGATTGAATGTTCAGTTTGTGGCTTGCCAAAGTCGTTACATTCATTGATAAGGTCAATGAAATCCTGGGGAAGCTGATTTCCTGGCTAACGCTATTTATTGTCGTTCTGACGTTTGTTGTGGTCGTATTGCGCTATGGCTTTAATATTGGTTCGATAGCGCTGCAAGAATCGGTGCTTTATGCCCACGCCGCGATCTTTATGCTCGGCGCGGCCTATACCCTTAAACATAACGGCCATGTCCGTGTGGATGTTTTTTATCATAAAGGTTCGCCCAAACAACAAGCCTGGATCAACCTTTTTGGCACCCTGTTTTTACTGTTTCCGGTGATGATTTTTATGGCCTGGATTAGTTCTGACTTTATCGCCGCATCCTGGAATATTTTAGAGAAATCCCGTGAGCCCGGTGGTTTACCTTTTGTTTATCTGAATAAATCTCTGATTTATGCACTGGCCGTTACCCTCGGCTTACAAGGGATAAGTGAGGTTTGTCGCAACATCCTGATATTACAGGGCCGTTTAGTAGTCGAAAGCGAAGAGATGGAGCAGTTGTAATGGAGTATTTGGCATTATTGATGTTTGCCTGTATCTGCCTGGTGTTGCTGATCGGTTACCCTGTTGCCCTGACGCTTGCGGGCACATCGCTATTGTTTGCCGGGGTCGCCGCTTTTTTTGGCGCGTTTGATACATCCTATTTATCAGCATTCCCAAGCCGTATCTACGGCATTTTAAATAACCAAACCTTGCTTGCTGTGCCCTTATTTGTGTTTATGGGGGCAGTACTGGAAAAAGCGAAAATCGCCGAGAAGCTGCTGACATCAATGGCACAGCTTTTCTCTCGTTTTCCCGGTGGCCTGGCAATATCAGTAACCCTGGTTGGCATGCTACTGGCGGCGAGTACCGGTATTGTTGGCGCGACGGTTGTCACGATGGGACTGTTATCTTTACCAACCATGTTGAAGCGAGGATATAACACCTCTTTTTCTACCGGCATAATCTGCGCAACCGGGACATTGGGTCAGATTATCCCGCCGTCAATTGCGCTGGTTCTGCTTGGTGATGTGTTGAGTAATGCCTATCAGCGGGCACAGCTGGATATGGGGAACTTTAACCCAGAAACCGTAAGTGTCGGTGATTTATTTGCCGGCGCGGTTATTCCGGGATTATTGCTTGTCGCTTTGTATATCGCTTATATCGTCATCGTTACCTGGCTCAAGCCGGAAATGGCGCCAGGGCAAAAAGAAGATAGTGAGCAGGTACATTGGCCGACGTTATTAACGGCGTTGTTACCGCCTTTGATTTTGATGTTCGTCGTACTTGGTTCGATACTCACCGGTTTTGCCACGCCAACGGAAGCTGCAGGTGTTGGCGCTTTTGGTGCCTTGGTTCTGGCAAGCCTACAAAGACAATTGACCATAACGGCGTTGCAAGCGGTTATGCAGTCAACCCTGAAGATCTCATCCATGGTGTTTATGATTTTAATTGGCGCCAGTTTATTCTCGTTGGTGTTTCGCGGTCTGGGTGGTGAAACCTTAATCCATAGTTTATTTAGCGAATTACCCGGTGGTGTTATTTCGGCCACCATCCTGGTGATGGTGGTGATATTTTTGCTGGGTTTTATTCTTGATTTTATTGAAATCACCTTCGTGGTTATCCCTATCGTTGCTCCAATTTTGTTAATGATGGGATTAGATCCGGTCTGGCTTGGGATCATGATTGCCGTGAATCTACAGACCTCTTTCCTGACTCCGCCATTTGGCTTTGCGCTATTTTATTTGCGCGGCGTCGCAGATAAGAGTATAAAAACCCTACAAATTTACAAAGGGGTTCTGCCTTTTATCCTGATCCAGCTGATTGTGCTTCTCGCTCTGGCGCTGTTCCCTGAACTCGCTACCTGGTTACCGGATAATTTATATCCCTAGCCCCATTTATACCTTTGGCCGTTATTCTGCTCCGTAGCTTAACGGTCAATGCTGTTGAACATAATAAGGATAATAATGAAAAACCAAACATTGAAGGCGCTGATTCTCGCGGGTCTGGCGTTGGCGCTAACAGCCTGTGGCGAAAAAGACGTTCAATCTAATGCAGATGTAGCTACACAGAAAACCTATAAATGGAAACTTGTCACCTCCTGGCCGAAAAACTTTCCCGGACTTGGTATGGGCCCTGAAAAATTTGCCCGGCATGTTAATGCGATGAGCAATGGTCGTTTAACCATTGAGGTCTTCGGAGCCGGGCAACTGGTACCTGGGTTTCAGGTGTTTGATGAAGTGTCTACCGGTGGTGCACAAATGGGCCATAGCGGCGCCTATTATTGGAAAGGTAAAGCGCCAGCGGCCTCTTTTTTTGCTGCCGTTCCGTTTGGTATGAATGTTCAGGAAACTAATGCCTGGTTGCACTATGGTGGCGGCTTGGAATTGTGGCGCGAGCTTTATAAGCCGTTTGGCATCATTCCAATGGCCGGTGGCAATACCGGTGTTCAGTTTTCGGGTTGGTTTAATAAAGAGATCAACACCATTGAAGATCTTGACGGTTTAAAAATGCGCATCGGTGGTATTGGCGGCGAAGTATTTAAACGTGCGGGTGGTGTCCCGGTAAATATGCCCGGTGGTGAAATCTTCTCATCATTGCAAAGTGGTGCCTTAGATGCCTCCGAGTGGGTCGGCCCCTATAATGACAACGCGTTTGGCTTTTATAAAGCGGCCAAATATTACTACTCTTCAGGCTGGCAAGAGCCTCAGGCGACCCTGGAGTTTTTGATCAATGAGCAAGCCTTTAACGAGTTGCCTGCTGATCTTCAACAAATCGTCACTGTCGCCGCCCGCGCGGTGAACCAGGACATGCTTGATGAGTACACGGCCCGAAATGCCAATGCGCTAAAAACATTGGTGAATGAACACAAGGTTCAGGTACGCACATTCCCAGAGCCCGTTATGGCCGAATTGAAAAAGCTTAGCAATGACGTAATTGCAGACATGGCAAAGCAAGACCCCATGGTGGCAAAGGTTTGGGAGTCCTATCAGCGTTTTTATCAGGATATTCGCGAGTATCACAAAATATCCGAACAAGCCTATTATCTAAACCGTGAATAACCATTAATTACCGTTAATAACCAGGGGTTTCCATAGGTTGAGCAGCAATAATTTGTCTGCTCTGACCTCATTACCCCGCAAGCTTAGGTATCATAAGCGCAATTTTGATAAATGAATTTAACAAAACAAGGTTAACCCTAATATGATTATCCAACCGAAAATCCGTGGATTTATTTGTACCAACGCTCACCCAACGGGTTGTGCTGCTCATGTGAATGAACAGATTGAGTATGTGAAATCTCAACCGCAAGCGGCAGAAAAGCCTAAAAATGTATTGGTGATCGGCGCCTCAACTGGTTACGGTCTGGCGTCACGCATTACCGCGGCGTTTGGTTCTGGTGCGAACACATTAGGCGTGTTTTTTGAAAAAGAGCCAACGCAGAAGCGTACAGCGTCTGCTGGTTGGTACAATACCGCTGCGTTCCAACAGGCGGCAGAACAAAACGGTTTATGGTCGAAAAACATTAACGGTGATGCTTTTTCACATGAAATCAAACAGCAAACAATCGATTTAATCAAAAAGGAATTGGGTGAAATTGACTTGGTTGTCTATTCGTTAGCATCGCCACGTCGCACCGATCCTGATACGGGTGAAGTCTATTCTTCCACGCTAAAACCGATTGGCCAGGATGTTACCACTAAAAACTTAAATACCAGCAAGCGCATTATTGATGAAGTGTCTGTTGAAGCGGCGAATGAAGAAGAAATCGCTGGTACCATCAAAGTCATGGGTGGTGAAGACTGGGAATTGTGGTTAGACGCATTAAAACAAGCCGGTGTTTTATCTCAAGGATTTAAAACCGTTGCCTATACCTATATTGGTAAAAAGCTAACCTGGCCAATCTATGGTAAAGCCACGATTGGCCGCGCCAAAGAAGATCTTGATCGCGCGGCATCAGCCATCAATTCCGCCAACCAGGATTTAAATGGCAGTGCGTTTGTTACTTCATTAAATGCCGTGGTTACCCAAGCGAGCTCGGCGATCCCAATTATGCCGTTGTATATTTCAGCGTTGTTTAAAGTGATGAAGGCTGACGGCACTTATGAAGGCTGCATTGAGCAGATTCAGGGATTATTTCGCGATAATCTGTATGGTGAACACCCAACCCTTGACGAAGCAGGGCGCTTGCGTCAAAACGTCAAAGAGCTTGAAGATTCGGTTCAGCAACGTGTGCAAACTCTATGGGATGAGGTAACGACCGAAACTATCGATGAAATGACGGACTATACAGGGTATCATAACGAATTCTTACGATTATTCGGCTTCGGTATGAAACAAGTAGATTACGATCAGGACGTCAGCCCTGTTGTTGCCATTAATCATTTAGAAAGTTAATTGTTCGAAATTACGTTCATGCTTAGAATTTGAATTGAAGGCAGATGAATATCTGCCTTTTTTAATTATTTTAGTTTATAGCTCTTTAGTATGATGAACTTTCAGACGGTTTCGCTGTTTATACCCGACAGTTCGCGGTTCTTGCTTTGAACGATCATAATTAACGACAATAAATTGCGATTTAATCGCGTATCGGTAATGGCATTTTAACGCCGTTTCGTGCTAAAATTCGCGCCGAAAAAATTTTAGTTAAATCCCCTGTTTATCAACTGATTGATTTTCAACGCAGTTGGTTCAGGAAACACTGGGCCAGAACGCTTATGGCGTCTGGTTTTAAACTCCTATTAAAGTAGTGCAAGTGGTTATGATTCCAATAAAAAAGGGTCTGGATGTTCCTGTAAATGGAGCTCCCCAGCAAGTAATCTCAGATGGCCCAGCCATCAAAACCGTTGCAACGCTTGGTGAAGAGTTTGTGGGCATGCGTCCTACCATGTATGTACGGGTAGGTGATCGCGTTAAAAAAGGTCAGGCACTTTTTGAAGATAAAAAGAATCCTGGCGTTAAGTTCACAGCTTCTGCAGCCGGTGTTGTTAAAGAAATTAATCGCGGCGAAAAGCGCGTGCTGCAATCCGTAGTGATTGAAGTCGAAGGTGACGAAGAAGAAACCTTTACTGCTTTTTCTGTTGATCAATTATCGTCTTTATCTCGTGAAGATGTTGAAACAAACCTTGTGAACTCAGGTTTGTGGGCGGCGTTAAGAACCCGTCCATTCAGCAAGATCCCTGCATTGGGTTCTGAGCCAGTGGCCATCTTTGTGAGTGCTATGGACACCAACCCATTAGCCGCTGACCCTGCCGTTATTATTAACGAACAGGCCGAAGACTTTAAATACGGTTTACAGGTTCTTGCCCGCCTTACCGCTGGTAAGGTATTTGTTTCAAAAGCGCCTGGCGCCAATATTCCTGTTTCCGACAGCGTTGACGTTAACGAATTCTCTGGAAAGCATCCTGCAGGTTTAGTTGGTACCCATATTCATCATTTATGTCCAGCATCAGCTGACAAAGTGGTGTGGCACCTTGGCTATCAAGATGTGATTGCTTACGGTCAGCTTTTCACCACGGGTAAATTGAACTCAGAGCGTGTTATTGCCGTTGCCGGTCCAGCCGTTAAAGAGCCTCGTTTAGTGCGTACCGTTTTAGGTGCCAGCACCGAGGAACTAACTGCCGGTCAGTTAAAAGATGGTGAAGTTCGTGTGGTTTCCGGTTCTCTGTTAAATGGTACGCATGCGAAAGCGGTTCACGCTTATCTTGGTCGTTATCATGTACAGGTGAGCGCATTGCTTGAAGGCCGTGAGAAAGAGTTCATTGGTTACATGTATCCAGGTCCGAACAAATTCTCTGTTACTCGTGCTTACATGAGTCACTTCTTCCGTAACAAAGTGTTCAATATGACAACCACTACCAATGGTAGTGCCCGTGCTATGGTGCCAATTGGCAACTATGAGCGTGTTATGCCACTGGATATCCTACCAACACTATTGCTTCGTGATTTGTGTGCCGGTGATACCGATGGTGCTCAGTCGTTAGGCGCATTAGAGTTGGATGAAGAAGATTTGGCACTATGTACATTCGTATGTCCGGGTAAAACCGACTACGGGGTTCTGTTGCGTGATTGCCTAACCACGATTGAGAAGGAAGGTTAGACATGGGTTTAAAAACTTTTATTGAAGACATCGAGCCGCATTTTGAAAAAGGCGGTAAACACGAGAAATGGTTTGCACTTTACGAAGCCATTGCAACGGGTTTATTTACTCCAGGTTATGTAACCAAGGGTAAAACCCACATTCGTGACAGTATCGATTTGAAACGTATTATGATCACCGTTTGGTTGGCTGTATTCCCGGCAATGTTCTGGGGTATGTACAACATCGGTTTCCAGGCCAATGAAGCATTAGCTGCCGGATTTGCATTACCAGACGTATGGCAAGTTAGCTTGTTCCAGACGCTTGGTGGTAGCTTAGGCGCAGATGCAGGTTGGTTTAATTTGATGCTTTACGGCGCCATGTTCTTCCTGCCGATTTATGCCACGACGTTTATTGTCGGTGGTTTTTGGGAAGTTATCTTTGCCGCGGTCCGCAAACATGAAGTCAACGAAGGTTTCTTCGTAACCTCAATCTTATTTGCCTTGATCTTGCCGGCGTCGATTCCGTTATGGCAAGTTGCCTTAGGTATTACCTTCGGTGTGGTAATTGCTAAGGAAATCTTTGGCGGTACCGGTAAAAACTTCCTTAACCCGGCACTAGCGGGTCGTGCGTTTTTATTCTTCGCCTATCCTGCAGAAATCTCTGGTGATTCCGTTTGGGTAGCCGTAGATGGTTACACAGGTGCTACGGCACTTGCGCAAGGCGCTGCAGCACAGGTTGGTGAAATCTCTTATGCGTTAAACCAAGATTGGTGGAATGCATTCTGGGGTCTGATCCCAGGTTCTGTCGGTGAAGTATCGACGGCGATGATTCTTATCGGCGGTGCGTACATTCTTTACAAAGGTATTGCCTCATGGCGTATCGTATTGAGTGTGTTTGTTGGTATGGTTGCTACTGCGTGGTTATTTAACACCATTGGTAGTGATACTAACGCGATGTTTGCTATGCCTTGGTACTGGCACTTAGTCGTTGGTGGCTTTGCTTTCGGTATGATGTTTATGGCGACTGATCCCGTCACTATGTCGTTTACCAATACCGGCAAATACTTCTTTGGTGCTTTAGTGGGTATCATGGTGGTTCTTGTTCGTGTGGTAAACCCTGCATTCCCTGAAGGTATGATGCTGGCGATTTTATTCGCAAACTTATTTGCACCACTGTTCGATTACTTTGTGGTTCAAGCGAATGTGAAACGGAGACTTGCACGTAATGTCTAGTAATAAAGAAACTTTTGGCAAAACGGTTGGTTTCGTTGTTGCCGTATGTTTGGTGTGTGCAGCATTAGTATCCTTTTCAGCGGTACAGCTAAAGCCACTCCAGGCAGCGAACAAATTGCTTGATAAGCAAACCAAAATTCTTGAAGCGTCTGGTCTGTTAGAGGGCGCTGGCGATGATATCGTTGGTACCTATAACGATCGCGTTGAAGCAAAACTTATCGATCTTGACTCTGGTGAGTTCATTGAAGGTGACGCGGATGGTTTTGACGAGCGTCGTGACGCCCGTGATTTAGAAAAATCCTCAAAGCCTGCCGACGATATCGCCGGTATTAATCGCCGTGCCAACAATTCAGTGGTTTATCTAATCAAAAATGAAGCCGGTGACGTTGAGTCTATCGTGCTGCCGATTGTAGGTTCTGGTCTTTGGGATCTGATGCACGGTTATGTTGGTCTTGAGAAAGATTTAAACACGGTTAAAAGTGTCATTTACTCTGACCATAAGGAAACTCCGGGCCTGGGCGCTGAAATTCTGAACCCTAACTGGAAAGCGTTATGGCCAGGCAAGAAATTGTTTGATGAGCAAGGTGATGTTGCTATCAAGATTGTTAAAGGTGGCGCTAAATCCGGTGACATCCACGGTGTTGACGCATTATCCGGTGCAACCTTAACCAGTGTTGGTGTTGAGAAAACATTTGTATTCTGGTTTGGTGACGAGGGCTACGGTCCGTTCATCGCTAACTACCGTAATGGAGGGCTGAACTAATGAGTGACGCTAATTCAGGCAAGAAGGTATTAACGTCTCCAATCGTAGACAACAACCCGATTGCTTTACAGGTTCTTGGTATTTGTTCTGCTCTGGCGGTAACAAGTTCTTTGGTTAACGCGTTAGTAATGACCGCTGCGGTAGTATTTGTAACGGCGTTCTCTAACCTGTTTATCTCAATTATTCGTAACCACATTCCATCTAGCGTACGTATCATCGTACAAATGGCGATTATTGCGTCTTTGGTAATCGTGGTTGACCAGGTGTTGAAAGCCTTCTCTTATGCGCTTTCTAAAGAACTGGCGGTATTTGTTGGTCTGATTATTACCAACTGTATCGTAATGGGGCGTGCTGAAGCATTCGCGATGAAAGAAAAACCTGTAGTTTCTTTCCTTGATGGTATCGGTAACGGTTTAGGTTATGGCTTAATCCTTATCCTTGTTGCTACCGTACGTGAATTACTTGGTTTTGGTACCCTGCTTGGTTTTGAAATCCTGCCGCTTATCCAAAACGGTGGCTGGTATCAGGCAAATGGCTTGTTGGTACTACCATTCAGTTCATTCTTCATCATTGGTTTGATCATCTGGGCAATTCGCCAGTTCAAACCTGCGCAAGTAGAGAAGGACTAGGAACTCATGGAACATTATTTAAGTCTTTTTATAAAAACGATTTTCATTGAGAATCTCGCGCTGAGCTTCTTCCTGGGGATGTGTACATTCCTGGCAGTATCGAAGAAAGTCAGCACCGCGATTGGTCTTGGTGTTGCGGTTATCGTGGTACTTGGTATTGCGGTTCCAGTTAACCAAATCATCTATCAAGGTATCCTGGCACCTGGCGCATTAGATAGCATGCTAGGCGTTACTGACCCGAAAGAGTCTGTAGACCTTAGCTTCCTGTCGTTCATCACCTTTATCGGTGTCATCGCGGCGTTGGTTCAAATCCTTGAGATGGCTTTAGATAAGTACTTCCCGCCGCTTTATAACGCTTTGGGTATTTTCTTACCACTTATCACGGTTAACTGTGCCATTTTTGGTGCGGTTTCCTTCATGGTTGCTAAGAACCTGACATTGGGTGAGAGTGTAGTATACGGCCTTGGTTCTGGTGTAGGCTGGGCGTTGGCTATCGTATTGCTTGCCGGTTTGCGCGAGAAAATGAAGTACTCTGACATTCCTGATGGATTGAAAGGTTTGGGAATTACGTTTATTACTGCAGGTTTGATGGCTTTTGGCTTTCTATCCTTCGGTGGTATCTCGTTATAAAGTTTAAGCAGGCCAACTAACCGGTTGGCCTCAAGTGAAGTTTAAAGGAAAAGTCGATGGAAATTATTCTCGGCGTAACGATGTTTACCGCAATCGTACTGGCGTTGGTACTGGTAATCCTCTTTGCCAAGTCCAAACTTGTTGCCAGCGGTGACGTTACCATTGCAATTAATGGCGACCCGGACAAGGCGGTTACAACGGCTGCGGGTGGAAAACTACTGGGCGTGTTAGCGAACCAGGGCATCTTCATTCCATCTGCCTGTGGTGGCGGTGGTACCTGTGGTCAGTGTCGTGTACACGTGCATTCTGGTGGTGGCGATATTTTACCAACAGAGCTTGGTCACATCACTAAGCGCGAAGCAAAAGAAGGCTGTCGTTTATCTTGTCAGGTAAACGTTAAGCAGGACATGGATATTGAACTGGAAGATGAAATCTTCGGTGTTCAGCAGTGGGAATGTGAAGTTATCTCTAACGATAACAAAGCAACCTTCATTAAAGAATTGAAACTTGGCATTCCTGACGGCGAATCTGTGCCGTTCCGTGCTGGTGGTTACATTCAAATTGAAGCGCCTGCGCATCATGTTAAATACAAAGATTTCGAGATCCCTGAAGAATATCGTGGAGACTGGGAGCGCTTTGGCTTTTTTGATATCGAATCAAAAGTTGATACCGACACCCTACGTGCATATTCCATGGCGAACTATCCGGAAGAAGAAGGCATTATTATGTTGAACGTGCGTATAGCTACGCCGCCACCTAATAATTTATCGCTTCCTGCCGGTAAGATGTCGTCTTACATCTGGAGCCTGAAAGCTGGTGATAAAGTCACTATCTCTGGTCCATTTGGTGAGTTCTTCGCCAAAGATACCGATGCGGAAATGGTCTTTGTTGGCGGTGGTGCTGGTATGGCGCCAATGCGTTCACACATCTTTGATCAGTTAAAGCGTTTACAATCTAAGCGTAAAATCAGCTTCTGGTATGGTGCACGTTCACTTCGTGAAATGTTCTATGAAGATGATTTCAATGGCCTTGCTGCTGAAAACGAAAATTTTGACTGGCATGTTGCTCTGTCTGATCCACAACCAGAAGATAACTGGGAAGGTTACACAGGCTTCATTCACAACGTTCTTTATGAAAACTATCTACGTGATCATGAAGCACCAGAAGACTGTGAATTTTACATGTGTGGTCCACCTATGATGAATGCTGCCGTTATTGGTATGCTCAAAGACTTAGGTGTGGAAGATGAAAATATCATGCTAGATGATTTCGGTGGTTAATCACCTTTAGCATCATCATATAAGTACCATGATAATAGGTCAGAATAAGCGAAAGCGGATTCTGGCCTTTTTTTTGGCCAAAGCATACCCTAGGTGTCAGACGCTCTAATTTCAATTATAATTAGCCGCAATTAAACTGATTGATTGTTGTAGGAACTGATTTGCGCTTAACTTCACCTCATTACTTTATTCTCTCCTTATGTGTCTTTTTGCTGGCCTGTACCGAGCCGCAATCGGAAAAATCTGGCAATGATGCATCATTGCAGCAGCAACAAGAGCTGCAATTTAGTGGCTACACGATGGGACCTATTGTCTATACCGTTAAATTAATTGCGAATAAACAAGAGGTTGAACGGTCAGATCTGGCATCAGAGGTTGATGAACTGCTGGTATCGTTGAATAAAAAGATGTCGACCTGGGATAAGTCTTCTGAACTGTCATTGATTAACCAAGGGAGTGCAGAACAAACTTATCACGTCTCCGAAGAGTTGTTGGTTGTTCTGAGTGAATCAAAGCGCCTTGCAACATTGACCCAGGGCAGTCTTGATGTGACCGTGGGCCCACTGGTCAACCTGTGGAGCTTCGGACCTGAAAACAGACCTGAAAAAGTCCCTTCTGAGCAAGAAATTGCTGATGCTAAATCCCGCGTAGGGATAAACAAGATGACTTTGCAGGGTGATGCATTACGCAAACAACAAGCATTGTATATCGACTTATCTGCCATTGCTAAAGGCTATGCCGTCGATAAAGTTGCTGAACTACTTGAACAGCGTGGTTATGTTAATTACCTCGTTGATATTGGCGGCGAGATGCGTATCAAAGGTAACAAAATTGATAACAAACCCTGGAGAATTGCAGTAGAGAAGCCAGTTTCCGGGACAAGGGCAGTGCAAAAGGTTATAATGCCCGGCGATAATGCCGTGGCGACATCCGGCGACTATCGTAATTATTTTGAGGTAGATGGTGTGCGATATTCCCACACCATAGATCCTGCTACTGGCTGGCCGATAGATCACAAATTGGTATCGGTTACCGTTGTCCATCCATCTGCGATGACGGCCGATGGTTTAGCAACCGCCATTGAAGTGATGGGGCCGGAAAAGGGCTTGCAGTTCGCCAAACAACATCGTTTGGCTGTGTATTTAATATCAAAAACCGACGACGGTTTTTTGGAACACTCGACCGACGCATTCGAGCAATTGGTCGCTGAATAACAGGTTTACTTTATGTCTGTCTTTTTACTAACATTTGCGTTTTTTCTTATCATTGTTGCGGCAATGGCCGTTGGCTATATCGTTCAACAAAAGAGTCTGGCAGGGAGCTGTGGCGGATTATCAACGATAGGTATTGATAAAGCCTGTAACTGCGATAATCCTTGTGAGAAACGTCTGGAGCGTGAACGTCAGGCGAAACTCAAGGGCGAGCAAATCGATATCAAAAACCTGTAATTAAGGTTATAGACAAAAAGGCGATATTGGCTCACACCAATATCGCCTTTTTGTTAATTTAATGTACTGCGAGTCTTTTAGACCCACAAACATATAGAAGTTAAGATGCACCTGGAGGGTAAAGTGCCAGAATACTGGCAACGGCTTTATCAATATCCTCCTGGCGTTTTTTCGGGCTGTCATTGCCTTTGGCATTAAACGAGTCATAACCGCGCCATATCAACTTGCCTCGTTGATGAAAATCAATCGTTACACGCATCTCAACCGTTTCCCGACCAGAAACCGGAATCGAGGTATTAACGCCAACGCCGACAGAGCTGTTGCTTCCGGAGCGTCCGGTACCTAAACCAATATTAATGGACGAGTTATTCTGTTTCGTTTGGGTGGTAATGAAATGACTCACAATGATGTGATTATCTGAATTGTGGTTGTTACCTGTGCTAAAACCTTTCTCGAGTAGCTGTGCTTCGATGGCTTGAGTTAACCGTTCCTGAGTCAAATCATCACTTTTAATCCCTTGTTTACTCGGACCCTGACTAAACTCATTGATCATTGAGAAATCTTTTTGCGTGTCATAGTCCATGATTGCTGAAGAAGACTGGCAACCGCTCAGTAGCGACGCAATCAATAATAAGGCAGCTAAGTTAGAGGATGAAAGAGTCGGCCGGTTAAGTTTAAGCATATCCGTCTTAAAGTTTAGGGTTATTATAAGCTTATAGTCATTTATCAGGCATTTATCAACTAAGCTCAGGGGCTATGTGTTGCTCAAGTAATTCAATTTCCATATGCAATTGATCACTATTACTAAACGCTCTGAGCGTATTTCCCTGATGCGATACGCCAACTTCTTGCGGCAATTTACAGGGTTTTTTAAAGCTAACCAGACAATGATCCGATTGAATTTTTTTATCGAGCAATAGGCGATGGCACAGGTACATACCGTGAATTATCGCGCGATCAAAGCCGAATAGTTTTGCCGTGCAATCATAAAGATGTATCGGATTATAATCACCGCTGACTTTGGCGTATCGACGAGCCAGTTTGTGGGTGATTAGCAAAAAATATTGCTGTTTAAATTCGGATTTTTTGCGCTCTGCTTTGGGCGCATCGATTACTGTTTTTTGTCGCTTCAACATGACATTGGTATTGGTGATACAACGTTCACCATTTTGGTAGAATTCGATCGTCATCTTTACCAGCTTACCTTTGGGGTGTTCAATGTCCTGCGTCACATTCACATTAAGGTCAAAAGGTTTGCTGCGATCGAATTCGTAATGACGTTGAAATTCACTGGATAAATGAATTAATCCCAAGGCCGGATAGGCAAATTTCTTATCGGCAGTGACTTTCAAAATATAAGGAAATGCAGTGATAAATTCGTAACTGATAGGTAATGATTGTCCTGGCGCTAATTGCATCGCTTTACGAAATGCTTGCTGTTGTCTGGCGTTAACAGAGCAGTTGGAAAAATGGCATTGAAAATCGGCAATTTGCGCAGCAGGAAGGGATTTTTTTGATAATAATTTTATATAGGTCAACATGAATCTACCGAAATAGTGATGGCGCAACGTTTACCATCCGTTCTAATCCTTTACTTTAACGGATCTCGTTAATTTCGCAACCTAATCCGCCACCCGAAAATACCGTCAAAGCTAAAACCTAACGCAAAAATTTTGAGCACGTCCTTGCTTTATAAACCGGTTGTTATTAGCTCAAATGAGGGAGGAAAGTAATACTCAAACGCCAATGTCATGCTGATCTATTTACTTTGTAGAGCCTATACTTTGTGTACCTTATTAATCGGAGTTATTTGTATGAAACGACGTATCACTAAGCTTAGTATTCATCAAAATGCATTAATGGCTGGGGTACTGATGGCCGCAGCGACCTTACCGTTTATGATCCCCGTCTTCCTCCTGACAATGATATCGGGAGGCGCAGCGGAGCATGGCTCTGAGATGCCAGCGTTCAGCGGCTGGGCTATCCTGGTTCTACCTATCATTTATTTCATATTTAGCTATATCAGCGCCGCAATCATGTGTTTTATCTATAACCTGTTAGCGCCAATGATCGGCGGTTTCGAGGCCGAAATTAACGTTGTTGACTGACTAACAATAACAACTAATTCAATAAGTAGATAAAGTACCGATGCTTATAATATTGATCGATTACATCATTAATGACGCCGAGTTGTGACCAACCCATGACATCATAATCCTGGCCCCCTTCGGTCAGGTGAACGACAGCGCGATAATAATGATGTTCATCATTGTCTGGATCATCATTAACGGACTCCATGTCTTCATCGCTGAGGTTGGGTTGGAGATTTTTGTGTCGATACACGGCGTAAATAAAGTCGGGCGAATCCTCAAGGCTCACACGAAGTTGCCATCCCTTATCTGTTTGCTCCAGGCTTGGCTGCTCGCCAAGCTCTGAGAATGCTTCCTGCAATTCAACGAAAGCTGGATGTACAGTTTCTTTGATGAAATTGTCCACGTTGTTTCTGGTAGGATAATGATTAATCTTAGTGAGTCGTTCTCGCCAGGATTTATTTTCGGCTCCTGTATGGGGGAACGAAGTAAGAAGAAAACTTTCCTGTTTAAAGCTTTCTACCCGCAATGCTTTTAACAAACCGCCCATCGACAGCAACAGTACAATGGTAAAAGGCAAAGCACTGGCGATAGTCATCGTCTGTAGTGAATTCAAACCACCGGCTAACAGTAAGATCCCGGCAACCAGACCAACACAAATTGCCCAATAGATGCGCTGCCAAACCGGGGTGTTATTATTGCCATGCGAGCACAGCATGTCGATAACCATGGCTCCAGAGTCGCAACTGGTAACGAAGAAAATCACGATCATCAATACCGTTAAACCCGCCAATATCTCTGTAAATGGAAAGTGCTCTAAAAACACGAATAGCGCGACCGAGGTATTTTCCGAGACCATTTGTACTAAATCATTTGCCTTACCACTACTGACCATTTCGATGGCGCTGTTGCCAAAAATCGTCATCCAAAACATGGTAAAAGCACTTGGAATAATTAATACGCCAACAATAAACTGACGGATGGTTCTGCCCCTTGAGATCCGAGCGATGAACAAGCCGACAAATGGTGCCCAGGCTAACCACCAGCCCCAGTAAAATAAGGTCCAGCCGCCAATCCATTCGGTTTTTTGATAGGCATACAAATTAAAGGTAGAGCGAACAATATGGGACAGGTAGTCACCAATATTTTGCACATAAGCCGAGAGTAAAAATACCGTTGGTCCAAGAATAAATACCAATAGTAATAACCCGAGAGCCAATGCCATATTCGTTTCGGAAAGGCGCTTGATGCCTTTATCTAATCCGCTGACAACGGAGATAATTGCAAAGCCGATGATAATCGACATTAAAATAATCTGATTGAGGTTGTTTACCTCAACCCCAAATAAATAGTGAAATCCGGAGTTTACCTGAGATGCGCCCAGACCAAGAGAGGTAGCGACACCAAATACGGTACCAACCGCTGCAAATATATCCACTAAATGACCGGGCCAGCCGTATATTTTGTTGCCAATAAAGGGATATAGCGCGGATCTTAACGTCAGGGGTAAATTCATTCGAAATGCAAAATAGGCAAGAATTAATGCAACCACGGCATAGATTGCCCAGGCATGTAAACCCCAATGGAAGAACGTCGTCCGCATCGCTTCTCTGGCCGCTTCTATGGTTTCCGGAGCAGCATTGGGTGGTGACGAGTAGTGCATTATCGGTTCAGCTACACTGAAGAACATCAAGCCGATACCCATTCCCGCGGCAAACAGCATAGAAATCCACGACATCATTGAGTATGCAGGTTTAGAGTGGTCAGGACCTAAACGAATGTCACCATATTTTGAAACACAAAGGAATATCACATAAACCAGAATAATGGCGACACTGAGAATATAGAACCAACTGGCATCTTTGATGATGATATCTTGCAGGCTATTGAAGTTATTCTCAGCAGATTTTGGCCAGATAACAGCGTAAAGGAGAAGCAGCATTATGATCGCAGAAGAACTGATGAAGACCTTTTTATTCAGTCCTGCAGGTTGAGATTGATTTGCCACAGCATACCCCCGTACATGTCACCTTTATGGTGAATATCAATAACTTGCTTTTACTGCCCAGCGGGAAGTTGAGACTAAGTATAGACAAGCTTTAGATATTCTTATTAATTCTTGCGTGAACAAGATTGCAAACCACAAGATAAATGTTTAAGCTGTATTTATATACAGTGCTTTATTGTTGTTGAGGTTGGTATTAAAAAAATCATTCACATCGATATGGATTGCTTTTATGCTGCCGTAGAAATGCGTGATAATCCGGCTTTACAAAATATTCCTATCGCAATTGGCGGTAGCAGTAAGCGAGGCGTTATTGCAACCTGTAACTATCCTGCGCGAAAGTTTGGGGTACGCTCGGCGATGCCCGTCGCCCATGCATTGAGATTGTGTCCGGATCTCACCATGGTACCTGGCCGAATGTCGGTATATAAGCAAGTATCCAAACAAATCCGAGAGATTTTTCATCGTTATACGGACTTAATTGAGCCCTTGTCACTGGACGAAGCCTACCTGGATGTTACCGACAGTCCGCACTGTCATGGTAGTGCGACGTTAATCGCTCAGAGGATTTGTCAGGATATCGCCACAGAACTGAATTTAACCGCATCTGCAGGCGTTGCGCCCTGTAAATTTATCGCTAAAGTTGCGTCTGATGAAAATAAACCAAACGGTATTTGCGTGATAAAGCCCGAGCAAGTGCTGGATTTTGTCGCGACATTAGATTTAAAGAAAATACCGGGTGTCGGGCCTAAAACATTGGATAAATTGCATCAGCACGGATTGTATACCGGTGCGGATGTCAGGCAATGCAGCAAGGATGAACTGGCCCAGTGGTTTGGGAAATTTGGCGCCAGCTTATTCGACCGGTGTCATGGAATTGATAACCGCCCGGTGTCTGTGGATAGAGTTCGAAAGTCTTTGGGCATTGAGACTACACTGGCTGAGAATGTCGATGGGGAGGGGGCTTGCCTTGATGTTCTTAATACGCTTTTACCGAAATTTGAACAAAGACTGCAGCATGCCAATGATCTGAAAATTTGCCGCCAGGGTATAAAAGTGAAATTTTCGGATTTCACCCAAACGACGGTTGATCACAGTTGTGGGCAATTGACGCCCGAATTGTTTCCAGCGCTGCTTAAAGAGGCTCTTAGCCGAGGAGAGGGCAAGTCTGTGCGTTTGCTTGGATTGCATGTTGGCTTCTCTGAACATTCAGATAAACAGCAACTTTCTTTCAATTTGTGATCTAAACCGGTAAGTCCGCAGTACTGGCACTGGATTTTCCTTTGGAAATATCCCATAGTCAGAAGGTAACAATAACAAACGGGAACATAATTGGTAATACTATGAAAAACCTATCTATTTTATTGCTGCTTAGCAGCATGATGAGCCTTTCGGCGCACGCGGCACAGGATTTTTCTGATGTCAAAGTTGCAGCCACTCAAGTTGTTGGTGATGTTTACATGCTTGAAGGCGCAGGCGGTAACATAGGCGTTTTAGCGACCGACAAAGGGTTGCTTCTGGTCGACGATCAGTTTGAACCGCTTGCCGAAAAGATTGAAGCGGCAATGAAGGAAATTAAAGTTCAGCCGTTAAAGTATGTGGTCAATACCCACTACCACGGCGATCATACTGGGGCGAATGCCTATTTCGCCGATCATGCGCCAATTTTCGCCCATGAGAATGTCCGTAAACGGGTGGCACAAGACAATAAAAAAACCGGCGCTCACTTACCCGTTGTTACCTATAAAGATGGTGTGAAAATTTATCTGGGTAATGAAGTGATTGAGTTAATGCATCTGCCATCGGGACACACTGACGGCGATACGGTGGTTTATTTTTCAAAGCACAAAGTATTACATATGGGCGATTTGTTTTTTGAAGGACGGTTTCCCTACATCGATATTACCCATGGCGGCAGCGTTAAAGGGTATCTCGAAAATATCAAAAAGATCCGCAAAAGCTATGCCCAGGATATCAAAATCATTCCCGGTCACGGCAAGCTGACCGATATGATAGGTTTACAGTCCTTTATCGATATGATCACCTACTCCATCGATTTGGTTGAAACCGCATTGGCGGAAGGGAAAACCGAAGAAGAAATATTAACCGCCGGTATTGGTGAGCAATATGAATCCTGGGGCTGGCAATTTATTAATGAAGAGCGTTGGTTGAAAACTCTGGTTGCCGATTTGGGTAAATAAACAACGACAAAAATCGATGCCACTATCGACAGATAAACTAACAAAAAGCCCGCGATAAATGCGGGCTTTTTTATGTCGTTAGTATTATGTGGATAGCATAATGCTGGCAAATAATTTACGGTTCAGGTTGAAAATTGTCATTGAAAAAACGCATGATGGCGTTGTTCAAGTGCACTTTCACCGGTTTGCCGCGCATACTGTGCTTGGAACCAGGGTAAGTCATCAAATCAAACATCTTATTATTGTCCTGCATGACTTTAATCAGCTTGGTGGTGTTGGTAAACAACACGTTGTCGTCGGCCATACCATGGTACAGGAATAGCGAACCCTCAAAACCTTCAACATAAGGGAATACCGAGCTTTTCTCATATCCTTCGGCATTGCTCTCTGGATGACCCAAATAGCGCTCAGTGTAATGGGTATCGTATAACAACCAGTCTGTTACTGGTGCACCACTAACACCGGCCTGGAAATATTCCGGTGCTTTAAACATTGCCATCAATGCCATGTAGCCGCCGTAGCTATGGCCGTATATACCAATGCGGTTCGCATCAACAAACGGTAGGGTACGCAAATATTTTACCCCGGTGATTTGGTCGGTTAGCTCAACGTCACCAAGGTTTTTGTAAATTGGAAACTCAAACGCGGTACCGCGATAGTTGGATCCACGGTTGTCCAGTTGAAATACGATATACCCCTGACTTACCATGTATTGAATCATATCGGCGCCACCCCACTGATTCGTCACGCGTTGCGCGATTGGGCCGCCGTAAACGTGAACAATCACCGGGTATTTCTTACCTGGTTTTAAGTTTTTCGGAGTGTAGAGTTTGTAATAAAGATCGACGTCACCATCATCGGATTTCAGTGTACCGAACTTGGGTGTAACCAATGCATCCAGATATGGTGCCACCGGATGGTTGTTATCCAGTGCATTTTCAATCAAATAAGTAACCCGTTCACCATTTGCTTTGTGCAAACTTAACTGTGGAGCAACGCTGACACTAGAGAAGTTATCCAGATAGGTTTGTTTGTCTTTTGCAAAGCGAATTTTGTGAAAACCACTGCGCTTGCTAATTCGGGTAACATGCTCTGGGGATTTTCCATCCAGCGTTACCTTGTATAGATGTTTTTCCAGTGGCGTGTCGGCACGGCCGGTAAAATACACCCAACCTTCGCTTTCATCAATGGCAACAAGTTCATCAACCACCCACTTACCTTTAGTGAGTTGCGCGATTTGTTTACCTTCATAGTCATACAAATACAGGTGCTTAAAGCCGTCTCGCTCTGAGGCCCAGATAAATTGACGTTTTTTCTTCAGGTAGGTTAAATCATGGTTAAGGTTTAGCCAATGATCCGAGGTTTCAGTAATGACGGTTTTGCCAACTCGGGACTTTAACTGATGGAACCGTAACTTGAGGGTTTGCTGATCGCGGCTTTGCCATTGATAGCTTAACCCTTTAGAGTCCGGCAACCAGTTCACTCGCGCCAGGTAGATGTCGGTTTCCTCACCAAGTGGGAAGTTCTTGACCTTACCATTGCTGATTTGCACGGACTTTAATTTTACCGTGACATTATTGGTGCCGGTCGCCGGATAGCGTTGTTCGTACAGTTTCACTTCTTCGGCATAAATCTCGTTGCGAATCGCAATATCTACGCCGGATTCATCCACTTGTATGTATGCCAGGTGCTTTTCATTTGGAGACCACCAATAGCCTGTCATACGATCCATCTCTTCCTGGGCAACGAACTCAGCCATGCCATTTTTGATGGTACCTTTTCCGTCTTTGGTTAGTGCGACCGGTTTATTATCTTTTGATGAGACATCAATTAGGTAAATGTTTTGCTGTTTAATGTAAGAGACGTATTTGCCCTTTGGCGAAAACTTGATATCCGTTTCCCACTCGGCATCCTGGGTAAGCTGTACGGCTTGCTTATCCTTTAAACTGTATAGATAAAGATCACCATTGATAGGGAAAACAATGCTGCCACCATTTGGTGAAATGACATACTCCATGATGCCTGAGCCGTATACTCGCTGACGCTCACGTCGAGCTTTCTCTTCGTCACTCAGCTCCTCTTTGCCACTGAATATGCTGTTTGAGTCGACCAGTAAGGTATGCTCATCGCTGGCGATATCGTACTGCCATAGGTCGTAACGGTTTTGGTCTTCTTGCTTAGCTTTTAAGTAGGATACCTTAGTACCGTCTGGGAAATATTGCAGGTTTTTCGATTTTTCGCCGCTTAGGGAAGGGGCGCTATATATACGTTCAATGGTTAACGGTTGTGGCTCAATTTCAACAGGTGCCGAATCAGGCTCTTGGGTCAGGACAGGTTCTTGAGACTGGACTTGCTCTTGGGACAGAGCTTGTTCGGCATAGCATGTTGTGCTGAGCATCAACATCAGTATGCCGGATACTGCTTTATTCATAATATGGCCAGGATTATTCGAATTAAATAACGGATTATTCTACTAATCAAAACCTTGCCTGTCGAAGGGTTTTTGTCATTCAAGCTAAAAAGCGAACCAGTGTTTTGCTCGCTTGTAACGGATAATCGTTACAAAATCGCTTCCAAGGCTTGTGCCAAGGTATTAACGCCAATAATCTCCATGCCTTCGATCGCCTCTTTGGGTTTATTGGCCATGGGGACAATGGCTTTGCGAAATCCGTGTTTTGCCGCTTCGTTGATTCGTTCCTGGCCGCTTGGTACCGGTCGGATCTCGCCAGATAGTCCGATTTCCCCAAAAGCGACCAAGTCTCTGGGAAAAGCTCTATCCCGAAAACTAGAAACCATGGCTAACAATAATGCCAAATCGACACTGGTTTCGGTGACTTTAACGCCACCGACAACATTGATAAATACATCTTGATCATTCATCTGCAAGCCACCATGACGATGCAACACTGCCAGCAACATGGATAAACGATTTTGGTCGGCGCCTACCGCGACGCGTCGTGGGTTTGCCAGTGCCGAGTAATCGACTAGTGCCTGTACTTCCACTAATAGTGGTCTGGTGCCTTCCCAAAGGACCATAACCACAGAACCTGATGTTTGCTCTTCCTGACGAGATAAGAATATCGCACTGGGGTTTTTTACTTCCTTGAGGCCTTGGCCTGTCATCGCAAATACGCCAAGTTCGTTTACCGCGCCAAAACGGTTTTTATTACCTCTTAAGGTTCTGAATCTCGAATCTGTGCTGCCTTCAAGCATTATTGAACAGTCGATACAATGTTCAAGAACCTTTGGGCCCGCCAAAGAACCATCTTTCGTTACGTGACCAACAATGAGCATTGCGACGTGATTTTGCTTGGCAAATCGGGTCAGATATGCGGCACTTTCACGAACCTGAGAGACGCTGCCCGGTGCGGATTGAATGTCACCCATATGCATTACCTGAATCGAGTCAATTACCATTATTTTAGGTTTTTCCCGATCGGCAATATTACAGATATTTTCAACACTGGTTTCCGATAACATTTTCAATTTATCGGTTTTTAATTCGAGGCGATTGGCACGCATCGCCACCTGTTGCAAAGATTCCTCACCGGTAATGTACAATGCGTTCATTTGCTCTGCCAGGGCACACATGGTTTGTAGCAGCAAGGTACTTTTACCAGCGCCAGGCTCACCACCTATTAAAATCGCACTGCCTGGCACAATTCCACCGCCCAATACTCGGTCAAACTCGGCAAATCCGGAACTGAATCTGGGTAAATCGCTTAAATCGATGGCATTTAAAACTTGTACCTGGGCTTGGGTTTGTCCGGCATAACCCGAGAGGTTGTCGGTGCGCTTAGGCGCTGCACCCAAGCGGATTTCAGAAATCGTATTCCAGGCCTTGCATTCAGAGCACTGACCCTGCCAACGGGGAAAGTCTGCACCACAATCGTTACAGACAAAGGCGGTTTTGTTTTTTGCCATCGATAAAACTCTCGCTTAGACGCGCTTTTTCATTAAAAGACTGGTGTGTATAAATATACAGTATTTGATCGAGTGTATAGGATTTTAAACTCAGAATAAATCGTTATTTCAACCAGTGCACCAGGCAGTCAAGACCGGAAAAGTTAATTGCACAATCGGCTTGTTGTAAAACCACCGGTTTTGCCTTGTAGGCAACCCCAAGATTCGACGCGGCCAGCATCTGCAAATCATTAGCACCATCGCCCATGGCAACGGTTTGTGTTGCGGGAATTGCAAATTCTTGCGCGAGTCGCCCTAACGTATCTGCTTTGACATTTGCATCGGTAATATCACCAACAACCTTACCGGTAAGTTTCCCGTCGACAATTTCCAGAACATTCGCTTGCGTTGCATCAAGCTGTAATTGTTGTTGCAGGGTATCGGTGAAATAAGTAAAGCCCCCGGAAGCCACGGCAATACGCCATTGATGTGACTTCAGTAACTCCAGCAAAGGACGCAGACCTGGCATTAGAGGTAACTGACTGGCTACTTGAGCAAGGATGGATTCACTGGCTCCGTTAAGAGTGGCTACCCGTTGTTTAAGGCTGGCGGCAAAGTCCAGCTCTCCGAGCATTGCCCGCTCGGTCACTTCGGCAACTTCTTCACCAACACCGGCCAATTTTGCAATTTCATCAATGCATTCAATTTCAATCGTCGTACTGTCCATATCCATAACCAGCAAACCCGGGGTGGCAAGGGCAGGCGCACGATAGATAAGAGCTATTTCCAGATTGTGTTGCATCGCATATTGATTGGCAAGAGTTCTGGCCTTGACCATGTCATCAGCCTGAACCGCAAAACGGTAACTGGAAACCCCTAAGCGATGATTAATGTTGTTTAGTTTAACCAGTTTGATGCCGGCATGTCGGCATGTGTCAATAAGTTGGTCGATAGTCGTTGAACTTAATAGCACGAGCTCCCAGCCTTCAGCCGCCTTTTCAGGGTTGCCCTCAGATTCTGATATCTCGTTGAACAAGGTTGCGGTCAATGTTTCTATTCTGGCATCGAGATACAAATCCCCGTTATCGACATAGAAATCCAGCGGACTTGGCAGATCCTGATGGGTTAAAAGTTGGTTCAGGGTCAAAGCGTTAATCGCTGCAAGAGGCGCTCGCATACTTTTTGTGGCCACAATAGGTACCTTTAATACTGAATTCAAAATGACAGGTAAAAAAACAATTCTATCTTCGCAAATAAACCACTATGATTAAAACTTTATTTTTAGTTTTTTAATATCGATTTGTATGGACATATGAATTGCTATTATCCCTGATTTTGCACAGGAAAAATCAATGTCGACAATGATCTCGCGGATCAAGCACACGGTTAATCGCCTCCTGCCTATTTTTATGGCCATTGTGTTGTTAATTATTATCTTTAATAGCTCTATCGTACGGATGTATAAAAACGAACAGGTAATGATTCAGCATGTAGAAGATATCGCACGTGGTTTTATCGATCAGGTAGCTCTCAGTGCAAAGATTTTGCTACAACAAAATCAGCGCCAAGGGTTGCGTCGATTTACCGAGCAATTGAAACAAAACCCTTGGGTAGAACAAGTGCTGGTTTATGATCATAATGGCCAGTTAATTGCCCACTCTCAGGGCGCCGAAAAAATTGTTCCGCAACTGGAACAAGGTGCAATCTCATCAAGTCCATACCAGGCACCGTATGTCGCAGAAATACGCGATACCGATCTGTTGGGGTATATTCGAATCAATTTCAATGCTGATAGTCTGGTCGATGACTTTAATGAACGACAACGGGACAATCTGGCGTTTATTTTAATGTTATTGCTCGGCGCTATGGTCGTTCTGTATTGGTATAACCACCCAACCACACCGAGCTTGAATTTTGGCCGTTTAAAACGAAAATAGCTGCTCGCAGTTGCGCTCAAGTTGACCGGCAATCTTAGCGGGTGGCTCTTCGCGGAGCTGGCATAATTGTTTGAAAACTGCGGTGAGGTTTGTCGGTGAATTTGTTTGCCCCTGATGCCCGGCTAAGGGCATCGAAGGCGCATCAGTTTCCAGAACCAGAGCGTCTAGTGGTAACTTGGTCACAGCGGTTCGGGTTTTATTCGCGCGCTCATAGGTAATAACGCCACCAATACCCAGTTTAAAACCCAGATCCAGATATTGCCTTGCTTGCTGGTAGCTCCCCGAAAATGCGTGGATTATCCCGCCTTGTAATCGAGTTTTTCGTTTTAATATTGGGGTAATTAAATGATGTGTTTGTCGGTGGTGAATTAATACCGGAAGCGCTAACTGTTCAGCCAGAGATAACTGCTGTTCAAAAAAGTTAACCTGTTTGTCCATATTATCAATCTTCGCATCAAGTCCTATCTCGCCCAGTGCAACAACGCGATGATGGCTACCTAAATACGCTTGCAGGCGTTCGAGGTCTTGTTGTTTCGCATCGTCAATCCACCAGGGATGAATGCCAAACGCGAGATAACAAGGGGCTAGCGAGCCGCAGGTAGTAATTTGTCGTTGCCACAAATTCGCACTGACGCCGGGGACGATGATGCGGTGAACGCCTGACTCGCGTAATTGGTTTAGCAGCTCTTCACGGGTGTGATCAAACTCTGGAAAGTCGAAATGGCAGTGGCTATCGGTGAATGTCAAAATGGATACACGATGTAAACGCAGTTAGCATTAACTATAAAGTTAATCGCAGTTGCTGTCAGTAGCTATCAATACTTTGATTGAGCATTTCACCAAATTCGGGGCTATAGGGGAATTACCGTGAACCGACTTTAATAATCGACAAGGTTTGCGATTATACCAATCACATTAAGTTTGTGCACAACTCAGAGTTAGGGCAGAGGTTCAGTTACCACATAGATTTTATTGATA
>NZ_JBHZSG010000039.1:0-33571 GCF_043642205.1 Thalassotalea litorea | reverse complement strand
TTCCATGCTTAGAGATGGGGTGATGTGGGAAGCGCCAAAAGCTCAAAATTAACTATTGACGCCATAGTCTCTTGTTATGTTTCTAGTTGTCGAGTTTGCTCTTTCTCCATAGCGAAAGCACGAGCATGAGGCTGAATAGCAGCATAAATGGTAGATTAATGAGCGCCCCTGGAGCATCACCAACCGTTTCTATTGGTTTGTAGGCACCTATGTAAAATGCTCTCATTCCGTATTCAATAACACCAAGGAAATACATCAGAGGTATTAACGCTTTGTATCGTAAACAAACTACTAGATAAATAAAGCCTATAACTAATTGTGATAACCCCCAAAGCGCAAATATACCGATTACTGTAGAAGATGCTTCAGAAGAGTATGTATCTAGGGGTATGGTGGCAATCGATTGCGCCCCACCATCTGCTGCAAACAAGTGATGCTGACTACGCCACAACGTAATAGCGGTCAATAAATAGAAAAACCAAAGTGCTACTTTATTACCAGCATAGGTATTATCGATTTTTTTGGGTAAAAACGACCTATAATCCAACATGTTACATCCTATGACTGATAAATTGATTGAAACATAACGCCCTGTTAACAGGCAAAATATAGTTGGCTAAAATTAAGCGACGAAGGAGCAAAAGCCAACTGTATTTTGTCCTTGTTGAACAGCTTGTTATGTTTTTAAGACTCTAGCTATCCAGCTAAATATACCTGATTTATCATTCTCAGTTGTGTCAGGTTTCATCAACTCTTCTTTAAATTTTGCAGGTGTAACTTTTACCCCATGAACAATAGGTTCTTTATCGTTAAGATGAAGAAATAATCGGCCGATTACAGTTCTATTGTTACCGGAAGAAATATAATAATCACCATCAATTTCATAAAAAGACCAATGATATTTCTCTTCGTTGTTTAAATAATATTGTGGGTTATTATCTAAATCTTTTACGTTTCCGTAGGCACGCTTTAATGGTTGGCAATTTATTTGGACGTTATTAACAAAATCTCCACCTAGAGTACCTGGAATTGGTTTCAATTCGCCCCATGTTTTCCCACAATAATCTGGATGTGTTGTGCCAACAACCTTGGACAGATTCACACTACCTACAGAAGGTATTCCAACTTCTATTTTGTGCGTATCCAACTCACTTAAAACATCTGTGGCAAACGGTAAGTCTTGTAAGTTGATATCTTCTATTCTGGTATTTAATTTGATAGTCACACGAATCCTAAGGAAATCATAACGCTTTGCTAAGCGGCAATAAATTAGCTGGCTAAAATTAGCGAGGAACGAGCAAAAGCCAGCTATTTTTTGTCCGTTTAAGCAACTTGTTATGAGCGTTTTAATAGGGCTTTAACTGCATCAGAATACTCAAAGCCTAGCTTTGTTGAAGGAGTCTCTGGCTCCGCATTTAGCTCACCTCCAGCAAGAAGAAGGTGTGCTTTCAAGGCAGCTAGCTCAACAGTTGGTTCTGGCGAGGGCTCGTCAAAAACCTCATCTATCAATCGTTTGCGAATACGAAATAGCGCTTCTGCTTCTTTGATGGTCAACTCGACTTTCTGAGTCTTACCGATATAATTTAATGCCCAGAAAATAATGGAAAAAATACCTAACACAGCTGCAGATACAGCAAATGGTGCAGCTTTAACCAACTCCAAAATATCAACATTCTTATCTGAAATAGCGACTGAAAAAATTATCGTATAGATAAGCATGAAGAGAATTAGAAATATAATAGCCGCAGGATTTCTAAATAAATTTGCATAAATAGATAATGCTATAGGTTTTGTAATGTCACTCATTATTAAATCCTTTGAAATTGAGTATTCACGCTCACGGTGCGGTTCATAAGCTCATAACGCCCGCCTAAACGGCGGAAAATGCTTGGCTATAATGTTTGTCGAACGTAGCCAAGCGTTTTACGTCCGATTTTAAGGCACTTGTTATATTTCAACTTTTTGGGAATTTACGCTGCCCCATTCTATGCGCAATTTTCGACTTCCGCTATCCCGATTTCTATACGCAATGTCTGGATATTTACGCTTGAATATATACGTTCGCAGGGAATTGATGTGCGGAGTGAGTTTACTTATGTTCCTACGCCATTCCCTGACGTTTCAACCATTCCTGGTTTCTGCGAAAAATCGCTGGTGGTAAATATAACGCCCGCCTAAACGGCGGAAAATGCTTGGCTATAATGTTTATCGAACGTAGCCAAGCGTTTTACGTCCGATTTTAAGGCACTTGTTATATTTCCACTTTTTTGGAATTTACGCTGCCCTATTCGATGTACTATTTTTGACTTCCGCTATCTCGATTTTTATACGCTATATCGGAAGGTTTACGCTGAATATTTACGTTGCCTGGGAATTGATGTGCGAAGTGAGTTTACTTACTTTCCTGCGCCATTCCCTGACATTTCAACCATTCCTGGTTTCTACGATAAATCGCTGGTGGTAAATATAACGCCCGCCTAAACGGCGGAAAATGCTTGGCTATAATATTCACCGAACGTAGCCAAGCGTTTTACGCCCGATTTTGAGGCACTTGTTAGGAAAGCCAGCGTCATTGTCGATTGCAACTTTCTCTTTGCCAACACTTTACTCATAAATTTGCGCTGAGAAAAGATATACGATCTTTCATTTCATACGCTCGATTTATTTACTTATGAAACTATACGCTGCCTGGAAGTTGATGTGCTGGATTGATATTTATCTGAAAAAACACTCTTCCCTAATGTTACCGCTTCCCTTGAATTTGTACACGGGTGATCAGTCTTCCTAACGCCCGCCTAAACGGCGGAAAATGCTTGGCTATAATGTTTATCAAACGTAGCCAAGCGTTTTACGTCCGATTTTAAGGCACTTGTTAGGAAAGCCAGCGTCATTGTCGACTGCAACTTACTCTTTGCCAACACTTTACTCATAAACTTGCGCTGAGAAAAGATATACGATCTTTCATTTCATACGCTCGATTTATTTACTTATGAAACTATACGCTGCCTGGAAGTTGATGTGCTGGATTGATATTAATCTGAAAAAACACTCTTCCCTGATGTTACCGCTTCCCTTAAATTTGTACACGGAAGATCAGTCTTCCTAACAGCTTATTATGTAGACAGCATGGTAATTCCCGTCTACGAACGTCATCATAAACTACCAGAAACATTCACAAATTCAAGCCATTAAAAACATATTTCCCGTCACCTAACGGTCAGCCTCCTAACCCTCGAATATTACTGAGCGGTCTATGGTAATACCCCTAGTAACCCAAGCATTTTGGCGTAAATACAAACCGTTAGAGGTTTTTAATGTGTCTTAACGGGGATTTACGATGACGTCTTAGTAAATCAAAATCTTTATTTTTCGATTACTGAGCCAGCATGGTAATTTTTTGCCGTTAACAACATTTGATAATTAATTCAGAATGTTAGGGGAATACATATTGATGTATTGCCGTAATTACTGAGACGTATTGGTAAACGCGGGTGTGCTGTAAGACTTAGTGAGCCGGCGTCGTAATACCAATCACATTAAGTTTGTGCACAACTCAGAGTTAGGGCAGAGGTTCAGTTACAACATAGCTTTCATTGATATAGTCATTCTATATTAATGAAATATAGGGCCGTAAATGGGCCTCTGGTTAACTCCCTACGGGTGAGTTTTAAAGGCGTTTACCCTGCGTTACTGATTTAGGCCGATTTTGAGATAATGGAATAACCATTCTCTGCAATCAAAGCCTTGTCTAAAAGCCTTTAAATTCTCACTGAGTGAGCAATAATTTAAATTGATTGGTATAAGTCTGTACAATTGACATTAATAGATCTTGCTTTTTAATTTAACATCAATGGGTTATTGGATAAGTGATAGGTTTTAAGCAGGAATTACTGAGCTGGCATGGTAATTCGGTTTTACGTAAAGTTTTATGGTTTAAATTGAGTAATACCAATCACGTATCTCGATTCGGTATTACTGAGAAGTATCAGTAATACCGTAAGGTGTAGAAACCCCTTTTATTTCTACTCGAAGGGGGTTTAATCACCAAATTGTATCCGGACACCACCATTCACAGTAAAGCCATCATTACGTGACCAAATATCTGTGGTCCAGGTGCCGCTTGGTGCCTGTTGCGGCAGTACCAAAGGGTGAACCTTGGTTTGACGAACGTTTAACAGGTTTTCAGCATTTAGAAACCAGCTAACTTGGCCGATAGTGATTTGCCCTAATAGCCCTAAGTGCCAATAGGGCTTGCCTTCGCTAAGATACGGGTTGTTTTCCAATCTTTGAGTGCCGGTGTAATAGGCTTCAAAGCCAAGTAGCCCTTTACCGTGTTGCTCCCACATGATAACGCCGCCGGCAGAATGTTTAGGCGTTAAGGCAATCGGAGTACGGTCGAAACCGCCCTCGCCCGGCTTGCTGGAATCGGTATATAAATAACTGCCGGTAAACTTCACATCGTGCCAACGATAACGAACTAACAGTTCAGCGCCGCGAATGCGGCTTACACCCGGTGCGTTGATTAGTCGAACCTGCTTATCGTTTACCACTGTAACTGGGTCAATAACGGCTGGGTCAATAATGGCTGGGTCAATAACGTCTAATTCGGTAACGCCATCAATATTCGAACCAAACAAGGTCAATCCGGTTTCGATACTGCCATAGGTATATGTGGCATCGATGGATGCGGTAGTCGCCTCTTCCGCGTCGATATCTTCAATCGGTGCAAGACGTGATAGACCGACCGCTTCGATGTCTTCAACAAATGGCGTTGGCGCGAAATAACCTTTCCCGTACGAGCCGCGAAGCGTCCAGTTTCCTGGGTTGTATAGCATAGAAACCCTTGGACTAAATTGAGTACCATATTCACTGTGCCAATCGGCACGGGCACTGACCGAGGCAGAAATATCGTCAGTGAGTGCATGATCAACTTGGGAGAATACCCCTGGAACTTGGTAAGAATAATTAAATGTTGGAAAAGAGGCAGAATCGAACACCTCTGACTGAAAGGCAACGCCAACCACCCAATCGGTATTGTCGTTGTATCCGGAAAAACTGGACTCCAGCAGATAGTTTTCATGTGCATCGTTTTCAAACACTAAACCGTAACGGTGTTCATCCTGCTGTTGCATTGCCGAACCACGTAGGCTGAGTGTCATCGCATCTGAGAAAGTTTGATCAAACACAAATCCTAAATCATGACGCTGAGTATTAAGAGTCTGCATAAACTCAGTGCCATCGGGCACGGTCTGATCCGGTAAGGTGCCACCGGTTCGGTCTTCGTTCATAACCCCAAGCGTCACATACAAATTAGCGCCATTATCTGAATGCCAATATAAACGTGGTCTGGCGGTAACTCTTTCATAGCCGGCGAGATCAATCCAGCCATCATCATCGAGATCTTTATTGGCCTGATGATGAGCGCCGGCAGTAAGTGACGCGCTAAACTCATCGTTTAATGGGCTGGCAAAATAACCCGTTAAGTCCTGACCATCTTTTGAGGTCAGGTTTAATAACATTTCTCCTTCAAATTCGTCGGATGGTTGACGAGAAATGAGATTGATCACCCCACCAAGTGCGGAACCGCCATAAAGTGAAGACGCGGAGCCTTTAATGATTTCAACATTAGCGAGATCCGTTGGTGGAATTTGTAATAAACCAATGGACGATGCCTGACCACCGAATAACGGCAATCCATCGCTTAATAGTTGAGTGTAACGACCATATAATCCTTGCAGGCGAATATTGGCGCTACCTAATGCCGGTGATGTGGTTTGTACACGAACGCCGCCGGTTTCGGCGACTAACATGGAAATATTGCCCGGACGCATTAACGCTTTTTCCTGAATTTCTTCGCCATTTATCACTTCGATCCGCATCGGCGCATCGCTGACTATTCGCCCCAAACGTGTCGCCCTGACCTGAATTCTTTCAATCGATTCGCTGTGATGATCGCCATGATGCTCTTCTTCATGGTGCTCGTCTTGATGATGTTCTTCTTCGTCTCGATGGTGGGTCGTCTCGTTGCTGTCGTGAGAGCGTTGCTCAATAGGTGTATGTGCTGTATTTGCTGTTTGTGCAGGTTCCGCACTCACCGCGGCATTGTCATTGGCATATGACTGGGAGATAACTAGCAAGGAAACAAGACTCACGGCGGTGAGTTTTTGGGTAAGAGGAAAATCAGGCATTAGGTATTAGTGTTATAAGTGATGAAAAAACAAGGCAATGTAACCTATCTTATCGCTGAACACTATCTTCATTTGGAGAACGGCAGGTTTTTCGTGCGGGACGCTGGCAATAATGTCATCAGCGATAATCGGAAAATTGAGTTACCCCCCTATAAACCAAGGTATAAGGTGTCTCACCTGTCGGCATGATGCTTATACCAATATTGAGTTTGTGCACAACTCAGAGTTAGGGCCGTAAATGGGCCACTCACTAACTCCCTATGGGTGAGTTTTAAAGGTGTTTATCCTGCGTTACTGATTTTGACTGATTTTAAAAATGGAATAACCATTCTCTGCAATCAAAGCCTTGCCTAAAAGCGTTTAAATTCTCACTGAGTGAGCAATAATTTAATGTGATTGGTATTAATGTCTTATGGTTCGTCGTTGCATGGTTCGTCGCTGCATGGTTCGTCGCTGCATGGTTTTCAGCCATTGCATCAGTGCAATCCATTCGCGAATTGCCAGAATCATCGCAAATAACGCGATAGCAACAGCAAGGTTTTCCGGGAAATAGCGCACCGACTCGAGTATCGATAGCAAACTAATCGCCAGCACCATCAACCGGGTTTTATAACGAAACGAACAGCGATGCATTCGCAATGCGATTGCCGAGCGTTTCCCCCGTTTGCTGTCATTGACGATGCGCTGCATGCTATTTAGGCATAGCAGAAAAAACAGACTTAATGCCAGGATGCCTAAGGCATGGTACATGAATTCAGTGGAAGAGATAATGAGATAGGAACCCGACAGCATTAGTGCTATCGCGAAGAATTGTTCCCGACTGGTAGAAAACATTGCAGTTCGTCCTTGAAAAGCGGTAAATCGAAAGTGTCTTCTTTAAGTCTAGTCGGTAAATAATAATTCGTATGACGGTATTAAAAATAAATTTTAGCCATAAAAAAAGCTGCCTACAGGCAGCTTTTTGAGCACAACAAGCAACTAAATTATAAGTTGTCAGCGTTGCTTGAAAGGTAAGATGCTACGCCATCAGCGGATGCAGTCATACCTTCATCGCCTTTGTTCCAACCCGCCGGACATACTTCACCGTGGTCTGAGTGGAATTGAAGAGCGTCGATCATACGTAGCATTTCATCAATGTTACGGCCAAGAGGTAGATCGTTCACAACCTGGTGACGAACATTACCTTCTTCATCGATAAGGAAAGAACCACGGAACGCCACGCCAGCTTCTGGATGCTCTACGTCATATGCCTGACAGATTTCGTGCTTAACGTCAGCAACTAGTGGGTATTTAACCGGACCAATACCACCTTCGTTAACTGGAGTGTTACGCCATGCATTGTGACTGAATTGAGAATCGATAGAAACACCAATAACCTCAACACCACGGCTTTGGAACTCTTCAAAGCGCTTGTCAAAAGCAATTAGCTCAGACGGACAAACGAAAGTGAAGTCTAGCGGGTAGAAGAAAATTACCGCTTTCTTACCTTTGATGGTTTCACTAAGGTTGAAGTTATCTACGATTTCGCCGTTACCTAGTACAGCTGCAGCAGTGAAATCAGGAGCAGGACGACCTACTAATACACTCATGTTGTTCTCCATTTATTAACACATAGTTGTTTTAAAAGCGTGCATTGACAAAACGAATGGCCAATGCGGTATCGAGTGGCTAAACCACTCGATTTAAATAATTAGATTACTCTTGTGATTGCTTGGCAGCCACTTCTTTGATGAGTGGTTGCAATTCGCCTTGTTGGTACATTTCCATGATGATGTCACAACCACCAATCAGCTCACCCTCAACCCATAACTGTGGGAATGTTGGCCAGTTAGCATAACCAGGCAACTCGGCGCGGATATCGGGGTTTTGCAGGATATCAACGTAGGCAAATTTTTCGCCACAGGCCATAAGTGCTTGTGAAGCTTGTGATGAAAAGCCACAACTTGGAAGCTTAGGTGAGCCCTTCATAAAGATGAGAATTGGGTTCTCGGCAATCTGTTGTTTGATCTTTTCAATGGTTTCCATAAAATCCTCAAAATTTGCTAACTAGATAAATAAAAAAACCCGAGTAGTTTACTTGGTTTTTCAATGAATACCAATGCCTATCAGATTAGATATAGATGGTATTACGGAAGATATTATTCAAGGGTTTATTGAAAAAATAATTTAACCCATATATTGCGGGCAAAAATAAACCCTGATCAACAGGGTTTATTTATGAAATATTGAAAGGTCGTGCAATTAACGCGCTAATTCCCGCAACACGTCTTCTTTGAGTTTGTACCAGACTTTACCGGATTCAACACCGTAGGTACGAACCACCTGTACCGATTCATTGAAATGACCATTTTCTGCCACGGCAATGAGTTCCTGATAAAATTTCAGACTGAGCTTGCGGGCATCTTCATGGGCAAAATACAATCCACCTAGGCGAGAATATAGGTTTTTAAAGCCATTTAGAACCAGCACATAAATAGGGTTCGATGATGCCAGAGCTAAATCATGATGCAGTTGGTAATCGTTCTGTGCGAATTCTTCACCATCGCATTCCGTTTCCAGACATTTATTGACCAGTTCAACGACTTTTTCGGGATTGTTTTTCACCGCGGCACGAATAAAAATGGCACTTAAGTTGGTTCTGGCTGATAACAGATTTTCAACCAAATCCGGAATACCTTCCTGATCCAATTCCGCCAGAGTGCTTAAGATATTTAGCCCACACGTTTCCCAAAAATCGTTAACTTTGGTGGGTTTACCGTGTTGGATGGTTAACCAACCATCTCGGGCCAGGCGTTGTAACACTTCACGTAATGTCGTTCTTGTTACGCCGATTAATTCAGACAACTCGCGTTCAGCCGGCAATATTGAACCGGGAGGAAAGCCACCATTCCAGATGGATTCAACGATATACTGCTCTGCAAACCCGGCAGGACTTTGTGCTTTTATGATCATTTAAAATTCCGTATAACTTACGTAAAGCGAATACTAACTTGCTGTATATAAACTGATTGTACCAGAAGATGTCAAGAGCTTGTTGAATGAATAAATAAATGAAAACAAAACCTGCTCAAATAAACAGCAAACATTAACCAGTTTATTACATTTTCACGAAAATCCCCGTATTTTCGCCCCAAGTACGCGGCATATTTTTGTATATCAGGGCACCAGGTACAAGGCCGTCGGGCCCGGAAACCTCCGGCATTTTGCCTTTGTCATGGTAACTCTGGCTTTATTTAGTATTTTATGGTTTTTTTTGGCAGTTAATTTGTATTTTAGCCAACTAATCGATGATATTATCACGGCCGCAATCACTTGTTCGCTAAACAAGTAAAAAATAATGATTAATTCTTGGTGAGCTCAAGTCCATCAACAACAATTAGAGTCGTTCTTTAAGGTAAGTTATTAATGCAGCAATCATTTGCCCACGCTTTGTATCGAAATTTTCTCGGGCAAGCGCCAAAATGGTACAAAGTAACAATTATAGGTTTCTTAGTACTTAATCCTCTACTGTTCTTTTACGTATCTCCATATGTCGCCGGTTGGGCCTTGGTCCTGGAATTCATTTTTACCCTTGCGATGGCATTGAAATGTTATCCATTGCAACCCGGCGGTTTATTGGCCATTCAAGCGGTGGCAATAGGCATGACTACCCCAAACCAGGTGTATCATGAACTCAGTGTAAATATGGAAGTGTTGTTACTTTTGATTTTCATGGTGGCTGGTATTTATTTTATGAAGAGCCTGCTGCTTTTCTTATTTACCAAAATCCTAACTAAGGTACGTTCCAAAATAGCCGTATCGTTGCTGTTCTGTTTTTCCAGCGCGCTACTATCGGCATTTCTTGATGCACTAACAGTTATCGCCGTTATCATTAGTGTCTCGGTAGGCTTTTATACGGTGTACCATAAAGTTGCATCCGGTAAAGTCATCCACAACGATCATGACCATACCGAAGATCACAACTTACCAGAATACTCACGCCAGGATTTACAACAATTCAGAGCCTATTTACGTAACCTTATGATGCATGCTGGTGTAGGTACCGCACTTGGCGGCGTAATGACGATAGTCGGTGAGCCACAAAACCTGATTATCGGTCAGCAAGCCGGTTGGCAATTTTTAGAGTTCGCCATTCGTATGTCACCGGTAACGATTCCGGTATTTTTCTTCGGCCTACTCACCTGCTTTTTGGTGGAAAAATTCAAGGTTTTTAGTTACGGCGTCGAATTACCGGAAAATGTGCGTACTATTTTGGTTGAATTTGACCAACAAGAAACCAAGCGCAGAACCCATCTGGACAATGCCAAATTAGTGGTGCAAGGTGTTATCGCAATTTGGTTGGTGGTCGCACTTGCCTTACATTTGGCTGCTGTCGGGCTTATTGGTCTTACGGTTATTATTTTAGCCACATCGTTTACCGGTGTGATTGAAGAACACCAGATTGGTCATGCATTTGAAGAAGCCTTACCATTTACCGCTTTGCTTGCGGTATTTTTCGCAGTCGTTGCGGTCATCATCGATCAACAATTATTTACGCCGGTTATCAATTGGGTGTTGACCTTCGAGGGAGATTTGCAGCTTGTCATGTTCTATCTGGCAAATGGTGTGCTTTCTATGGTGAGTGATAATGTGTTTGTCGGCACGGTATATATTACGGAAGTGAAAAAGGCACTGCTTGCTGGTCAAATTACCCGTGACCAATTTGATATGTTAGCGGTGGCTATCAATACAGGTACCAACCTGCCTTCGGTTGCGACACCAAATGGCCAGGCGGCATTCCTGTTCCTGTTAACTTCTGCGTTGGCACCATTGATTCGTCTTTCTTATGGTCGTATGGTTTATATGGCATTACCTTATACCGTGGTATTAACTTTGGTTGGTTTTATCATGATTTATTCAGGGATCTTAGTTGAATACACCCAGATGTTTTACGATATGGGGATTATTCATCATGGAACCACAACACCATTAGCGGAACCAAACGGACACTAATCAGGGACACAAGCCTATGTTCAATGCGTTAAATCAATGGGTACTAAACACTAAATCCTGGTGGCTACTAGCTCTATCAGCACTGGTACTAGAGCTCACCGCTCTGTATTTTCAGTACGGCATGGGCCTCGAACCCTGCATTATGTGCATCTACCAACGTGTAGCTATTATCGGCGTTATGTTTGCTGGCATTATCGGAGCCTTGGGTAACAAAGCCTTTATTGGCAGAGCGTTAGCGTTTTCGATATGGGGCGTGAGTGCGATTTGGGGACTGTTAATCGCCATCGAACACGTTGAGATGCAATCTAATGCTGGCTCCCTGTTCTTCAGCTGCGACATCGTGCCTAATTTTCCGCAGTGGTTACCATTACACGAGTGGATACCGGCGCTGTTCGAAGCAACCGGAGATTGTGGTGAGATCAGCTGGTCGTTTCTAGGCTACTCAATGCCGCAGTGGATGATTGTGGTTTACGGTGTTTACAGCGCACTGTTCGCGGTGTTTTTACTGAGCCACCTGATAAGCTTAGTTAGCCGAAACAAAGCTTAAAAGTATCGCTTACCGATACAAAAAAGGAGCCCTAAGGCTCCTTTTTTATATTCAATCTTTCCCAAATTATGGATTCTTTTCGATAAGCGTCAGCTTGCCTTCTTCAAAGGTAAAAATAGTCAATGGTTCGCTTTCACTCGTTGAGAAGCGATAAACCATGCGCTCTACCTTTCTTTCATCCAAAGCCGATATCACTTCACGATCCAAAGGAGTACCGCAGCGGTCGACAACTTCGAATTTATCCATTTTCAGCTTGGCAATGCCACCGGAGCAACGAACGGCTTTAATTTGCGCAGCTTCCGCTACTGACATCATTGTTAGCGATGAAACAGATAACATTGCTGTTAAAAGAGCATATTTAGCGTGTAACTTCATAATATTCCCCCATAAATCAAAATACCAATTCCAATAAGTGTTTTCCCACTCAGTGATAATTTAAAGGCTTTTAGACAAAGCTTTGATTACAGAGAATGGTCGTTCCGATGTCAAAATCAGCCAAAATCAGTAACGCAGGATAAACGCCTTTAAAACTCACCCATAGGGAGTTTATCAGTGGCCCATTTACTGCCCTAGATTCCATTAATATAGAGTGGCTATATCAATGAAATCTATGTTGTTAATGAACCCCTGCCCTAACTCTGAGTCGTGCAAAAATTTAACGGAATTGGTATAGAGATACACTAGCAGCTTTACCAACAATCAGGCAATAGAAAACTTTTCGTAGCTTCTAGACCAAAATCCAGTAACAGCACAAGGCAACAATACAGGAAACCAGTAAACTCAATACTGCGCCCTCTTTCACCATATCCAGTATCTCCACCTGCTTGGTACCAAATGCAATGGCATTTGGCGCCGTCGCAACCGGCAACATGAAGGCACAACTGGCACAGATTGCCGCAGGGATCATTAACACTTCGGGAGGCAGACCTGTGGCAATTGCTGCCGACGCCAATATTGGCATCAATAAGGTCGCCGTTGCGGTATTGGAGGTAATTTCGGTGAGATAAGTAACCGATAAACAGATACAAAGTAAGGTCAGTAAAATCGGAAGATTCGCCAATTCAACCAAGCCAGAGGCCAGTAAATCGCTTAAGCCCGATGCGACAAAGGCTTTGGCGATAGCAATGCCACCAGCAAACAATAACAACATGCCCCACGGAATCGTTTTCGCCGTTTCCCAGTCCAGTAATCGCGAGCCTTTACCATTAGGGATCATCGCCATAATAACCACAGCGGCAAGCGCAATCGTACTATCACCTACCTGAGGTAAATCCAACAAACCACTCCAACCACCAAAGGGTTCTTTGCGAGTGATCCAGGCCAAAGCCGTCAACCCAAATACCGCTAATGTGCGTTTTTCTTCGGTGCGCCATTTACCTGGCTGGGGCATTTCAATCTTCTCATCCAATGTTACGTTGCGGGTTAGCCACAATCCCATAATAGGAATGGAGATAAGAACGACAGGTACACCAATTTTCATCCACTCAATAAAACCGAACTCGGTTTGAGTGAACTGTTCATAAATGCCCATAAAGATAACGTTTGGCGGTGTACCAATTAACGTACCAACCCCACCAACACTCGCCGCATAGGCAATACCGAGGATTAAGGCGATTTTCAGTTGGCGATTTTCGATATGAGATAGCACCGCTAACGCCATAGGTAACATGATAAGCACAGTGGCGGTATTGGATATCCACATACTGAGAATTGCCGTGGCCAACATAAAGCCGATAACCAGACGACGGCCGCTGGAAACACCTACCAGGTTTACCATGTAAACGGCCAAACGCTCATGAACATTACTTTTCTCGAGAGCTTTTGAGAGCATGAAAGCGCCCATCAATAACAAAATTACATGGCTTCCAAGAGCGCTAGCTGCTTGTTTATGATCAAGAATGCCAAACAGAGGAAATAGCGCAAATGGAAGTAGACTGGTAACCGGTATCGGCAACACTTCCGTTACCCAAAAAATAACAATCAATAAGGTTAAGGCTATGGTCAGGGCGGGCTCACTTGCCATCTCAAGCTGTAGCAAACCAAAATAGCAGGCAACACAAACAAGTGGCGCAAATAGTGTTATCAGAGTGTTCTTTGTCATTATTATTTTTATCGTTGATTATTAGTTTATTAAAAGTGCTTTTTGATCAACTCGCTGGCTTTAACCCAGGCTTTATTTTTTTGAAATGCTTCAGCACTCACCACAGGATTGTCACTTAACATGCTTTGCACGCGAAGTTCGCTTGCACCGTCAGCCGCTAAGTTGGCACCATCGAGCACCTGTTCGACTCCAGAGCGATCGTTACAAAGCAACAGCATATCACAGCCTGCTTCCAAGGCCGCTTCACAACGTTCGATATAACCGCCCGCTACACTTGCCGCTTTCATAGATAAGTCATCGGAGAAAATTACGCCATCAAAGCCCAGCTGCGATCTTAAAATATCCTTTAGCCACACCGGAGAGAAACCGACAGGCCGGTGATCAACATCTGGATAAATCACATGAGCCGGCATAACAGCACCAAGATGACCATCCGCAATTAATTCACTAAACACTGTCATGTCGTGGTTGAAAATGGTTTGCTCAGTCCGCTTATCCTCAGGCATAGCGATGTGAGAATCTTCTTTAACACTGCCATGTCCCGGAAAATGTTTCCCACTCGCTTTCATGCCAGCCAGATTCATACCGTTGATAAACGCCTTAGCTAACTGAGTAACAACTTGTGGCTGGGCGTCAAATCCTCTATCGCCAATCACATCGGAGATATCATCGACATCGAGAACCGGAGCAAAGCTGATATCGACACCTGCGCCCTGAACTTCGGTAGCCATTAGAAAACCAACTTGTGTCGCCAGCTCCTTGCCTAAATCAATGGATTTGGCGTCGGTATTACGAACCAGGCGGCTACGCTCGAGGATTTTCCCCATTGCTGGCAGTTTGGTAAACCCCTGACGAAACCGCTGAACTCTGCCACCCTCCTGATCAACGGCGATCAGGATATTGCTATTTACCGAACGAATATCGGCGGTTAACTGACACAACTGTTCTGGGTTCTGATAGTTACGAGTGAACAGGATAATGCCACCAACGCTTGGGTGCGACAGAATTTCCCGGTCTTGACTGGTAAGCTCAAGTCCTGCGACATCAACCATTAAACAGCTCAAGGGCTACTCCTTAGGATAAGAAACTTGGAAAACAAAAAAATGGTTATATCATCGATAGTGATTAATGAGTTTTAGCACCCACGCCCGATGCGACATAAGGTATCAGACGTCGTATGACACCTTCAATATCAACTTCGGTATTAAAATCGTTTTCAGCAATATCGATCAAGGCTGAAGTCGATGACATCGCAAATACTGCGGTTCCCATCGTAAAGTGCAACCGCCAAAACATGTCTTCTGAAGATAGTTCTGGATAGGCCTTATGTACGGCAATAACGAAATTGTCGATAATGCCGGGATAATTCGTGGTGATGAACCAGCGAAGAAACCCTTGAGAATCGGTATACGAATGACCGAGTAACTGGAGAAAATTGCTGGTGCCCTGCTCTTTTAACGTATTTAGCGTAAGCAGAGGTTCAACAAATGCTTCAAAGACCTGTTCCAGGCTTAGATCGTCATTTTCCTCCATTACCGCTAATAGTGATCCTTCAAGCTCTGGACTCAATACATCCAGGTAACGTTTCATCAACGCTTTAATTAATTCTTTTTTGGAACCGAAATGATAATTAACAGCAGCCAGATTCACTTCCGCTGCACTGGTAATTTCTCGTAAGGAAGTGCCAGTAAAGCCCTTGTCGGCAAATAAATTTTCCGCGGCATTAAGAATTTTTGTTTTCGTATCCATCACATCTCAGGCCAAAATAAAACATGCGTTTAAAATGACAGCAAGTCAATTAAGTGTCAAGAATTAAAGGCTCTAATGACAAATAAAACAGCGCTTAATAAAAGAAAAAACTCTAACCGTAAAAAGTAAAATAATTGTAAAAAAAACTGACAAAAAATTGTGCTAAATAAAATTTCTCGACCATACTTAGATTAAGTTTAACGATTCTCCCTGGACCCATTAGCTTCGATCTGTCAAAAGGCTTTTGGGTCTTTTTTTATGGCTAAATCGTTGATGTTAATTACATTTATAAACGTAAAATCGTTTATCTTAACGCCATAAAGCCATATAAAAACCATTGATTTCAAATGGTTAACGCACCCATAGACAAGCAACCCCATATTCCACAAAGAAAATCGGAGTTGATGCGGTCAGGTCGTATTCGATAGCTGAACCAGTGTCGTTTCGTTAACGACCATTACAGCATTGGTTGCAAAACGCGTGGACTTTATCATTTTGCCCAAATTGACCCGAAAGGCGACACTTTATCAGGGTGGTTCCCCTAACCTACAAGATTTTCACGCTTTTAACACAGCGTACTTTTTGATATTTTTCACCGCAGTCCCCAGAAGATTAAAACACGGCTACGCAAATACAATCTATACACAGGTATGGTGATCGAATATTCTTACAAGACGTTTAATGTTATATACCAAGTGGTTAAGTAGGATTGTGTAATGACTTTAGACATCGACAAAATCAAGATGAACAGGCATATATTTCATTTACCATCATTACCTTTACTCACCATTTATGATGATAACTTCTTTGTTCGTAACGACTATGACATATTATCCCAGGGTCAGCGCCAAACCCTAATTGAATTTTTTCAGGCACAGGGGTTCAAACAAACAAGCGGAAAGTTATTGTGCAAAAACAATATACGCCTACATTTCCCAAAACCTAAGCACATACTGGCCCAATCAGGATTTGAGGAGCTTTATGTCTCACCGCCACTGGATGATTACTATTTTGTCACCCCAACGACATTTGCCGAAACGTTATTTCAACAAGGGTTGCGCGGCATCAACCCAAACTTTTTGGATGATATTCGTTTACTGATCCAAACCTGCCCATTTAATATCGAATTACTTCGCGACATAAATATCAGCAATGAGCTTGGTCCATTTATTAATCAATACTATGTAATGCTGGAAACGTATCAGAAACAGATCATTGAAGAGCGTTTTAAAAAGAAAAAAGCATTGTAATGCTGCAGGGGGATTGGCAAGGTGTAAACCAACATCAAACTAAAAGCTAAATGTATTATTACAACAAAAAATCCGCAAATTCAGACAAAATCGCTGCGCCAACCACTAACGCAGCGAATGAATTTGAGCTAATGTCGTTTTATAATTCGTGGTGAACGTGCAATTCCGGCATATGCATTTCGAAAACTATATTGTTGTTCCGGACCTCAAACGGCCAACGCTCATGCATAACCTTTTCTCGACTATAACCATCACAACCATAATGGGTGGACCACGAATAATCGACCATAATCGCCCCTTTATCCTGGTCAAGGTCAACCTTTGATATGGTTAAGCTATCCGTAGATACCAAGGCTCTTAAGTCATATAACTGACAGACACGGGACATAAACTCGTGCAATTGTTTTTTATGGTGTTGAAAATGATCAACAATTAACGCTCTTATTGCACGGTTACTGTTCAGATCGTGACCATGGCCATCGATATTTAATAAAACTTTTTCAGTCACGGCTGTTCTCTCCCAATCGCTTTATTACTCTAATTTTTTATCTTTACTAAAATCTGCAAGTTATAGACTTAAGCCAAGATTATGTAAGTTTATATGTAAACTTTCATTAAAGACACCATTTAAAACCACGAAGTCATGAGTAATTCGGCAAGAATTATGAACGCAGCATGACAAAACAAAGGGTTTGGGGGGATTGAGCGCCGCTATTTGGAATTCACGAAAAACTCTAGAGTTGATGCTGGGAAATGGTTCACAATCACCAAAGTGCAAACAACTACAAATAAAAAACATTACCAATTACATTTTTTTGTTTTACATCACCACCAATATTGGTAAGTTATTCACAACCTAATCATTTAGAACAAAACCATGGAACGATTCTCTCAGCTAGCTGTTATAGCCTTATGTAGCCACCTGGTGATTGGATGTAATTCCTCATCCAGTCCAGAAGCCCCAGAAGTCCCAGAGCAACAGGCTCCGGTCGTTATTGAACCAGAAATAAGTTGTGCGCCATTGACGCGATTAGCCATGACTGACGCAAGCTCTGATACCGCTATGGACGCCTATTTACCCAAAAACACCATCGATGGACGTTTTATTGAATCATCACAATGGCAGGTGCAAGGGGATGGTCAAGCGTTAGTTCTAACGTTAGCTCAAACATCTTTGGTAAAAGGTTTGTCAATTGCCTGGGCAAATCCGGATCAACGCAGTTATACCTTTGAAGCCTACACGTCGCAGGATAAGGAACAATGGGTTTCGGTATTGGCTCCTACCACAAGCAACCCGCTGAAAACTCGTTCAGAATTCGTACCTGTGGCTGAATCCACTGCGCAGTATATAAGGCTCGTCGTCGCAGGGAATTCCATCGATGACCAACATGGCGTGGTTGAAGTCGAAAGTTTTGGTTGCGTGTCCGACAACGAACCACAAATTGAACTTGTTGATTGGTACCTCAGTATTCCGGTAGACGAGACAATTTATTCAAAAGCCCAAAGCATTTCCGAAAACGAACTCGCCGACGGCTATTTTCATGAAGAATTTTTCTTTCCAGATTCTGATGGAGGATTGGTTTTTCGAGCGCCGGTAAGCGGAGCAAGGACTTCAGCGAATACCAAATATACAAGAACCGAACTTCGAGAAATGCTAAGACGCGGCGATACTTCGATAAAAACCCAGGGTGTCAATGCCAATAACTGGGTGTTTTCTTCGGCCCCAGATAGCGACCTTGAGCAGGCTGGAGGCATAGACGGCGTATTAATTGCAGAGTTAAAAGTCAATCAGGTGACGACGACAGGCGAGCAATGGCAGGTAGGTCGCGTCATTATTGGTCAAATCCACGCCAATGATGATGAGCCAATCCGGGTATATTATCGTAAGCTCCCGGGTAATGATTTAGGCTCTATTTATTTAGCGCACGAATTTCTTGATGGGGACGATAACTATTTTGAGGTTTTGGGTAACCGCTCACAGAGTGCTGAAAACCCGGTTAACGGCATTGCCTTGGGCGAACGCTTCGCCTACCGAATCAAAGTGGTTGGTAACGAACTAACGTTTACTCTGACTCGAGATGGTAAAGAGGATCTTGAACAGGTGATCGATATGACCGACAGTGGATATGACCAAGGTGGACAATATATGTATTTTAAAGCCGGCGTTTACAACCAAAATAATACCGGAGACCGAAAAGATACGGTAGAAGCCACCTTCTATCGCATAGATAATACCCACGAATAAAGCTAGTGTGCAGGACTGACTACACTAGGTTTATCCTGCCATACTTCCCTGCTATCGGGCGCTGACCCCTTGATTTATCACGCCCTTTACCGACTGCCCCTGCCCCTACCAAAAAATTGGCCTTACCAAAAATAAAAAACGGGTCATATTTGATCGCTTATTGGCTTGACAGATTGGTGAGATGTTGAGAATATCAACAGCAGTCTTTCTTGGAAGATTACTTTTCTACGAAATCTATAAAACCATTAATAATAAAAGTGGGAATAACCAAAATGAAAATAAAAGTGTTGATGGCATCATCGGCCATATTGGCCTTGACTGCCTGTAACGACAGTGTTGTATCAGATAGCAATGGTAATTCGCTTGGTACAGTCGCGTTGTCTGGGGACGCATTAGTAGGCTCGACTTTATCTGCTGCTGTTACCGATGGTAATGGTGTTGATGAAGGCAATATCAGCTATACCTGGATGGCAGGTGATATGGTAATCTCAGGCGCTGCTTCCAGCTCTTACCTTCTTACCAATGCCGAAGCCGGTGAAAAAATTTCTGTCTCCGTTGCTTATACTGATAACGATGGCTATGACGAATCCTTCCGCTCCACTGAGAGCGCGGCCGTTGAAGTTCCTGCAACTAACATGCCTGGTACCGTTACCATTACTGGTACGCTGGAGTCTGGTCAGGTTATCACCGCAAATCTAATGGACGACAATGGCGTAGATCCTAGCAACATTTCCTATAGCTGGATGGCTGACGGTAGTGAAAGCATTGGCTCTGATGAATCGACATTCCAACTAACCGATGACCAAGTCGGTAAAACCATTACCGTTACTGTTGATTATGTAGATAACGACGGCTTTGAAGAATCCGTTACATCTGCCCCAACCGCGGCAATAGCCGAAAAACCCGACGTTATTCCTCCGCAAGCGGGCACCATTGTTCTTTCCGGTGACGCGCTTGTTGGTCAGACTTTAAATGCTGATGTATCCGATGTTAATGGTATTGATGGTGACATCACTTATGTGTGGATGGCCGATGATATGGTCATCGCGGGCGCAGCAAGTGAAGATTACATGCTAACGGCAGCAGAATTAGGAAAAGTCATTTCTGTAAAAGCAACCTATACCGATGGTGACGGCGCTGCTGAGGCGCTGATGGCCGACACCGGTGATCGTGTTTATTCTGCCATTGTTAAAAATGAAGAAGAATTAATCGCTGCAGTTGATACGGCCAGCGAAAATGACTGGATAGCATTAGCGAGTGCCAGCGGTGGTGATTATACCGATATGGCGCCACTTACAATCGATGTAGATGGTTTAGTACTAACTCGCACGATGAGCAGTACCGCAGAAATCAGCGGTAATACCTGTCTTGAAATTAAAGGCACAGGTACAATCATCGACGGCTTAACTTTTAAAAATACCATTTCAATTCCAAGCTCAACCTGTGATGGTTCAAGCACCAGTGATGCAATGATCAAATTAGACGGCGAAGCGGTAATTGTCCGCAACAGCACGTTTGATGGCTATGCTGGTACCGTTGGTTTTAACCTGATTGAAGTTAAAGGCGAAGACAACATCATCGAGCGTAACTTATTTACTGGCTTGAACAGCAGTATTGATAAGAGTGGCGCTATCTCTATCTACACCGACCAAAAAGAAGGTGAAAAGGTAAATACAACGATTCAGTATAACCTGTTCAAAGACATGCCAACCGAATCTAGCGATCGTAAAAGTGGTGCATATGTCATTCAGGTAGGTCGTTCTACCGGTAACGATGCCACGTTGATGAACAACCATACCGTTCAATACAACCGTTTCGATGGCGTTGAAATCGATGAACGTTTGATGAAAATCCAATCAAGTGCAACAACTATCATGGGTAACACGATTGTTAACTCTACTGGTATGATTTCTGTTGAAAACGGTGGTTTTAGCACCGTCTCAAACAACGTGATTATCCCAACGGGTGATGACAGCGACGATGGTGGTATTGCCTTTGTATCCATGGGTCACACTATCTCAAACAACTATGTATCCAATGTTAGAACGACATCTGGTGGTCGTGGTGCTATCTTTATCCACACCGATAAAACAGACGATACCTCTAACCAGACGATTATCGCGGATAATGCTGGCGACCCAAGCGTGTTGATTTCACAAGTAATCGGTAACACGGTATTCAATGCTCGTGAAGGTATTAACTTTGATGAGAAAGACTGTGCCGCTAACGAGCGCCCTAGCCTTAACTTTGAGAAAAACCTGATTGCTAACGTGACTGGTAACAGCAACGCAGAATCGTCTAAAGGTGTTTTATCTTTGAAGTTTGATAGTTCAAGTTGTGACGTTGATACGCTTACGTACGCCGACAACCACGTATACGCAAAAGACGTAACCGATGGTGGTTCAATCAACATTCATACCACTTCTGGTGCGTTAGATGACGCAGATTTAACCGCTGCTAACGCTGATGGTTTGGTAAGTGGTCAAGGTGTTGACGCTGGCATTGGTGCGGATACATCTAAGCTTCAGCTAATCGAAGAAAATCAGGTTGGTCCTAACTCTACCTGGACTGCCAACGACTAGTAAGCCTAAAATACCAAGTGCGGCTGGCATAAATGATGAGTCAGTCGTAATTGGTATAAGTATCGAAGTAGTCAGTGCTCCCCGTACACTGGCTACTTTCCCTTTTCCCTCCCTGTTCGTATTTTCATGTTAAGAGGTCTGTCGTCCATGTCTCGACTAACATTTATCAATAATCTGGTTCTAAGCATTATATGTGTAGCTTCAACAGGTGTTGGACTAGCTCACGCTGAGCCCATCACTAATAGCCGTGGTGAAGTAATAACCTTGGATCCTAACAAAAAACCTTCACAAAATTTTGATTTAAGCGACTGGAGCATTAGTCTGCCAATCGATACTAATGAAGATGGTATTGCTGACAATGTGCCAGAAACCTATTTATCGAAAGGATTATCGGTAGAACCAATATTCTATACGGCTGCAGATGGCGGTATGGTATTTGCGGCGCCAGTAAAAGGCCCGAAAACATCGAAGAACACTAGTTACACACGGGCTGAACTCAGAGAAATGCTACGCGCTGGTGACAACAGTATTGCCGTAAAAGGCATTACCAAAAATAACTGGGTATTTAGTTCGAACAAACGACGAGTTCGCAAGAAGGCGGGCGGTGTTGATGGCGTTTTAGAAGCGACGTTAGCGGTGAATCACGTCACCACTACCGGTGACGCTAAGCAAGTCGGCCGGGTTATTATCGGTCAGATTCATGCCAAAGATGACGAACCCGTACGGTTATATTATCGCAAGCTTCCTAATAATACCCATGGTGCCATTTATATTGCTCACGAGCCCTTAGATGGCGATGATCAATGGTATGACATGATAGGTTCCAGAGCGAGTAATGCGAAAAATGACGAAGACGGCGTCTTACTCGATGAAGTTTTCAGCTACCGCATTGAAGCCAATGGCGATCTATTAACCGTTACCATTATTCGTCCAGGCAAGGAAGATGTGGTGCAGGAAGTAGATATGAGCAAAAGTGGTTACAACAAAAGCAGCCAGTACATGTACTTTAAAGCTGGGGTTTATAACCAGAACAATACCGGCGAAGATAACGACTTTGTTCAGGCGACCTTTTATCAGTTGGATAACAGCCACGATTAATGTCAATCCTAAGCCTGTATCTCTAATAGAAAAAAGCACCTTAAACAGGTGCTTTTTTAGTTTTCAGCTTAATGCAATTTAATCCCTATTAAACCTACGTATGACTATGCCAAGACATGCCAACCCTAAGATTGCCAGAGTTGGTGATTCCGGTACCGAAGTACAGGGAACACCTGGAGTAGGAACACAACCACTAACATCATCGACGATTCTATCACCTAAGGTTAAAATCGATTTCCCCATCGTTACTAACCAATCATCTTCAGACGCATCGATATCGACCCTTACCTTTAGCCCGGCATTGACCTGCTCGTTCGCCCATTCGTACCCCGATAAATCAAAACGGGTAAACACCCATTGATCATCAAAACCTTCCAGGTAACCTAAGCTGACCCAGGAAACGCCATTAAAGACATAGATTTCGTCATATTCACCAACACCGAAATCAACATCGAAAGCTGATATATCCAGGAATATATTCGAAAATGTGCCAGCTATAGCACTATGCATCCATTCCCAGTCCTGCGACCCATTTCGATAATAAGGCGACATGTATTTATTACTATCGAAGTCGACAAAGTATTCAGTTTCGGTGTTATTGGCATGCTCCTTAATATCCACAATCTCACCAGCAGAAGCAAAACCACTAATTAATAAAACTACTCCTGCAAAAACGGCTTTAAACATATTCATTTTTTGACCCTTTTAAAGAGTTGATTTACAAAAATTAGATTTAAATTGCTTAGTTAAATCTGCAGACACCGAGCATAATTAGTACCAACAAAGAAAAACTGTTTAAATTCAAGACTTTAGTTATCGAAGTCAATGCAATTGGTATATTCGCTGCAAATTCCACTGACAGTCTTCAGGTTTGGTTATTTTTGTAACCGAATGATTTTATGAAGGTTGTTAGTCAATTGATAAAAATCCGAACAATAAAGCCAAGTTTGCTCAGTCCAGGCAGCTGCACACGTCCTTTAGTTACCCACTTTCTTAAATAACCGCCGTAACAGTTGAACACGACTGCAAAAGATCACATTCCTGAGAGAAAGAATGATCTTAAATTCCGAGAATTTGGTTAACCCCTTAAGTAGTCAAGACGCTAGTAGAGTTAACAATTCGATAACCATAGAATTTCGTGCTGAGCCGGAGTCACTTTATCATTCTGTAAATTTTTTATATGATGAAAGCCAATAACGAACAAATTTCGTGCAATGTCATCAACAATGGACTGAAAGCAGAGATACGGAGCATCTGAATATGATGAATATCTACAATGTTATCCGAAGTTTAATATTCGGCATAACAATCTTAACACTTGCAGCCTGCGGCGGAGGTTCTAACTCTGGAGATTCAGAGCGAAGTTCAGTAGTTGACTCCCCCACTAATGTGACTCCTTCGACAGTTATACTAAGTACCTACACAGAAATCGATTTAAATGAAGTAATTGAATTGGTTGCCGAAGCTAGTGATAGTGACGGTTCCATTACTAAGATCGAATGGCAATCAGATATCGGCACGTTTTCTCATCCCAACAGCTTAAATACCTCCTTTACAGCACCTGCTACAAATAGTTCAGATGAAATTACCATTACTTTGGTGGTTACCGATAACCAAGGGGCATCGGCTTCCGATACGTTAACACTGGCATTGTTAGCACCTAAGTTAATAATTTCAGGAATGGCGCTCTATGAAAATGTTACAGTGGATGAAGATGGCTATGACTATGATGGTATTCATGATAAGCCCATCCGTGGCGCATCAGTGTATTTACTCGATGAAACGGAAGCTGTTGTTGCCACAGTGCATACAAATGAACAAGGCTATTATGAATTTAAGGTCAGGGAAACCGGTATCTATTCTGTCGATATTGTAGCTGAACTAGGCACAGATATTTCCCATAAAAATTACGTTAGTGTGCGTGACAATATGACTGCTAGCGAGAGTAATCGTAATTATGGAGATACGACAGTGTATCGCTACCCCGTGTTTAAGGAACAAATGATTACGGAAGCGCAAACTGAGTTTAACTTTAAGGCAGAATTGAACTGGAATAGATCGACGCAACAATACGAAGATGGTCGCACGGCTCCTGTATTTGCATTGCTGGATCAGGCCTGGGAAATGCAATCGCTGTTGTTTAATTGGCGAGAGAATATCCAACTACCTGCACTAACTATCTTTTGGAATGAAAACAATATCGCAATTGATGGTGTCTGGTGGCTCGGACAAATAGAAACATCGGCATTTGCAGCATTCAGCGACAATGGCGTATTCGTGCGCTCCGATAAAGATATCAATATTGACGAATACGATCGCACCATTATTGCTCACGAATTAGGGCATTTTGTTTTAGCGAACCTGACTAGAAATGAAACCATCGGGGGGCATCATACAGTTCAAAGTGTGATGGACATACGCCCGGCCTTTGCGGAAGGTTTTTCAAGTTACTTCGCTTGGCTGATGACCGGCAGCGAATTCATTCTAGACGCCGATGGCAAGTACAATTCGAGAGCTTCCAAATTGAATATTTTTTCGCATATCAATGAAAGATATAATCGTGGTTGGTACTATGAAACGGTCAATTCTCACGTATTAAAAACCTTCACAGAAGGTGATGGAGATTATGGCATCCCACCATCAAGCAGTAATTTTGTTTTAGATATCATGCACGATGATATGCGTTCGAGTGATGCACTAATTTCACTTCATAGCTTTATTGGTCACGCGTTTAAACGAAATGGGATCAGCACAGAACTATATCGTGATTACTTACTGAGTAAAGGGATTAGCGCTACTGATGAATGGGGGACAGGTGAAACATACGGCGATGCACCTTTGATATCCAAAAACTTGCTCACTCATACATATCTGCCAATTTATACCGACATTGAAGCTAACCAAGAAGTTACAGCTTGTTTGAATGATACAATTGAAGGCAACGGTAATCGATTAGGCGTATGGAAATATTTCATCTTTACAGTAGAAGAAGCGAAAAAATATACCTTAAATTGGAGCTCCGATGACAGTTACGCGCATATCTGGTCATGGACCGCAAGTGGAGAGTCTTACCTTGCTGGCGGAGGAAATCATACTTTAACAGGTTCTCTTGACGCAGGCGAAATAAGCGGTACTCATATCGTTGGCGTAAGCTTTTATGGCAACAGTTATCCTAATGCCTCCCCGAATGCACCAACCATAGAATCTGGTTGCATTACATTTTCAATAACGGATTAACAATATTCTCGATGTGTACGGCGCAGTTCAGCAAAAATGAAGGAGCAAAACACAATTACTTAAAGTAAACATTGATGCATGGACAATCAAGGCCTATTGTTTCAGCTCAATCGCTGATACCCGCATACACTTTTTAACCAGACATTGACCAGCCGTTCTTGTATAATCCGCCAATTATTATTGCTAGTCGTTCATTAAGTTAGATGCTAGCAGCTTTACTGAGCACGAAACAAAGGCGGATTATGTCAGTCAATACTTTTGATCCTGCGGACAACGCGAAAGCAGAAATCAAACAAACAACCACGCTTGAGACTCCCAATAAAGTGATTGCCGAACAAGCCAAGAATACGATATCCAAGTCTAAGGATAGTAATTCAAAGGTCGGCTTTGTCAGTCTTGGTTGTCCTAAAAACCTGGTTGACTCCGAGCGAATTTTAACCCAGTTGCGCACTGAAGGTTATGACGTCGTGCCAAGCTACGATGATGCGGATTTGGTTATCGTAAATACTTGCGGTTTTATCGATTCTGCGGTGCAGGAATCTCTCGATACCATTGGTGAAGCGCTCAAAGAAAACGGCAAAGTTCTGGTAACTGGTTGTCTGGGTGCGAAGGAAGACGAAATTACTGAGATTCACCCGAACGTTTTAGGCGTTACCGGGCCTCATGCCTATGAAGAAGTGCTAAATCAGGTGCACCAACATGTCGAAAAACCGGCACATAACCCGTTTGTCGATTTGGTGCCGGATCACGGTGTTAAATTAACCCCTAAACATTTCGCATACTTAAAAATATCGGAAGGTTGTAACCATCGCTGTACCTTCTGCATTATTCCATCGATGCGCGGGGATTTAGATTCTCGCCCGATAGGCGATGTATTGAGCGAAGCCAAACGCCTTGCCAATGCCGGAGTAAAAGAGCTGCTGGTTATCTCACAGGATACGTCTGCTTATGGTGTTGACGTCAAACACAAAACCGATTTTTGGGACGGTATGCCAGTGAAAACCAGCATGCTAAAACTTTGTGAAGAGCTCGGAAAAATGGGCATCTGGGTGCGCTTGCACTATGTATACCCCTACCCGCATGTCGATGATGTCATTCCATTAATGGCACAAGGTAACATTTTACCTTATCTGGATATTCCGTTTCAGCATGCCAGCAAGCGTATATTGAAATTAATGAAGCGACCGGGCAATGCCGACCGTACCTTAGAGCGCATTAAAAAATGGCGCGACATCTGTCCTGAGCTCGTCATTCGTTCTACATTTATTGTCGGCTTTCCAGGGGAAACCGAAGAAGAATTCGAAGAATTGTTGGAATTTTTACGAGAAGCTCAGCTCGATCGCGTCGGTGCCTTTGCCTATTCGCCGGTAGAGGGCGCTACGGCAAATGAGTTACCGGATCAAATTGATGAAGAAACCAAGCAGCAGCGATTACAACGTTTTATGGAAGTCCAATCTGAGATTAGTGCGGCGAAGCTACAACAACGTATTGGTAATGAGTATCAGGTGCTGATTGATGAAGTTAACGCCGAAGGCGCTATCGGTCGAACCTATATGGATGCACCGGAAATCGATGGTCTGGTTTATTTGAGTGACGAATTTGACGTAAAACCGGGCGATAAAATCTGGGCTCAGGTAATTCATGCCGATGCTCACGATGTTTGGGCAGTTAAAGTCGAAGACTAAATAGCATCGCTATTTTTCGCCAACAATCCTTGTCAACAGAGAGTCGCTACGTGAGCAAAGTCAGTATTGGTTTAACCAACCCGAAAAGTCCGGCAAATGTCGGCGCAGTATTGCGCGCTGCGGGTTGCTATCAGGCCGGGCAAATATTTTACAGTGGCTCACGCTACGATTACGCGTCCAAATTCCATACCGACACCAAAAATGTCAGTCAGAATATTCCCCTGCAGCAAGCTAATTGTTTGTTGCAGGCAAAACCTGAAGGCGCCAAGCTTGTTTGTGTTGATTTAGTTGAAGGCGCGATCCCCTTACCGGATTTTGAACACCCCGAACAGGCTTATTATGTGTTTGGTCCGGAAGACGGTACGATAGAGCAAACGGTTATTGATGCTGCAGATGCCGTTGTTTATGTGCCTACCAAAGGTTGCATGAATCTCGCTGCATCGGTAAACGTATTGTTATACGATCGTTTAGCTAAAGATCTTAATAGAAATCAAGGTGATGCATTAATCAGAGCCAGTCGCGATACCAACAATAAAGTCAAAGTCCGCGATAGCATTGGCTAATGCATGAGTGAAACGTTCGATACTGCCAATTGCAACTTCGCATAAATATGGCGTATTTATGCTCATCCATACAACTTATCCAACCTTAACCAACCCCATTGTTTACCTGATTTTTCAATGAGTTATTAAATAGATCACCCGAAACCACATGAATTATATTGTTGCATACTTATTTTGTAACATATGGACGTAGTCTGTTAACGCTTTTCCCCCGTATCTTCTCTAGAATTTCAGTGTTGCCCCATTGAGGGTGACAAGTGACTCATAAGTGTCTCAAAAGAGGAGAAGCTCCGATGAAACCGACCAAACTGATAACTGCCTTTATAATGTGTGCGATTCCGGCGAGCATTGTTGTAGCCAAACCAGCTAACAACACGGCAACCGAGTTTGAATTTGTCGCAAAAGACAGCTCCATTGCTACCAAAACCTGCATCGCAGCTGCCAGTAATGATGTTTCAGCAGTGAAATCAAACACCCGTAAAGCTTTCGACGGCAACTATCGTCTACTCAGTCACACCCTAAGCTGCAACGGTATAGACATTAATCGGTTCGCTCACTCATTTGGTGCCGATGATACCAACGAATTTCTTAATAAACGGGTTTCAAGCCAATATCGCATTGATGATAGCATTGAGATCATCGATATTTCCGGAAGTTATCCGCCACTGACTGGCAAAGTTCAGGTTATTGTCAGCGGTAAATAGAGTCCAGTCAGAGAAGCCGCTATTGCGGCTTCCTTACCGACCTAAACGCCTAAGGCGAGCGTGAACGCGTGCCAAACAAGCGATCGCCAGCGTCGCCAAGGCCAGGGATAATGTAGCCATTGTTATCCAAATGCTCATCAATAGAAGCGGTGTACAAGCGAATGTCTGGGTGGTGCTTTGCCAGCCGTTCGAGGCCCTCTGGAGACGCCACAAGGACCAACACCACAATGTGTTTGGCGCCCTGCTGCTTTAAAGTGTCTATGGTTGCGATTAACGTACCACCCGTGGCGAGCATAGGGTCGATAATGTAAACCATTCGTTGAGCCAGCTCTGTGACAAGCTTTTCAAAGTAAATCACCGGCTCAAATGTTTGATGATTCCGATACATACCGACCACCGATATCCGCGCATTAGGCACCAGAGTGAGCAACCCGTCGAGCATGCCCATACCTGCACGGAGCACCGGCACCACCGTGGGCTTTTTACCGCTAATCGTTTCAACTTCGACGTCCCCACACCACGCGGAAACGGAATGGTACTCGGTTGCTACATGACGACTGGCTTCATAGGTGAGCATTATCGACAGTTCCGTAACCAATTGGCGAAACTTCTGTGTCGATATGTTTTTATTGCGCAACAATCCCAGTTTGTGACGAACCAGAGGATGACTTAATTGCGTGATCTGCATAGCAATACTGAAAAAACGTTAAACACTAAGTATGGACAACAATTGCTCGAATTGCCTGATCAGTTATGTGCTTCAACATGCGTTGTCTGCCCTCTGTAGCAAAACTCTATCTTACTCCCTCCCCCACAAAAGGGTTAGATGCGCGTTCTTCACCAAATGTCCCCATTGGCCCGTGGCCCGGTATAAACTGTACATCATCGCCCAGAGGCCATAATTTGGTTTTGATCGACTCTATGAGTTGCTGCTGATTGCCACGGGGAAAATCGGTTCGACCAATAGAACCTCTGAATAACACATCACCAACCTGGGCAAGTTTGCGTTGGCGATGGAAAAAAATCACATGCCCTGGCGTGTGACCCGGGCAAAAATACACTTCTAACGTTTCATGTCCTATGGTCACGCTATCACCATCGTCCAGCCAGCGATTGGTGACAAAGGCATTGACCGGTGCGAATCCGAAACGTTGCACCTGTTCAGGAAATAGATCAATCCAAAACTGATCGTCCTGATGAGGGCCTTCAATCTTGAGGTTCGCGCGCCGGGCAAGCTCTTCGGTTCCACCGGCATGATCCAGGTGCGCATGGGTAAGAAATATCTTCGTTAAGGTTATCCCTTGTTTTTTAGCGACATTAAGCAATCGTTCAACTTCTCCACCGGGATCGATTATCGCCCCTTGCATCGTCTCATCACACCAAATCAAGGTGCAATTTTGCTGAAACGGCGTGACTGGAACAATCTGATATTGCAACATAGTTTTATTTACCCATAACATTAACAATGGTTGATGTTCCTATAAATTAGCATATCCAAGGAACACCATTCCAGCGGGATAATTCAATTCGGCTCGCCCTAAACAGCCCTTGCTTGCAAATTATGTCAATGAAACTGAGACTTTTCTCTGGGGAACGCCAGAAACACTTGCAATCGCCGTGACAAAATCGGTAAGCTCATGGGTCTATAAGAATAATCATTGAAGTAACTATGACCACCGTTCGCGATTCATTTCATACCCGTATTGGATTTATTCTGGCAGCCGCTGGCTCCGCCATTGGTTTAGGTAATATTTGGGGATTTCCCACACAAGCGGCAAACAATGGCGGTGGTGCGTTTCTGTTCATCTATCTCATCGTGACACTATTGCTTGCTCTGCCTGCGCTTTATTCCGAAATGTACATCGGTAACCAAACCCAAAAAAACCCGGTCGGTGCATTAGCAGAAGCCTGTGCCTCTAAGTCGGTAAAACTCGGGAAATTTGCGGGCCTATTTGGATTAATGGGCGCCATTTTAATGCTCAGCTTTTATTCAATCGTTGCAGGCTGGATGCTATCTCACGCATTGGCACCGATTTCTGAGTTCTTTGGCTTGAACAGTGCATCACAATGGTTGGAAACCAGTAGCCTTGGCCGCAATATTATTTTCACGCCGATATTTATCGTATTAACCGCATTAATTATTTTCCGGGGTATTCACAAAGGCATTGAACGTTGGTCATCGCGTTTGATGCCCGCCTTGTTTGTGATGCTTATCGGTTTAATTATTTACATCTTACAACAACCGGGGGCCAGTGAAGGCCTGGAAATGTATCTGATACCGGATTTTAGTCAAATTACCAATCCAAAATTAATTATCTCTGCCATGGGGCAAGCCTTCTTTTCCTTGTCAATTGGTGTTGGCGGTATGATGGTTTATGGTAGCTACCTTAAACGAGGCGATAACCTGGGTAAGCTCGTGGTTTCGATTACCGCTTTGGATACTCTGATCGCGTTTCTGGCGGGACTATTGATTATCCCAGCCCTGTTTGTCGCTCAGAGTAATGGCTTGAAAGTATTTGATAATGGCGTACTGATCGGCGAAGGACAGTTGATATTTAATATTCTGCCTAACCTGTTTGATGCGATGGGTGACGTAGGCCTCGTTGTTGGTCTGGTGTTTTTCTCACTGATGTCGATGGCGGCATTAACCTCAACACTGTCCTCTACCGAAGTCCCTGTATCGTATCTTGTCGAAGATAAAAACATGTCCCGCAATAAAGCAACGTTTGCGGTATCCATCGTGGTATTGATTGCCAGCATGACCCTGGTTGCCTTTTTCGATCCCTTGTTTGGGATGATTATTGCCTGGGTTAATACGTTCCAGTTACCCATAATGGGCCTGTTTTACTTTCTCGTGGTGGGTTGGTTCTGGAGTCGCGGCAATCGCCTACAGGAAGAAGCGAAGCGAGGTGACAGTTTATGGATCACATTATGGGCGAACTATATCCGCTTCGTCTGCCCAATTTTGTTAAGCGTGGTATTTATTAATGTCGCGTTTAGCTGATTTACAAGGAAAATAAAAATGAAAAACGCAAATTGGATGAAACCTGCAGCTGTTTCTTTATTGTCGCTAATAAGCGCAAGTGCCTGCAGCGACGCTCCTGCCGAACAAATGGCTCAAGATATAGTGGCCAGTGAAAAGGCCAATCAGCTAGCACAACAACACCTTATTGTTGATACTCATATCGATGTCCCCTATCGCCTGGAAGCGCGTTATGAAGATGTAACCAAAACGACAGAAAAAGGTGAATTTGATTTGCCTCGCGCGCAACAAGGTGGCTTAAATGCTGCGTTTATGTCGATTTATACGCCGCCGGCACTGGAAGATGAGCCCGGCGAGCACCGTTATGGCCCCAAAGCAATGGCGGATTTATTGATTGACCGTGTTGAAGCCATTGTTGGTCGTGCACCCAATGACTTTGGACTGGCTTATACCGTAAAAGATGTTCAGGATAACTTTGCCGCCGGCAAAGTGTCACTGCCATTGGGTATGGAAAACGGTAGTCCGATTGAAGGTGACTTGGCAAACCTGGAACATTTTTACAAACGTGGTGTGCGCTACATCACGCTGGCTCATAGTGAAAGCAACCACATTAGTGATTCGTCCTATTCCGATGATAAACACTGGCAAGGCTTAAGCCCATTTGGAAAAGATCTGGTTAAAGCGATGAACGAAATGGGCGTGATGATCGATATTTCACACGTCAGCGATCAGGCATTTTTTCAAGTGATGGAACATAGCACAGCGCCAGTTATTGCTTCACACTCATCATTACGCCATTTCACCCCTGGCATGGAACGCAATATGAGCGATGATATGCTAAAAGCATTAAAAGCCAATGGTGGTGTCATTCAAATTAACTTTGGCTCATACTTTTTGACCAACGAAGCGTATCAATGGGATGAAACGAAAGCGGATCAGATTGCAGCCTTTATAAACAAGCATAACCTTGCTGAAGACGATAAAAAAGTTAAAGACTTTGAAGCAAAGTATCTTTTGGAAAATCCTTATCCATTTGCCACCATTCATGATGTGTTAGACCACATTGACCGCACCGTTGAGATAGCCGGCATTGATCATGTTGGTATTGGTTCGGATTATGATGGTGTTGGTGACAGCTTGCCAACAGGATTAAAAGACGTCAGTACCTTTCCCAACCTTGTTGAAGGTCTGATCCAACGCGGTTACAGCGATGAAGATATTGCTAAAATTTTAGGACAAAACCTGATCCGCGTATGGCAACAGGTAGAAGATGTGGCGGCTAAATCAACATCGGCCAGCTAGCATAATCCAACCCTGGTAGTCGCTTATCGCTACTGCCAGGGTTTTCAACCGACAAGGATGCGGTTATGAAATTCAAACGCCTGTTTCGGCCGATATCAAGCAATATAAAAGATGAGCGTGAGGTTATTTTTTTAGAGCTCATCGTCACCTTTATTTGTATTGGTTTCGCTTTTATCGCCAAAGATGCACAGCTGGTGATGCTGTATTACCCGATGATAATATTGGCTGGAAGTTGCATAATTTCGGCTTGCTATCATATTATTTTATTATACCAATCACATTAAATTATTGCTCACTCAGTGAGAATCTAAAGGCTTTTAGACAAGGCTTTGATTGCAGAGAATG
>NZ_JBHZSG010000038.1:20280-35402 GCF_043642205.1 Thalassotalea litorea | reverse complement strand
TTCTCTGCAATCAAAGCCTTGTCTAAAAGCCTTTAAATTCTCACTGAGTGAGCAATAATTTAATGTGATTGGTATAAAACAGTCGATAGCTACCTGTCGACTGTTTCAAAAATGATGTATCAACTGCGTAGCATCCTGACAGTTTCGGATATTTTAAGCCGATAGCAAGGATGCCCACTTGCGATTCAGAAATACCGCAATGATGGGTATTCCTGTTTCGCTCAGCTATCGTCACTAAGATTTGCGACGACGAACTTTCATACCACTAATACCCAGTAATGCCGCGGCAAATAGAAACATGGTACCAGGCTCTGGAATTCCCTGCGGTGGTTCACCGATAAAAAACGTTAAGGATTCTAAGTACCCGGTAAACTGGTCAGTAGCACCGGCAATTGTAAATGTACTGCCGGATAAAGGTACGGCTAAAGCTGACCCTACCTCGTAATAGTTGGCAGTATCGAGTACGCCACCATCAACAAGCACCAGACCATCAGCCATTTCCTGATGACCATCTTGCCCCATCAGGCCATTAAAGCTAATACCCGTTATGGTTACGGCTTCATTAAAAGCCAGAATAAGCACATCACCAAAGGCCAGATTATCGCCATCAGCGCTGCTATCGACACCTAAGCCGCCATTGGCAGGGAAATCCTGAATAACGACCTCCTGACTTGTAACGATAAGTTCTAGACCAAAATAGGCAAACGACAGCCCCATGCCCTCACCAACAATATCCGAAGATACCAAGTCAAAGATGAACGTCAACGAACCGTCTTCATTTTCAACATAATCAGTTTGCCCAGGGATCACTGCGGCAAAACTTTGCGCTGACAAAAAGGTAAGGCAGGTTGCAAAAATTAGTTTTTTGAGAAGTTTCATGAACTCTCCTTAACTGAACATTAATTAATGACAATAATTCAAGGAGTACTTATTAGTATTATGACCTGAAGAATCTATGCGGCTTGGTATTGCAAGCAATGCGTTCAATGCAGGAATCGAACCATATTGATGAATGATTTTATTCAAACTATTTTTCAATAGGTTACAAGCTAACGATAAAACACGAATGCAAGATTTACGGTAAGCTGTAAAAGACTTTGACGATAGGCGCGGGGTCAAATTTACAAGATCCCCACCTGCACTACCATCCCGTCATTCCCAGATACTACTGGGAATCTAATGCAAAAGCAGCTCCCCACTTTCGTGGGGATGACGGGGAGACGTGAGGATGACGGGGAGACGTGAGGATGATGAAATAAGGTGCGCGTTAAAGTACACCTCGGGTAACTCCCCTTCCGTCATTCCCAGATACTACTGGGAATCTAATGCAAAAGCAGATCCCCACTTTCGTGAGGATGACAGGGAGACGTAGGGATGACGAGGAGACGCGAGGATGACGAAATAAGGTGCGCGTTAAAGCACACCTCGGGTGACTCCCCTTCCGTCATTCCCAGATACTACTGGGAATCTAATGCAAAAGCAGATCCCCACTTTCGTGAGGATGACGGGGAGACGTGGGATGACGGGGAGACGTGAGGATGACGGGGAGACGTGAGGAAGACGTTACACAATGCAAACTAAAGCAACAAAGGTGACAAAAACAGCTAAAAACCCTGTGTTAGGAAGACTGCAAGGGCAGTGCCCAGTTGTTTTTAACCGACGAAGTCGTCACCTAAAAACCTGCCGGGACTAAGGTTTTTATCCACCCGACGAAGTCCTCCACCCAAAAACCTGCCGGGACTAAGGTTTTATCCACCCGACGAAGTCCTCCACCCAAAAAACCGCCGGGATTAGGTTTTTTATTCCTCCCGCACCCTCTCCGTCATTCCCAGGTACTACTGGGAATCTAATGCAAAAGCAGATCCCCACTTTCGTGAGGATGACGGGGAGACGTGAGGATGACGGGGAGACGTGAGGATGACGGAAGGAACGACGATGACGGGGAGACGTGAGGATGACGAGGAGACGTGAAGATGACGAAAGGAATGAGGATGACGTTGGCTGGTACTTGGGTAACTGTGGCATGGCACTTGGACGATGGTGAGGATGACGATAGTACCGTTGAGAATGTACCCTCATAGCTCGCTAGTTGCTCAGCTGTTCCCTAAAACACGCGATCAAGCTTTCGATATTTGCAGTGCCGACGTAATTAGGACGGATTAAAAATGCCAACGTTCGGTGCGGCCCTGGCTCATTAAGATGAACCGCTCTGAGTTCATTGCTATTTGCTAGCAGAGAGTCTAACGCCATTTCGGGAACCACCGTGGTGCCAAGCTGTCCTGCAACCATCTGTACCAATGTGGTTAGACTTGTTCCGCTCAACCCCGTGTCATTTTGATTGCCCGGCAGATGACAAGCTGCCAGCGCATGCTCTTTTAGACAATGACCGTCTTTAAGCAATAAAAGATGTGACAAGGCCATTTCATCGGAACGTATTTCTTCCCGGTCTGCCAATTTATCGTCTTTATGGGTTACCCAGTAAAAATCCTCTTGCCAGAATTCAAAGGCAATCAGACCCTCGTGGGGAAAAGGCAGCGCTAAAATCGCCGTATCAAGATCTCCCTGGCGTACCATATCTACCAGAACACTGGACTTTTCTTCGACAATTTTCAGTTGCGATTGCGGATATAGCCTGCGTACTCCAGGTAGTACTTTAGGCAACAAGTAGGGAGCGATGGTTGGTATAACACCGATACTCATTGGCATCGATAACGGTTGTTTATGCATTTGCGAAAGTAAATACAATTCATCTACATCAAGCTTAATTTTTCTCGCCTGTTGCAAAATATCCTTGCCCAATGGGGTCACTAGCACCTTTTTATTGTCCCGCTCGAAAATGGTGACGCCAAGCTGCTTTTCCAGTTCATTTATCGCGGTACTTAATGCCGATTGCGACACCGCACAATATTCCGCTGCATTTTTAAAGTGTAAAAATTTCTCTACCGCTAATGCGTAATGGATTTGCTTTAATGAGATCATCTCAAACCATAATTCAATAAAACTGATTATTAAATTCTAATTAATTAATTTTATTAATCAAGCCCCCTTCATTAATCTATGTACATCGAGTCGGGGCAACCCAACATTATTAACGTTTTACATGTACCACAAATGAGGAAAACAACAATGGCTAAAATCAATCAATCTATCCCAGAATTTAAAGCGGAAGCGTTTCATAATGGCGAGTTCAAAACCATTAGCAGTGATGATGTGAAAGGCAAGTGGTCGATCTTTTTATTCTATCCAGCTGACTTCACTTTTGTATGCCCAACAGAATTAGAAGATATGGCAAATCACTATGATGAGTTACAACAGCTTGGTGTTGAAGTTTATGCGGTATCCACTGACACTCACTTCTCTCACAAAGCCTGGCATGACACCAGTGAAGCGATTGGTAAAATCAGATTTCCGATGCTTGGCGACCAAACCGGTCACATCACTCGTGGCTTTGATGTGATGATTGAAGAAGATCACATGGCAATGCGCGGTACCTTTTTGGCTGACCCTGACGGCATTATTCAGGTGGCAGAAATTCACAACGGTGGTATCGGACGCAGTGCCAAAGACATGGTTCGTAAAGTGAAAGCGGCACAATATGTACGTGAAAATGATGGCGAAGTATGTCCAGCAGCCTGGGAACAAGGTGAAGAAACACTAACGCCTAGCCTGGACTTAGTTGGCAAAATCTAAACCAACTATCGTCGCTAAATTCAAGTAGCGGGCCGCTAAGCCCGCTTTTCTCCAATATTATCCGGGATGTAAACCCTATGCTTAATAACGATATTTTAAATGCTCTTAAGGCTTACACAAAAAACATGGCAAACACCGTCACTCTGGTTTTGCAACCGGGTGACCACCCCAAACGTCAGGAATTACAAGATTTCATAGAAAAACTGTGTTCGGTCAGTGATAACTTACAATGGCGAACGGATACGTTTGACTGTGGGCTAAACAGTCCACTGAGTTTTGCTCTGGAAGTTGATAATGAATTTAATGGTGTAATTTTTTCAGGCATTCCAGCTGGTCATGAGTTTAACTCTCTGATTTTAGCTATTTTACAATCATCAGGGACTGCACTTAAGCTTGATAGCAGCTTGCAAAGCCTGATCAAATCCGTTGCAGAACCTTTGCACTTTGAAGTGTTTGTCAGTCTGTCATGCCACAATTGTCCTGATGTAGTACAGGCATTAAATCAGTTTGCACTATTGAACCCACATATTAGTAGTGAAATGATCGATGGTGGCTTGTATCCAGATCTTATTGAAACGCGCAACATCCAGGGTGTACCGAGTGTTTATCTCAATGGTGAACCGTTCGCCAACGGTAAAGTTGATACCGCGGTGTTGATTGAAAAACTGCAGCAGAACCTTGGCAGCAAGTTAAAAGCCTCGGCAAACACTGAACAGTTACCAACTCAGGACGTAACGGTTATTGGTGGCGGTCCGGCGGGAGTTTCAGCTGCAATTTACAGTGCCCGCAAAGGTTTGAAAGTAACGCTAATCGCCGATCGTATTGGTGGCCAGGTAAAAGACACTGTGGGTATTGAAAACCTGATTTCCGTTTCGCAAACCACGGGAACAGAGTTAACGGGCAATCTGATTCGCCACATGAACGACTATGAAATCAATCTTAAAGAGCATATTCGTGTCGATAAAATCGAAAAAGGTGATATCAAAACCTTAACGCTTTCAAGCGGTGAAGTCTTAACCACCAAAACCCTGATTATCGCCACTGGCGCAAAATGGCGTGAGCTGGGTGTCGAAGGTGAAAAAGAAAACATCGGCCAGGGTGTCGCTTATTGTCCACACTGTGACGGACCATTTTTCAAAGGCAAAGATGTCGCCGTAATCGGCGGCGGTAACTCAGGTGTTGAAGCGGCTCTCGATTTGGCAGGCATGGTAAAAAGCGTAACCTTATTTGAGTTTCTACCGGAACTGAAAGCCGATAAGGTATTAGTGGAAAAAGCCGAACAAGCGGCCAACATTCGCATCGTAAAAAGTGCAAGAACCGATAAAATTCTTAGTGATGGAACCCAAGTCACCGGTATACGCTATCAGGATCGAAATAGTGATGAGATAATCGATTTGGATTTGGATGGTGTGTTTGTGCAGATCGGTCTGGTACCCAATTCTGACTTTGTCGACGGCTTAGTTGAACGAAATAAATTTGGTGAAATTATTATCGATGAAAAAGGCCAGACGTCTGAACCGGGAATTTTTGCCTGTGGTGATGTAACCACCGTGCCTTACAAGCAGATTGTCATTGCTATGGGAGAAGGATCAAAAGCCTCGCTGTCTGCCTTCGATTATCTGCTTCGCGCAGCGTAATGCTTTGGACAATTATTTAGTTGGCAATTTCAATAATGAAATTGCCAATTTTTTTATATTTTCTTTATAAAACTTGAGCTAGAATTTACGTCAACGACTAATATTCACGCCTTCAACAATGACCATCAAGTCTTTTCCAGCCCTCTATTTCAGCAACCTTTTATTGGCCATTGGCACTGGCTTATTAACCACATATTTGGCTTTGTATTTAACCAAAAGTAATGTGAATGCATTCTGGATTGGTTTGTTGATGAGCAGCTATTATGCGGGTTTGCTGACAGGTTCAAAAGCCGGGTATCTGTTAATCAAACAGGTGGGACATATTCGCGCATATGCCGCGAGTACCGGATTGATTATTGCCTGTTGTGCGATGCACGCATTAAACGATCACATCGCCGTATGGCTAGTGGTTCGATTTATCTTTGGTATTGGCATGATGTGTAATTTTATGGTGCTGGAAAGCTGGCTAAATGAGCAGGCAGAGCACGAACATCGCGGGCGAATATTTGCGTTTTATATGATCACCGCTTATTTAGGAATGGTGATAGGTCAGTACACGATTTCCTGGTTTGGAAATTTAGGCGCTGAGCCCTTGCTGCTGGTCATTATTTGCGTATCCCTGTGTATTATTCCTATCGCGACAACTCGACGCATTCACCCATCGCCGCTAAAAGAAACGCACTTCAGTGTATTACCTTATTGGCACAAGACGCCCCAGGCGCTAACCACAATTCTCTTATCGAGCATGATTATTTCGTGTTTTTACGGCCTATCGCCGGTATTAATGAAAGAATCTGGGTTTAGCGCTCAACAAATCGCTCTTATTATGAGTAGTACGGTTCTTGCGGGTCTTATCGCTCAATGGCCGATGGGTTACCTTTCAGACCGTTATCCGAGAAGCTTGCTGATTCGCATTAACGTTTTGTGTCTGGCCATCGTTTGCATCGTCATTTGCATCATGCCCTTTACCTTTGAATATTTATTGTCGGTCAGCGCCCTGTTCGGCCTATTCGCATTTTCTCTGTATCCGCTAGCCTCGGCTCTTGCAAACTCCCGAGTGGAACAAGATGACCGAGTGGGTGTATCTACCGCGTTACTGGTAACGTTTGGCGTTGGTGCAGGTTTTGGCACGCCTTTAATCGCCAAAGCAATGGACATTTTTGGGTACTCCTTGCTTTATGCCTTGATGGCAAGCATTGCTTCAACCCTACTGGTGATATTGATATTTATGAACACCCGATTGAGAAGTGAAACGCCACAAAACAGCGACTATATCGTCACAACATCAGATTTAAGCTCATCGCCGCTTGCGGCAACACTCGATCCGAGAATCGATGAAGAGGTTGCTCATGAACAACTCTTGAATGAAAAACCGGAATCAGAACTAGAGCGAGATGGAGAACAGGAAGCAGAATCGGATAAACTCACTGATAACACAGATGAAAATGCAGGTATGGCTGGAGATTTCGAGGCGCATAAAAAAGAGTGAGATGGATGATTACCAAGCCCACTCTTTTATTTGTTTCAATTTACATTAGGATTGTGTATTGACGTTAATTTCGACAACCTTAGCTGCGACGTTTAAAGAAACGACAACCCAATAAACCCGATGCTAATAATAACATCGTACCTGGCTCTGGAACACCAAGTGGTGGCTCACCAATGTAAAAGGTAATGGACTCCACGTATCCTGTAAAACCAGCATCTGCAACAACATCAAAGCTAGATACGAGACCACCATCTGGTAACGTTCCTTGCCCGGTTAACGAATAGTCGGCCGCATCTACACTAAATCCATTAACAGTAGCCATACCATCTGCCAGTTCCTGATGACCATCACCTTCTATTAAGCCATTAAATGCAATGCTAACTAAGGTAATACCTTCATTGAAGGAAAATGTTAACATTTCACCGCCGGCTAAGTTATCGCCGTCAGCGCCATTGTATAGACCAAGACCTCCATCCGCTGGATAATCCTGAACGACCATACCATCGCCAGTCACGACAAACTCAAAACTAAACTCGTCAAGACTAAACAATAAACCATCGCCTTCGCCATCAATATCGGCCGAAACCAGATCAAAAATAAACGTCCAGGAATCATCATCATTTTCAATAAAATCCGATTGCCCGTCGACGACAGCGGCATTAGCTGTGCCCATGGATAGAGCCAGCAGGCTTGCTGACATAAGAGTTGAAATAAATTTCATAGGTTGCCCCTCGATTCTATAAGAAATTGCACGAAAGACATAACTGGAAGATTGTTATTAATATTGTAAAACCATTTACATCTATCACCTTTATTACTGTTATTACTTCCCCGGTAAACCACTGCTTGGGGAGCCATGTCTTTTCGTACTAACGGTACGACTCAAAATTCTTTTATCTCGAAAAGTCAGGCAAATTAGGAATGCATTTATTACGCCAAAAAATAAAAAAATAATAATTTTGCGAATAAACAATAAGTTAGTGAATGGAGGTGATAAGTAGCGGTATACCCCTAACCCGAGTAGTAAATTAATCCGACAAGTTAACGCGATACGTTCGCTTTAATTGAAGATAAGCATAGGAAAAAGTCAATGTCATCATCGAATAAAATCAACGAGAATATCTTCTCTAGCTAACATCGCTGATCAAATACTCTTTTCAGAAAATTAAGACCAGTGTAAATAACCGCCGATAAATCACAAAACGGAGCTTACAATGACTAAAACCTTAAGTTTTGCTATCACTCATTTTACCGTAGCCTTCATGGTTACGTATTTACTCACTGGCGATCTGTTACTGGGTAGTCTGGTTGCAATTGTTGAGCCTTTAATCAACACCATTGCTTACCATTTCCATGAAAAAATCTGGGTCAGGAAATCGCAATTACAATTAAGAGGTAAACTTAATGAAACCGCATCAGGATATGAACGCCGATATACTACTCAGCCTGCTTAATATGGCGTTACGAAATCACCATGATGATTTATCTCGTTTATGTCAATTTTATCAATTGGATGAAGTAATCATTCTTGAAAAACTCAAACACATAGGCTGGCGATATAACGACAAAGTAAATCAATTCAAGCAGGTTTAAAGCGCATTAATCACATTGCATAGTGACTAATTCTGATTGTCCGCTTCGATAAACAACCATTGCTGAAGTGACGAAACTGTCACCATCACAGAATGCTGGTTAAATCGATGACGATATATTTCGCTAACCTGCCTGACGGTTAATAGATCCTCTTCGTTAGTAACCAACACCACGACCTTACTACCTTCGGATTTCCCATTGAAATAACCTTTGGCATCATACAGAGTGAATCCGTCAAATTTCTCAGCCAATACCTGAGTTTCAAATTCGAGCCATTGCGATTCAAGAATTGGAGTTCCACCTTGCTCTGACAGGCCAAAATAAATATGCACAACAATATGCGGAGATTCAGAAGGAACAGAAGCAATCGAGCTATCAACGGATGGCGGATTAGACGCATCAAAACTACAACCACAGGCAAGGTTGACAATAACAACCAAACAGAGCAGAAGGACTCGTCTAATGCTCACAAAAGGACAGAAATGGGCCAACATGTATATTCCCAATATTGAGTTCAATAACATTTATTCGCTAAAGGTGCGACGTTCAGATTACGCAAATACCAAACTAAGGGTACACCATGAACCTATTGATAAACACGGTTGCATGCAAAATGCCCTTTGCTTCTCATTCTGCTTATGCAGATATGCGCCAGCCATAGTTGGGCGTGCACCTGCTCGCTAAATTTGGCGGAGAAATCCAAACTTCAGTATACGAAAGCGCGTTAACAGGACACCCATCCTAATATCAACCCCTACCTTTAACAGGACACCCAATTGAACGTGTTAACAAGACACCCATTGCAAAAACAGTTTACGAGGCATTCAGTACCCAATTGTAGTGAAGCAATGCAGGAGGATTAAACACGTTTTCCTCCTCCACCTGCGCGGTAATATGCGTTAACAATGTTCACAAGACAATGTTAACAAGACATCCACCTCAGCCATGTTTTAACAAAATGCCTTAAGAAGACACCCACCTCAGCGAACATAAAAGGCGAATCTTCCGCAGGTACTGAGCAATTAGGATAAAACCTTTTATATATGTCATCCCGGGGTTTCTAAAAATCGAGGGTTGGATTTTTATTCATGAGTTTCTAAGTAAGGATTCATTTATGGGTGTCTGGATTAAGATTCATCTATGGGTGTCTGGATTAAAATTCGTTTATGGCTGGCTGGTTTTGGATGCATCTATGGGTGTCTGGATTAGGATTCGTTTATGGGTGTCTGGATTAGGATGCATTTAGGCGTCTATTTTCGGCTAAGCTTTATACATTCTTAACTTTGAGGCAAATTAACCGAAATGGGCATCTTTGAACGCTATCTCTCTTTGTGGGTAGGCATTTGTATCATTGCCGGTGTTATATTAGGGAATATTTTTCCTGATTTATTTGCATCTCTGGCAGCACTTGAATTTGCTAACGTTAATTTTATTGTCGCCATTTTGATCTGGGTGATGATTTATCCGATGATGGTGCAAATCGACTTTTCATCCATCAAAGATGTCGGTAAAAAACCCAAAGGTCTTATCCTGACCCTGGTGGTGAACTGGCTAATTAAACCGTTTACCATGGCCGCATTAGGCTGGCTATTTTTCCGGGTTATTTTTGTCGATTTGGTTGACCCGCAATCGGCCAATGAATACATCGCGGGAATGATTTTACTGGGAGTAGCGCCCTGTACCGCTATGGTCTTTGTCTGGAGTCAACTCACCAAAGGTGATGCCAATTACACCCTGGTACAGGTATCGGTTAATGATATCATCATGATATTTGCGTTTGCGCCCATTGCCGCTTTCCTGCTTGGGGTTAGTGATATTCAGGTACCCTGGGAGACCTTGCTACTCAGTGTTGTTCTTTATGTCCTCATTCCCTTAATTGCCGGTATATGGACCCGCAAGAAATTGGAGTCAAGTAAAGACAAGCATGAGCTAGAGCACTTTCTGGCCAAGATCAAGCCCTGGTCGATGGCGGGATTGCTTGGTACTGTGGTGTTGCTGTTTGGGTTTCAGGCAGAAGTCATCACTGAGAAACCGCAAATTATCGTCCTTATCGCGATTCCCTTATTGATCCAAACCTATGGCATTTTTTTTATTAGCTATGGCGCCGCCAAAGCGATGAAATTACCTCACAATATTGCCGCTCCCGCATGCATGATCAGTACATCCAACTTCTTTGAATTGGCTGTTGCTGTCGCTATTTCTCTTTTTGGTTTGCATTCTGGCGCAGCGTTAGCAACGGTCGTTGGCGTGTTGGTAGAAGTTCCCGTGATGCTCTCATTGGTGGCGATAGCCAATAGAACGAGACATGTGTTCGACAATTAATTTTAAAAACACCCTGCGGGCGTTTTTTACCTTAAGAGGGAAGCTGAGCAGTTGGAGTCAAAATAGGATTTTGAAGGTGGAGTCGAAGTAAAAGCCACTTCGATGGTGGAGTCGAGATTAATCGCATCTCGATGCAAAGCGGCTATCCCCAATAGCCAAAACACCCTGCGTTTTTTGCCTTAAGAGGGAGGCTGAGCAGTTGGAGTCAAAATAGGATTTTGAAGGTGGAATCGAAGTAAAAGTCACTTCGATGGTGGAGTCGCAGTGAAATTTATCTCGATGTAAGGGCAGAGTCGCCGACAGCGTCCTAATACCCGTCCAACTTGCGACATTTCTTATTGAATGTCAGTTAGCTTCTTTATCAAATCACACAGATAGATGATTTTTATATTTGATAGTTGTCGATAATCAAAATAAGGACAGACGATTAAGTTTTGGCTTTCGCTAATCGCAAATTCTTCATTCAGCCACACAAGATTAGGTATTGCCAGCGTTTTAGCGTAGGTCCGCCCCATAACAATACGTATAGTTAAATTTTGGAAGTGATCAAAATCTGGTTTGGAAAATAACAACGAAGTTTGACTATGTGACTGCAGTAATTGCTGCTCCCGATATGCCTGCCAACTTGGAAAATTGTCGGTGAGCGCAACAAAATTGGGAAGCGTATGATTCATTCCAGCCAGTGCATAAACCAGTTTGGCATAGACATTAAAAACTTTACGCCAACCATTACCACAAGCCTGACCTATGGCCGCAATATCGCCCTTTTCCAGAGCACGAATATGCGCTAGTTCTGGAACATCCTGATAGTCGGGTTTATTGGCAATATACACCTGAAATTGTGCGCCCCTTTGCCCTAGCCCATATTCTTCAAACACAAAAAACCTGAATCAATTATCCGATAAACACCGCCAGTTTACGTGAAACCGGCGGGAAATTCAGGTGAAAGATGATGATGCTACAGTTAGCCTTTTGGATCCCAGGCAAATTGTTGAAATGGTTTGTCCACAGGAGTGTCGGCAATATGGTTGGTATAGTTACTCATCACCTTCATGGCGATGCCGAGAATGATTTCAAGCAGTTGTTGCTGACCATATCCCGCATCATAAAAACGTTTAACCTCATCGTCACTTATGTGACCTCGGTTTCTAACCAGAATCAATACCGTATCCTGCAGTGCCTGCAGTTTGTCATTTAGCATCGGCTGACGGTTGCGTAATGCTTCGGTTAAGGCCGGATCAACCTTCATCGAGTGGGCAATGCCGGTATGGGCAGGCACACAATAATGGCATTCATGTTCAACATTGACGGTTTGCCAAACTACGGTAAGCTCCTCAGCGTCGAAGGAAGTTTGCTCGAACAACTTGCCAAGTTGCTGGTACCCTTCCAATAAACCTGGAGCTTCTGCCATCACGCCGTGGAGGTTAGGTATCATCTGATAAGCTTGTTGCGATGCCTCTAGCAGAGGCTTACTTTGCTCGGGGGCAGTTTCCAGATTATGAATGGTGAATTTACTCATGGTTTTTCCTATAAAGGTTTATACAAATTGTACAAGAATGTCATCCATAGCCGCGACTAAAGCTGCATTTTTTTCTGCGTTTTGCGCGTCGCTATGGGGCTTGGCAAATTGACCGCTGTCGTTATCAAAATATTTCCCCGATGCGTCATTAAATTCGTCCGATAACGCCGCGCGACACAAAATATCGGCGCCGATAGACAGATCACCGCCTGCAACACCATAAGCTTCTTTAACCATTTTGCTGCCCAGAAACGATGCAGGGTTAACGGCAATTATCGCAGGCCCGGCATCTCGCAACTGATCCGCGAGATGTTTTGACCACATAGTTATTGCCAGCTTACTCTGCGCATAAGCACCATTATCATCCAGCTCTTTTTTCCCCTGTAACGCCTGTAAATCAACGCTTGCTTGTGCCGCCGAGGACAGGTTTACCACGCGCCCCCCGTTATCCATTCTCGACAGTAACGCTTTGGTCAACACGTACGGCGCTAAAGTATTAACCACAAACCTGACATCAAGATCATCAGCAGTGATACTTTGCGGTACCTTAAAAACGCCAGCATTATTGATGACGACATCGAGATGCTGATGATGCTCTGCAATATTATCTGCCAATTCAGTAACATCTCTGAAACTCGACAAATCGGCAACGTAAGCCTCAACATCCGCTATCGGATATTCGGCCTTTAATTCGCTGATGATATGCGCGAGCTTAGTCTCATTGCGGCCATGCAATAATAAATGGTGTCCGTCAGAGGCCAGTTTCTGCGCCGTTTGCAAACCGATACCATCGGTGGCCCCTGTTAACAAAATCACTTTTTTCATCGTTACTCTCACAATGTGTTGTCAATAATCACTTTCCCCATGGCTTTACCACTGTTCAGAAAGTCCTGTGCTTCACCAGCCTGTGCTAATGAAAACACATTGTCATCAACCACAGGCTTTAAACCGCCAGCATCAGCAATTTCAGCAAGGTGTTGGAGGATCTGACCATGTTCCTCGCGTCTGACGTTATGGATCATTTGAATAAGCATAAACACTACATGTAGCGACAGCCCTTTCATATGCGCTAGCGATAAATCCAACGCCACGAGTGCAACTGTACTCGCGATCTGGCCGTTTAACGCGGCAGCTTCAAAGGAGTTCAGCATATTTTCGCCACCGACCGAATCGAAAATCAACTCGAATCCTACTCCACCTGTATGCTTGCCCACATAATCGGCTACGGATTCGGTCGTGTAGTTAATTCCCGTAGCCCCCAGGCTTTCAATCATCTGCAATTGCTTGTCTCCGCCACCGGTCGAAAAGACTTTGCCACCAAAGAAATTCGCCAGCTGAATGGCAATATGACCAACACCGCCACTGCCGCCGTGGACCAAAACACGTTGCCCCTGAGTGATACCAGCGCGTTGCAAACCTTCGTAGGCAGTAATACCAACTAAGGGAATGGCGGCCGCTTCACGCATTGATAAAGATTTCGGTTTGTGAGCGATCAGCTTGGCATCTGCTAGTATAAATTCTGCTAACGTTCCGGATAAATCCCCTAAACCGCCGGCACAACCATACACTTCATCACCGACGTTGAATCCAGAAACATTATCACCCACTTCTTCAACAGTACCCGCAAAATCCATACCTAAGATGGCTGGCAATGGCGGCGCAAACGGTAAATCTGTGCCCATCGCCCGGATCATGGTATCAACCGTATTAATGCTACTTGCGGCAATGTTAATCAACAGGTGTCCGGGTTTCACCTGCGGCTTTTCCACATCGGCCATTGCAAACACATGACTATCACCAAAACTACGAATAAGGTTGGCTTTCATTTTCAGATTCCTCATTTATGATTTGCTTGAAGACTAGTATATTTACGTACAAAACATTAACAATCTGCGATACTCTACAAGCAGTTTTTAGTTTTTATTGAAAGTGCTATGAACATAGACCATTTGAAATTATTCGTTCGACTGGCAAACACTCATAATATTAGTTCAGCTGGCAAGGAATTGGGGCTTTCTCCTGCGGTTGCCAGCTCGTATTTAAATAAGCTTGAGTTGGAACTCGGCACCCGCTTGCTTAACCGCACTACGAGAAAAGTTTCATTGACCGAACAAGGCCAGGCGTTTTTACCACACGCTTTGGATGTGTTAGATCAGGTAGAAGCGGCCAGAGCCTCCGTCGGAGTGGGTAAAAAAACGCCCCAGGGGACATTGCGAATCGCGGCTCCCGCCTCGTTTGGTCGCATGCATATCCAGCCAGCACTGAAAGCCTTCCTGGAAAAGTTTCCAGATTTAACCCTAGATTTAAGACTTTCGGATACTATGGTAAATTTGGTCGAAGGAGGGTTCGATATCGCCATTCGTAATGCCGCCCTCCATGATTCCACACTGATTGCCCGTAAATTAGCCCCTGATACGCGGATTCTGGTCGCATCACCTGATTATCTTAAAAACCATGGCGAACCAGAATCTCCTGAAGACTTAACTGATCATTGGTGTGTCAATCTTATTGGTTTGGAGAATTGGGTGTTTAGCGATAACGGTAAGAGTTATTCCGTTCGACCGACAGCACGATTACGAGTTGATGATGGTCAGGCGATGCGCGATGCCTGCATTGATGGTTTAGGGATCAGTGTATGTTCTACCTGGATTGCCTATCAGGCTTTGGAAAACGGCGAATTAGTTCAAGTCTTAAAAGACTATCAATTAACCTCTGACACCGATATCTGGGCGGTGTATCCCAGTGCTCGATTACTGGCGCCTAAAGTTAGAGCCTTTATCGATTTTTTCGCCGAACGATTCGGGGAGAAGCCTTACTGGGATAAAATCTAGCTATCCAATTTTATCCCGGGTGACAGCCAAAATTAACAAAC
>NZ_JBHZSG010000038.1:0-20180 GCF_043642205.1 Thalassotalea litorea | reverse complement strand
AAATTTTGTCAGGGTGACATGAGACGATAGACAACAACGCCTCAAGCTGACAATCGCGAAAAACACATCGCGATAAGCTGACAAACTAAAAGCTCGGATGGATAAAATCTAGCTAGCCAATTTTATCCCGGGTGACAGCCAAAATTAACAAACAAATTTTGTCAGGGTGACATGAGACGATAGACAACAACGCCTCAAGCTGACAATCGCGAAAAACACATCGCGATAAGGTGACAAACTAAAATCTCGGTTGGATAAAATTTGCGCTGAAAATTTTATTCCAGGTGACAGCCAAAATTAACAAACAAATTTTGTCAGGGTGACATGAGGCGATAGACAACAACGCCTCAAGCTGACAATCGCGAATAAGACATCGCGATAAGCTGACAAACTAAAAGCTCGGATGGATAAAATCTAGCTATCCAATTTTATCCTGAGTGACAGAGGCGATAGACAACAACGCCTCAAGCTGACAATCGCGAAAAACACATCGCGATAAGGTGACAATCTAAAATCTCGGATGGATAAAATCTAGCTAGCCAATTTTATCCTGGGTGACAGCCAAAGATCTAAGCGGAATAAAATTTGCGCTGAAAATTTTATCCCAGGTGACACCTTTTAAAACGCGGATTAACTAAACCGCGTTTGCAAGTAATCAAACACCGCTCGTATACCAAACGCTTCACCGCCCTTTGGTCGACCTGGTAAGGCGCGAATATTGTAGGCCATCACGTCAAAGTGGCACCAATCAATATCATCAGGCAAGAATTTTTGTAAGTATAGGGCTGCGGTAATCGCACCACCGAATGGGCCAGAGGCACAGTTACTGAGATCAGCAATATCGCTTTGCAACATGTTCATATACGGTTGGTGTAGTGGCATCCGCCAAACAGGATCCTGATTGGTTAATCCCGCATCGGTGATGCCTTGAGCGGTAGCATCTTTGGTGGCAAAAAAACCCGGAAGTTCTGTCCCAAGGGCAACTCGCATCGCTCCGGTTAACGTCGCAAAATCGACGATAAGCTCAGGCTCATCTTCTAATGCAACATCCAACGCATCGCATAATACCAAGCGACCTTCGGCGTCGGTATTATCAATTTCCACGGTCAATCCGTTACGGGTGGTAATAACGTCGCCGGGTCGGAACGCATTACCCGCAATGGCATTTTCAACTGCGGGGATCAATACCCGTAAATTAACATTGAGATTAAAGGCCATGATCATCCGGGCCAGCCCGAGTACATGGGCAGCGCCGCCCATGTCTTTTTTCATTAAACGCATACCTGCGGCGGGCTTTACATCCAATCCACCACTGTCAAAACACACGCCTTTCCCCACTAAGGTGAGTTTCGGTGCCTGTTTATCGCCCCAGCGGATATCCAGTAATCTGGGTTGATGCTGACTGGCACGACCAACCGCGTGTATAGTCGGGTAGTTTTCGGTAAGTAAGTCATCACCAACAACTTCACTAAACTCAGCACCAAACTCAACGGCGAGCTGAGCACTGACTTCAGACAAATGCTGCGGCATCATATCTTGGGCCGGAGTGTTTACCAGATCTCTGACAAGTGCGGTTGCTTTGGCCAGCTCTGTTGCCTTATCGACTATGGTCTGGTCGCCAACGGCTAGAACAGGCAGAGCCTGCTTAGAAGATTTATAACGTTCAAACCGATAGGTACCGGTTAAAAATCCAAACGCAATCGCGATTTTATCGTCATCATTGGCATGCAAAAAATATTGTCCCGCTGGCAACTGATTCGCCAAATCACCACAGGCAAAAAACTCACGGCTATCTTTTACCGCAAATACCACACACGCAATATTACCATCGGCTGACGGGATCAAGCTCATGCCCTTGCCCTCAAAACCAGTCGCGGTTAACCATTGCACCACATTAGGTTGTTGATTTTGCAACCAGGCCTGATAGTCCTGATGATTAATGACATGTAAGGCAATGCCCTGATTTTCGGCATTTAATAATGACATAAACAGATTCTCTGTAGAGGATAAAATTGGCTTTATCTTAGCAGTTAAGATGGCATTGGAAAAGTTGCGGAAACCGCGTTGTGTAAAAGCATAGCGATTTCACCGATAGTGCCATCGTTGTATTAAAAATTGTGCTATTGCTAGCCAATGTCTACTACGTATTTAGGAGGGTGTAGTCAGGAGGAAACGACGCATAATATGTCTGGATATCAATGCTACAAAACCGTTACTATACTTCGTCAATCCGACGCAAAAGTTGATCGGCTTTTTCTAAAATCGACGTTTGTTGTTCAGCCGTTTTCTTTTGCCAGTTTGCATAAACCATGCGGGTACGGGGATTGGCTGAAAATTTGTCGATATTGCGGCTCATAAAATGCCAGTACAGCGCATTCAGTGGGCAGGCGTTGTCAGTATCAATCTCCCTTACCTCATAGTGACAATCACCACAATAATCACTCATTTTGTTGACATAATTACCACTGGCAGCATAAGCCTTGGAACCAACAATCCCGCCATCGGCGAATTGACTCATTCCTCGGGTGTTTGGAAGTTCTACCCATTCAATGGCATCCACGTAAATCCCTAAATACCAGGCATCGACCTGATTTGGATCGATTCCTGCAATCAAACAAAAATTTCCGGTGATCATTAACCGTTGAATATGGTGTGCATAGGCAAAGAGCAAGGATTGGGAAATGGCATGGTGCAAGCAGCGCATTTGGGTTTTCCCGGTCCAGAACCAGTCTGGTAATGTCCGTGAAGCCTGCAATGTATTCAAGGTCGCATATTGCGGCATATTGGCCCAGTAAATGCCGCGAATAAACTCTCGCCAGCCAAGGATTTGGCGCACAAAACCTTCTACCTGAGACAAGCTGATCTGCGCTTGATTAAGCTGATAGCATTCAACCACTCGATCGATGACTTCCTGCGGCGACAGCATTTTACTGTTCAGCGAAAAAGACAGACGGGAATGAAACAAACTCCATTGCTTATCCTCACCAAAAGGGTCAAGTTTGTCGGTCATCGCATCCTGAAACGTACCAAAGTTCGGCAGGCAAAAACGACAAAAATGCTCCAGTAGTTCTAGAGACTGTTGACGATTAACCGGCCATAACAGCCTATCCTGCGCCTCCCCTAAAGTCTGAACTTGATGTCGGGTCAATCGCGCTAAAATGTCACTGACATCGTTGGCGAACATACAGGGTTCGGGCACTGTCTTTAAATCATCAGGCTTTAATTTATTGCGATTGTCTTTGTCGTAATTCCACAGCCCTCCTTCGGGCTCATCGCCTTGCATCAAGACATTGAAACGGCGTCGCATTTTTCGATAAAACGCTTCCATCTGATGGCGCTTTCCCGATTCAAAATGTTGCGATAACTGAGCATCATCGATAAAAAAATGCTCGGTCGAAACCGCACGGTAACGAATGGCCAGCGAGCTGGAAAAATCCGCGAGTTGACGGCGAAGACGGTACTCATCCGGCAATTGATATTGAAACTCCTGAATTTGATACTGATCACAATAGTGGCGAAGCAAATCGGGCAAATCGTTAAAGCGTACCGTATCATCGAGGGTCAAATGAACGACGTCGAGATCCAATTGCCGCAAGCCATTAGCAAAATGTTCCATCGCAGAGAAAAAAGCGCAAATCTTTTGCACATGATGACGCACATAATCGGTTTCCTGGTGAAGTTCTGCGATAATGTAGAGCGTGTCACCGTCCACATTTTGATACCAAGAATGGCCGGCGTTTAGCTGATCCCCAAGTATTAGCCGTAAACGTTGATAACGAGTTTTCATCATTGCCTCTTCGCTTTTTGCCTATCATCGTTAAAACTGGCGCGCTTAACCGAATTGCTAAGGACCTTCATATTGCGCATACCTGCACAACGTTTTGAGCAATATTTCACCTTGTCCCAATCGCGTTCCCATTTTTTTCGCCACTCAAAGCAACGTTGACACACTGGACAAAGTTTAGAAGCATTGTTAGCTGCCCGCATTATCGTTCACCTTCGAGCATTATTGGCCAATCAACCATATCGACCGAATCAAGCGATGCACCATCACCTCTCCCCTGCCAGGTTTCAATAAATACGCCATCTGGGTCAAACATCTGCGTTTGTTTTTGTAAATTGAAATGCCGGCCGCCGCGGGGATCAACACCAACGCCGGCAATGTATTGCCAATTTCCCCAGTTACTCGCAACATCATAGTCGATTAACTGTTGCTGAAAATACGCCGCACCGTAACGCCAATCGATGCCAAGTTCATTAACCAGACAGCTAGCCACCAATTGTCTGCCTCTGTTGGACATAAATCCGGTCGAATTCAATTGCTGCATACAAGCATTCACAATGGCATATGGCGTATTGCCTTGACACCACTTTGCAAACCGCTCCGGGAAGAAACTGGTCAAAGGCGCTGAGCGAGCTAATCCGCGAAAGCGGAACAGTCGCTGTTCAAGCATCAACGCCAACCATTGGAAGTACTCACGCCATAACAATTCAAAGTAAATCCAATAAGTGGATTCATTAACGCCATGATCCTGCTCATACTGTTTTAAGTGGTAATAAATCTGGCGAGGGGAAATATTACCGATGCCAAGATACGGGCTAAACCCTGTACTGTTAAAACAGCCATCGAGTGCATTTCGGGTATTTTTATAGGTCGACGCAGCGCCGCTGGCAAAATAATCCAGCATGTGTTGCCATCCAGCGGTTTCGCCACCCCGATATTGGAATGGGTGTTGACTTAGCTGACTGTTACGAAGCTGACGGTTATTTAGTGGACGTTCGCTAGCATGGCTATTGCTAGATTGACTATTGCTAGATTGACTATTGCTAGATTGACTATCACTGAGTTGGCTTTTGTCAGGCTGGTCTATATCCGGTTGACCGGGGATGGGATCCTGCGGATGCGCAGCGTCAGGTTGGCAAAGTGAAACCCTTTGCGCCTGAGTTAACAAGGATAAAGATTGATTATCGGCAAAGACATTTTCAATATCTACGGATTTAACAGGCCGGGCATTGAAGGATTGCGCGTTGAAGGCTTGTGCGGCAAACGGGAGTACCCCGGCTTTTTCTACTTTTTTGCGAAAATAACTGAAGCTCTTCCAGCCTTGTTGTTTATCTGGCAGTGCTTGAGCGGATCGCAACTGCGCCGGGGTGTAAAGCGTCTGGGACCAATCTGTCAGAAAAGCAACCTGAGAGTGTGCTTTTGAGACGGCATTGCGCTGTTGACGTTCAAATAAACCGATAGGATTTGCCATGGCCAAGGTGTCAAAGCCAGCGTGTTTGAGCAAGCTGGTTAGTGCATTGACGGGCGACCCGAGCACCACGTTTAGCACATGGCCATACGATTGAAGCTGAACTTCCAGATCGCGCAAAGCCTGGCAAGTAAATTGCCAACGTATCGCCCCCATGGGCAATTGCTGGTAATTGGTTGGTTTGAACCACACGGGATCAACAACATAGATGAAGGCTATTTCATGACTTCGGTCGACCGCGTTTTGCAGTAACTGGTTGTCGGCCAAGCGTAAATCATGAGTAAAACAATATAGCGTTTTTCGCATTGGCATCGGACTTTTGAAGGATCATAACAATGTTTACGAACCTACCGCCGGAAAAGATTAGGTAGCCCTTCAAAAGAGCACTATTGAGCATAGCCAATTGGGCTCTCGATAAGCGTAGCAATTACCAATGATTGCCTATATTACCTATACATCTAAGTATGGGGTCGCGTATTTTTTGCATACAGATTAACCTAGACATTACCGCCCGGTCTTTGCCCGATAGTAAGTTAATGTTCCAGCGTCCCCCATTCCCTTATACCGTCATGGAATCCAAGGGCGGTGCATGCAAGGCTCACATCAAGACAAAAAGATCACCGTGGCTCCGCCAAGAAACACCATAAAGCCGACCACATCGGTAATGGTGGTTAGTATGACAGACCCTGCCAGGGCAGGATCAATACCAACCCGATCGAGTAATCTGGGGATCACAATACCGCAAATGGATGCCACCAACATATTAATGATCAGTGCCAGAGCAAGAATGATCGCAACCAAAGGATTATCAAACCATACATAGGCAATCGCACCGACAACCAATGCCCATACCAGGCCGTTAAGTGCAGCGACAATAACTTCTTTGCGGCGTAAATAGGTGAAATTGGAACTGTTTAATTGCCCTGTGGCGATCCCTCGGATCGCTAGCGTCAATGTTTGACTGCCGGTGATCCCGCCCATACTGGCAACAATCGGCATTAAAACGGCGAGTGCAACGACTTCAATCAGGACTTTATCAAACAACCCGATAACCGCCGATGCCAAAAATGCGGTAAGTAAATTGATGCCGAGCCAAACCGCCCGGCGTCTGGCACTGAGTAATATTGGCGCATACAAATCTTCGTCGCTCACTTGTCCCAAATGGGCCAGCTGGCTTTCATAATGCTCCTGAAAAACATCCAATGCATCCTGAACGGAAAAATTACCGACGAATCGGCCCTGTTCATCAATCACTGGCAATAATGAGCGTTGACTGCCACGAACAATATTGGATGCTTCCAATAAAGACAAGGTCGCGGAAATACTCGCATCGGCTTTATGTACTAACTCATTAATGGTTTGTGCCCCTTCGGCGGCAAGCAACTCATTAATAAACACTTCACCAACATAAGTCGCATCACTGTCAATGACCACATAGGCATGACCATCATGAAAATGTTCTTCTGTTTTCAACTCCCGCAGCACATCTTCCACCAGTGCAGCAGAGGCGATGGTATAAACCTCTTGGTTTGCATACCTGCCCACTTGCTCGCTGGTATAACTTAGCGACGTTTCTACCTGACTTTGTGAATCCGGAGCCAGTTTTTTGATCAGACGAACAATGGTTTTTTCCGGAAGTGAATCAAAGATTTCGACCACTTCCGTGTTACTGCCCGTAACCACGGCTTCTTCAATATTGGTCTGGGATAATTCCGATAAGAAATGGCCTCGAGCGTCTTCGCGCATTTCCGAAAGTACGCTACTTTTTAGCTCCGCAGGTACCGATTGCCAAAGCAATAAACGTTGAGAATTCAACAAGCTTTCAAATATCGACGCCCATTGATAAGCATTTAACCCTTGAAACGTTTCTGGCAACACAAAATCTGCAGAAGCCAGTTCGTTAATTAACTCATCGATATCGATATTTAAAGCCTGGTTATCACTCATTCTTCTCACTCGCTCGTTATCATCTTTTCAGTCTTTAATTCGAATTCTCGCCACAAGGTAAGCAAATCACTGGTGAGTTTTTGCTCAATCTCAAATGCCTCGCCGGTTGGACAAAACACACTAAAGCTTACCTTTATGCGCCCCAAATCTGTGGTCGATATATGGATATCCGGCTCAGGTCCGGAAATTTTCACATCCAAACGATTTTCAATCAGCGCATTGTACCGTTCAGCGACCTCATTAAAATCCTGACAATAAATCGCTGCCTTTTCTAATAAAGCCGGCTTTAAAAGAAATGGGTTCACCTCGGTATTTTCTTTCACCACGGAAAAAGTGTGATTAACGTAACGGCGCATGAAATTCAGGTTTTTCAATGACGACGTCATAAACTGATTATTGGGAATAAACACACTTTTACCGGTATAACCGTACGTCGCAGGATCGACTTCCAGCAAAATGACCTTTGCCCAGTCTGTCTCTGATACTTCGCCCGTATGATCACCTATTTTAATCCAGTCGCCAATACGAAATGGGGCGGTACTCTGGATATAGATAAAACCGATAAAACACTGAATAATTTCTTTAGTGACCAAGACGATGGCAACGACAAACGCGGCAACAGAGAGCGCAAATTTTTGCAACTCTACGCTCCACACAACGAAAATAGCGATAACCATCAACAGGTTAAGAATATTTTTTATGGTATTTAAGGTATGCCGATTATCTGCACCGGTACGGCTGGATTTTGCTTTAAGGCCCCGGGTAACTAGGGTTTTTAATAACCAGCAAAAAATCACAATTAACAGGGTTATCAGCAGTTTTGAGTGCATTAAATTTGTCCGGTAAATAAAAAGAGCGGTGTAAAAAATTCAAATCGGCTTTGATCCAATAGGAGCCATAATCCATTGTAATCAAATGAATTACATAAATATATTTGAATTTATAAAATACCTATTTGGGATAATGGCTGGCCGCATCAACAACGGTGTGAGATGCTTTATTCTCAAGCCAGCCAGGAACGCTAAACGGCGAGCGACTATTCTTGGTTATTGATTTGATTCAGAGCAATTTTTTCGATGTCGTCGATGCTTTTAAACTGACTATGCTCATAATATTTAAGCTCTAAGTTTATGCATTCTAACAACAAATCTTTATCCAGATAGTCCTTGGACTGCATACTGATGCAATACTCATACACTTCTTTGACAAACTCTGTATCAATGGTGTTTGTTTGTTCATTCGCCACTGTTGACGTTGATGCGACAAATAGCGCCAATAACAAATATAGCTTTTTCATGGTCTTCTCCTATAAAAGCGCTGCAAGCATAAGAAGTTAGCGGTCAAATCACCAACGAATTATTTCTATGGATAAGACAAATAATTTTGCAAATACTGACTAGAGCAACGTTGCAAATTTACCGGAGAAACTCAAAGGTCATTGAATTCTGGCAAACAGTTTTCGAAATTCATTAACCAGTAATTCATGACTGCTGTTTTTTCTAAACACCATATAAATTGGTCGCTTAATCTGTAATGGTGATGCAATCAGATAAAGAGACTTATCATCGATATAGTCATCTATCAGGGATGTTGGCAGATACGCGAAACCGCCTTTAGAAAGGATCAGTTCCAAAGCTATCATCGCCGTAGAGGTTTTAAAACTGGGTAATACCTTATGATGCAAGGCATGCTCTTTTTGAAAGGTGATCCCCCAATCGACGAGTATATAATCATCGACGCTGGCACTAAAATCGGGTCGGTTGCCGACTAAAGACAAATCAAAGTGACCGATTAATTCGTTGACAAAGTCGTCGTCCTTTATTGGATCCGTTAATAACCCGACATCCAATGTGCGTTCATCAAGCTTGCGTTGAATTGCTTCGCGCACAGAAATTTCGGTACCCAACACTAACGTATCAAAAAGCTCTAATGCCTCACGAATTCGCGAGCTAAAAAATGCGTCCCATACGTTAGGGGTCGCGGCAATGTTAAACGACAGTTTTTGTTGATCAGCGATTGAAACACTGAGCTTCGATTGTTCCATTTGACTGACGAGAAGATGGGCGTGGGCCAGCAAAGCTTCTCCTGCAGAAGTTAAGCGCAGATTATTTTTTTCACGAATCAGTAACTGTGTTGCGTAAAATTCTTCCAGCTGCTTAATTCTGGCACTGACAGCTGCCTGAGTGATATATAAGGTTTCAGCTGCACGCCCAAAATGCTTATATTCAGCTACAGCAAGAAAGGTTTTATATACTCTTAAGTCCATGTTGTTCGCCACAAATATTTAATTACTCCCAAAGTAAATAAATATTGTCTTTACGACAAATATTTTTTGATTTTCTTTTATAAAATTTTCTCCTAGATTCAACTCAATTGGTATCAGTTAAGCATTACCCCAAGTTCAATACTCGGTTGTTTTCTTTTCAACAGGAAGCGATTTGTCCGACCTTCTGTTGATGAAAGAATTGTTAAGTCAATCTGTACAGGAGAATCACATGCAGACTACGATTCGCAAAGGAAAATCACCTTTTTATGGTGAGCAGTCATTTGTCCATGGCATATCCAGAAGCGGCTATTTTAATCGCCGTGAATCACTGGAATTGCAGGAATACGGAAAAACATTTCAGGACTTATGTGACGGTGTTTTAGAGCCAGACAACGAAGAAGAGCTTCGTTTTATTCACGACATGCAACGCCATGACGAAAGTTCCCTTTATCCCGTTCGCTTGTGGAAAAAATATTTGGCGGCGGTAGAGAAGAATAAATCCTTTCACAGCTTTTCGAGAAGCAATGGTAAACCAGAGTCGTGGCAGACTCTTCAGGAAGGATTCGCTTAAGGGTTACATAAAATTCCGCGATTAATAAGCAATATTTTTGTTATCGATAAAAATTATTTGCAAGCATATTACAATTATTTTCTATATGCTCCGCGAAAAATTATATCGCTGCTACCATACAGTTATTTAACTCGCTTAACGTTAAGGCTAAGCCGATGAAAATTTGCTTTATTATGTACCCGTGGGATCGTGTGGATCCAGAAAATGACTCTACCCTTCGCTTAATTCACGAATGTGTTAAACGGGGCCATACGGTGGCCCTGTCGACCGTCAATAATCTCACCATACGCGACAGCGTTGCCAGTGCTTTTTGTGAAGTATTCACCAAGAAAAACAAGTGTTCGGATAATATTCCGAGCTTTTACAAAAATGCTGATTTCAAGCGAGCACAACTGCCTCTGGCAGGATTTGATGCGATAATCATGCGGGCCAATCCCCCGTTAGATACGTTGGCGCTGAACTTTCTCGATTCAGTTCGTGGCGATACCTTCATCATGAATGATCTGGATGGCCTGCGGATTGCCAACAATAAAATCTACACGGCATCGTTTCAGGATACAGCGAGCGAATTTATCCCGGCAACCCATGTTTCTAAAAATCGGGATTATCTGGAACGTATTTTTCAAGAATCCGATTCTAATCGCATGATCCTCAAACCATTGGATGGTTTTGGCGGTCGTGGCGTCATTGTTCTGGAAAAAAGTGCCAAGCAAAGCTTTAAGTCTTTACTCGATTTCTACATTGGTGGGGATGAGCATGGTAAAGGCAGCAACTACGTAATTTTACAAGATTATGTGGAAGGCGCCCAGGAAGGCGATGTGCGTATATTGATGCTAAATGGCGAGCCGATTGGCGCGATGAAGCGCATTCCAGCCTCTGATGATGTCCGCTCAAATGTTCATGCCGGCGGTTCTGTGGTGAAACACAAATTAACGGCTCAGGAGAAAAAACTGTGCAAATACATCGGGCCAAAGCTGGTTCGTGATGGATTGTATTTCACGGGAATTGATGTCATTGGTGGTAAGTTAATCGAAGTAAATGTGTTAAGCCCTGGTGGCATAGTGCGGATAAATAAACTGAACCGAGCAAAATTGCAGGCACAGGTAATCGATTTTGTTGAAAGTGTAGTCCACGCCAAAGAACTGGTGATGAGCCGAAAAACTGAATTTCGTCAGGTGATCGAAGATGCTAATGCTGTCTGAACAAGCGTGTATTGCCCGCATTAAAAATCGAGAGTGTTTCCACGCTGAAGTTGCTGACGGTGCATTCACCGTAAAAATTGACGAGTATACACCGGTCATCTGCGCTGCTATCCACAATGGTCATCGTCTTCGTGACGAGTTACAGAAAAGCTTTTTGTTAACGAAGCAAGAGCGCTATTTTGAGGAAGACCCATACACCGATGAGCTTATTTCATCATTTCCGATTCAACTGATTGGTAATGATTCGCGCTTTGAATATGACTTAAATCGCGCCAAAACGCTATCGACCTATTTTAAAACGGCCTGGAATAAGCAGGTTTGGCATAAGCCCTTGAGTCAAAAGCAACGAAGTAACAGTCATCGCAAGCATCAGTCGTTTTATAATGTTCTGGAAGCGATTATCGAGGTCATCGAAACAGAGTTTAAAAATGCCATCGTCTTTGACATCCATTCATACAATTACAAGCGTATAGAAAAAGACACGCCAACGTTTAATATCGGTTCTGGACAAATTGATGTTGAGCGTTGGGGTCGTGTGGTCAATTATTTTGAAAAGCAACTCAATCAAATAGAGCTGCCAAATATTAAGGTCAGAGCGGCAACCGATGAAGTTTTCCATGGCCGAGGCTACTTGATCACCCATGTAAATTCGCATTTTGACAATACCTTGGTATTACCAACTGAGGTAAAGAAAGTTTTTATGGATGAAACATCAGGCGACGCTTACCCTTTGGTATTGGAAGATCTAAAAGCTGGATTCAAAGATGCCATTTCCGAAACTGCGGCTTACTTTGTGCGCCGTTATGGCTCCAAAAAAAGCGTCCGTAAAGCCGACATACTGTCATCCAATATCGGCGCAGAAGTGATCAATCTTGATAAACAATTGTTTAGCCTGAGTCGTCACATAGAAACGCTCAATTTTATTAATCCGGTGAACCTCACAGCACAACGAAATAAATTTTTAAAACGCAATAGCTATCTATCGCCGGCGTTTACCTATCGACAGTTAAATATTGACCCCTATAGCTTTCGGGAGCAATTGTATAAGCTTGAAGTGGACAATATTCTCGATGCTGGGATTGCCCAATTATACCGGCACGTTATCGACAACCTGGCAAACAAGATAGATTTACTTACCACGATTGGCACCGACGATTTTATCTACAACTCGTTGAAATATTATGGTGAGCCAAGTCAGACTGACATTGCCAATGCCCGATTTTTATTGCATTTGAAACCTGAAAATAATGTTGATGAACAATATCTGTCTGCCGATCAAGCGGTTGAATATTTTCGCCAACAGGCATCGGACTGGGGATTAAAATGCCGAGTGGAAAAATCAGCAAAAATTGTCGCCAAAGCCATGGTAAATAATGACAAAGCACTGCTTTTGATTAATAAAGATGCAAGATTTAGTAATAAAGAGATCCACGCATTTGCCTACCATGAATTGGGCATCCATATGCTGACCACAATTAATGCCAAACAGCATCCTTTAAAAGTGTTTAGCCTGGGTTTAGCTGGCAATACTTATACTCAGGAAGGACTGGCGTTATATAGTGAATATTGTTCAGGGAGCCTGACAATTTCTCGACTACAAACCATTGCATTACGCGTGATCGCGGTCAAATACATGCTCGAGCACAATGATTTTGTCAAAACCTATCATGCATTGCTCAATGAATTTGAGTTGGACAAAGCCTTTGCATTTAACTTAACAACCCGGGTATATCGCGGCGGTGGCTTTACCAAGGACTTTCTTTACTTGCGAGGCTTTCGTGATGTTCTGGCACTTGCCAAACAAGGCTCCATTGACAATCTTCTGGTAGGTAAAACCGGATTATTGGATTTTGATGTTATCAATGAGCTCGTCGAGCGTGGGATGGTAAATAAACCAGAATCACTGTTTGATTTAAGTTACAAGGAAAGTGGCGATACCGTTCTCGACTTCATCGTTAACTCATTGTATTAGATGGTTTATACCATTGAAAACATAACGATATTGTTAAGTTTTATGGCCATAAAGTGTTAAACGGTGGTGTGGTAAATAAAGGTATCACCCTAGAGGCTTATCAGCGTTAGGGTGAACCTTTGTTCGTTACGTTGTTGGCGATAGTTCTGCATTGAATCCACTCAGAGGAAAGGTCCCTAATATGGATTTAATACCAATTACGTCTGCCACTATTGTCTAAACTTCATTTCTTGAAGTAATGATGTGCTCATGATGGTGCGATATTCTGCACGGTCACCGCTTTCACTTTGCATTTTATCCATACTTTTCTTAGCCCAGGCCATATACTTCTTGCGTCGTTGTTCATCCTCTTCGACTGACGCCATATTTTTAAAAACACTGACAATATAAAGATCAGGCTCATCAGAACGTGGATGCACATTGCTGATGATATAGTAATCTTCGATCCAGCCTTCAGACTTGGAAAATTCAAGGTTTTCACGTAATTCACTGGCTAACCACTTAGCATATTTTAACCCAGCTCCATCCGCTACTTTGACGCCTGTAACCTCCCAATAATTTCCACCAATAAACGGTGGTTCATCATCAGCATAAGCATGTTGCATCGCAAACATACTGAAAAAGAAAAACAGCAGACCTGTTAATAAGTTAGTATTCATATTCGTCTCCGAAATGGGCACCCAAAATTGAGCGCCAGAGTTAAACAGACTAGTTTAGATTACACATTTGTCTAATTCAAAAAGCCAAACAACTAAAAGCTGAAACGGCCCATGAGAAAAATATAAAAATTCCAAAGATAAGTTGGTTATATCAATTCCTCATCGGAGTGGTTTTTACAACCACAGAGAATTATTTAGACACCCATGAGTAAATACCAATAATAACCGCACTGCGCAGATATATAAGAGGATCATTGAGACACCCACGTTATCATCTATGGTTTTGAATTGTTCAGAAGCGCTAATCGGAGCTGTTTGTGTTTCAGGGAAGTGAAGATCAGATTTTAAGAAAAAAGCGAGAAGATTGTTGATGGATAGTTGCAATAAAAGCCAGCATGAGGCCAGGACCAGGCTCTCTATGTCTACTTATTCACATTAACACAAAGTAGAGAATTATTTAGACACCCATGAGTAAGTACCAATAATAGCCACACTGCGCATACATATAAGAGGATCATTGAGACCCCCATCGTTATCATCTATGGTTTTTAATCATTCAGAAACGCTAATCGGAGCTTTTTGTGTTTCGAAGAAGTGAAGATCAGATTCTAATAAAAAAGCGAGGAAATGTTTGGTGGATAATTGCGATAAAAACCAGCATGAGGCCTGAACTAGGCTCGCTATGTTTACTAATTCACATTAATGTCTTTTTTGAACAATTTTATTAATTGCCGAACAATGTCCGACTAGAAAACAAATTCGGCCGTCGAATTCGATTTTGAAGTTCACAAAAATACCTCAATGCAGCGCATTGTCCAACAGGACCTTTAAAATGAATTTCAAATTTTGTGGTTAGGTTTAACCAGTTATCAGCAGAAATATTTAGTCTCGTTAGAATATTTGGTATGTGAATATCTATGTATCCGGAGTCTTTATCTCGTATGGATCGCCCTGTTAAGTCCACGAGTTCAATATAATCTTGAAGTAGAAACGGCAAACAGCCATTCAATTTATCGTTAGAACCACCGTCAAATGTCATCAATTCTTGTGGCTGCTTTTTCTTTAACGCCGCTTCGATCCGTAGCTTGATGCTTGTATATTGAGAAGTCTCTGGAGTCTTAGATTTACCTGCCCTAATTGGATTCAGCTCTACGTAAGCCATACAAGCTAACAGCGCAGCTTCATCCAACAGTGCCTGACTAGTGAACCTTCCTTCCCAAAATCGCCCAGTACAATCATCCTCTGCATTGGCCATCCTTGCTATCGGCTCATTTAGGAGTCTCATAAACCAGCTAATATCAAATAAGCGTTTTCTATAGATGCCTATACTACTTTTTAAAGTTGATTCCTGATACACATCTACCTGACCATTCGTTTCAAATTGCCTAGTGATTTCAGTTCCTTTACAGACCTGATGCCAACGCATAACGACTTGTCTGTCAGTCAATTGCAACGCTTTTTTCTTATTAATATGGAGTACTAAATGACTATGATTACTCATCACAGCATACGCACAGACATCGATACAAAATACCTGCGCCAAAAACAATAGCCTTTGTTCTATCCAACCGCGCCGATGTTCATAACTAACATTGGTTGCCTTATCTACTCCGCATAAATACGCTCGTCGTACGCAGCGACTAATGCAATGATAATATGGCGTAGCCTGAAGGCAGACTTGCTGTTTTCTCGGGGTTGGCATGATTCCTGTCCTTGGAATATACGGTTAAGTATTAGCGTAGCCAACTTTTTAACTTGTGCTAGGTGAATATATTGCTGGGTGTCTATGTTAAGACAGATTATGGTGGAACCGATGGGTGTCTAAGTTATGGCATTAGCGTAGCCAACTTTTTAACTTGTGCTAGGTGAATATATTGCTGGGTGTCTATGTTAAGACAGATTATGGTGGAACCGATGGGTGTCTAAGTTATGGCATTGAAGACCGCTTATGCCATAAACGATGGGTGTCTATGTTATGGCTTCTAAGTATGGATTTTTTAAGAAGGCATAAAAAAAGCAGTAGCTTTGGGCTACTGCTTTTTATCTATAAACGGGTTGTTTATTTAAGTTTTTTCAATGGCTCAACTTTCGGGATAAGAATCCATACCGCCGCCATGGCGATGATTGCCAAAGACGCACCGATAACAAACGCAGGCGTATAGTTACCATCAGCCGTTAAAATTGGTACAAGCGCCGTTAGGCCAACCGCACCAAGTTTCGCTGCCATACCGGAAATACCCGCTAGTGTACCAACCGATTTTTTGCCCAATAAGTCACTTGGAAGGGTTTGGACATTACCAATCGCCGTCTGGAAACCAAACAGGATCACCGCCATAATCATTACTGCAACCGCAGGCGCACCAGGGTTTGCCATCGCCAGTAAGGCCGGCAACATGATTAAACAGCCCAAAGTAATGGTTAACTTACGAGTTTTATCGGTACTCCATCCGGCTTTCATGCGGTTTTGCGCCAACAATCCACCAAACCAGGCACCAAACATAGCACCTACATACGGTACCCAACCATAAATACCGATAGATTTAACATCCATGGCGTACACTTCATTAAGGTAAATTGGGATCCAGAATACGAACAACCACCAAATTGGATCGATAGCAGCCGATGCGATAATCACACCCCAGCTTTGCTTACGAGATAGCAACTCACCGGTACTCGGGTTATATTCTTCCTCTTCTACACCATCGTCTGTACTTTCAGTACGGCGCTGACCGGTAAGAATATACTCACGCTCTTCTTCGCTGATCCAAGGGTGAGAACCCGGTGGCGCTTTCACTAACACTAACCATGGGATAAGCCATAAAAGCCCCACTAAACCAACGATAACAAATACCATCTTCCAGCTAAAATAAACGGTTAAGAATGCAATAAGCGGGATAGCAATGATACCGCCGATGGCGGCGCCTGAGTTAAAAATACCTTGCGCCAGGGCACGCTCTTTGGTTGGAAACCATTCGGCATTACCTTTGGCGGCACCAGGCCAGTTCCCCGCTTCTGCCACACCTAAAATAGCGCGGAAAATACTGAAGCTTAAAACGCCCTGAGCAAATGCATGGGCAACGGTAGCCAATGACCAGACACCAATGGAAAGAACAAAACCGATTCGGGTACCAACCCAATCGAAGATTTTACCAAAAATCGCCTGACCAAAAGCATAGGCAAATACAAACACAATAGAAATATTGGCGTAAATTTGCTTACGCTCTAGCGCAGATTCATCCGGGAATAAATCTTCAACGATATCAGGCCATAGTACACTTAGAGCCTGACGGTCGATGTAGTTAATGATGGTGGCGAGAGCAATCAGCATGATCACCCACCAACGTAATCCTTTCACTTGCATCTTGTTGTACCTCTTATTTTTTATTGTTCTTTTATTAATTATTCTTCGATGAAGTCTTCACGAGCCGGGCTAAAAGTATCAATAAGGATACCACCGGTAGGAGACACTGCGCCGTGCTCAACATGAGGAGGGATCAAACAGCTATCACCGGCTTTCATCACTTTTACAACACCATCGATGCTGAAGTGAAATTCACCTTCTTCCACATAGGTTACCTGAGAGTGACGATGCTTGTGCACATAACCTTCTGCGCCTTTGTCAAACCAGACTTTAACCGCCATTAATTCATGGTTGTAACCCAACATCTGACGCTTTAGGCCACCGCCTAAATCTTCAATTTCAGTCTCGTTACCACATAAAAAATGTTCACTTTGCTTTTGCATTTTCATATTTCCTAATGGTTTTGGTACTTGTTTAACAACGTACTTAGTTTAAGTTGTTCAGTGTAAACGTTTAGCGTCATCCGCTTCTCGCCCATTAAACCATCAAAGTACCCATACCTTTTGTGTAAAAAGCGCGGTAACCATATCTCTGTTAAAGAGGGTCGCCGCGCCTTTCTAATAACTTTTTGTTCTTACTTTTTTAATGTAAGAAAATAATCAAAGATTTCAGGAACGTTGCCATTCCCCATACCAGCATCAAACGCTGCCTGTAAGTTCGAAGAAGAACCTTGAGCAATTTCTGAAACCGTACCTAAATCTTCAACCATCTTTAAGAAGTAACCAAGATCTTTGTTGGCATTGGCAATTGAGAAGCCTAAGTCACTGTTGTTATCTACTGCGTAATTCTTACAGAATTGCATAAACGGTGAATTCGAAGGACCCGTTGACATGATATCGAATAATTGTTGACGATCAACGCCAGCTAAATCAGCTACCGCAAATGCTTGTGACATAGCACATACTGTTGTCATGCCCATGAAGTTGTTGATTAGTTTGGTCGTGTGACCCGCACCTAGAGCACCTAGGTGGAATACGTTCTCACCTTGCTCTTCAAGAACAGGTTTTACTTTATTGAACGTATCGATATCACCTGCAGCCATGATGTTTAACAGGCCGTCTTTTGCGTGAGCTGGTGTGCGACCAAGAGGTGCATCAATCATACCAACGCCTTTGGCCGCTAAATCAGCGCCGATTTTTTGCGTTGATGTAGGAATAGATGTACCGAAGTCGATTAAAACAGAACCTTCTTTGATACCCGCCAGGATACCTTCGTCGCCGTAAACAACCTTTTCAACGATAGCTGAAGTCGTAAGACACAGCATTACAATGTCACTAGCCTCAGCAAGTTCTTTAGCTGAATTTGCTGCAGTGGCGCCGCGAGCAACACACGCTGCAACAGCATCTTTATTAAGGTCCATTACGTTTAGCGTATAGCCTCTGTTTTGTAAATTCTCGACCATATTGCCGCCCATAAGGCCAAGACCGATAAAACCAATGACAGGTTTAGACATGTTTAACTCCTGAATCGTTTAGCGTTTATTGTTAAGAGACTGATTCACTGCTTGCTCAAAACTTCGCTACATTACTTTATTAAATTTAATAATGCCCGTGAAAACTACGTAAATTAACAGGGCGTTATTCATTACTTATCTTTTTAATGAGTTGTATTGCAATCAATAAAAAGGAAACTTTTTCAATGGTATCTTGCGCCTGCGCTAAGAGTTGTAGCTAATAATCAATCGACTAACCGCAACTTCAAACCAAGCATTACATGACGCTTGCAAACGACCGTATGATAGTAATTTTTTACGTTATCATCTGCATTTGCTATCTACCATTAGCTTTCACTACTAATAGGTGCTCATTCAAACAATAGGTAAAACAATTGTCAAGCATTTTGGTTAACCATTTTGTTATACACCATGACCAACTTAATGACCAAACCGTGAAAACCCATGCAGCAATAGTCAAAAAAGCCTTTACCTATGAATATTTTTAGCTTCAGCAGCATTAAATACGTTTAACATTCGCCCTGTTTTAATTAGGTGACAATGTACCAATGGCTACGTATCTAACGACAAAAATCGAATAACTAACTTTCCCCAAAAATATCGATAGATTTAAGTGGTGCCATCATTATAAGCCAGCTCTGTAAAAGCAGCGTTAAAATACACAACATCTGTTCACAAACTGTCACTACTAGAATTAAAATTAGCCAAGACAAACTTTGCTAATTTGATTAAATAAACTTAGATTCAGACACTTACAATAAAACATTAAAATTCCCGATATAATGTTAAATAACATCAATCACAGTCTCATTCTGTCGACACAAAAAAGGATTGAGTATACAAAAAATAATTTTAGCGACTTAATTTTTGAGAACGGTAATGCTCGCAAAGATTTGGTTATACATTTCCAAGCGAAGAATAAGGCTAATTGTAACTTAAAAACCTGTTCTAATTTTAGAATCAGAGTTATCTATGAAAGTGCACAATTGACCTGTCAAATTGCTCGGATAAATCCTGCAAAAAGTTCTGATAAGCCATCATAACAATAACAAATTTTACATACCTTCAACTGCAACCATCATAAATACTGAGTTAAAACAATGTTATACGGACGTAAATGGTAAGACATTCTGCTGTATCATTATATGAAGAAATAGTGTCGAAAATAGTCTATCTGCGCAATAAATTTGGTTGCAAATTTCTCACCACCGCCAAGATTGTAATACCATATAAGTAAAAGAATTGTTAATTTTGTAATACCATTTCTTGACCAGCGGTTTACAATGTGTAATGTTTAACCAATCCATCAATAGGATGATTACACAAAAAAAACAAAATCAAGGGGAGAACCATGAAGTTTAAACTTTCACAGGTTTCATTAGCAATGCTATCTGCGTCAACTATGGCGTTTGGTGGTATGGCCTACGCACAAGAAGACAATTCAACAGCAAGCAATCAAGATATCGAAGTTATCGAAGTGTCCGGTATTCGCTCTGC
>NZ_JBHZSG010000037.1:0-35538 GCF_043642205.1 Thalassotalea litorea | reverse complement strand
ATAAAATCTATGTGGTAACTGAACCTCTGCCCTAACTCTGAGTTGTGCACAAACTTAATGTGATTGGTATTACCATTCACCTCAAAAGTTGCATCCATTGTTTATCTCCCTTACCAGCGTATTATGGTGACGTTTCTGCTCTATCGACTTGAGCGTGCCCCTACAAACTACCATAATACTTCAATAAGTTAACCGTAAACTCCTTATATTTTCATTGGCCTATTGCCGATATATCTGAAGGTTTTTGGCTATCTCGATTACCAACTTTTGGAGGTTTCAATATCCGATGCGATTTATTAACTGATGATATGTTTTTTAGGGTGACTTTTGCCTATTACAAAACAGTCTTGGGCAGGAAATTCCATCTTAAAGTTAGAACCTTTATGCAATGTACTCTCAATGTGTAATTGCGCGTGATGATGATGTGCAACATGCTTGACGATAGCCAATCCGAGTCCGGTTCCACCTGTGTCTCTGGAGCGAGATTTATCAACTCGATAGAAGCGTTCGGTGAGTCTAGGGATATCCTCTGAACGGATACCAACGCCGGTATCACTAACCTGATAAACACAATGTTCACCAACCCGTTGCCAACTCACTTTTATTGTGCCGCCATCAGGCGTGTAGTTTAGGGCATTGACTAAAAGGTTGGCAAAGGCACTTTTAAGTTCCGATTCATTACCTTTTAGGCCTAGCGTCTCATCGACGTCAAATAACAACTTATGTTGCTTGTCTTTGTTTAATATTCTGGCATCGGCAATTAACGTGTTCATCATCTCAGGGATATTAACCATGGCCTTGATTTCAATATCCGCATTCACTTCCACTCGAGACAATATTAACAATTGCTCGACCAACCTATCCATGCGAGTAACCTGTTGTTCGATGGTACTGAATGTTCGCAGCCATTGTTCGGAAAAATCCTCGGTCTGTTCCTGGATCAGTTCCATATAGCCGCGAACCACAGTCAGTGGGGTTTTTAATTCATGAGAGACATTGGCAACAAAGTCGCTGCGCATTTTTTCCACACGGTGCAGTTGACTGACATCACGTGCCAGTAATAAATATTGCTTATCGCCGTAGGGCATAAACCGCAGTTCAAGCTGTTGATCTTCATTATCCGGAGATTCCAGCGAGCATGGTAAGGTGAAATCATTTTTGCCGATATAATGAGTAAGTTCGGGAGAGCGAACCAAATTAGTAATGCGTTGACCATTATCGAATGGCCAACGGATACCTAGTAAATACGTGGCTTTTTTATTGCACCAGCGAATACAATAATCCAAATCCAGTACAACAGCAGCATCCGGAAGGGCCTCGGCACCATCGCGAAATTCACGAATGCGAGCATTCAGCTCACGTTGTTTACGGCGATATTTTTGTGTACGACGATAAATACCATCATAGATATGCCCCCATACACCTGACGATTCTGGCGGGGAAATCAGATTTTTCTGCCATAACCAGTTGATTAATTTCAGCAGGTGTCTGTAGTTCCAGATAAGTACAATCACAGCACCGATTAACAGTACTAATTGCAGCTCGCCAAACAGTAAACCGGCGATAACAAGACAACTAATAAACGTTAAAACTCGATGAAAAAACTGTTTTAACGAAAAGCGGTAGATCATATTTGTTTAATTTACCCTACTGGAGAATCGGTAACCGGCGCCGCGTACTGTCTGCACAAATTCTTCGTGACCGTCGCCCGTTATGGATTTGCGCAGCCGCCGAATATGCACATCGACGGTTCTGTCTTCAACATAAACATTTGTACCCCAAACATTATCAAGTAATTGTTCTCGCGAGTAAACTCTTTCAGGGTGGGTCATAAAAAAGTGCAGCATTTTGAACTCAGTAGGGCCCAGTTCGATGGGTTTATTATTGATTGCAACACGGTGAGACACCGGGTCAAGACTAAGGCCTTTAAATTCGATTAGCTCTTCTAATGCCGTAGGGGCAACGCGGCGTATCACCGCTTTGATGCGCGCAATAAGCTCTTTTGGAGAGAACGGCTTTGTCACATAATCATCAACGCCAACTTCAAAGCCTTTTACTTTGTCTTCTTCGTCAGAACGAGCCGTGAGCATAATAATAGGAATATTGCGAGTATATTCCTGTTGCTTTATTTCCCGGGCTATTTTAATGCCGCTGCCACCTGGCAACATCCAGTCTAACAACACTAAATCCGGTAGCGGATCCACTAAGCTTTCCTTCGCCTGCTCATAATCCGCAGCTTCAATGGTATTAAACCCATTTTGTTCAAGCACAAAAGTGATCATTTCCCGGATCGGAGTTTCATCTTCAACAACTAATATCTGTCGGTTCATAGTCCTTCCTGACAAACTGATTTACAAAACATTAACCTCATTGTGCCAACTCAACGTGACACTTTTATGACAGCGTTCATAAAAAGATCATTAGTTATACCGTTGCAATTAGCAAGAAAAAAGCCGCACAGTGGCGGCTTTCTTTTCCGGAATCGATAAGCTCGCTTAGAACTTATATTCAATACCTGTACCAAAGTAATTACGATCCGTTGCATCGTCAAACTTATAATCAGTATAAAATGCCATGATTTTAGCATTCTTAGCAATTTTGTAATCAACACCTACGGTATAACCCGTAGCATCATCTGAAGTTGTCACGCCTGTGTCTTCTAACTCATAGCTGCCTTGTTGGAATTGTCCTTTTAGATCCCAGTTTTCGATGGTGTATTTTGCCGAAACGAAGTATCCGTCCAATTCTTCACCAGAATCAAGATTCTCCTGATTTTGGATCATGGCACCTAAAACAATGCCCGCTAATTTAGTAGAAACCGTTGCACGATTAACATCATAACCTTTAACATCACGGTCCATAGCAACTGATGCGAACCAATCTGTTTTCTTTAATTGATTGTCACCGTAAAACAAGGCTGCACTGACGCCTTCATCATCTTCATTAGCGCTACCGTTTGTTACATAAGTAAGGCCTAACTGGAATTCACCAAATTTAGGTGTCTTGTAGGTTACGGTATCACGTAAACGATTTTCACCTTGGAAGATATTTTTGATATCACCTTCCATATCGTTGAACAAATCAACTTTACCTTGAGATTGCTTAGTAACGGTATCGTTTTTACCCAATACCAACTTACCAAAACCGCCCTCTAAACCAACGTATTGGTTACGGCCAGAGATGTTCTCATCACCTTCACCATCGACATCAACCTGTACTTCGAATTTGACGATGACTTTTAAGTCATCATTAACTTCGTAATGAGAGTTAACACCTAAACGCGATGCATTACTCTTTACTTCAGTAAAGCTGCCGTCACCTTCATCAGAAAGCTGAACAGTCACGTTGGCTTTACCATAAAACTCATTATTTGCTAAAGCGGTTGAAGAAAATACGGTTAAAACAGCTAATGCTGCAGAGGATTTTACTAAGTTCATTGCGCTACCCTAAAAATTTTATTAGCAAATGGGGTTTATTGCACTTGATAGTTCAATAACCCCTAGTAATTCTTAATTGAGCGCATTGTGACATTGGAATATGACACTTTTGTGACAAGGTGAATTTTTTTTGGCATTTTCTTGATGATTTTATGAAGATTTACTTTTTTTTAACATAAATAATTCATATAGATGTCGCTATTTCTTCATCTATATAAAGGATTATTTGGGCTAACCTGCCTCATTTATATAAAAATTTTTTTAATTTTTTGTCATTGTCATAAAAGCGTCATATTTTTTTCTTAAGATGATTTTGAAATTTTTAATCAAGATATCTCTTTGGGGAATACAATGACTATCAAACGAGTATTAACAGCGGTAAGTTTTGCTGTTGCCACTTTTACCAGCCAAGCGGTTTTGGCATTGGACGAGAATCTACCTGAATACAAGAAAGTAAGCGGTATTTCCGGCAACCTTTCTTCTGTTGGTTCTGATACTCTGGCGAACATGATGACGTTCTGGGCAGAAGAATTTAAGCGCAACTACCCAAGCGTTAACATCCAAATTCAGGCGGCTGGATCTTCTACTGCGCCACCTGCTCTTACTGAAGCCACAGCAAGTCTGGGTCCAATGAGCCGCAAGATGAAATCGAAAGAAATCCAGGCGTTTGAAAAGAAGTTTGGCTACAAACCTACACCCGTGCGTGTTGCCATTGACGCGTTAGCGGTTTTTGTTCATAAAGATAATCCGATTGAAGGTTTGAGTATTCAACAGGTTGACGCTATTTTTTCCAGTAACCGTAAGTGTAAGGGCGAAAAAGATATCGACCGTTGGGGCGACCTTGCGCTAACTGGTGACTGGGAAGACAAAGATATCCAGTTATATGGTCGTAACTCCGTATCTGGTACATACGGTTACTTCAAATCAAAAGCCCTTTGTAAAGGTGACTTTAAAAACACCGTAAACGAGCAACCAGGTTCTGCATCTGTAGTGCAATCAATTTCTGCGTCTTTGAACAGTATCGGATACTCAGGTATTGGTTATATGACCTCTGGTGTTCGCACGTTACCACTGAGTAAAAAAGGTACTGATTACGTAGAAGCTAACATGGAAAATGCTACTTCAGGTGATTACCCACTATCTCGTTATCTATACGTTTATGTGAATAAGCATCCAAGTAAGCCACTTGCTCCGAAAGAAGCTGAGTTCTTAAAAATGATTCTTTCTAAATCAGGTCAGAAGATTGTAGAAAAAGATGGTTATATTCCTCTTCCTGCAACCGTATCTGAGAAAGAAATGAAAAAACTTGGACTGCTGTAATCGAAAACGATTAACACCTTATATGTTAAAAGCCACCATCCGGTGGCTTTTTTGTTTGCAAAGAAAATGATTTTACTTATTTGCATCATACAGGCTAATCCGGTAATTTCAGTTAGTGGCCAACGGCCGAGTTGAGCGATCTGCAGTCATTCGAGTATTAAAAATATCGGAACTCAAAATCCGTTTTCCCAATTAGTTTTGCAAGGAAGTCATAGTGTATTTTCAAGTGTTATTGGAAGGTGAAAATTTTTTCATAGAAATTGACGGTAAAGAAGATTTACTTGGATTTGTGACCACTCGTTGGGTTAAAGCGTGTAATAAAGAAGACGCAGAAATAAAAGCTGTAGAGTTAGTAAAGAATGATATTAATCTCCAGAAATTACTCGTAAAGACTGCACATAACTCACCGTTACCCATGATTTATTTGAGCGATATCTGCAATGTAAATTGGTTTGCCTATTTTCGTCGTAACCCAGGATCGGGGTATTCATTTTATCAAATGGCTAGCGAATAAATATAACGACTCTAACGAAATTTTTCCTTCCTTTAATAATATAAAGCTTTATTAATGACTACTTATACTATCCATACCGTAAATGCCTTTACAGACTCAGAGATTGGGGGGAACCCTGCGTCAGTTATTTGCTTAGAAACGATGCCTGCTGAAAATACGTTATTGGAAATAGCGGGTAAACAAGCATCTCCAGTGACAGCTTTTGTAATGCCTAATCAAGATGACAATGCATATGGAATTAGGTGGTTTTCTCAACAAAAAGAAATAAATCTCTGCGGCCATGGAACCTTAGCTGCTGCTTCGGTTATCTTTTCAATAAATCATGATATAGATGAACTAAATTTTACTAGCCCTTTTGGCGATGTAAAAGTAAAGATGGAAGGTAGTGGGCTTTCAATGGTGTTCCCAATTTGGAAAAGGCACGCTATTGGATTGAAGAGATTACAGTATGGCTTGTTTCATTCAAAGGTTGTGGACCATTATGTCACGAGAGACTTAATTCTAGTTTTGGAAAACGAGCAAGATGTTGTGCAGTTCAAGCCTAATAAACAGCAAATTATCCAGTCTGGATATCATGCTGTAATTGTGACGGCAAGAGGAGAGCGAAGCGATTATGTTTTACGTTTTTTTGCACCGTCAATAGGTATAGATGAAGATGCCGCTACAGGTTCTGCTCAGTGTTCTTTAGCGCAATATTGGTCACAGAAATTAAATAAAAGTGATTTGATAGTCGAGCAGTTATCTTCTCGAAAAGGTTCTTTTCAAATTAAAGTAATGGAGGATACTATCTCAATTAAAACCAGCACCAAAATTCTCCAGGCAGAAAACTTTACGTTCTAATTTAATGGAAGAGAATGCCACGATTGCGTCGCGGGTTGTAATCCGTTATTTTGAATGAAAGACTGGACGGCCGTGATGAGCGATCTAGAGTCACTCAACTATTCTTTTTCGCCATACAGTTATAGTGTTTTGCTTGCATAGTCAGGAAAACGACCCTATCGCTCGTTTTTGTTCGTAATCAAACTAAATTTCCACTCTATTTTGTGAATGCTAGCAATTAGTTAGTGGCTTTGGTAAAAATAGGTTATTCAGAAAATGTGCGATTAGCTCGCAGCAACATGTTGTACCTCAGGAGAAGCCAATGTTTGGGTTGTTTAAAAAGAATTCTAAGCCAGAAATAAAGAGAGGCACAGAAGCTCCTGTTTCCCCTTTCGAGATTTTGCTGCCTGAAGAATTAACACAAGCCCAAATTCCAAACCTACATATTGGTTCAAAAGTCCTTGATATACTCCGGACAAATTCCAATGATGTACAAACTCTCGAAGTCTTCGAAGGTATGCCTGTTGTAAATTCTAATAACGCTCAACTCAAAGAGTTTGTAAATGTTGTAAACGGGGCAAAACAAACATCGGCTTTAAAAGAGCAAATTGGCTTAATGTGCTTTGCGCCAAAGACACCTGACTCTCTGGGAGCGCTTTGCTGTCTCGTAAATGGCGTTCTGCATGAATTTCATATTATTAATCGCGGTGGCGGCGCAACATTGAACTATCAATTTACAAGGGTCGTACATGCAAAGGCACAATGAAAATAATTCATTACAAATCTAACGCTCCCTGGGTTGGGAAAATGAAATGCCCTAACTATGAATGCGGCAAAGAAACTCCTACTTGGCAATCAAGTGGCATGAGTGATAGTTGTCCTCATTTCTTTTGTGATACATGTTCTAACGTCCTTCATCGAGAAGCAGATAAAGAATTACTGTATGGAAACGAAATAAATGAAGAGCTGCTTGCCAAAATTGAAGCAACATTACCTGGTTGCCCGTGTGGTGGTAAATTTGTACCTAGTGCAAACCCTAAGTGCCCCTCATGTAATACAGAGTATGCTCATCAATGGGAGCCAGTTGAGAGGCTCAAAGTTCCATTTATGCCAATACTAGATGGTTCATGCTTAATTCGTGACAGACTCTATTCATATGAGGTTTGCATTGGTTCAAAACCAAAGTATTGGTGGCGTTTGTTTAAAAATGCCTTAACAAGCAAAGGCATTGGTCGCAGCAAAGCTGAGCCCATGCTTTAGGCGTTAGAGGCCTTATGGAGATCGTAGAATTTCAAGGGATGAGATGCATACAGCGGCCATTAGAAGATTGGACGCGCTATGTGTGCAAGCACCTTAAAGCTGTTGTTTCTGATCCTGGCAGCGATAAACCCTCGGCAATAAACCAAGTCCTTCAAAATGGAAGTAGAACATCCGATATATTTTTAATTGTTAATGGGCCACTTCCAAAAATTGAAGCTCGAAATAATTCACCTTTAGTGCAAACAACAAGCTGCATAAGTTGTGGGCAATGCTGGATTAATGTTTATGAATCAGACAACCTCTAACAAGTTGTCTCAAGTAGGGCCTCAGCGAGACAGCCTGCACTGCGTTTCGGCTGCCCCTTCGCAAATAGTTACAGAAAGTCTGCTTTTGCAAATCTCGCTCATTTGCAAGGAATAACTGAACGACTCTGAATGACACGGAGAAGTAATTCGAATTTATGGAAAAACTAACTCACGAGCAAGTAGCACTGATATCCTCACTAATTAAGCTTCTTAATCGCGGTATTAAAGAAGTGAATGTTGAATTGTATGCAAGTGTACTTTTTTCATCGGGCTTCAATGTAGGGATATACAATGAAGTCGTACCTACTTTGGTTAAATGTGGGCTTATTAAATCAAGTTTCGATGCGCCTAGAGATGGTCCGATTATTTCACTTACTTCCAAAGCAATTGAACAATTTAGTTAGTAGTTGTGACTCAACTCAATAATGGCTATGCCAAAACGGACTTGGCTTGTACCCGTTAATCTCACATTTATTAGCGGAGTTTACATCTCGAAACCAGCGTATATTAGCAATTGCTAACGGGCAGCTATTGGCACATCAGAGCCGTTCGGCTCTAGCCCTAGATACCGTGTAGTATCACGGCATGACGCAAGAGTTTTTGCTTTTTCTCCCACCGAAAATTGCTCCTGCATTTTCGGCATATAGGCCAATCCCTAGCCAAAACCTTCCACCTTCCACCAGCGAAGCTTACCTCACTCGAAGTGACGTTTTCCGTCACATTCCCGGAGTATCGTTTACGATACGTACTAAACGAATTTACAAACGGGAATATTTGTTCCCGTTTTAACTTCAAAGCGCTAATTAACCACCACATCAACAATCAAATCATCGGCAATGCCTTCCAAAGCACCCACCAATGAATCGATATGATCATCGCCAGTAATGGCAATGGTGGCGGTAGCCTTAAATAGCTTTTGGCCGAAATGCGGCGCGTTACCCTGAGTGCTTACCAGTTTGACTAAGTTACCGCCCTGGGCGTGAATCACCGAAGAAATCTCGCCAATAATGCCGATACGATCATTCGCTGTTAGATCAAGGCGGATAGTGTCATCGGTAAGTGACACTGGCTCTGTGACTTCGGTGGAAATAGACAGACCTTCAATATCTTTTAGCGCCGCCAGTAAATTATCACTGTGTTCGTTATCGACAGACACTTCCAAAATACCGGCAAAAAATCCCGACAGCTTACGCATACTTGAGGTCTGCCAGTTACCATGATGCAGCTTAATGGTTTTTGCCAGCGTATCCACGATACCGGGTTTATCCTTGCCTAAAAACGAAATCACAATATGTTTCATAGCTTTTCCCTATTTCAATTATCGAAACGTAAGGGGGTGTTATTCCCCCGTTTTTATCTCAATAACGTATTAAATTAATATGCGTTTATCGAGCGCGAACCGAGCGATAGAATAAAAACATTGCTGCTAAAGATGAACCGCCCATAAATAAGTTAACGCAAAACCCTGAGTTTGCCCAATATATAAAAGGTTGTTCAGCAACAATCAACATCATTGCTCATGTCAATTCAGACAAGTTGCTATTGTGGTATTATTTTTCTACGCTTTCGCCATAGCCAAATGTGGTTCCTAAGATTGCATATGATGTCATTGCAAATAAAGAAACTGCGTTAAACAGCCAAAATTTATTATGGAGTATTCTTATGCTGGCTTTAAAATCATTTTCACGTCTTAGCTCGGCGGTTTTGCTTGCAGCTACCCTTGGGGGGATTCAGGTAAACGCCTTCGAGCAACCTATGACATTAAAACCAGAATTTAAAGACCGTTTGGGTATTTATCAGGAAGTCGAACTCACTGCCGATCTAACGCACTTAAGTGATAATCAGCGTACCATGTTGTCGTTATTAATCGACGCCTCAAAAATCATGGATGAGCTGTTCTGGTTGCAGGCCTACGGTGAAGGCAAAAAAGATCTGCTCAAGCAAATCGACGATCCCGCTGTTAAACGCTTCGTTGAGATTAATTATGGTCCATGGGATCGCCTCGATGGTGACAAACCATTCCTAACCTCGGTCGCCAACAAACCCGAAGGTGCGCAATTCTATCCCGCGGATATGACTAAGGAAGAATTTGAACGAGCTGACTTTGCCGGGAAAACCTCTTTATATACGCTGGTACGCAAGGATAAAGAAGGCAAACTTTTCACCATCCCCTATTCCGAAGCCTACACGGATCATATTAACCGCGCCGCAGCGATTTTAGAAAAAGCTGCTACGCACGCCGACGATGAGTCGTTTGGTAATTACCTGAAAATGCGCGCTGAAGCTTTGCGCAGCGATGACTATCAGGCATCCGATATGGCATGGATGGATATGAAAACCAATCCGATTGATGTGGTTATCGGCCCAATTGAAACCTATGAAGATTTGTTATTTGGCTATCGCAGTGCATTTGAGTCCTATGTCTTAGTTAAAGATATGAGCTGGAGTGAGAAGCTTGCCAAATATGCCGAGTATCTGCCTAAACTGCAAAAAGATTTGCCGGTGAAAAAGGCTTATAAAAAAGAAGTCCCAGGATCCGATGCCGACCTCAATGCCTATGATGTCATTTACTATGCAGGTCATTCCAATGCCGGTGGTAAAACCATTGCCATCAACCTCCCAAATGATGAAGAAGTCCAGTTGCAAAAAGGCACCCGTCGTCTGCAGCTTAAAAATGCCATGCAAGCAAAATTTGATGCCATTATGTTGCCAATATCTGAGCAACTCATTGCCGAAGAAGACCGCAACCATATTACCTTCAACGCATTTTTTGCTAACACCATGTTCCATGAGGTCGCTCATGGTCTGGGTATTAAAAATACCATTAACGATAAAGGTACCGTGCGCCAGGCATTAAAAGAACATGCTTCGGCTTTAGAGGAAGGTAAAGCGGATATTCTTGGCCTATACATGGTACGTCAATTGTTGGCCGAGAAGGTTATTAGTGAAGGTGAGTTAAAAGACTACTACACCACATTTATGGCGGGCATTTTCCGCTCGGTGCGATTTGGCGCAAGCAGCGCCCATGGTAAAGCCAATATGGTGCGTTTTAACTATTTCGCTGAAAACGGTGCGTTTTCCCGAGATGAGAAAGGGTTTTACCGAGTAGACATGGACAAAATGACAGCCGCTATCGACTCGTTATCGGAGTTGATATTAACGCTCCAGGGAGATGGCGATTATGACGGGGTTGGCAAACTAATGGAGGATTCCGGGATGATCAAAGCAGAACTGGCGACGGATTTGAAGAAATTAGAAGACGCCAAGATCCCAGTAGATATTGTGTTCAAGCAAGGTAAGATGGTGTTGGGTCTGTAATACCCGATCCATTAAGTTTTAGCACAGCTCAGAGTCAGGGCAGAGGCGTCATAGAGATGCCTCTGCTGAGTGACGAGTACATGAATCGAAAGATTTATTCCAGATAAAAAAATTAACAATTTCACGCCAGATCGCGAGTATTTTCATATGCCCATTTAGGCGCATTACATCTTATACCTGCAACAACCTTTGATTATAAACCGACAAGAAAAGTCCCAGACTTTTCTTGGTCTTACGGACGATATACCTTCACATTGTCAAAACCATTGTCATGCAGATACAAGGCCTGCAGTTTGCTCATTACGCCGCGATCGCAGTACAGCAAATAGGTTTTGTCCGATGGTAAATCACCAAACTGAGTTGCCAGCTTATAAAACGGAATATGTTGTACATCGACATGTTCCAATTCCAATGGGTTTGCGTCTTCTTCTTCCGGAGAGCGAATATCGATAACCACATGGTCATGCCCTGCACTGTCGACGGTTTCAATCCGGTCAACCGTTGCCACTTCATCTTCCGTCTCCATGGCAATATCGCGCATATCAAGAATTTTAGTGCGGCTAACCACATCGGTAAGGATATCCATATCAAAATTATCTTCCTCGGCTTCGATGCGAGACAGTACCGCTTTGACTGTAGGCTTTTGCGAAATCACACCACAATATTCGGGCATGGTTTTCGCAAAATCTTCGGTACCGATTTCGCGGGCGATATCGATAATTTCCTGTTTATCCATGGCTACCAACGGGCGCAGAATCAAGGTTTCGGTAACCCGATCAATGACATTGAGGTTGGTTAAAGTTTGCGATGACACCTGGCCTAACGCTTCGCCGGTTACTAACGACTGAATTTTACGCTTTTCTGCGATCATTGACGCGGCACGCATCATCATCCGTTTTAACACAACGCCCATCTGGCCGTTGTCTACTTTTTCCAGAATTTCGGCAACCACAGGTTCAAAATCAACCGCGAAAAATTTCACCCGATGCGAAGCCCCGTATTTGTTCCACAAGTAATAGCAGACTTGCTTAACACCCACTTCATGGGCCGAACCGCCCAAATTGAAGAAACAAAAATGGGTTCGAGAGCCTTTACGGATCATCTGGTAACTGGCGACGCCCGAATCAAAACCACCTGACATCAAAGACAGCACGTCTTCTTGCGTGGCGATAGGAAACCCGCCCAACCCCTGATGACGATGCGAAACAATAAATAGCTGGTCTTTGTTGATCTCTAATCGAATGGTGACATCCGGCTTGCGCAATTGTACGCGTGCAGTTTCAACATGCTGATTCAATCCGCCACCGACATATTGTTCAACCTGCAAAGAATTAAAATCTTGCTGACCGGTACGTTTGGCGCGCACACAGAAGGATTTGTTTTCAATGGTTTTGGCATGTACGGCCAGGGTTTTCTGGAAAATATCATCCAAATCGGTGTAAGCACTTTGTTGCACTTCAAGGAAATGCGGGATCCCTGGCACACATTGTAATGTTTCGACAAGTAACTGACGGTTTTCTGCAGAGTCATTTTTACTGGTAACTTCAATACTGTCCCAGTTAATCTTGGTACGTACCTGCTCATCAACACGCTGCAACACGTTCTTAATATTAGATTCCAGGATTTTGGTAAAACGCTTGCGAACCGGACGGGATTTAATGGTGATTTCCGATTGCAATTTAACAATAAATTTCATTGATACTGCCAGTTAAGCCATAAATCAGAGTATTATACACAACCAAGCAATAATTGCCTGTCAAATGCTGGCGTTGATACACTTTTGCAAGTATTTGAGCTGGGTAAAATCACAGAACTTGTCTCCCCCATTCCTGCAGGCAAATTGGCGTGCAAACTTCCTCTGAGAAGGTTTACAGGTTAGAATGCCGGGAAATAACCAAAAAATTAGCAAATTACCGGGGCAAGTATGGCAAAGAAAAAGCCGGAAAATCTAAGTTTTGAAGAGTCGATGACTGAACTAGAAACCATTGTTGCTCAATTAGAGCAAGGTGACTTGTCACTGGAAGATTCGATGAAGCTATTTGAACGCGGTCTGGCGTTGAGTCAGCACGGTCAGCAAACGTTGGCCAACGCTGAGCAAAAAATTCAGATACTCATGAATAATGATGAACACGCTCAGTTGCAGCCATTTGACGGTATGGAGTCAGACAGCTAGTGGCGATTTTGGCAAATCTTGAATCCTACCAACAACGCATTGATGACTTTTTAACACTGCAGCTTGAGCAACTTAGCGTAAATGATCCTAAGCTTCTTGCCGCGATGAATTATGGGTTATTGATCGGCGGCAAGCGCATGCGTCCGTATTTGGTCTACACAACTGGTGAGATGTTAGGGGTTGATTTACAGGATCTGGATGCGATTGCAGCTTCGGTCGAATGTATCCACGCCTACTCATTGTTACACGATGATCTGCCGGCTATGGATGATGACGATCTACGTCGCGGCCAACCTACCTGTCACCGTAAGTTTGACGAGGCCACAGCGATTCTCGCCGGTGATAGCCTGCAAACACTGGCATTTGACATCTTAGCCAACCACAAGTTTATCGGCGTTAGGGCGAAACAACAGATTAAGCTTTTACAAATGTTGAGCCGGGCATCAGGTTATCAGGGGATGTGCGGTGGTCAGGCAATGGATCTGGCCGCAACCGATACCAGCGTTACACTTGCCCACCTTGAACAAATTCATCGATTAAAAACCGGCGCGTTGCTTGAATCCGCTATTTTGATGCCGACATTGTGCGTTGACGATATCGACCCTGAACACGTTGCGTTATTAACGCAATACTCTGCTACAACGGGGCTGTTATATCAGGTTCATGACGATATTATTGATATCACCAGTAGCGAAGCCATTCTTGGCAAACCGGCGGGTTCGGATCAGCAAGCGAATAAATCGACCTATCCAGCATTATTAGGTCTGCAGGGAGCGCAGGAAAAAGAGCGGGAGTTATATGCTAATTCACTTCACGCATTAGACGCTTTGCCCTACAATACACAGAATTTAGCGAATTTTTCCACGTTTATCGTACAACGTGATCATTAAACGAAAGAATTTATGACTATTGATCTTCAAAATTATCCTTTGTTAGCGCAAATCGATAAACCTCAACAGCTGCGCGAGTTTTCTCAGGATCAGCTAAAACAGATCAGTGATGAGTTACGCAGCTATTTGCTCAACTCCGTCAGCAAAAGTAGTGGCCACTTTGCATCAGGTCTCGGTGCCATTGAGCTAACCGTTGCCTTGCACTACGTCTATGACACGCCTTTTGATCATCTAGTCTGGGATGTCGGTCATCAGGCCTATCCTCATAAAATCCTAACCGGTCGTCGCGATCAATTGCACACCATACGTCAAAAAGACGGATTACACCCATTTCCGTGGCGTCAGGAAAGTGAATATGATGTGCTCAGTGTAGGTCACTCTTCTACATCTATCTCCGCAGCATTAGGTATGGCCGTTGCCGCAGAGAAAGAAGGTTTGAATCGTAAAACCGTTGCGGTGATTGGCGATGGTGCGATGACCGCCGGCATGGCCTTTGAAGCACTAAACCATGGCGGAGACATTCACAAAGATTTACTTGTAGTGTTAAACGACAATGAAATGTCGATTTCCGAGAACGTCGGAGCCCTGAACAACCATTTGGCCAAACTATTATCGGGCAGTTTATATACTGGCTTGCGCGAAGGTGGTAAACGAATTCTTGGTTCCATTCCACCGATCAAGGAATTGGCTTCAAAAGCCGAAGAACACATCAAAGGCATGGTTGTACCAAGTACCTTTTTTGAAGAGTTGGGTTTTAACTATATTGGCCCAATCGACGGTCATGACGTAAATGGTCTGGTAGATACGATACGCAATATGCGCAGCCTAAAAGGCCCACAAATTTTACACGTGGTAACCCGAAAAGGTAAGGGTTACGAACAGGCTGAGCAGGATCCGATCAAATACCATGCGGTGCCTAAATTTGATCCCGCCAGCGATTCGTTACCGGCAAGTAAACCAAGTTTGCCGACCTATTCGAAGATTTTTGGCGACTGGCTATGTGCTACCGCAGAAGATGATAACAAGCTCATGGCAATTACGCCGGCAATGCGCGAAGGTTCCGGAATGGTTGAATTTAGTCAACGTTTTCCGGATCAGTACTTTGACGTCGCTATCGCCGAGCAACACGCCGTCACGTTTGCCGCGGGACTGGCTATTGGTGGTTACAATCCCGTGGTTGCGATTTATTCGAGTTTCTTACAGCGAGCGTATGATCAACTGATCCACGATGTTGCCATTCAAAATTTACCGGTGTTGTTCGCGATAGATCGCGCGGGTATTGTCGGTGCCGATGGTCCAACCCATCAGGGCGCCTTTGATTTGTCATTTATGCGTTGCGTCCCGAACTTAGTGATTATGACGCCCTCCGATGAAGCGGAGTGCTGTTTGATGTTAAATACGGGCCATCAATTACAACAACCTGCGGCGGTGCGTTATCCGCGTGGCAGTGGAACCGGTGCAAAGCTGCCCGGCATTTCACAAACCATTGAAATCGGTAAAGCCAAACAGGTTCGCGATGGCGAAAACGTTGCGATTCTGGCGTTTGGCACTATGCTGGCTGAAGCTTATCGCGTAGCCGATGATATCAATGCCACGTTAGTTGATATGCGCTTCGTCAAACCACTAGATGAAGAAAAAATCAAAGAGCTGGCGGCATCCCATAATTATCTGGTTACGGTTGAAGATAACGCCATTGCCGGTGGTGCTGGTTCGGCGGTGAGTGAGTACTTAATGCAACAAGGGTTAAGTCAGCCAGTACTGAACATCGGTATCCCGGATGAGTTTATTAAACACGGTACCCAAACTGAGATCCACGCCGAACTCGAACTTGATGCGACAGGCATCATGAAGCGAATTCAGGCATTTATCCAATAGATTAATCGCCCTTAAGCCAAAACTTAAGGGCTTATTTTTGCCTTACCCTATTAACATTTTATTAACACATTAACGGTTTGGGTTTATGTTTATTTTATCCAACGGGGGTTAAATCCCCCATCCAGTTAATGAACTGACGAAAGGTCTTTCTATGGCAGGTTCCAGCTTATTCGCACTGATTGATAAAATCGCCGTTGCATTAGACGATGTGGCATTAATGACTAAAGTAGCGGCTAAGAAAACTGCTGGCGTATTGGGCGATGATCTGGCCTTAAATGCGCAACAGGTCAGCGGCGTAAAAGCGGATCGGGAGATACCCGTAGTCTGGGCGGTCGCCAAAGGTTCCTTCCTAAATAAACTTATCCTGGTGCCTGCCGCTTTGCTGCTCAGTGCCTTTATGCCCGTATTAATCACACCATTACTCATTATCGGTGGCGCGTATCTTTGTTATGAAGGGGTGGAGAAAATCTATCATAGCTTTGCAGACGATCACGATGGCGAACAGCATCAAAAGGATCTTGAAGCTCTGACCGATGAAAATGTCGATCTGGTGGCATATGAAAAAGATAAAATTAAAGGTGCAATTCGTACGGATTTTATCCTGTCAGCCGAGATAATAATAATCGCGCTAGGAACGGTGCAGCATCGCCCGTTTATCGATCAGGCAACCGTGGTTTCTCTGATTGCCGTATTAATGACCGTAGGGGTTTATGGGCTTGTTGCTGGCATTGTTAAAATCGATGATTTAGGGCTGTATTTACTAAACAATCCAAAATCTGGTTTGCGTGGAAAAATCCGTAATAAAGTGGGCAATGGATTACTTAGCTTTGCACCAAAGCTAATGAAGAGCTTATCTTTTCTGGGCACCGCAGCCATGTTCTTAGTTGGAGGTGGTATTCTCGTGCACGGTATCGAGTACTTTCATCACCTACAACTCGCCGCCGAAAACGTCGTTAATACCTGGCCTGCGCATAACTGGTATTCCTGGTTAGTCAGTCCGATATTTACTTTGCTATTAGGAATGATCCTTGGCACTCTGGTTTTAGCGGCCGTTAAAACCTTAAGTAAGCTAAAACCTTAAGTAAGCTAAAACCGGCTTAACCTCATCGCGCCGTAAAAACCGGCGCGATGATGGAAAATCGCGCATTGCTGTTTAGATTATATTCTGGTCTTCGGACATCTGAATATTGGCTAAGCAATGTTAGTTCAAAGCTTCTCCAAACTAGGTCATTAACTCGTGGCACCACAACGTAAAGTCGGTCCACCAGGGCATATGTGGTAACGCTTTGTATAAAATCATATTGGCGCCCCAAGCCAGAGTCAGGTAAATAAAGGGTCTGGCATTTTGCTTTTTCCGCAAATCCATAAATACCAGAATCAGCATTAAAATAAGCGGAACAAACATCAAAGAAAATAAACTCGGTGCCTCACTCTCAAAGGCGATAAATAGACGCCTAACTGCTCTGCCAAATCCAGGCATCAGAAACACAAATGCCGTTGCTATCATGTATCTGGCATGTAATGCCGGGGTTTTACGGTAATAGATCGCGTTGGTGAACAAAAACGCGAACAGCGCTGCCAGGAACAATCCAAACCAATGGATGCTGAGCAGCCCCGGTGGATACGGTGGTGTAATCCGACCGACAAAATCAAACGCGACGTAAACCGCTGAAGCAATGACTAAAGGGCCGATGATAAACGCCATGCGACCGGCTTGCTTATGAACCGGGAAGTTTTTGCTGCGCATTAACCAGGCTTGTGATATCAGTAACAGACACCAAATTAGCATGATAATACTGTGGAAATGACGGGCAAATGAATGTTGCTGCTCAAGCTGAGAAAAATAGCTTGGCCAGAAGCCAATAACCAGGATGATCATTAGCAATATAAAATAAAGATAGGCTTGTTTGAACATAGGCTCTCCCAGTTAAATACAGTCAATACTGCTGGGAGAGACATGTTGCTTGACTAAAATTTATACAGCAAATATTTTATTAAATCAATTGGCTGTGAAACAAGCCTATTCAAAATAGCCAAACCGACAACTCAAGTAAGGCATTTAGAGAACGACGTTAGCCGTGAATATATTCGACGATTTCTAATCCAAAGCCGGATAGTGAGTGGTACTTGGTTTGTGAGCTTAACAGGCGCATTTTACTTACCCCAAGATTGGCAAGTATTTGCGAGCCCACCCCGACATTGCGGGAACCAACATGCTTTTGCACTTCTTTAACGTCTTCGCCGGCATCCTGAAGCGCAAACTTCTTCACTTGCTGAATCAAGGCCTGCGGCGTTTGGTGCTTACCAAGAAGCACGAGTACACCACCCTCTTTGGCGATTTTCTGTAAAGCGCTGGCAATCGGCCAGGACGTAACGTTACCGCGTTGACAATATAGAAGATCTTTAAAGGTATTCTCTAAATGCACCCGCACTAACGTCGGCTCATCGGCGTTAATATCACCTTTGATTAACGCGAAATGACTCTGGCCATCGATCGTATCGGTGAAGGCGACTAAATCAAACTCACCAAACGTGGTGGGAAATTTACATTCACTGACACGTTGAATGGTAGTCTCAGTCGCATTTCGATACTCAATCAAATCGGCAATAGTACCGATTTTTAAATCGTGTTTTTTGGCAATAACTTCTAGGTCATTGCGGCGCGCCATGGTGCCATCTTCATTAAGAATTTCAACGATAACAGCTGCCGACTCTAATCCGGCCAATCGGGCCAAATCCACGCCAGCTTCGGTATGCCCGGCACGGTTTAATACACCGCCATCTTTCGCCACGAGCGGGAATATATGGCCCGGCTGTACCACGGATGTATGATCCGCATCTTTGTCGACGGCCGCCAAAACTGTCGTTGCACGATCCGCTGCGGATATACCTGTGGTAACCCCTCTGGCAGCCTCGATCGAAACGGTAAAGTTGGTGGTGAACTGAGCTTCATTATTATCTACCATCAAAGGTAACTTCAGGCGCTGACAACGCTCTTTGCTCATTGGCATACAGATTAACCCGCGGCCATGGGTGGCCATAAAGTTAATTGCCTCCGGCGTTACTTTTTCTGCCGCCATGATAAAGTCGCCTTCGTTCTCGCGATCTTCATCGTCCATCAGGATAACCATTTTGCCTAGTGCGATATCGGCGATCAGTTCCTGGGGAGAATTAAATTTCATAATTACCTCTTGGCTTAAATAAAGCCACTTTTTCTTAATAAAGATTCACTAATACCGGAGCTCTGATCTTGCTGTTCCCGGCACTGCAATAGTCGCTCCAGATATCGGGCGACTACGTCTACTTCTAAATTTACCCAATGACCAACGCTGTAACTTGCAATGATGGTTTCGGCCCGGGTATGGGGCACAATCGTTAGACGAAAGGTGTCATTGTCAACGCTGTTTACGGTAAGACTCACGCCATCGATGGTGACCGATCCCTTTTCTGCTATATAGCGTTTTAGTGAGCTATCCACCTGGAGCCAATATTCCCAGGCATTGCCTCGTTCCGTGACCGAAACGACCTTTGCCACTCCATCAATGTGACCACTGACAATATGACCGCCAAATCGGGCTGTTGCCTGCATCGCTTTTTCAAGGTTTACACGCTGACCTGTCTGATAGTGGCCAAAACCTGTCCGTTCTAGCGTTTCCATCGACACGTCAGCGCTAAAGCTGACATTGCTGAACGCAACCACGGTCAGACAAATACCATTGGTGGCAATAGAATCTCCCAGGTTTACGTCGGACATATCCAGACCCTGAGTATCAATTTCAATACGTGCGCCGTTCGCTTGGCGATGAATGGCTTTTATGCGGCCAACGGCTTCAATGATTCCGGTAAACATAATGTGTTACTTTCTTAATGCTGATTAATACTGGCTCGAATACGAATATCCGGGCCAATTTTGCGAATATCATTAATGGTTAATTGCGGCGCCTGAGCTAACAATTCCACTTCAGGTAAGGCAAGTAAACTGATTGCCTGTGCGCCCATGAGTTTAGGTGCCTGATATAACCATAGCTCATCGACAAGTCCACCTGCGATAAATGCAGAGGCAAGTTGACCACCCGCTTCTATCATCAGGTTATTGATACCGGATGTTGCCAACGCTGTTAACAATAGATTCAAATCTACCTTGCCAGTCTCTTGCTCAGTACCGGCAATATTTAGCGTTTGCACATGCGTCGGCCAGTCAGGTTCTTGCTGCAGCGTATTCTGGTTACGCACGACAATAATTTTTGATGGCTGCTTGAATAAGGCAAGTTCCGGGGACAATCGATATTGACTGTCAATAATGACACGAACAGGCTGACGTAGGTTTTCAGGCTCTATCACTTGTTGTGCAAAGCCAAGTTCTTCGTAGCGGACAGTCAGGCGTGCGTCATCGATAAGCACAGTATCTGCACCAGAGATAACGGCACAACTAAGGGCTCTGAGCCGTTGTACATCCTGACGGGATTCGGGCGACGTAATCCATTGGCTTTCGCCACTTTGCATGGCAATTTTACCATCGAGAGAGCTCGCAAGTTTACAAATAACATGCGGCAAACCGGTCTGCATTCGCTTGATAAAGCCCTGATTAATTTGCCTTGCGGATTGCTCTAGTAAACCGACTTTGGTGTTAATGCCCGCATCTTCGAGCATTTCGATACCACGACCACTAACTTGGGGGTTTGGATCCTGCATGGCAATGATAACCTGTGTAACACCAGCTTTTGTCAGCGCCTTTGCGCAAGGCGGAGTGCGGCCATAATGGCTACAGGGCTCCAGAGTGACGTAGGCAGTGCATCCGAGAGCATGATCACCGGCCATCGCCAATGCATTCACTTCGGCATGCCCTTCTCCAGCTTTGACGTGCCAGCCTTCACCAACGATGACTTCATCTTTCACCAAAACACAGCCAACAACCGGATTGGGCGAGGTGCTATACCGGCCACGCTTTGCCAGCTCTATTGCGCGTTGCATATAGAGGTAATCCGTCTTGCTAAAGGTATTGTCTAAACTCACAAATCAACCCTGGTATTGTAAACTGTGTTAATGCCTGTGTGATTAAGAATCGCCATTGTTACCAAGACGAGCAATTTCTTCGCCGAATTCCCGGATATCTTCAAACGAACGATAAACCGAAGCGAAACGAACGTAGGCAACTTTATCGAGTTTTTTCAACTCTTCCATAATAATATTACCTAACATTTCTGAGGATACTTCCCGCTCGCCGGTGGCACGTAACTTTGACATTACATGATTAATCGAGCCTTCTATTTCCTCAATACTCACCGGCCGTTTTTCCAGAGCGCGCAATAAACCACTGCGCAATTTGTCTTCATTAAAAGGCTCTCGGGAACCATCGCGCTTGATAATTCTCGGCATCACCAACTCTGCCGTTTCAAACGTCGTAAAACGTTCAGAGCAGTGCAGACACTGACGGCGACGGCGGATTTGATGGCCATCGGCAACCAATCTTGAATCAATCACTTTGGTGTCATTGGCAGAACAAAACGGGCAATGCATAGCTTTCCTCAGCAACGTTAATTATTGTTGATATGATAAGGGTAAACGGCAAAAAAAATGGCCGCTTAAGGCGACCATTTTAATCGAATCATCAACAGATTGCGATGGTTAGACCAGATTAAGCGTAAACTGGAAATTTCTCACAAAGTGCTTTAACTTTCTGTTGCACGTCAACAATGATGTTTTCATTGTTAATGTCATCAAGAATATCGCAGATCCAACCGGTTAGGTCGCGTGTTTCTGCTTCACCAAAACCACGACGAGTGATTGCTGGTGTACCCAAACGCAAGCCAGAAGTTACAAATGGTGAACGCGGATCGTTTGGTACCGAGTTTTTATTCACGGTGATGTGCGCTTTACCTAAAGCCGCATCGGCATCTTTACCAGTAATGTCTTTATCGATTAGATCAAGTAGCAACAAGTGGTTTTCCGTACCGTTAGACACCACCTTATAACCACGCTCCTGCAGGACAGCAACCATGGTTTTGGCGTTGTCCAATACCTTTTGCTGGTAGCCTTTAAATTCCGGCTCTAATGCTTCTTTAAAAGCAACCGCTTTTGCCGCGATGACATGCATCAAAGGACCACCCTGGCCACCAGGGAAAACCGCACTGTTTAATTTTTTATAGATGGTTTCATCATCACAACCAGAAACAATCAAGCCACCACGTGGGCCGGCCAATGTTTTGTGAGTTGTGGTGGTAACCACATGAGCGTGAGGCACTGGGTTTGGATATAAACCGGCAGCGACTAAACCGGCAACGTGCGCCATATCAACCATGAAATATGCATCGATTTTATCCGCAATTTCACGCATACGTGCCCAGTCAACGATACCAGAATAGGCAGAAAAGCCGCCGATTATCATTTCTGGCTTATGCTCTAGCGCTAAACGTTCAACTTCGTCATAGTCAATTTCACCAGTCTCCGGGTGTAGACCATACTGGATAGCTTCATAAAGTTTGCCAGAAAAATTCACGTGAGAACCATGTGTTAAATGGCCACCGTGCGCCAGGCTCATGCCCAACACTTTTGCACCAGGAGTAACAAGCGCTTGGAAAACCGCGGCGTTTGCCTGTGAACCTGCATGCGGTTGCACATTCGCGTAGGTTGCACCAAATAGTTCACACGCACGATCAATCGCCAATTGCTCAGCTTTATCAACATGCTCACAACCACCATAATAACGCTTACCCGGATAGCCTTCGGCGTATTTGTTGGTTAACTGTGAACCCTGAGCTTCCAGCACACGTGGGCTGGTATAGTTTTCAGATGCGATTAATTCGATATGCTGTTCCTGACGGACAACTTCATCAGCCATGGCCTGATACAATTCAGGATCAAAATCAGCAATATTCATATCACGAGTGAGCATGGTTATTCCTCTGTTTAAAGGTGAATTCTGAGCGTGCAGATTAATTTTTAGGCCGCTATTTTGCCTGAAGAATTCAGTGATGTATAGCGGCTATTCGAGCCAGTTGAGCTTTTCTGAGCAAATTTTTTCAGTCAGCACAAGCAGATGTGATAAGTTGCTCAAAATCAATGGCCTAATTAGATACCTTAGCGATATCTGATAATTGCCCGATTAATGGTTCTCACTCACCATATTCAGGGTATATTTAGGAATTTCCACGACTAAATCTTCATCGGCAATGACTGCCTGACAACCCAGACGCGACTCAGGGTCAAGGCCCCAGGCTTTATCAAGCATATCGTCTTCTAACTCATCGCTTTCTTCAAGTGAATCAAAGCCTTCACGAATAATCACGTGACATGTGGTACAGGCGCACGACTTTTCGCACGCATGCTCGATATCAATATCATTTTTTAACGCAACGTCCAGGACCGTTTGACCGCTATCACCGTCAAGTACGGCACCTTCTGGACATAATTCCTCGTGTGGAAGGAAAATAATTTTTGGCATGGTTAAACCTCGTCTACCGATTGCCCTGCCAATGCAGTCTTGATGGAAGAATCCATGCGACGCTCGGCAAAGCTGGCTGTAATGGTATCCACGTCTTTGATCGCTTGCTCTATCGCAGCAACGTCAGACGTATGACTAATATGTACTAAATCTTTCAGTGCTTTTTCTATCGCACTGCGTTCGTCACTCGATAGCAATTGCTCACCATCTTGCGCCAGAGCCGCTTCAATGCCTTCAACAACACGTGCCGCTTCTACTTGTTGCTCTTTGAGCATGCGCGCCTGAATATCATCTTTGGCATGGGTAACACTGTCCTGAAGCATCTTGATAATGTCACCATCTTCAAGGCCAAAGGAAGGTTTAACCTCAATTGATGCTTCAACGCCGGTGGATTTTTCCATCGCACTTACGCTTAACAAACCGTCGGCATCAACCTTGAAGGTAACCCGAATATGCGCGGCACCGGCAGTCATGGCCGGAATCCCCCGCAGCTCAAAACGCGCCAACGAACGACAATCTTCAACAAGTTCACGCTCACCTTGTAAGACATGAACCGCCATCGCCGTCTGGCCATCCTTGAACGTGGTAAATTCCTGAGCTTTTGCGACCGGTATCGTAGCATTACGAGGGATCACTTTTTCAACCAGGCCACCCATGGTTTCTAACCCTAAGGACAGTGGTGTCACATCCAGTAGCAACATATCGCTGTCTGGTTTGTTACCAGCAAGAACATCGGCTTGAATGGCGGCACCAATGGCGACAACTTTATCCGGATCAATCGACGTTAACGCCGGACGCTTAAAGTACTGACTCACTTGTTCCCGAACCAAAGGCACCCGCGTAGAACCACCGACCATAACGACTTCGTTGACTTCTTCAACCGTAACATTGGCATCTTTTAACGCGCGTCGACAAGCTCTTAAAGTTTTGCTTACCAGCGGCGCAATCAGCTCATTTAACTGAGCTTTTGTCATCGTTAAGGACAAGCTGTTTTGTTGATATTCTAGTGCAACATCAACGGCATCTTGTGAGGACAACAACTCTTTAGCTCGACAGGCCTGCTCGAGCAGTTGCCGTTCCATTTGATGGGAAAGTGGGCGGGTTAATTTGAACTGTTCTACCAGAAAGTCAACGATTACATTGTCAAAATCATCACCACCGAGTGCGGTATCGCCACCGGTAGATAACACCTCAAAAATGCCTTTATTTAAACGCAAAATAGAAATATCAAAGGTACCGCCGCCTAAATCATAAACGGCAATCACGCCTTCCTGACCGGAATCCAGGCCATAGGCAACGGCAGCTGCCGTCGGTTCATTCAGTAACCGCAGTACTTTTACCCCAGCTAACGTTGCCGCATCTTTGGTGCTTTGACGCTGCGCATCATCAAAATAGGCCGGAACCGTGATCACCACACCTTCGAGATCGCCACCTAATGCCAGTTTGGCTCTTTCAACCAGGCTAGAAAGTACCTGTGCCGAAACCTGAACTGGGTTGATATCACCGGCTACGGTAGCAATGCTAGGATGTGCTTTATCGCCCGTGAAAGTATAAGGTAAATTCGGATATTTTTGCTCAATGTCTTCTAACGAGCGACCAAGGAGTCGTTTGGCTGAAACAATGGTATTTTGTGGGTCAGAAATTGCCAGCGCTTTCGCGTCGCGTCCCACCAGCACTGAGTCTTTTTGATAATTGACAATCGACGGTAAGATATCCTCGCCTGCGCTGTCCGGTAGTGTTTTGGGTAAACCACTCTGGACACTGGCAACCAATGAATTGGTGGTACCTAAATCGATACCCGCGGCCAATCGATGTTGATGGGGAACCGTACTTTGTCCCGGTTCGGCAATTTGTAATAACGCCATAATCTGTTCTTAATCTTTAATCATCAAACAACGCGTCTTCGATGCGTTCGAGTTCAATATATAACTTATGATAAAACTTGAGTTTTCGCAGAGTTTCACCGGCCTGTTGATTCGCCACATCGGTTTGCGCATCTAACTGTTGCTCAAACTCCTGCCACAATTGTTTGCTCTGAATATCCAGACTTTCCTGGGCAGACATCAATGCCGCATCAACATCACTGGCGAATTTAATTTCCGCCAACATCTCTCGTAGCTCCATCTGCACCATCAGAAAATTAACATCCTGAAAGGATTGTTGCTCATTTGGAAGCTCGGCTCCCCGCTGTTGCAACAAATACTTGCCTCGTTGGATCGGATTTTTGAGCGTTTCGTAGGCATCATTGATTTGCGCAGATTTTTGCACTGCCAGCATTTGTTCCTGGCCAGAAGAATGCGCAAAACGGTCCGGGTGGACCGTTTTTTGTAATGCTTGATATGTGGTTGCAAGCGAGGTTAAATCAATCGAAAAATCGGCCTCTAAACCAAATAATTCAAAGTAATTCAATAGGAGTCACCATCGGTGGTTAAGCATTAAACGTTAAAGCTTTCCCCACAACCACATTCGCCTTTGGCATTCGGGTTTGTGAATTGGAAACCTTCGTTTAAGCCTTCTTTAACAAAATCCAGCTCAGTGCCATCAAGGTAAGCAAGAGACTTGCTGTCGATGATGATATTGACTTCATCGACCTCAAAGACTTCATCGTCAGCATTGATGTCGTCTACAAACTCAAGTACATAGGCAAGTCCTGAACAACCGGTGGTTTTAATCCCTAAACGCAATCCTATTCCTTTGCCACGATTGGCCAGAAATGATTTTACGCGTTCAGACGCTGCCGCCGTCATAGTTACAGCCATGATTTACTCCGGATTATGCTTTATTCTTTGCACGATAATCGTCGATAGCCGCTTTGATAGCGTCTTCGGCCAATATCGAACAGTGAATTTTTACCGGTGGTAAGGCTAATTCTTCGGCAATCGCCGTATTTTTAATTCCTGCTGCTTCATCGATAGACTTGCCTTTTACCCACTCCGTTACCAGAGAGCTTGAGGCAATTGCTGAACCACAACCGTAAGTTTTAAACTTGGCATCTTCAATAATGCCCTGCTCGTCAATTTTCAGTTGTAACTTCATCACGTCACCACAAGCGGGTGCGCCTACCATACCAGTGGCAACCTGCGGGTCATTCTTATCGAATGAACCAACGTTGCGTGGATTTTCATAATGATCAATAACTTTTTCGCTGTAAGCCATAATAAACCCCTTTCAGACACTAAACTTAGTGTGCTACCCACTCTACTTTGTCTAAATCTACACCGTCCTGGAACATTTCCCACAATGGCGACATATCACGTAAATGCGTAATTGCTTTGCGGATCAGCTCAATTGCATAATCCACTTCTTCTTCCGTGGTAAAACGTCCAAAACTGAATCGAATTGAACTGTGTGCCATCTCGTCGTTCAACCCTAAGGCGCGAAGAACATAAGATGGTTCTAAACTTGCTGAAGTACAGGCTGAACCTGAAGATACCGCTAAATCTTTCAATGCCATGATTAACGACTCACCTTCAACAAAGTTGAAACTGACGTTCAGATTGCCCGGATAACGCTGATCAAAATCACCATTAACGAATACCTGATCTAAATCTTTGATACCCGCCATTAACCGATCGCGCATGGCGATGACATGCTCAAGATCCTGTTGCATCTCTTCTTTGGCAATGCGACAGGCTTCACCCATCCCGACAATCTGATGGGTAGGCAATGTGCCACTGCGCATACCACGTTCGTGACCACCACCGTGCATTTGTGCTTCAAGACGAATACGTGGTTTACGACGCACGTACAATGCACCGATGCCTTTTGGACCGTACATTTTATGAGCCGAGAACGACATCAAATCAACTTTCATTTCCTGTAAATCGATTGGGATCTTGCCAGCACTTTGTGCCGCATCCACATGGAATACGATTTTACGGGCACGACATAAATCACCGATCGCAGCGATATCCTGGATAACGCCAATCTCGTTATTAACGTGCATAATACTTACCACAACCGTGTCATCACGCATTGCCGCTTCCAATTTGGCGAGATCTATCAATCCGTTCGATTCTGGATCCAGGTAAGTCACTTCAAAACCCTGACGCTCTAATTCGCGGCAAGTATCTAATACAGCTTTATGCTCGGTTTTTGCGGTGATAATGTGCTTGCCTTTTTTCTGATAAAAGCGAGCTGCACCTTTAATTGCCAGGTTATCGGATTCCGTCGCGCCGGACGTAAATACGATTTCGCGAGGATCGGCATTGATGAGGTCTGCAATCTGATTACGAGCGATATCAACCGCCTCTTCAGCCTGCCAGCCGAATTTGTGAGAGCGACTTGCCGGGTTACCATAAGTACCGTCAGTCGTAAGGAATTTCATCATGTTATCAGCAACACGCTTATCTACTGGTGTCGTTGCTGAATAGTCGAGATAAATTGGTAATTTCATTAATTTGCTGCCTCTAATAACGCTGGGGTTACCATTCGTTAATAATACTTCTGGTTGAAATCAAAGTGCCGACTTGCTTGTCTTCGCCATGCGTTGCATGTTCAAGATCCTGTCGTTGAGCTACTTTTTGAACATCACCCTGATTCACCAATTCGGACAAGGTGATACCGCTTAGAAAATCGGTAATACGATTGCTTAAATCACTCCACAGATTGTGGGTCAGACATTGATGCCCCCCCTGACAATTGCCTTTACCCAGGCACTTGGTGGCGTCGACACTTTCATCTACGGCGTGAATAACATCGGCGATAGCAATCTCGGCACTACAACGACCCAGACGATAACCGCCACCTGGACCTCTGACACTGCACACTAAGCCGTGTTTACGTAATCGAGAAAATAATTGCTCGAGGTATGACAAGGAAATGCCTTGTCGCTCAGAAATATCCGCCAATGGCACGGGCCCTTGCTCGGCATGAATGGCCACATCAAGCATTGCTGTTACCGCATATCGGCCTTTGGAAGTTAATTTCATCGTGTTACCTTTGAATTGCTGCAAACCTACTCGAAAACTAAATCTAATGTGAATAAGGCCTAATATTTAAAGCAAATTCAGCGTTAGAACGAGTATTGCAGCGCGCATTTTACTTATCCTAGTAAAATAGTCAACTAAATACCCTACCATTTTACTCGGGTATTTAGCTTACGGTCAAACTATATTTTAGGATCAAAAGAATCTTGGGCGGATTTACGACGTTCAGCGGCGGCTTTTTCATCTTCACTGAACTCTCTGACGTGCAACGGCGGCAGTTGATCTTCACTGACTTTGCCGCCGACATTATTGACGGCAATGGTCACTTCCTGAAGCTTACTATCCAGTAACTGCACGTGATCCAGCAATCGGCCAATAGCTTTGGCGACAGGATCTGGATTATCACTCGATACCGCGTAAGCATCAAAACCATATTTTTTTGCCATTTCGTGACGTTGCTGGAGTTTGGGGTCGTTGGTACTGACGATGCGCCCAGGTATGCCGACCACAGTTGCTCCTGCGGGCACATCTTTAACAACGACGGCATTGGAACCAATTCGGGCACCTTCACCAACATTGAGGGGACCTAATACCTTAGCACCGGCACCAATAACCACATTATTGCCTAATGTAGGATGGCGTTTGCCAGCATTCCAACTCGTACCACCTAAGGTAACACCATGATAAACGGTACAGTCATCACCAATTTCAGCGGTCTCGCCGATGACAATTCCCATCCCATGGTCGATAAAAAAGCGACGACCTATGGTTGCTCCGGGATGAATTTCAACACCGGTAATCCAGCGAAATAGCGTCGATAAAAAACGAGCCAACCAGCGCAGCTTATGCTCCCATAACCATTTGGTGAGGCAATGCCCCCAAATCGCGTGTAAACCGGGATAACTGAATAAAACTTCAAATGCATTGCGAGCCGCCGGATCGCGGTCAAATACACTATTTATATCTTCTTTTATTCGATCAAACATAAACCTTCCTGTAGTCCGCAAGACACGGACTCAATTAATCCTTATTCGTGTTGGCAACGGTTTTATCGATAGAGGCAAGAATGCCTCTTAACATTTTTAACTCTTTTCCATCGGGACGGGCACGATTAAATAAACGACGGACTTTGGTCATAATCAAGCCAGGATGCTTAGGAACAATAAAGCCGGTGCCTTCTAAGGCTTTTTCAAAATGCTGATAAAAACGCTCGGTTTCCTGCACCAACGGATATAGCGCCTCTGATTCAGCATCGTCAGCTTCAGCCAACGCTACTGAAGGGCTATCGACAACTTTTTGTGCTCGAGATTGTTCGAGATCATCAAGGTAGTTCATGCGAACTTCATAGCTTAATGTCTGCACCGCCATCGCCAGATTCAACGAGCTGTATTCCGGATTCGCCGGAATTGCCACATGGAAATGACAAAGCTGTAATTCGTCATTTGTCAGGCCACTACTTTCGCGGCCAAACACAAGCGCTACCGGGTATTGCTTGCCTTCTTCGACCATTTTGGCGCCACAATTGCGTGGTTCAAGCATCGGCCAGGGTAATGTGCGAGAGCGGGCGCTGGTGCCAACAACTAAACCACAATCGCTAATTGCTTCTTCCAACGTTGATACGACAGTGGCATTAGCCAGTACATCTGTCGCACCAGCGGCTAATGCCTGTGCCTGGCCATTTGGCATTTCAATCGGATCTACCAACACCAGATTAGATAATCCCATCGTTTTCATCGCCCGGGCGGCAGAACCAATATTACGACAATCGGATGTGTTCACTAACACAATTTTCACGTTTTCTAACATAGATTTAATCTAAATTTATCAGGCCATCAAATTTGCCGGCAATAGTACCACAAACCCGGCCAGGATTAAGGGGTTTTGCCATGAAATCTCATACCATGAGCTTCATCTATTGCGGACTCTATTCTATCTACTGTATTGAGATTTCTAAATAATAGTTGATTCTGGTTAATTTCATGTGGGTATAAGACGACGGTTATTTTACGGTACGACGTACCGCTGCGGATAGAGATAGCGCTGATACGATCGTTACAGTAAGCAATTTCAGATGAATTAAACTATAGTTTTGCCAGTTACAGACGCAATTTTAAGTGCTATTTTATTCGCAACGGGCAAGTCTTTCTGGTATGATGCGCGCCGCTTAAAATTGTTCTTTTAAAAATTGGGGTAGTCATCTATGCATCCGATGCTAAACATCGCTGTGCGCGCCGCGCGTAGTGCCGGTAACGTTATATCTCGCGCTTTTGAACAGCTTGATAAAGTTGAAATCGAAGCCAAAGGTAGTAACGATTTCGTTACCAATATTGATAAACAAGCTGAATCTGTCATTAAAGACATCATTCTTAAATCCTATCCAGATCATTCGATTATTGGTGAGGAAAGTGGGTTAATGTCAGGAGCCGACAGCGATTTTCAGTGGATTATCGATCCGCTTGATGGCACCACCAATTTTATTCGTGGCATCCCACATTTCGCCGTTTCTATTGCGCTTAAGGTCAAAGGAAAACTTGATCAGGCTGTGATCTATGATCCAATTCGCGGAGAATTATTCACCGCCAGCCGAGGCAAAGGCGCACAACTCAATAACGTTCGTATCCGCGTAAAAGGCGGTAAAGAGTTATCGGGCAGTATTTTAGCCACGGGTTTCCCTTTTAAACAAAAGCATAATACCGATGCCTACCTGGCGATGTTTAGTGATTTGTTCGCTAAAACCGCCGATATTCGTCGCGCCGGCAGTGCCGCTCTTGATTTGGCCTATGTTGCGGCAGGCCGCATGGACGGTTATTGGGAGCTTGGCCTTAAGCCTTGGGATACTGCGGCAGGTGAACTTATGGTCATCGAAGCTGGTGGATTGGTTTCCGACTTTGTTGGTGGTCACCAACATGGAACCAGTGGCAATATTGTTGCCGCCAACCCTCGTTTAACGAAAGAAATTTTAACCGATATTCGCCCGCACCTTACCCCGGCAATGAAAGCGAAATAAACGAATTTCTTAAAAAATAGAAAAAAGGGAACGCCTCGCCGTTCCCTTTTTTAATGGCACGTCTATACAGTCACAAAAGCTCGATGGCTATCTGACGAGAATTAATGATTCTTGTCGAGGGTAAAAATAACGTACTTGTTTACCATCAAACCAGGCATTTTCTTCGAGCATAATGCGAATTTCCCGCTGCCACTCTGGCATTAATGTTTTAACATTAAGTTCGATAGCATAGGCCGTATCACCGTGTAATGGCCATTCACCAGAACCTTGTAAAAATTCCTGATTATCCCACATACCAATGCTGGTTCCCGCATTGTGACCATAAGGTCCTATAGGGTGAGAATAGATTGTCGGCTGTAAACCTTTATCGATAGCCATCGCCCGCGCGTTGCTTAATATCTTATTTCCTGACATGCCTTGTTGAAACTGACTCGTCAGGATACTTTGCAACTGATTACCGACTTTCAGTGCTTGCTTAAGCCCGTCAGGCGCATCTTGTTCATTGTTTTTCAATACGTAGGCGTGTTGTTGAATGTCTGAATGTAAGCCCAGATAACTCAGGCCAAAATCTACATGCAACAGGTCGCCGTATTGAATCACAGAAGAGGTATCTGTTCCCGCCTTTCGTTGTATGGAAATGCTGGGTTGGAACCAGGTTTGTAATCCCAGATCGTCGGTGCGCTGCCTTAACCACCATATAACGTCGTCAGTTGTTGTTTTCCCGGGCACAATAACACGTGCTGAAAAAGCTTCTTGAATCATAGCTTTAGTAAGTTCAACCAATGTTTTGTAATGCGCTAATTCGGTTGCGGTTCTTGTTTCTAACCAAGATACCGCCAATGGCTCTGAAGAAATAATTTTATGATGTAGCGATTCCGGTAACTTATTTAACAATAGGCGTTTTTCGGTCGCCACAAGACCGTCAGCCAAACCAAAATCCAGCGATTCATTGATGGCAATATTGCGCACCTGATACTGTTTGATTAGCGCCGCCAGCGCCATATACTGATCCGATTGTGTCTTTTTGTCCCAGGCATTTTGATAAAATTCACCAATATCATACCGACCTAAGGTATATCGCTTTACGTTTCCGGCATTCACAGGATCGCGAACAAACACTAACATGGTGCGTCGTCTGGCATGCAGCCAATCCGAAGGCAACATGGTTTTAAGGATAGGATCTTCATTATATTCACGTGAAATGAGTAGCCACATATCAATGTTTTCGCGTGACATCAGCGCGGGCAATATACCCTGCAGACGTTCTTTTAATATCAAATCTTTAAGTTCAGCTTGATGTTTTACATTGGAAATATAGCTAACAGCCAACTCATCAACCCTATTGCTTTTTGTATCTCTGTGTTCATCTTGATATGCAATGCAATGGAAACTAACAGCCAAAGAAGCAACAACCGCCGCGATAAGGTTAACTACAGAGATTTCGAATTTTCGTACATTCATCATTAATAACCGCCAAATGAACCTGCAGGGCCAGGGAATACCACTGGTGATTCGAACCCGTCTTTGGAAACACTGGCAACGCCAAAGAAATAATTATCAATGACAATATTGTCCAGGGTGAAGGTATCAACATTACCGACGTAGCGACTGTGGGTCCATTGCGGCTCGGTTGTTAAGCGCCAATAAATTCGATATCCAGCCAAATTATCCGCCTGCGGCCCTTTATGTTTTGACCAGGAAAGTGTGGTTGAAGGTTGCACCGCACCTTGAATTTTAACGTCAGCAGGCGGAGCCGGTGCCCACGCCAAAGAGGCCATAGTCACGGCATTAAGTGATGTCAGCTTAGCGTTAAAATCAAAATCGACACCACTGAGCACATCCCCATAAATGCGGCCATTTTCGGTACGTAAATCCTGATGCTGACGATCGTAATGTTCATTCGTTTCCATGATTCGTACCGCTGGTAACCCTACCTGATTAAACGGACGATGATGTCCTCCGCGAGCAAACCTGTCGAGGCGATAGACCATCATGATATCCAAATTAGGAATGTATTTATCCGCGATGACATCAATGTATCGTGCCAGATTGCGTGATGGTGAATCGACTTCACCACCGGTAAACCGGCGTAATCTTGCTTCCTCGGCAGTCTCAACAACCCTTACCCCTTCAGAGAACACTCGGGCAGTGGTGTTGTCAATCACGCCATTGATCCCGGCGATGTTGCCAATCATGTCATTGTTAATCACAGCTTCCACGCGCCAACCATCTTGTCGGGCTTGTTCCGCCATAATTTTACCGCCAAATAATCCTTGCTCTTCTCCAGACAGAGCAGCATAAACCACCGTCGCATTGAATGTATACTGACTTAGCATACGAGCCGCTTCAATGACACCTGCAACGCCACTGGCATTATCATTTGCCCCAGGTGAATCGGATGTGAAATCCAAAGGGTCGGTGACCCTGGAATCAATATCACCGCTCATGACAATATATCGATTCGGATCCGTTACGCCTTTTTGAATGGCAATGATGTTAACCACATCGGTAGGCTCTGGGATCCGACTTTCTCCGGAAAATGTTTGTTTTTGCTCAATGACTTCAAGGCAACCACCACATTGCTCGGAAATCTTTTCAAATTCAGACTTTATCCAGCGACGAGCGGCACCAATACCTCGCGTATCCGATTGTGTTTCAGACAAGGTGTGACGGGTACCGAAACTGACCAGTTTGGTCACATCTTTGCGCAGGTTTTCCGCACTGGCAGATTTTTGAATATCCCTAAGTACCGGGTGTTCGGACGGTGGCACAACCATAGTTTCAGCAGCGTGTGCTGATACCGGCGAAAGTGATGTAAACATTAACGCTATCGTTAGCGGCACGGGACGAAATAAGTTGCTAATCGAGGTTTGTTTCAACATGGGTTTCCTTATTATTGTATTGGCGAGCTTTCGACCCCGTCACTGCAAAGGTATTGTTTGTATAGGCATGAGGTTTTAACTGTGAACCTGATCGGTTTCATATTGTGGCTTGTTGTTCGTCTCGAACACAAGCGACTCCATTCATAGACTCAGTGAGCGAAATCGCGAAATTTACGCCACTCCATCCTTACTGTTTTTTCAATGCAGTGCAACTCAGGGCAAACGTAAATCGGCAAGGCGTCTATTTCAGAGGATAAACGTCAGGTTATTGATGAAACATCGTTCAAGGTAAGCATTAGCGATGAACAGGTCGTTAACAGCGAACCACAAGAATAACTAAATGGAATATAAAATAGATATAAAATCGTTAGTGGTTATTAAAAATCCAGTTAAACTTAGCTCATATTAACTCTAGTGTCTGTGAATCATGCAACTACCAACGTCAAAATCCAATTTCAAACAAGGCGACATTGCCTTGATTGGTGCAGGTCCCGGCGATGCTGAACTGCTTACGATCAAAGCGTTGCGCTTTTTGCAAAATGCCGATGTGGTAGTCTATGACCGTTTGGTGTCAAAAGAGATCCTTGATCTGATACCAATACAGGCACGCCGTATTTATGTGGGTAAAGAACTCAACCGCCATAGCGTCCCGCAGGATAAAATTAACGAAACACTGGTTTCACTCGCAAATCAGCAATTGCGGGTGGCACGTTTAAAAGGCGGGGACAGTTTTATCTTTGGTCGTGGCTCAGAAGAGCTCAACTATATTTTAGAACAACAGGTGTCAGCGCATGTTATTCCCGGCATTACTGCGGCCTCAGGTTGCACAACGTATGCAGGGATCCCGTTGACTCACAGAGGCATTGCGCACAGTTGCAGTTTTATCACCGGACACTTTTCCAAAGACGGGGAATTGATCTTACCCTGGGAAAACTACATCGATAGTGGCCAAACACTGGTGTTCTATATGGGCATAAAGAGCTCCGGCATTATTGCCAGGCAATTGATTAAACATGGTCGCGCCGAATCGACCCCCGCGGCGATTATTCATAGCGGTACCCAGAACAACCAAAAAGTCTGGCGCACGACTTTATCAGGCCTTCCCGAGTTAATTACCAATAAACAGATAAAGTCGCCAAGTTTGTTGGTCATCGGCGATGTGGTTAATGCCGTATCTCTCGCTCACAGTGATATGAGTAATCTCAGCACCAGTCCATCGGCTCAGCTGCCAGGCGCTGCTTATTTTTCGGCATCACCACATGAGCTTGAGCAATCAGCATAACGGTTAACCTGATTATACCAATCACATTAAGTTTGTGCACAACTCAGAGTTAGGGCAGAGGTTCAGTTACAACATAGATTTTATTGA
>NZ_JBHZSG010000036.1:0-36894 GCF_043642205.1 Thalassotalea litorea | reverse complement strand
CCATCAATTTGATGGGGCTATTGTCGTACGATCCTTTTACCTGTCAACCGATCGATTGCTTATCTGATCGGTGTTAGACAACTGTCGGCCTTTTACGTCGCTTATCACTTTGAAAGACTAGATAAAATCAGGTGCTTTGGGCTCATCGCCGCGACGGGTTACATAACAAACTACAGGCTCTGAACCACCGTTTTCAAAACCACGAACAGAACCGATAGGCGTCGTAAAATTATCTCCCTGAGATAATTGAATGGTTTCCCCATCAACGCTAACGTTTAGTTGCCCCTGATGAATAAAAAGCACTTCTTCTTCATGACGGATATGGGCATCAACCTTGGCTCCAGGCGCCAATTGTAAAGCGCGGACCACAAAACCATGTGCCCAGCCCAGTTTGGAGGCCTTAACATTTTCCGCCTTACTTTCGCCGCCAACTAAAGATGCTTCCTGCACACCTGAAACGTTGCTTAACGACGTATCCGTCTGCCATACAAAATCTTCGCTGCGGATAATAATATCCTGTAACTCAGCACTAGTAACAACCCGGTGCTGGGCAATTTGTTCGGCACTTGTTACCGGCATCGGCGATTTGCCATCCGGTATCGTCTCGCCCTGTGTGGTATCGACCAAAGAGCCGTCTTCTAATAACACCAGACCATAATCTTTAGCCATCTCAAATACGCTTGGCGCCCATAATACCCGGCCAGGATCGTCGCCCCCTAGCACCGCATGTAAATAGCCTTTGCCCTGATCAATGCCTTGCTCTTCGCCTTTGGTACATTCAAAACCACGAAATACATCCGTAGGAATGGAGATGATATCGCCGGGTTTTAGGTTTATCCGTCCATCATCGGCATTGACACCACTGATAAAATCCCACTCTCCACTATGGACAACAAAAACTTCTTCGGTTAAATGACTGTGCTGAGAGTTAAGACAATTGGCAGGCTGGCGCGCACCGCCGATGTTAAATCCATGAGGAATGGAAATATGAACATGCTGATCCGGGTTTTCCGCCACACCAGGGCCTATTACCGTAAAGTTCTCTTTTTTGTCTGAACCAGGGCTCCTGGTATCAATAAACGCATTGGTACAAGGAATCAAATCCTGATAACGCACCGCTCTGTTTTCTAACGTCATTATTATTTCCTTTGTATTTTATAATTGATTATCGGGCTGTCCATCCGCCGTCGACTTTAATGCTGGTGCCAGTGACCATGGCTGACAGATCACTAAGCAAGAACACGCAGGCATTGGCCACATCTTCCGTGCTTGCCAGCTTTTGCATTGGGATCATGTCGAATACGAACTTTTTAAACTGCGGATTTTCGAACATGGGTTCGGTCATTGGTGTGAGAACAAACGTCGGAGCAACGGTATTTACCCGTATATTGTCCGCGGCAAGTTCCACCGCCATGGCTTTACTTAAGCCCTCGACGCCGTGTTTCGACGCACAATACAACGTCCGCCCTGGTGAGCCAACAAAGCCCATTTGCGAAGACATATTGACAATAGACCCGCCACTTTTTTGCATCGCAACCAAGGCAGCTCTCGCGCAGCGATATAAGCTTTTAATGTTGAGGTCGATTACGGCATCTAAATCTTCATCCGCCTGCTCAGTCATTTTTGCGACTCGATTGGTACCAACATTGTTGATCAGGCCATGTAATTCATTCAGGTTTTTCAATCGCTGAAGAAATGAGCTTTGGGTAATATCTTCACACCAAACCTCAATATTGCCAGCACTGTCTTGTTGCAATTGCAACAAGTCAGATTCGGTACGGGCAACCGCAATAACATGGGCACCGCACTCGGCGGCAAGTAACGCGCAAGCACGCCCAATCCCTTTGCCAGCACCGGTAACCACAATGGTTTTTCCATTGAGTAATTGATTACTAAACCCCATAAAAATCACCTTAATTTTTTACTTTGCATTCGAAGTCATTATTCAGTAGGATGCGATTACATTCAAGAAATAATATTAAAAAAGATCAACAAAACCTTATTTGGGAGCCAACACATGATCAACTACCTCAAGAAAGGCCCTAGCCTGGAAGAAAAAGCCGAATCAAACAAAAAAGTCCAGACCATCGTCGAAGACATCATTGCTGACATCGAGAAGAATGGTGATGAAGCGGTTAGAAATTACTCAGAACAGTTCGATAAATGGACTCCGGAGTCATTCCGTCTGAGTAAAGAGCAAATTGCTGCCTGTTATGAAGAATTAGACGAACAAGTTATTTCGGACATTCGCTGGGCGCAGGAACAGGTTCGCAATTTCGCGCAAATTCAGCGTGACTCGATGAAAGATGTTGAAGTAGAAACCATTCCTGGTGTTGTGTTAGGTCACAAGCATATCCCCATGGAATCCGTCGGTTGTTATGTTCCTGGTGGCAAATACCCGTTAGTTGCTTCAGCCCACATGAGTGTCGTCACCGCGAAAGTCGCGGGTGTTAAACGCGTCATCGCCTGTGCACCGCCGTTTGATGGCAAACCATCGCCTGCAATTGTGGTTGCTATGGATATGGCTGGCGCTGACGAAATCTATTGCTTTGGTGGCGTTCAGGCCGTAGCCGCCATGGCCATTGGTACACAAAGCATCGCGCCAGTCGATATGATCGTCGGCCCGGGTAATGCCTTTGTTGCAGAAGCCAAGCGCCAGTTGTTTGGCCGTGTTGGTATCGATTTATTCGCTGGCCCGACCGAGACTTTGGTAATTGCCGATGAAAGTGTGGACGGCGAATTATGTGCCGCTGATCTGTTAGGTCAGGCGGAGCATGGCCCGACGTCTCCAGCGGTATTGCTAACCAACAGTGAAAAACTGGCGAAAGATACCATCGCGGAAGTTGAACGCCAGTTAACAATTTTACCAACCGGAGATATTGCCGGGCAGGCATGGCGAGACTTTGGTGAAGTCATCGTCTGTGATACTCATGAAGAAATGCTAAAAGTTGCCAATGACCTGGCGTTTGAGCACGTTCAGGTAATGACCGAAAATGTCGACTATTACAAAGACAACATGCAAAACTTCGGCGCCTTGTTCTTAGGCCCGGAAACCAATGTCTCCTATGGTGATAAATGTATTGGTACCAATCATACACTACCAACTAAAAAAGCAGCGCGTTATACTGGTGGCCTATGGGTCGGAAAGTTCATCAAAACCTGTACTTTCCAGAAAGTTACTGAACAAGCGTCTGTCATCGTTGGCAATTATTGCTCACGTCTTTGTGCCGTTGAAGGATTCGCCGGACATAAGGAACAAGCTGACATTCGCTTAAGAAGATACGAGAAATAACATTGAATAAGAATAAACGTGTCACCTCCTATGATGTCGCAGAAGCTGCCGGTGTTTCACAATCGGCTGTTTCACGCGTATTCCTTAAAGGACGGAGTGTTTCAAAGAAAACCCGAGAAAAGGTCTTAGCGACGGCAAAGGAGTTGGGTTACAAACCTAACGCCATAGCCAGAATGCTGATCACCAAACGCTCCGGTATGGTGGCCGTTATTCTTTCTTCCAGGGCAAACCTTAATTACCCGGAAGTCCTGTCTTTGCTCAATAAACGCTTATCGGCGAAGAATGAAAGGGTATTGCTTTTCAATCTTGATGATGCCGATGGACTAGATGATATTCTTGAGCAAATATGGACCTTCCAGGTCGATGGGGTAATCGCCCTGGCCGCACATTTTGATAATGACAGTATCAACCAGTTTAAGGATCACAACATTCCCGTTGTGCTCTACAACCGCCGTGCTTCCGGACATTCGGCTAGCTCTGTGTGTTGTAACCATGAACAAGGGTTAACAGAACTGGTCTCGCTGCTTGATGACAACAATCACAAATCCTATTTAATTGTGGGCGGGCCAGAGCAGTCTGACGTTGCTCAGGAGCGACTGGATTGTTCAATTAACGCACTGGCGCAAAAAGGCCATCATAAGGTTCCGGTGAGATATGGCGATTATAGTTATGAATCAGGTCGTTTAGCGTTTGCCGAATGGATGCAAAAAAACAAAGCCCCCACTGCGGTAATATGCGGTAATGACACCATGGCGATTGGTGTTATTGATGAAGCCCGGGAAAACTTTGGTTTAAACGTACCTGAAGATTTATCCGTGGTCGGTTTTGATGGTGTCAATGCGGTTGCCTGGCACAGTTATCGTTTAACCACCGTTAAGCAACCACTTGAGCAAATGACCAAGGCTGCTGTTGATATACTGTTAGAACAAATTGAATCTCCGGATAATCCGGCTCAATTGCGAGTCTGGTCCGGCACATTAATACCGGGCAATACCGTTGCCCCAGCAAAAGATGAATCCTAAACCTCTACTTGTATTTCTCCCTGGTACGCTGTGTACCGGGGCTATCTTCTCCCCATTTAAAAATCACCCTGACTTTGATGCCATCATCATTGATTTTAACCTTGAGGACAGTCTCGAGGATATGGTCAACACCGTTTTAAAACGGGTTGTAACAAGGCCGTTTATTGCCGTCGGCTTTTCCATGGGCGGCATGGTCGCGTTTGAATTAATGCGCAAGGTACCCGCACAAATAACCGGGTTGATATTACTTAACAGCAATAGTCTGGCGGATAACAACGAGCGCTACAACGGCCGGCAACACCAGTTGAATCTTGCCCGCCAACATGGCATTCAGTACTTGTTTCAGGACGTCATGCTACCTGTTTTTTTTGCCAATCCCGACAGCGAGCCAGGACAACAGGTTGTTTCGATGGCTAACGAGCTTGGCATCAAAACCTTCGAAGCTCAGCATAAGGTATTGACGGAACGTCCGGATTCTATGGCGCTACTAAAAACATTTAACAAACCTGCATTAGTTATTGGTGCGGAATATGACTTGCCCTGCCCGGTTGAGCACCAACAGCAAATGGCGGACGCTTTAGTGCAAGGGCAATTACATATATTAAAACAATGTGGACATTTTGCTGTGCTTGAACAGCCACAAACCATTCTGGATATTATCGACCACTGGATTGAACAAAATTATGGATAGTTTTAAGGCAGCCCTGGCTAACAAAGAGCCATTACTCGGCACATTCATTAAAACCCCGCATCCTCATATTACCGAGGTACTGGCGCAGTCTGGCTTTGCGACTCTGTGTCTCGATGCCGAGCATGCGCCCTTTGATCGTAAAGATCTTGATGCCTGTATTCTTGCGGCAAAAGCAAACCGGCAACATGCGATTATTCGCATTCCCAATGATCATCACGATACCATCTTAAATGCTTTGGATCTTGGTGCCGATGGGGTCGTTATTCCCCATGTAAAAACCGCACAACAACTCAGTCGGGTGATTGAACAATGCTACTATGGTCCTGGTGGACGCGGTTATGCTGGCTCGACGCGCATGGCAGGTTATACCACCAGAGGTATCGAAAAAAACCTTGAGCACAATAAACATCATACGTCGGTCATTGCCCAAATTGAAGATTTGGAGGCGCTGGATAATCTTGATGCTATTTGCCAGGTATCGGGGCTTGATTGCCTGTTTATCGGCCGTATGGATCTCACCGTCGCGTTAGGGGAAACCGACCCTAACAGCGAGAACGTCAAAAAAATCGTTAACCAAATCGTTGCCACGGCAAACCGACACGGTGTCACGACGGGCATGTTTATCGCCAACCTCGACGAACTTGAATCCTGGTTAAACGAAAAAGTCTCGTTGTTTTTGCTCGGCTCCGATCACAGTTTTATGCTCAGCGGTGCACGGCAATTACAACAACGCTTTAAACAGGCAACATCAGCAACATGAAAAATCGTTTCATCTCGCCTTTTCTGAATCGCCCTGGGCGTCTGAGTCGCTTGAGTCTATTGGCTGTATCCGTTGTCACCGTTTCAGGGTGCAATAGTGCTGCTACATCGACAGCGTCCATATCAAAAATGGACTGGGCCACAGCCGAGATCCCGAGTTTGGCAGCTGTTTCGATTGGCGCGCTTCGCCAACGCCAATATGGTAGTGAGTTTCAGTTACTGACAGGTGTCGACAACCAGCGCTCAGGCTATCAGTCCTATATGACTCGTTATAACAGTGATGGCCTTAACGTCTATGCCCGAATCGATATTCCGGATACGCCTGCGCCTGAAGCGGGATATCCGGTATTGCTGTACAGCCATGGTTGGGTGGGTGAAACGAATGCTCCAGCATTTAATTTTTTTCTTGATCAAGCGGGCAGTCAGGCACGATACATTGATCAATTAGCGCAAAGTGGCTTTATCGTCATCACGCCCGGTTGGCGTGGCCATGGCACGGTTAATAATGTTGCCGCCGATGGTATAGAATTTATGAAACGTTGGGATAATGCCAGTTATATCAGCCCTATTTTCTATGCTATTGATATGTTAAATGCGCTGGATAGCGTATCGAGCATTGAAACATTGTTGGCAAAAGATATCGCTGTGCCCGTTAACCTTAGCAAAGTGTTTTTAGCCGGTCATTCCCAGGGCGGTGATTCTGCCCTGCTAACCCTGGCCATTGCCGGAGAAGGATCTCAGGTTACAACGCCGATTGCCGGAGCCTCTATCTTCGCTGGATGTTTTCTCCCGAGAATTAAACAAGGGGAATTATATGGCACAATGGCAAGTACCCCTCAGGCCTTTATGGCGGGTGATGGACAATGGAATGGTACACCGATTGGTGCCAATGGCGAGATCAATGCAGATTTTCAATTCCCGTTTCCGCCAGACTGGATAGGTACTACCGATACTGCGGCCTGGACATGGCAACACCAATCCTGGTCAACAGCAACGGTACGAGAGGCGTATCGTACAAAGTATGACGAAATGTACCAGGTATTACAGCGTGAACGCATTGGCGAATTCGGTTTTACCTTATCGACGGATAACACTGGCAAAACCGTTATTGAGCACCCTGAAGAAATCATCGACGCTTACCGTGCGACGTCGGCGTTTCATTATCCTCAATATCTGCAAGAGCCATTAGTTTTGCATTATTCGGATCAAGACTACTACTCGCCACCGAAATGGAATAAAGCACTGGCGGATAGCGTTAATGGTAAAGGTGGTGACGCGAAGCTCCTTGAATATTCAGGCAACACCCATTCGTTACAGGTAAGCAAATATCCCTGGTTTTCACCCCCGGGCACCGTGGCAGGATTAGACCAAATGCTTGAGCACGACATTGCGGCCTTTAAAAGCCCACACTAATAATAGAAGTGCTGCTGATGCGGCGCACGTGCTTTTGGCCTGATCACAAGCTCAAACCCACTTGCGGCGATAAACACCGGGTTTATCGCCTTAACGGTGTACTAAACCAACTTAGCTCCTTCGACCAGGCTTTGCAGTTTTGCATAAGCGATATCCGGTGAAACCGCACCAAAACCGGCAAAAGTACCAAATCCGCAATCGGTACCGGCAATGACCCGCTCCCGTCCAACAATATCGGTGAACTTGCGAATTCGTTCTGCCACAACCTCTGGATGTTCAACAAAATTACTGGTGCTATCTATCACCCCAGGCACGAGAATTTTATTCTCGGGAATGTCATTTTTCCTTTGCTTGAACACCTGCCATTCATGGGCATGTCTTGGGTTTGAGGTTTCGAACAATAAGTGATCCGCATTGACCTTCATTAGGGTGTCGAACATGCGGGCCATAGGGATATCACAGACATGCGGCCCTTCATAGTTCCCCCAACAAATATGTACTCGTACTTTCTCTGATGGAATGCCTTCGAGTGCATAATTTAGGGCTTCAACATGCTGATTAGCAATGTTAATGAACGCTTCATCGGTTAAATCGTTAAACAACATATGCCGTGATAAGGCTAAGTCAGGACAATCAAGTTGCAACAGCAGCCCTGCATCAACGATGGCTTTGTACTCTGCCTTCATCACCTCGGCTAATTTCTGCAGATACTGCTCGCGGCTAGCATAATATTGATTCGGTAAAAACAAGGCGATCACACCGGGTGATGCGGCATTCATAAACGCCTGCTTTGCGCCAAATTCTGTTGCCGAGGTGCTAAGATTGTTGATATCTTCCTGTAAATCTGGCGTGTCTTTAACGCCGATTTCACCGGTGCACATCGGCCGTGAATACGTCGGTGTGCCACCGGATTTGGCCAGTCGCTCTAAAAACTGCGGGAATAATTTGAGATCCGCAGGCGCATTGCGCGGGCTATCTCCGGAAAAGCCTGTGTAGCGGTCTTTCACATAGGTCGCGTAAGAGATCTTTGAGGTTTCCCCGTCGGAAACAATATCCAAACCAATATCCAGCTGTTTTTTAACCGTTTGTTTTACATGCGCTGTCATCACATGATCAAACTCGGCTCTGTTGAACGCTTGCCCTTGCTCGCGCGCAAAAATCAGATCGACAACCTGTTGCTCTCGAGGTAAAGAGCCAACGTGTGTCGTTAAAATAGCTTTTGCCATAATCGTCCTTATGTTGTCATTATTCTTTATCGTGAAAATTAGCACTTAGCCAACGCCAAAGAAGTGTTTATCAATATTCCCAGATATCTTTATACACAACCTGTGGCACTAGCCTGCCCAATAAATCGACGCTATAAATCGACCCTATAAATCAATCTGTAGAGCCTCGGCTAACGGCAAAACGGCGTCACCGTATTTTTGCCAATTATTGACACTACTGGTATAAATCGGTTGGCGCACTTGCTCAGCGCTTGGCGTCATCACTATTCGTTCTGTCTTATAAAATTCATCGGTCGCATCTTCGTAATCAAGTCCCAGAAAATCCATCAGGTTTTGTGTTTGCTGTTGCTGATCCATGACCATATTCTCATAGTCGATTTGCAACATATCATCACCAAACTGTTGTTGCCATATTGTCATTAACGCTTGGTGTTCACGATAATAATGGCCAAGACCGGATAAGTCGTGAGCATAGCTTTGGTTATCGTCAAATGGCAGTTTAAAAATAGATACACAATTATCCATCGCCTGACGTTTACAATAGATAAATTTCGCGTCTGGTAATATCGCTTTAATAAATCCAATGAAATTGTAATTAAGCGGGTTTTTATCGATAACCACAGCATGCTCGCCAAACATTTGTGTGATTCGCTGTTTATAGGTTTGCCCAAGATGAGTGAGGCTTTGCGTGGATAGCTTGGTCAGACAATAGGGATATCGCGTTTGGGTTTGCTGTTCCGCTTGCTTCATTAAATCATTGATAAAGCCGAGTTCGCCAGCGCCAAATACCTGAGAATGTGATGCCAGAATTTGCTCGGTTAAGCTGGTACCTGAGCGTGGCATCCCGACAATAAACACCGGCTGCATATTACCAACAACCTGCCCCTGCCCGACCTGAGGTTGTATTTCCTTAACCACATGTCGATATTGTTCGGTTATCTCAGCCTGATACGGAACTTTTTTCGCCTTTAGCGATTTAGCCTGAATAAAATACTCGATGGCCTGGTGGAAGTGTTTTTGCTTATCGGCATGCACACCAAGCGCCAGATACAACGACACCTTAAACACATCCGGAGTTACCGGGTCTGTTAGCAAGTTGTTGATTTTTTCGACTTCTTGTATGCTGAGGCTTTGCTGTCTTAATTTCGCCAGCTGATAAAACGAACTGGCGTGATTAGGCGTATACTGTAACGCCCGACGAAAGCTGGAAGCGGCCTGTTCAAACTCTCCTAACTGTTCCTGCAATACCCCAAGGTGATGATGAGCTTCGGTATTATTCTCCTCAATTGCCAGTACCTCGTACAGACAATCTTTCGCCTTTGCATAACAACCGGTTTGCTTTAATGCGGTCGACAGGTTGACTTTCGCCACCAGGTTGTCGCCTAACGATATGGCGTTATTAAAGCTTTTTTCTGCCGCTTGATATTGCCCACAAGCTAACTCGATTTCGCCCTGAATATTCGCAAAATAACTGTTGTCAGGTTCAAGTTTTCGAGCTGCACCTATCGCTTTCAGACCAATCGAATGCTGGCCAATCTCCTTTAAAGACTGGGCAAAATTTGAGAGACACTCGGGATAATCCGGCGCCAGTTTTAATGCCGCATCAAAACATTTGGCCGCTTGTTGGTGCAGATTCTGGGCAGCAAAAACATTCCCCAGGTTATTTAATACCGATGGTTGTTTGGGGTTGAATTGCAATGATTGTTCAAGAAAGCCTTGCGCCTTTGACCATTGATTTAAGTCTTTAAACGCCAGACCTAAATTGGCATACGTTTCCGAGTCTTTTTGATTGACCTTCAACGCTCTGTGCAAGACATCAATTGCTTGTTGTGGTTGAGCCAATCGCAGATACGTTACCCCCAACAAATTCAGAGCGAATTCGTTATTGGCGTCGACGTTAAGAATGGCCTCAAAACACAGTTTCGCCTGGTCATTTTGCCCGGCTTGCAGCAGTTGAAAACCCTGTTGTAACTGCTCTACGATTTGTTGATTCATGATCACCACTGCATCAATTAACTGAGAAATAACGCTGACTATTGATTAATCGCGTCTTAACCTTGAATAACCTATAAAAATACCAGGCAAAAAACGATGAAACTTGCCCCTTAGGCCTGAATCCTGAAACCTGAAACCTTTTAATACGTCCCTGTAATAAACCCTGGCTAACACCATCCATGGCTCGCTCAGGATAAATACATCCATGTATACACCCTATCCTCTAATCGATTATCAATTCCAGACATAATCGATATACCTACGTCCATATAGGCAGCTCACCGGGCATACTTACGTCCCTGTATACACCCTCTCCGCATCCTGCTCACCGGGCATACTTACGTCCCTGTAATAAAAAAGGCCTACATCGTAGGCCTAAAAAAGTTTAACACAAGGAGAGCTTAAACTTAGAAGTTATAACCGAAGCGGATACCCATATTGCGCGGTGCTGCATAATCATAAGCAACACGGGCACGACTCAGAATTTCCGTATAGGTTTGAATTAACTCATCGGTGGCATTATTAACATAAGCCTGGACCGTGAAGTCGCCATCCACGGATTGCCATTTAACCGACAAGTCAACTTTGGTATAGGCATCCTGCTCACCAAAGAATACTGGTGCACGGTTGGTCATATAACCACTGTTGTAATACGTATGAACATAAGGTTTAACCGTACCCATATCGCCTAAATCGAAGAAGTATGAGATACCCACACCGACCGTCATATCAGGCGTATATGGCGTATTTTCGCCGTCCATCACGAAAACGTGTGCGCCGTTAATCGTTTCGGCACCAATTGGCGCTTCGCCATTCCAGACCAGATTACCTGCTCCGACGATAAACTCATCGTATTCCGACATATCCAAAGATACGCCAAAATCAACGACTAAATCTTCGGTAACGTCCCAGAAACCTTCCAATTCAATACCACGAGAGTTAATTGAACCCCCTGGTACTTGTGTCGCCACGGCAACACCGGTATCACCCTGTTCAATAAATGCCGTTGTCGTCAGACCTTCATACTTAGCATTATATGCCGCACCATTTAAGCGTAAGTCGCCATCAAATAAGGTCGATTTAAAACCAACTTCAAAAGATTTATTGGTTTGCGGGTCAAGTAGTTTCTGAGTTGCCAAATCTGTCGAACCCGCAATATAAGCAGTTGCGTAAGACGCATATACCATTACGTCAGAAGCGACTTCGTAATCGACACCTAAACGGTAATCGGTGTTGGAATCTTCGCCACGCTCAACCTCTTTCCCATCATAGTTATAGGTAGGTAGATCCGGACCAAGATGGTCTTCCCAGTTCCCCCAGCCTAATGAATTTGAACCCTGTGACTCGCGATCATCTTTGGTGTGACGAATACCGGCAGTAACATTTAATTTATCGGTTAATGCATACGTTGCCTGACCATATAACGCCGTCGATTTTGTACCGCCACGCCCTTCGTTATTCCAATAAGCCCAGGAAGGAGTTTCTGGTGTTGCACCGGCGTAGGCATACCAGGATTCAGTTAAGCTACCAAATAGGTACGCAGATTTGTTATCCGGATCCTGACTGTCAAAGTGGTACATACCAAAGGTATATTGTAGTGGACCTTCAAATAACGATGAGATGGTAAAATCTACCTGCTTTGATTTGGTCGTACCATACGTACCATCAACCCAGGATGCCATCGAAGAAAATTCCGCATCCATAAGGTTAACCGCTTCATAATCAAATGCTGCGGCATTCAATACCAGGCTATGGCTCGCTACTTCCCAGTCAACATTTAAGTAAACCGCGGTTTCTTCCAATTCACGAATTGGCGTGTAATCGTAATCAATCTTACGGGGATCACTCACAATAGACGCGGATGCATCACCAGCACAAACGTTACCCGCTTGCGAGCGACCACCGGCACGATCCGGCTCCCCTACACAACCTTCATAAACACCCATACGCGGATCTAAATAACCATCGATGGCGTTGATTTTTGTCGGATCATTTTTATCTAATGGAATACCTGCCGCTTTGTAGGCCCAGTTTAAGCTTCCATTACCGGTATCTTTCCAATGCGACATGGTCAGATTGATTGACAGATCTTCAGTCGGAGTAAACAATAATTGACCACGAACATAGGTGTAATCAGAGTCTTTTAGATCACCATCCGGGTTGTTGATATTTTCAACATAGCCATCGCGCTGTTCATCAGCCGCGGTAAGGCGAAATGCCACCTTGTCACCTAATGGAACGTTCACGAAACCTTCATACTTTTGCAGGCCGTAATCACCTAACGTGGCTGCGACACCAAAATCGAACTCTTCAGTATCCGGCTTTTTGGTAATAACATTAATTAAACCACCGAATGTATTGCGTCCAAACAAGGTACCCTGCGGGCCACGCAACGCTTCAATACGTTCTACGTCCATATAACCTGCAAGTGCCTGGCCTGAAGTCGGTAAATACATATTGTTATGATAAATCGGTACCGCAATATCTGTAGTACCTGCAGAACCGGCACCACGAAGGATAACTTGCGGGTTGTTACCAAAACTGGCAACCGTCACACCGGGTATGGCTTTTTCAATGGATAGGATATCAGTGATCTGCATATCAACCAATGCATCACCACCGATCGCGGTAACAGCCAGCGGCACTTCCTGTATACTGGTAACCCGCTTTGTTGCTGTTACTTCAATTTTTTCAATATCTTGCTGATCTTTCTCTTGCGCATAAGCAGCGCTTACGACCAGCGCGTTAGCAACGCTTAGTGCTACCGCTGATTTTAATAGACTCTTAGGTTTTCTATTCATTTTTTTTATTCCCGAAGTAAATTCTATCTAATTTGAAATCCACTCAGTGTGTTTTTATCAATAGTATTTATGTGGATGAAAAAAATGTACTTCGAAATCATTTTAATATCAACCTAAAAATTACGGATGAACGCCTGCAATCACCATATATTACTGACGAATTGTTAAGTCACGGAAGTTTAACAATTCATTTACGTCAATTTTAAAACAACAAATTGCATCCTCAAGTGACTCCGAAGTCAATAAAGAGGTACGTGCTAATGGATTTGATTTAAAAATATTTAATAAGATCAGGGGGTAAAAATCAAAACAACATGTACTCAATTGAATCTTTTCAACATTGTGAGAGATTAAACTGGGGAAAGAGGGAATTATCATGCATCTTGAAAATCGACGGTTGGGTTGAATATATTTCAGGCAAAATAATTACGATAAATTTTTAATGTTTAGATAAGATGCAAGCAAATCCCTGAATATTCGCTTGCATTGATACCCGCATACCCATGTAAAAATTAGAGTTTAATATCTGGCTTTATTAAATTCACGCATTCTTGCCAACACATCTACCCCAAGCTGATCGTAAACCGACAACATATCAATTAGCACCCAGTTTTCGCGGATTAGATCCCCTTCTACACGCCAAAAATCGAGGCTGCGCATGGTGATTTTCTGATTTCCTGGTGCGATTCCAAGCCACCCGGAACCACTGACGGTCATATGCATGCCGGGCCAGGCGGTAAATCCGGTATAGTTGCCATCGGCAAAGACATGACCGGCGTGTGGGTCACCAACGCGGTCAGGCAAGCCATTGAGAAAAGGAATTTGATGCCAGTTTCTAAAGCCAGCAACCGTTCTGGCGGTTCCAATACCCGAAGGCCCGTACCAGGAACAGCGCGGGTGCCAGTATTTATCCAATTGCATGGCTTCTACGCCCCCGGTTGCGTAATTGCCAAGAGCAACACACATATCCGTCACCACTTGCTGTGCATGTTGTGCGAGCCTTTTATCCCAAGGCTCTAACGATAAACCGTCCTGGCTGGCAGGGCCTGGCACATGCCATTCACGCCCAAGGCTAGGTACCATAGGCCAGGCATTCGCTTGCATCATCAGCTCAGGTATATCCCAAATCCCTTGAAATTCCACCACCTTGCCATGCTCAAATTTATAAAACTCATGAAAGCGCATCGAGACCATATGACCTGTTGCTGGAATATCCAACCATGGGTGAGTGAACGTACCGCAATAATAGCCACAACACCCTACCCACTGTTCACCTTTATCCGTTGGCCCTGAGATTATGATCGTATCTCGACGCTCTAAATCGGGAATGGATTGCGATAAAGGCAGCAACGCCTGCTCAAATAAACCAATGCCAGCGTGCAAATTTTCAAAGGGAAAACAAAGTTGTACTTTCGCATCATCGGCAAAAAGCCCTACCAGATGTTTTTTTACCGTTGCAGGCTCAAAATTGTAAAGTGCCTGACTTAACTGATGAATTTTTTGTTTATTCGTCTGTAAGTTGTCAGTCATAGTGTCACTTATTGTTTTAGTCATCCGCTTGTCCGTAAAAATAGTGTTTAATATAGCCAACATCGATCGCGATGGCCGATGCAAAGTCTGACTGTTCAAGCATATGTTTGTCAGTTTGATAAACGCCATGATGTAACAGTTTATCGGCAAAATTAAGGCGATAATAATCACTGTTATGTAACGGTGTTGATGTGTCATGCTCACCGTGGTGGATAATAAACGGCACCACAGCGCTGCGATCATCAATACCACCAAAACGATATTTCGCCGAGGACCACAGAGAAACCAATTTGACTCTGCTGTCTAATTTGCTCGCTGCGTAAAAGGCAATAGGACTTCCCATTGAGTGACCGATGAGCGCTATATTGCCAATTCTATTCGGCAAAGCGTGTTGCATAGCGCTGAGCGATGCCAATAAATCACTGGCATAATGTTGTTCCGGAAATTCTACCGTTCCTGCCTGATGAGTGAATTCAAATCCCTGCGACTGGTTGTGTCCCCGATAATCGGGAACCAACACATTAAATCCAGCCAATGCATAGGCTTCAACCCATTGCCGATAATACTCTCCGGGTCGACGCGACTCACCACTTGCTAACCTGCCATAATTGGCTGGGCTTGGGTGATATCCATGGGCCATCACAATCAGATTATCCGACGCCAAGCCTTCCTCACTACCGACAATGAACAATGCATACTGACGCAACTGTTGATGCTCAAATTCTAACAGGTAGCGTGTCAATCCATGACTGTTATCATCGAGTTTCTGTAAATCACTGGCAACACTTTGCATAGCAACGAGCATCAACACCATAAACAATGTGCGTCTAAGCATGGGTTTGTATCTAGTCCAAGGGGGGATTTAAAATCGATGCGGTTCTTGCAAGAATATCCACGCCTTGTTGTTTTAACCAATAAGGAATATCAATCAACACCCAGTTTTCTAATAGCTTATCCCCTTCTCGGTAGTACACATCGACGACCCGCATGTCGGCTCTGACGTCGCCACTTGGCATCCCCATAAACCCACCTTTAGATTTATTAGAAAGGTTCGGCCAGCCAAAAAAGCAGGCAAACTGTCCTTCAGCAAAACGACAGACATGACCATTAAATACTTTATCGGTTAATCCCTCTCGAAATGGATACATATGCTGCTCCTGGTATCTTGGGATGGTATAAGTCGCCCCTATGCCTGCGGGTCCATACCAGGTCATATTGTCATGCCAGTTTTTTTGCATCACTTCTGGCCCTGCTCTGTCATTACCGGTTTGATTAAGCTTACTTAGATCATCGATCATGGTATTAAGTACCAGCATCGTTTTCTGTGCTTCTGCTGGATCTTGCTGGTCGAATAACAGGCCATTGTGATGGCGCGGTCCGGGATAAACAAACGAGGAACCGGTTTGTGGAGGCAGAGGGTTAATACCAACTTGATGCATCAGACCGATAATATCCAGCCACAGGCCGGTTTTGGTAATCTTGCCATTTTCCACACAATTAAATTCAGCATAGCGCAGCATGACCACCTTACGTGTTGCTCTAATCCCTAACCAGTCCGCGTCAAACAACCCCATAAAATGGCCCATACTCATGACCCAGGTTTCACCATTGATCTCGCTGGTACCCGCCATAAATACATCCTGGCGACGTTGAAGTTGCTTAAAAGATTGATAAATCGGTTGCCAGACATTCGCTGTTACGTCCGCTAAATTATCGATTTTATTGAACGGATACACGCCGTAAAATTCATAATCCTCGGCCAGATAGGATTGCTGTACCTGCCCCAGGTTTTCACAAGATGCGTTTTCCATTGCATCAAAATATTGTAAAACATAGGCTTTTTCTGTTTGATAATTTGTCATTTGCGGGGTTTCACTTAGTTGCAATATTTTTTACGTTAAAAGAATGCTATTTACTAATGACTTCGAAGTCAATTGATAATATGATGCAAGCAGCTAATCAATAAATATAACGATAAATATGGGAAGTAACAGCAAGTCATGATTGAATTCGGCGCATTGAACTGGAGCATATTAATAGCTTATATCATTGCTAACCTCGCCTTAGGTTTAGTGATCGGAAAAAAAATAGAAACCGATGAAGATTTTTACATCGGTCAGAAAACCACCCCTTGGTGGGCAATCGGTATATCTGTTGTTGCCACTTACGTAAGTGCGATGACTTTTTTGGGGGCACCGGCCTGGGCCTATAAAGAAGGGTTAAGTGTTATCGCCATTCACCTAAATTATCCATTAGTGATAATGGCGGTGATCATATTCTTCTTTCCATTTTTCTATAACGCCGGCGTTGCTTCCATCTATGAATACCAAGAAAAGCGTTTCGGTAAACGAGCACGGGCGTTGATTTCATCAATCTGGCTGGTATCACAAACCATGTCTTCCGCCGCGGTATTATACGCCACTTCCGTGGTACTCAGTTTTATTACAGGTATTGATGTGATTGTCGCTATCGTCATCGTAACGGCAATAGCATTGGTCTATACCGTGCTTGGCGGTATTACTGCGGTTATCTGGACCGATGTGATTCAATCGTTCATCCTGTTTGCCGGTGCCGGCATTATCTTTTATGCCCTACTTAATGAAAGCAGCTTCTCGGTTATGGACTCGCTGGCCCAGTTAAAAGCCGAAGGCAAGTTAAACCCATTACTCACCGATTGGGACTTCAGTGCCACAACCACGGTCTGGAGTGGCATCATTGCCATGACGCTCTATCACACCACGGTATATGGTACTAATCAGATGATGGTACAGCGCACTCTGGCAGCAAAAAATATCGGTGATGCAAAAAAATCCTACTTATTAATGGGGTTTGCCGCATTCTTTATTTATTTATTCTTCATCATTCTTGGCGTGCTGTTTTACAGCTATTACCAAGGGAAGCCATTTGAGAATGACAATACCATTATTCTCCAATTTGCCGCAGAGTATGGTATGCCAGGACTTATGGGAATTATTGCGGCAGCCGTCATGGCGGCATCGATGTCGAGCCTAGACTCTGCATTTAATTCCTTGTCGACTGTATCGACCATTGATTTTTATAAAAAGTATTTCAAAAAAGATCAATCCGACGCGCATTACCTGAAAGTTTCACGATTTTTCACCCTGTTCTGGGCGGTACTGATAATCTTTCCGGCCATTATGTATCACTTACACTCTACCGGTTCGATTCTGGAAGTATTGAGTAAAGTTGGTTCTTATTTCGTTGGCGCACAACTGGGCATGTTTGCATTAGGTTTCTTCTCTAAACAAGCGACAGAAAATGGATTGCTTGTCGGAACATTTTCCGGGTTTGTAGTAGTTGCAGCGGTAGCCCTAGGGACCGATGTAGCTTGGCCATGGTACTGCGCGATTGGAGCTGGAGTGAATGCAGTGATTACCTTAATTGCCAGCCGATTGATCGATGGTAAGCAACATGAGCTTTCTGAATACACCATTAAAGGTCAACAATTAAAATTTGCCCGAGAAGGGTTAGACGAGAAAGAAAATGGCTGGTATCGAGTGCCGGGTAAAGTTGATCCTATCAATTACTGGCTGTTTGCCTTCTTTATCGCCACCCTGATTTTCCTGGGCACGTTACAGTTCATGGTTTAGAGGATTTTAGCATGTCGATAATTAATCAATTTTATCAGGCGTTGAACAATCAACAGGACCTGTCTGACGTTGTAACACCGGATATGCGCCTGCATGCCTCCTACCCGATTGATACTATTGAGGGAGTCGTGGACGTAAAAACGCAATACTGGCAAGTGCTGAAAACGGCTTTGCCGGATATTGAACGTAAGCCGTTTATTGAGTTTTCCAGCGAGTATCAGAATAACCAGTGGATAGCGGCTACCGGCTACTTTGTCGGAACCTTCAGCAAGCCTTTACTCACGATTCCGCCGACCCGAAAGAGTCTGTATCTGCGTTTCACCGAATTGGTTTGTTTGCATGAGGGAAAAATCAAAGATTACTACATCATCCTTGATTTTATTGACGTGATGAATCAGGCCGGGGTTAATCCACTGCGCAAAAGTCTCGGTCATGACGGCTTGATTATGCCGCCGAGCAGCATGGATGGTTTGTACCCAACTCAGCACAGTACTGATCAGGCAAATGAATCTGAACAATTAGTCATGGAAATGCTGGACGAGCTTGGCCGTTTTGATGGCAAATCGTTAGAGAGTATGGATCTGGCTAAGTTCTGGCACCCTGACTTTATGTGGTACGGGCCTGCAGGCATTGGTACTACGCGCGGCATAACCGGTTTTCGCCGCGATCATCAAGGCCCGTTTGTGTTTAGCTTTCCCGATCGTATTGTCGATCATAAAGCCACTATCGTTAAGCAAGGTAACTTTGTCTCGACTGGTGGTTGGCCGCATATGCACGGCAGTCATCTCAGTGGTGGCTGGCTTGGCTTGCCACCCTGTGGCAAAAACCTGGAGTTACGGGTGATTGACATCTGGCGTAGAGATGGTTCGTTACTGGTCGAAAACTGGGTAGGCATCGACATTATCCATATGTGTAAGCAAATGGGATTAGACGTTTTTACGATGATGCAAGACACGTATTGTAGCGAGTGAAGGCGCGATACGACAGCTTATCGGGCGTCGCATCGATTATCTCCTGAGCCTATTTCACTCACACGATGAATATTTAATTAATCTAAATTTGACTCCGATTGACTTCGAAGTCATTATTTTATAAACGACAACAAGAACTTTATCATTATGTCGCAACAAAACATTACCCAGCTGTACTGGAAAAACTTACCTGAGCTATTGGAACCTCAGGGTAAGAAAGTACAGGAGCTCCGGGGATTTGACCCGGAATTTATCGATATTGTCGACTACATCATTCGCATTACCCACAGAATTTGGGAGCAGAAAAATGTTGGCCTTTGTATCGATTATTATGGCGATTACTGCCCGGTGCACACACTAGGCGGCTATTCTGACGATGTCGAAACTGTGGTTAAAAACACCTTGAAAACCATCGGCGCCTTTCCGGATCGCTCGTTAATTGGTGAGAATGTAATCTGGCGCGATCTTGGCGATGATGCCGGTTATTACTCATCGCATCGGATCACCAGCATTATGACCAACAAAGGGCCGTCAGAGTTCGGTCCTGCTACTGGTAAAACCGGGCGGGTAACGACGATTGCCGATTGTATCTGTTATGAAAATAAAATTGTCTATGAATGGTTAATGCGCGATAACAGTTTCCTGGTAAAACAACTGGGTATTGATGTGTTAGATGCTGCGCACCATTTTGCGACACTACCGAATAACGACAGATTTGAACAATGGCGTAAAGACGAAATTAAACGTGTAAAAGCTGGACAACCCAGTGAGCACCAGTGGCCGACCAAAGTAGACGAGCACGCAAAAACTTTTGCCAATCGTTGGTTAGCACAATTATTTAATGAAAAGTCCTTCAGTCAGGTTGCCGAATTTTATCACCTCAACGCCAAAATACAGTGGCCAGGAGGTATCGAAGCGGTAGGCATACCCGGCATTAAAGGCGTATTTATTGGCTTTTTATCACAAGCACCCGATGCAAAAGCCACGGTTGATCATATCGGCGTTGTTGATTTTGAAGATAAAGGGTCGGATATCGCCATACGCTGGTCCCTGGCGGGCACCTTTAATAGTGGCGATAAGCGTCTTAGCCAATACAACGGACAAGATTACTTTATATTGGCATCAACACACTTACGCATTATTGATAACAAGATTCAGGAAGAATGGACCGTGTTTGACGAAGTTGCGGCTTATGCTAATTTAATCAAAGACTTTAATCGTCTGAATCAGGATTCGGGAGATTTGTCATGTTAACCATGTTAACCAATACATTTGCCAAAGGTGACATCAACGCTTTGACTAGTAAGCTTTTACATTCAAGTTGTTGGCAACAACATAATGTTAAACATTATGGCGAAGATCAGTTGCGTTCTATCCCGCAAAACTGGCTAGCAACGGCTGGACGTCGCAATGTTGTCGCCAGTCAGTTGGTTGAACAGGACGGCCATATGGCTATCAACCTAACCTTAAGTGCCGATGATAATAACCACGCCATTAACTATACTTTTTGGTTGGAAACTAATGGCGAGTTCATCAAATCTGCCGTTGCCATGATAGATACCCCAGCCCTTGCTAAAGCAACCGGGCAGGACGAAGAATCGCTAATAAAAATGCTTCCTACGCCGGATGCCCAGGTCATTGTCGATTACGACCAACAGGATCACTTACAAAACGAACTGGCGATTCCTTCGCACATTGCGTCGCTGAATGCTGATGTAGCGCTGTTATTAGATGCCTGGTGGTCGATATGGGCTAAGAGTCAGTTAGCCTCTATTGATGAGCTGTACGATGCGAAAGCAACGATACAATTGCCAGGTGTCGAAGCCACGCAGGATGCAAACGGACTGTTTAATTTTGTCTTGGCAAAATATAATCGTCTAAGCCGGGTTTTCGCGCAACTGGAACACGTTCTGGCAGATGATAATCGAATTGCCATCAAATGGTACCTCGATGGTGATGAAAACGGTCAGCGCATTCGTGTGCCGATGTTAACGATGCTTACTCTGCAACAGGGCAAAATAGCTCACGAACTCACCACGACCGACGTTCTGGCCTTCCAGAAACGTTATCCCAAGTCGTTTTTGTTTCACGGTTAAGCATGGCTTTTATCGATTCTCACCACCACCTTTGGGAACTTAATAAGGTCTGTTATCCCTGGCTTGAAGCCAGGGGTAGCGAGCGATTTTTTGGCCAACCCGATCCGATTCGTAAAAACTATCTGCCAGAAGATTATCGACAGGATCATCAGGATAACATCCGTCAAAGTGTGCATATCCAGGTTGGCTGCATTACCGAACACAATCTTCGCGAGACCCAGTTAATCGAGTCCTATATTGAATGCGGTGCGCCAATTGCGGCTATCGTCGCTGCCGTTGATGTTCGTAGTCAAAATCTTGCAGAGCAATTAGCGCAACAATGCCAGTACCCGCATATTAAAGGGGTACGACATATGATTGGTAAAAGTCCTGATGAAAATCATCAGTTACCCAGGTTTAACGGCATTGAGTGGATTACAGGCTGGGAAATGATTGCAGACAAACAGCTTAGCTTTGATCTACAGTTAACCGAAGAACAATATGAATCGGTATTTCAAGCCTTGCAAAGTGTTCCGCAATTAAACGTTGTACTGTGTCATTTTGCGTCGCCCTGGGATCAGAGTGAGGCCGGCTATCAACGCTGGTTAAAGGCGATGGAAAAGTTCGCCAGTCTGGACAATTGCTTTATTAAACTGTCTGGATTTTCGATGTTTACCCATAGTTTCAATCAAGCCAATTTTATCAAGTATGGGCTAGCGGCCATCAATCTGTTCGGCGCGAATCGTTGTATGCTTGGCTCTAACTTCCCGGTGGACAAACTGCATATGAGCTTTACAGAGCTTTTTAAAGCCTGGCATGGCTTAGGGGATAAACTGGATTGCCAGCAAAAATTGCAAATCAACGCAGAGACTGCCCAACGCTTTTATCGCATGGATCACAAACAACCTGAGTTGTGAGCACAATGTATACCAATTCAGAACACAAAAAAGCCGGCAAATGCCGGCTTTTTCGAAAGCGATTAAGTAATGATTACTTAGCCAACTTTTCCTTGATACGTGCTTTCTTACCAGAAAGTTCACGTAGGTAGTAAAGCTTAGCTTGACGTACATCACCGCGACGCTTAACAGCAATTTCTGCTACTAGCGGGCTATGTGTCTGGAATACACGCTCTACACCTTCACCGTTTGAAATCTTACGAACAGTGAAAGATGAATGCAAACCACGGTTCTTCTTCGCGATTACCACACCTTCGAAGGCTTGAAGACGTTCTTTGTCACCTTCTTTTACTTTTACTTTAATAACAACAGTATCACCAGGTGCGAACGCTGGTACGTCAGTTTTCATTTGCTCGTCTTCGAGCTGCTTAATAATATTGCTCATAATTATACCTTTTGCCTAGAATACACTGCTAGTTGTTGCCGGATTGATGTTTCGCTTTAATGTCGCTTAACATCTTTTCCTGCTCATCAGTCAGAGCTAGATCTGTTAATAATTCTGGACGTCGTGTCCAGGTTCTTTCTAAAGACTGCTGTAATCGCCACTTGCGAATACGTTCATGGTCGCCGCTCAATAAGACCTTAGGTACCGATTTGTCATCCAGAACTTCTGGTCGGGTGTAATGTGGGCAATCTAATAAGCCGTCAGAAAATGAATCCTGTTCGGCCGATTGATTATGCCCCAATACGCCGGGAACAAATCGTGCCAAAGCATCAATTACCGTCATCGCCGGGATTTCTCCACCGCTTAACACGTAATCTCCGATTGACCATTCTTCGTCGATATCCGACTCGATTAATCGCTCGTCGATGCCTTCATATCGCCCTGCAATCAGGACAATATTCTTATATTGCGATAACTCACGTACGCCTGCTTGATCCAGTTTACGTCCCTGCGGTGACATATAAATCACATGGGCATCGCCATCAGCCGCTGCTCGAGCCGCATGAATCGCATCACGTAGTGGTTGCACCATCATCAACATTCCCGGACCACCGCCATAAGGTCGGTCATCAACGGTACTATGTTTATCATGGGCGAAGTCTCTTGGATTCCGGGTATGGAATTCAATCAACCCATTACGTATTGCCCTGCCTGTCACCCCAAACTCGGTAATAGCATTAAACATTTCTGGAAAAAGGCTTATCACCTCTAACCGCATTTTGTTATCTGCCATCGAGTTAGAAACCTGGGTCCCAGTCCACGTCAATTTGTTTCTCATCAAGTGATACGGATTTGATCACCTGATCTTCAAGATAAGGAATTAACCTTTCTTTCTGGCCAAACGCATCATTGCGATTGGCTTTCACAACCAAAACGTCATTGGAGCCAGTTTCCATGATGTCCGTCACTTTACCAAAGTTATAACCTTGTTCGTTGACTACATCCATACCAATTAAATCACGCCAGTAAAACTCACCTTCCGGTAATTCTGGTAATTGGGCATCGGACACTAAAATTTCAGCGCCGGTACGCAATTGCGCGTCATTTCTGTCATTGATATCGGCAAACTTGGCAATCAAACCATTGTTATGGCGTCGCCACTCACTTACTTCGACATTTTGCTTGCTACCACCCAGGTTTAAAACCCAGGGGCTATAATCGAATATTGCTTCCGGTTCTTCCGTAAAAGAATGAATTTTCAACCACCCTTTAATGCCGTAAACAGCACCGATTTTTCCGAGGATGATTTCTTTTTCCATAACTAAAGTCCGTAACAATTATTGATAAACCGATTAAGCCGCAGCTTGTGCGTCTTTAACCAATTTAGCAACACGATCAGATAAACCTGCACCTTGACCAACCCAGTGGTTGATACGATCTAGGTCTAAACGAAGTTTTTCCGATTGACCTTGTGCAGATGGGTTGAAGAAGCCAACTTTCTCGATGAAACGACCATCGCGAGAGTTACGGCTGTCAGCAACAACCACTTGGTAAAATGGGCGCTTTTTGGCGCCGCCACGTGCTAAACGAATGGTAACCATACCGTCCTCTATTTAATAAGTTGTAAAACGTTTTTCCAGACACTTTCTCACCACAGGGGTAAGAAAAGCTCGCAGATTTTACGCTTTTACAGGGAAAAAGCAACCTTAATGAACATAATCGAACAAATTTCTCACGAAACACAAGCTATTGCCAGATAACTGCGCTAGAATCTCCGCCCTTGATAGTACAGCACCTCTGATCACAAGATTTTCACTATGACCAGCGATTCTTCTCAAAACCTAAAAGGATTGGTTTTAGCCCTTACCACTGCAATCATGTGGGGCTTGTTGCCGCTTGCTCTGGGTTCGGTGTTGCAGTTAATGGATTCCTATACCATTACCTGGTATCGCTTTATTTTCGCCGCGGTGTTGGTCGGCATTGGCCTGAAAAGCAAACAGCAGATCCCGGCCTTGTTTACGGCCGACAAGCAATGGTTTAAACCTTTAGCTATCGCGGCGGTATTTTTAAGCCTTAATTATATCCTTTATCTATCATCATTATATTTTGTACCGGCTGAGACCGCGCAAATGCTGATCCAGATGGCGCCGTTAATGATGTTGCTTGGCAGTGTTATTTTTCTTAAAGAAGCCTTTAGCCGCGGGCAAATGGTCGGCTCCTTCGTGTTAGTGGTAGGTCTGGTATTATTCTTCAATCAGCAATTTACTCAATCAGCGGCACTGAGTCAGGATGATTTTCTGATCGGTTTTGTCATTATGCTAGGCGCCTCATCAACCTGGGCAATCTATGCCATTATGCAAAAACAAATGCTGAAGAAATTTACCGCCAATCAAATTATGTGGGTAATTTATGTGTTCAGTAGTTTGTTCTTTTTGCCGGTCTCGAGTCCCGCGCAAGTGAGTAGCTTCGACTGGATAGCGATGTTGTTACTAATTTTTTGCTGCGCCAACACCTTAATCGCCTACGGCAGCTTCGCCAAATCCCTGGAGTTCTGGCCAGCATCAAAAGTAAGCGCCGTACTGGCAATCACGCCACTGCTTACCGTGCTATTTGCCACCATCGCCCAACATATGTTTCCACATTTTATCAGTGCCCAATCTCTGAATACTCTGGCGTATGTTGGCGCGCTATTGGTCGTTGCCGGATCGGTCCTTACCGCATTGGGTAACAAAATACTCAGTCGTGAAAATATGATTAAGATCAGCAATCGCTTCTCCAGGCATTCTTAAACTCACATGCTGTAAATTCAATGCTCTGGTAAATCGCCAGCATTTTGTTGTGCGCATTAATACCAATCACATTAAATTATTGCTCACTCAGTGAGAATTTAAAGGCTTTTAGGCAAGGCTTTGATTGCAGAGAATGGTTATTCCGCTCTCAAAAACAGCCAAAATCAGTAACGCAGGATAAACGCCTTTAAAACTCACCCGTAGGGAGTTTACCTTAAGGCCCATTTACGACCCTAACTCTGAGTTGCGCACAAACTAAATGTGATTGTATAACTCTGAGTTGTGCACAAACTTAATGTGATTGGTATGATTTAATGGGCGCGGTAACTGGGATGGGATTGATGCCGTAAAGCCAGTGGAACATTTTAACTCGCTGAGGTCAGACACTATAAGATTGAATCTGACCCCATTTATACAGGCGTTCGCTAGTCGGTTAGCTCGATGTATACCGGGTTAGAATTGAGGGCTTTTTGCGAGCCTTTCAATGAGAAATTATACCCACAAAGACCGAAGTTGCCGCGCTTTTCCAGTGATTGAATCAGCATTCGCGTATCAAGGGGAGAGAAATTGGCAAAATAATCGCCACCATTTTCCACCGCAACATTGTAAGGGCGGACTTTGTCGCCGTTATTAAACTCAATAAACTGGCACGTATCGTCACCTTTTGCAGAAGCTAATGACCAGATTTCGCCATCACGCTGTATGTCTGCCTGCCAATGCAATACTAAGCCGTTGTGCTCGGTCAGCATTAAATAAAAATCATCGGGCATTTCTAATCGGTGGTTTCGCTCGGTACTGGCAGATGTCATCACCGGCATCATCAGCGTTGCTTCAACCTGCTCCGGCTCAGGGCCAGGCAAATAAGGCCACGCCATTAAAGTAACAATCCCGATGCTCAATGCACTGGCGATCGAACCGCTTAATTTTTTATGCTGGCTAAACCAACTATGTAAATCCTGACGCCATTTGGCAAATTCTGATATCTGCGCCTGTTGCTGGCTTTTACGAGATGCATATTCTTCACCATGAACCGCATAAGGTGCATCATTGTAGGGATTAGCTGTGGCGCTGGCTCCACCAAACAATACCGGTTCGACCCTGGCGTTAAGGGGTTTGGTTTTTACTTTTACAGGTTTGGCAAAAGCCGATAAATCCACAGGGCCTTTATAACCTAGGGCATAAAACTGATGATCTTTTGCCGGTAAGCTAAACACGTAAAGGCCTAAAAACACCACAAGCATTAACGGTGTATACGCACTCCAGTGCACAAGAATGACAGGCAGCAATAACGCCAGCGTTGTCAACGCGACTAACGTCCATGCCAGCCCCGCTTTTTGCCCGGCGTCACGGACACGACGAATCGTGGTGTAAAAAATAATTAATACACTGGGTAGCAGCCAAATCAATTGTGCCCACCAGGCGGTTAGCAGATTACCGGTAACGATAAAAAATAGCAGCAAGGTACTGGCAAAAATTGCCAGAAAACGTTCGCCATTGTCTCGGCCCAGTAAACAGATTAAAGATTTAACTAATTGCACGGTTCGTCACGCCTTTAAATTTCTCAGATGCTCATGGCAGCTTGCCCCACATAAGGTCAATGCCTGCCGTTAATAATGATCTGAATATACCCTAAACAACTTCAATAAAAAACCGAAGCTTTCCGCTTCGGCTTAACAATGGTGTGAACCTGTCACTTAACGACGGAACATACCGCCACCGGCACCCGGTGGCATCATACCTTGCATGGAACGCATCATTTTCTGCATGCCACCTTTACCCGACATTTTCTTCATCATTTTCTGCATCTGAGTAAACTGTTTCAGCAATTTATTCACGTCCTGTATCTGAGTGCCAGAACCTGCTGCAATACGGCGCTTGCGAGAGCCTTTAATGATTTCAGGGCGCTTACGCTCGCCAGGTGTCATGGAGTTAATAATCGCCTCCATACGCACGGTCATTTTATCGTCTACCTGACCTTTGATTTGTTCAGACATATTGCCCATACCTGGCAATTTATCCATCAGCCCCATCATGCCGCCCATGCTTTTCATTTGCACCAGCTGTTCACGAAAATCTTCTAAATCAAATCCCTTACCGCTTTTCACCTTCTTAGCTAACTGTTGAGCCTTTTGCTTATCAACTTTTTGCTCAACTTCTTCAATCAGTGACAATACATCACCCATACCAAGAATACGCGAAGCTACACGATCCGGATGAAAAGGTTCTAAAGCATCGGTTTTTTCACCAACACCAAGGAATTTAATCGGTTTGCCTGTGATATGGCGAATCGATAATGCCGCACCACCACGGGCATCACCATCAGTCTTGGTTAGAATAACCCCCGTCAATGGCAGCGCATCATTAAACGCTTTGGCGGTATTGGCAGCATCCTGACCTGTCATCGCATCAACCACAAAGAGTGTCTCGACTGGATCCACACTTTTGTGTAATTGCTGGATTTCTTCCATCATTTCGCCGTCGACATGTAAACGGCCCGCGGTATCGACAAGTACGACGTCAAAGAACTGTTTCTTTGCATGCTGCATTGCCGCATTCGCGATGGCAACGGGCTTTTGTGAAATATCACTGGGGAAAAACTCTACGCCAACTTCTTCGGCCAGGGTTTCCAACTGTTTGATTGCCGCTGGTCGGTAGACATCGGCACTGACCACCAAAACTTTTTTCTTTTCACGTTCGGTCAGAAACTTAGCCAGTTTACCAACAGAGGTGGTTTTACCTGCCCCCTGCAGACCTGCCATCAAAACAACCGCCGGCGGTGCGGCTTTTAAATCCAGCGCTTCATTGGCACTGCCCATGGCAGATTCCAACTCGTTGCGAACAATTTTTACGAAAATTTGTCCTGGTGTCAGACTCTTGGTAACTTCCTGACCTACCGCTCGTTCTTTTACATTGGCGATAAATTCACGAATTACCGGTAAGGCAACGTCGGCTTCTAACAACGCCATACGTACTTCACGTAACGTGTCTTTAATATTGTCTTCTGTCAGACGGCCACGACCACTGATATTTTTAAGTGATCGGGTTAAACGATCGGAGAGATTTTCAAACATGGGTTACCCGAAAATAAAATACTCGATAATGGGCCTATTATAACCGGACAAAACAGAAGCGAAAGCATATTATTTGGCCACTAGGCGCTTAATGAGCGAATTTGGCCAAGAATACGACAAACCGCAATCTGGTTGCACCTTTATTACAATTTCCTTACGATTAACTCATAATCGATTGTCCGAATTAATGTACAATCGGATTACAGGCCGTTGACCATAATGTCGGTTTAATATTGTGTTGAACCGATAACCGGATTCTGGATAAGACCAAAAATTTACACGAGGTTTTTACCCTAAATGGATGCCATGCTCGAGTTACTGAATAATTTTATTACCATTATTAACGAAGCCAGCCCCTGGTTATTGTTAGGCTTAATCATTGCCGGTTTAATGAAGTCCATGGTCCCGACTCAGTTACTCAGTCAACATTTAGGCGAAGGCAAGTTGGCCATCGTCAAAGCAGCGTTCATCGGCGCGCCTTTACCTTTATGTTCCTGTGGCGTGATCCCGGTTGCGACCCAATTACATCGTTCCGGTGCCTCATCGCCAGCCACGTCATCATTTTTAGTCGCGACCCCGGAAACCGGCGTTGACTCGGTATCGGTTTCTTATGCATTGCTAGGTCCGGTAATGGCCATTTATCGTCCTATAGCAGCCATTACTTCGGCAATATTTACCGGTTTTTTGGTGGCTCAGGGGACCAAACATGCCGAGACCAGTAAAGATACGCAAACGCAGAACCCGCTAACCCCGGGCAAAGACAAGGTGCAATCAGCCAGTTGCTGTGTCAGTCGTGAAAGCGACACCTGCAGCTCAGCATCGGCCAGTGACCGTGATATTTCCCTCACCCCAGGCCAATCTTCTGCATGTGCATCTGTTGTTTCGGAATCAATAACCCCTGGTTGTTGTGATGCGGCGACCGCTGATGCAAAAAATACAGACACACCAGGCATTGTGGTTAAGGTGTTAATCGGCATCCGCTACGCCTTTACTCAACTGCTTGATGATCTCATTATCTGGCTATTGGTAGGATTAGTGTTTGCCACCTTGATTCGAACGTTTTTACCCGCCGACTTTTTACTGCAATACGGCAGTGGCTTAGGCGCAATGATGTTAATGATTGTCATCTCGGTGCCAATGTATATTTGTGCCACCGCTTCCACGCCACTTGCCGCAGGGTTAATCATGGCTGGCATTTCACCCGGTACCGCTTTGGTATTTATGATGGCAGGTCCAGCGACCAATATTTCAACCCTTGGGGTTATTCGCAAAGAAATGGGCGCTCGGGTGTTATTGTTTTACTTAACTGGCATCGTTATTTCATCAGTCATGTTTGGTTTGGGGTTAGATTTTGGCTTGGCGTACTATCAAATCAATATCTTCGAACAAATGAGCCACAGTCATGAATTATTGCCGCTATGGTTTGCCAGCAGCTGTTCGGTATTGCTGTTGGTTAGCGCCATCAAGCCGTTGCGCAAACGCATCTTGAACGCCTAAAATTTAGTAACAGTTAAACGTAGAATTGAACCGGGTTTCTGGTAGTATGTGAGCAAGCATATTTGCCGAAATGATTCTCAATCATTCACTTTAATAACAATAACTGGCTTTGGAGCTACGAAGACCATGACACCGGTCCTTTCAATCATAACTGCCCTGTTATATTTAACCGCTGCGTTTTCGGTTTATACCCGTTTGTTTAAAGCCCAAGGGCCAAATCCTAAGCTATTCTTCTCGTTAGGGTGCGCAGCATGCCTGAGCCATTGTTTTTTAATCAGTCAATTGATCTTCTCTGATTCTCACGTCAACTTTAGTTTATTGAATGTGACATCACTGGTGGCGTTGATCATCGCGTTGTCAGTAACCGCTTTGTCATTGCGCTCTAAAATCAATTTAATCCTACCCGGCGTATATACGTTTGCGGGTTCGTTTTTATTGATCGCGTTGCTCGTGCCAGATTCCGGTACGCTGTCAATAGACTCTTCACAGGTGGTTCTTGTCCTGCATATTAGTCTGGCATTGCTCGCCTTTGGTGTATTGGTGATCAGCACCTTGTTTGCCATTCAAGTAAACTTTATCAATTACAAACTAAAAACCAAGAACATTAACGCCGTGAATCATTTACCGCCACTGATGCAAGTAGAAAACCAATTATTCCGGTTGCTCATCACTGGCGTGTTATTGCTTATCGCCTCGCAATTTCTTGGTGGCTTTTTCATCGATAGTTTTTTTGCCCGAGATAATTTGCACAAAACCGTGCTGTCATTAATTGCTCTGGCGATTTATCTGGTGATTTTATGGGGCCACTATCATTTAGGCTGGCGTGGCCACAGAATTATGATTCTTTCGACAATTGCGACCGCAATTCTGACTTTATCCTATTTTGGGAGTAGATTTGTCAGAGAGATTCTTTTATCTTAGACGCTCAGGCGAAAGCACTGGCGAAAAAACCAGCAACCCCTGATTAATTGGTTGGCAATATAGGACCCCTTTTTTGGACGATATCTCTACAAGTATGCTATTTGTCATACTTGCCGTATTAATTTTTATCTCTGCTTATTTTTCTAGCTCTGAAACCGGTATGATGTCTATTAACCGGTATCGCCTGAAACATCTGGAAGAAAATGATCATAAAGGCGCCAAACGCGTTAGTCGTTTGTTGAAGCGCCCGGATCAGTTAATCGGCCTTATTCTTATTGGCAACAATTTAGTCAATGTCTTTGCATCGTTGATTGCCGGTTATATCGGCATGCGGTTGCTTGGTGATGCCGGTACATTTATCGCCGGCTTAGTGCTGACCATGGTGATTTTGATTTTCGCCGAAGTCACACCTAAGACGCTCGCCGCTTTACACCCTGAAAAAGTGGCCTTTCCCAGCTCTATTATTCTCAATATCTTACTGAAATTATTTTATCCGTTAGTGATTGCCGTAAACTGGATTACTAACGGAATTTTGATATTACTACGCATAAGCCCGGAGCAACGCGAACAACACAGCCTAAGCTCGGAAGAGCTGCGAACGGTAGTGAATGAATCTGCAGCCTTGATCCCAGCAAAAGATCAGGACATGTTGGTCAGTATTCTCGATCTCGAAAAAGTAACCGTGGAAGATATCATGATCCCACGTAGTGAAATTCAGGGGATTGATATCAATGAAGACTGGAAAATCATTCAAAAGCAATTGACCCAGGCAAATCATACGCGCGTTATCCTGTATCGCGATAACATCGATGACGTGGTCGGTTACGTACATATGCGCGATGCAGTTAAGCTGTTATCAAAAACTCAATTCACCAAAGCGACCTTACTCAGAGCCGTTAAAGAGATGTATTTCATCCCTGAAGGCACTCAATTAAACGTACAACTGTTAAAATTCCAGCGAGCGAAAGAGCGCTTAGGTTTAGTTGTGGATGAATATGGCGATATTCAGGGGCTGGTTACGTTAGAAGACATTCTCGAAGAGATTGTCGGTGATTTCACCACGACGATGGAACCGGCGCCGAGCGAAGAAGTTCACAAACAGCCGGATGGTAGTTATCTGGTAGATGGCAGCGCCAATATTCGTGACATCAATAAAGAAATGAACTGGCACTTACCTACTGATGGACCCAAAACATTAAATGGCCTGATTTTAGAATATATGGAAGAAATTCCTGAAGCCAATATCAGTATGCGTATTGCTGGGTACCCGATAGAAATTATTGAGGTGGATGGCAATATGGTCAAAACCGTTCGGGTAATGATCAAGCATTTCCAGGAACAATAAGATTTTTTCTCAGCGGTTAATGCCGCTGAGCTTGATCAAATTCAATGAATATCCCCGGCATCGCTCAACACCTTCCCATGCAAACATCTATAGCGACAATCATTGTTGCCTACACAGCCAATCATTCCCGACCAATCATTCCTAACCGGCTTAGAAGCCGCTCCTTCTGCTGATTTTAAAATGGCTAGTCACGGGTCAGCAATATTCATAAATAGACGACATGTATATTGTCTGGCCAGTTTGCTAATACCAATCACATTTAGTTTGTGCACAACTCAAAGTTAGGGCAGAGGTTCAGTTACAACATAGATTTCAATGATATAGTCATTCTATATTAATGAAATATAGGGCCGTAAATGGGCCTTAAGGTAAACTCCCTACGGGTGAGTTTTAAAGGCGTTTGGACTACGTTACTGATTTTGGCTGATTTTGAGAGCGGAATAACCATTCTCTGCAATCAAAGCCTTGTCTAAAAGCCTTGTCTAAAAGCCTTTAAATTCTCACTGAGTGAGCAATAATTTAATGTAATTGGTATAAACTAATTGATTATCGGGAGAAAATTGACATATGACATACGACTTTATCATCATAGGCGGCGGTTCAGCAGGTTGTGTACTGGCCAATCGTTTATCTGAGCGTGCTGACGTTTCTGTGTGTTTACTGGAAACAGGCGGTCGTAATCAAAGTCCATTGATCAAAACGCCAATGGCGATCCCATTACTGTTTCGAATGCCCAAATATAATTACGGTTTAGAAACGCCGGTTCAGCCCAACCAGGCGAATCGCCATATTTATAACCCCAGAGGACGAGGCCTGGGCGGTTCCAGCGCCATCAATGCCATGTTGTATATTCGAGGCGATCGCCAAGACTATGATGATTGGGCGGCATTGGGTAACGATGGCTGGAGTTACGAAGAGGTGTTGCCCTACTTCAAAGCTCTGGAGCATCAAGAACGGATCCATGATCATTACCATGGTAAAAATGGCGAGCAGAATGTCGCCGACTCACGCTCGAATCATCCGATTGGTAAAGCGTTTATCGAGGCCGCTACATCGCTCGGTTATCCGTTTAACCCAGACTTTAATGGTGAGCGTCAATCGGGTGTCGGACATTATCAAGTCACCCAGAAAAATGGCCAACGTCATAGTGCCGCGGACGGCTTTATTCATCCCTTGCAAGAGGGAAATGCCCGAAAAAACTTAACGGTTTTGTCTTACAGTCGAGTGGAAAAAATACTGTTCGAAGGAACCCGAGCCGTTGGTGTTCGGTTTCAACAAAGCCAATTGTTAGAATCGGATAAGGACAATATAAAAACCGTTGAACTGCGTGCAACAAAAGAAGTGATTTTAAGTGCCGGTGCGATTCACAGCCCACAACTGTTAATGGTAAGTGGCGTAGGTCCAAAACATCAACTCGACGCTCTACAGATCCCTGTGGTCAAAAACATTGAAGGTGTCGGAAAAAACCTGCAGGACCATGTCGATATCTGCCTGGTCAATCAGCATAAACGTAATGACCTGATTAGTATTATGCCATCCTCTGTCTGGTGGCTGGCCAAACAAGCCATAGAATATGCGAAATCTAAACGCGGAATGCTGACGACATCTTTGGTTGAAACCGGTGGATTTATCTCGAGTCAAGGATTAGACCAAAGGCCGGACATTCAATGGCAATTCATTGCTGGTGCCATGGATGATCATGGCCGAAATATAAAAATGTATGGTGTTCAGGGAACGACCTTGCACGCCTGTCTACTAAGGCCAAAAAGTCGCGGGGAGATTAGGCTGATGTCATCAGATATTGCCGTTCCTCCGGTCATTGACTCAAATATGTTAAGTCATCCAGACGATATAACATTGATGATAGACGCCGTAAAATTATCGCGTCAGGTGTTGCAGCAACCGCCGATTTCACTAACTCAGGTAAAAGAAATATTTCCTGGGGAGCAGGTACAAAGCGATGAACAAATTGCCAGCTTTATTCAGGAAAAGAGTAATAATATTTACCACCCGGTGGGCACCTGCAAAATGGGCATTGATGAAATGGCAGTGGTAGATCCAACGCTCAAGGTGAAAGGAATAACCGGGCTTAGAGTCATCGACGCATCGATAATGCCAAAATTAATTAGTGGCAATACCAATGCACCTACTATGATGATCGCGGCCAAGGGCGCAGCGTTAATTCTCGCAGACTATGATTAATCGCCTGGATACAACGAACTCAATCCGTTTCGCATCCCGCCATTGTAATAATTAATAAAAAAGCACTCGCCACAGCCAACTACTGTCTAGTTCTTGCTTACAACTTTTCAATTGACCTGAGTAAGTCACGGCCCGATGCTCGACTTTTTTAGCAACCGGAAGTAACCAGGATTTTTGCGCATAAGTTCTGCGTTTATACCCTCCCCACCCCTCATGATAATTTAAATATTGGTTATACGGATCCCACTTAGATACACCGTTCACCTTTTGGGTTTTAGCGATGAACCAACCCATAAAATCAATCGCATCGGCAAAATCATCACGATCGGCACCGCTATTATCGGATTCTCTCATGTAATCTTCCCAAGTAAGGGTTTTTGCCTGGGAAAAACCATAGGCGGTACTTACCCTTCCCCATGGAATAAAGCCCAGCAAATAATCTCTGGGAGGCAAAGCATCACTGCGAAAAGAGCTTTCCTGGTACATCATGCTCATTGGCACGTGGATAGGCACCCCCCAGCGAGATTGCATGTCTTTGGCACCCTCGTACCAATGATGATGTTCACGAAATATCTCGCAAATATTTTCCGGGTTTTGCGGTGGTGGTGTCGCACAAGCCGACAACATAAGAGTAAAAATGGCGAAGAAACAGATCTTTAGAGTTTTCATTTTAGATAAAACGTTATTATTTTGAACTCAGTTTGCCAGATTTTTGAAGCTTTTTTAATTTTTTTCCTATTTTTAAAAAATATTTTGAACTTTTACAAAACCTACGACTCTTATTATACGAAATGAACATTTCTCCTTGGGTTTTATAGTTTTTTTTGAGCACCTCCTATGAGGTGCTTTTTTTTTACCCAATCAAATCTATCGAACAAGATTGTCAATAAAACACTGCAATCAGCCCTGCATACTCGAGCCTTAGACAGACAATTTCAATAAGGGATTAAGGATGCAATCGGAGATAAACCTGATTAGATTTTAAAAGAGCAACGCATCAGATTAAATTGACTGACTACATTTGCTGCAAAGCAGATGGCGTGCAGCGCACCCGGGGACAAAAAACAGATAAAAAAATGGCGCGATAAACATCGCGCCGGAATCTTAAGGAAAGTCGTCCAGGGAATAAACGCTTTCAAAGTATAAGAGTCGCTTAAACCGAAAAGGTTCACTGCAAATGTTAAAAAAATGGTTATTTTTTCAACAAATTTAATTTACTCACAAAAATTACACCTTACCAATTGAAAAATAACAGAAATTTTTTTTGTGGCTGAATCGCAAAGAATGTAACCATTATCCGGGTTGTCTAAAACGCGTAGAAAATCAGCACTTGCCACTACAACCCTTGAAGCTAGTGGGCTCAAGAGATATATTAGAAGAAAAACAATATTGTCGCATATGCCTACGTCCTTCTCCTCAACATCCGAAAAAATTTTTATCGATGATGTTATCGACGCTGAAAATACTTCTCTGGAACTCGAACAACAAATGGTTTGGGTACAAATTCGCAAAACCATTCCCAATGTCGGGTTTATGCTCGCCATCGCAATGTGGGCAACCAGCGCTTTTGCTTACGCTTGGGAAACATCTATCAGCCAAACATTGAGCGTAAATATACAGGGGTTTTGGCTGTTCATCGGCTTAATAATACCTATCACTCACCTTGTGCTGACAGGTGTTGTGCCTTTTAGGGCATCGCATTATGCTCGTGGCTTAGCAAACTCATGGTCGCTGACACCGATTTCCTGGCGGTTTTACGTGTGGGGCATAATAGCAGGTATATTTATTTCAGGACTTTGGTTTGGTCTGTGGTTATTTGAGGCAAGCATATCCTTGAGAATAGCTGGCTACGTTTGTTTAATGGCGATTGTTAGCTTGTTTCTCCTTGCTTATCGTCATCACTATCAGAAAAGCATTTCGATGGATTACTAGCATGCACGGCTAGCCAGATGGTTGCGGGGGTTCGAGATGTGGCAAGCACTTTGTGTTTCAGCATGGCAGGGATCAATACATGATCGCCAACGCTCAGAGACAGCTTCGACGAATCTTCAAAGCCAAGTACGGCACTCCCTTGTATCACCATTACCCATTCATCGTGCTCCTGCTCATACCACCCCTGTCGGGGGGATGATTGTCCATTGGAAATAATTCGCTCGATTTTAACGCCGGCCTTATCGTATAACGCGTCAAATATTTCCGAATCTAACCCTGAAGGCAGTTGCTCAAACACGTTTTTTGACGTTAACAAACTCATCAACACACGACCGTTATACCAATCACATTAAATTATTGCTCACTCAGTGAGAATTTAAAGGCTTTTAGGCAAGGCTTTGATTGCAGAG
>NZ_JBHZSG010000035.1:4994-37087 GCF_043642205.1 Thalassotalea litorea | reverse complement strand
TATATCAATAAAATCTATGTTGTAACTGAACCTATGCCTTAACTCTGAGTTGTGCACAAACTTAATGTGATTGGTATTAGTGCAGGAACTGAAAACCAATGTATGTTTGCTGGCAGAGGCATTACAAGAACCCGATTCAGGCAATGCTCTGATTGAAAGTTTCAGTGATACGGCTTTTCGTCATTACTGCCAGCAAGGTTATGCGTTTGAAGATTTAGCCCCGAAAACATTAAGTAAACGTACTACCTCAGGCATTCCGGAATTTAATCAGTACCTGCAGCAATCTACCATGGATTTAGCATTCAGAGCCTACCAACGAATCCATGTGCTTAAAGCATTCGCAAAAGCCAATTCTGCACACTCAGGACAACGTCGGATCCAATCTCTGCTACGCTACCATATTATGCTTATCGCCCATATCCAGAATCAGCCTCTGCGCACTGGGCAATAATTTTCCAATTTACCTGGAGTAACTCTGGTGCTTTACCGTTTCCCCCTATACTTACTTCTTTTATTACTGACCACGGGTTGCCAGCCAGCATCTAACGTGAAACAAAACCAGACTACATCCGCAGAAACATCCGCGGCGACGCCATTGACGCGCCTGGAGGATTTGGCTATTAAGGTCAGTGCTGTTGAAAATCGTCCGGTATCATTTACCAACAAACGTTCTGGTTACTACTACACCCAAACCCATGACAATAATCATGCAGAGCACGCCTGGTTTAGCGGTTTTAATCTGGCACAAAAACGCCTGTTTAGTGACTATGAAATTTCAATCGATGGCAAGGTCCTAAACCGCCCCCAAGCCAAGGTTAGCGTATATCCTCACAAACTGGTGCGCACCTATCCAGATGGCACCAAAGAGCAGCTGTCGCTTTTTGATGATCAGGATATTGTTAGAATTGGCATCTCGGCTACTAACCCGGGTACTGGCTCAGGTACTGATTCCGGTGCTAACTCAGGTGCTGGGCATCAATTATCTCTCACCCTGCTCGGCGACCAATTGAGCAAGGCAAAACAACACGATGAGTTAATAACTTATCGCTCTAAAGAAAATCCAGGTAAAGTCATCGCTGTCGCACCTATCCAGCAACAAAGCGATGCGCCCGGGCAAGGTTTTTACGTGTTAATCGCCGATGATGTAGCCTCGGCAGTTACCTTGCTCAAGCAAGTTCGTCAACAGGATAATGCCTGGCAACAGCAGCGTGAACAACGCATGCTGACATTGCTGAATGACAACACTCCATTGCAAAGCTCTGATAAAAGGCTTACCAAAGCCATCCAGTGGCAAATGCTGAATCTCAACTCGTTAATGACCAACCAGCATGGCAAGGGTATTTATGCTGGTTTACCCTGGTTTAATGAGTATTGGGGCAGAGACAGCTTTATCGCCTTACCCGGCGCATCCCTGGTAACGGGACAATTTGAATTTGCCCGGGATATGATCACGGCCTTTGCTCGATATCAGGACCGGGATCCCCAATCAACATTTTTTGGCCGGGTACCCAATCGTGTAAGGGTCGAAGACATTGACTATCACACCACCGACGGCACCCCAAGGTTTGTTATCGAAATGCTGCACTATGTTCAGTACAGCGGTGATGTCAGCCTGATCGAGCAGCTTTACCCCAATGTCAAAGACAGTATTGATGGTTCGCTGAAAAACTGGGTGGATAGCAAAGGCTATCTGCTGCATGCCGACAATGAAACCTGGATGGATGCCAGACGAGAGCCAGACAAAGTACCATATTCTCCTCGAGGCACACGCGCCAACGATATCCAGGCGTTATGGTTTGAGCAACTTAAGGCTGGCATTTATTTTGCAAAATTTGTCGATGACAAGGATGCAACAACAAGGTGGCAGCAGGCCCTGAACAAGCTGCAGAAAAATTTTAGCGATGATTTTGTCCTGAGCGACGTAGACTATCTGGCGGACCATCTAAATTCGGATAATAGTGCGGACAGGCAATTACGTCCAAATCAATTTTACGCGTTCGATTTGATAGAAGATAAAACCTTTGTCACTGCAGCGACGAAAACCGCGTGGCAACAACTTGTCTATCCCTGGGGCGTCGCTTCATTAGATAATCGCGATAACGACTTTCATCCTTATCACCTGACCGATACCTACCATAAAGATGCCGCTTACCATAATGGTACGGTATGGCTCTGGAACAACGGTATCGCGATGCAGCGAATGATTGAGGCAGGACAACCCGATCTTGCATATCAACTGTTTGCCAATATGAACGAACAGGCGCTGACCAAAGGCGTTGTAGGCGGATTGGCTGAAAACGCCGATGCCTATCCACATGCCGGTCATGAATTACCCACCATCACGGGGACCTATTTACAGGCCTGGTCTAATGCCGAACAACTAAGAATCTGGTATCAAACATTTTTAGGGATCAGACCGGATTTAATGAAACAGCAGATTACCTTTGCGCCAAGAATGCCATCCGCCATTGATGATGTTAATTTTCAGGTACGCATCGGTAAGGGCAAACTGACTGGCGCATTTCGTAAAACAGCCTCTATGTCTTTATACCACATCACAAATAACGCCGTTTCCGGAACATTGGTGATCGATATACCGCCCTATCCGATCACCGAAATTATGGTAAAAGACAACATGCAAATCTCCATCGTCCAATCTTTCGATACTTTACAGATTGTCCCATACACACAAAATAATGAAGCGTTAAAGGAGATAATCTTGCATGCGGACACGGCGCGATTAGATCACCTGGAAACGATGGAAAACATCATGGAAAACACAACATTTGCCAAACCGCTACCCTTAAAATCCCACCGGGTAATCGATTAATCGAATGCCAGTTAGATCTTTCATCGGCGGTCAAGCGATAAGCATTTCCCTAGCCAATAAATGCTTCGGGTTAGCGACCTTGGCCATCAGCGACTAATCGACTTCAAAGGAATAATAGATATCGGCGGAGTTCTCCAGCCCGGATACAGTTTCCAGCCACAATCTGGACATCAGATATAGCCGAACCGTTAACTCATTAATCGGTTCGTATACGCCGATGCCATATTTTAGGAAAATCCTTTCCCCCAGATAACCGCTGATCGTCGCTTGCGTTACGTCGCCATCGACCTCAGTATCTAAACTCACATCGGTCAGTAACGGCACTTTCTGAACCACATTTTGCATCGGTGTGGTCTTAGTCAAAGCACTCGCCAAAGCGACACCCAATGCCGCGCCACCGCCAGAATCGGAATCCAGACCCCGTCCTCGCGTTAAGTAGGATAATATTTCCGGTTGTTGCATACTCGGATTGGAGAAAAAGGTCAGGGTCAAGGCATCCGTTGGGCCAATAATTGACAGGCCGGCAGTGACATTTTCGTCCTTTATTTCCCGCACGGCTTTTACATTGATTGTCGGGTTGGAAGGCGAACCAACAAAAGTAATTTCACCGCTTTGCACATCCAGATTCTGTCCATAAGCCTTATACTTGCCATTGGCAATTTTTAATACCCCAAATAATTGCACTGGTTGAAATTTTTCCTGACGAATTTTCAGTTTGCCACCCAGGTTACCGGTAAACCCCTGCCCATCAAGTCGAAACTTGGGATCGATGGAAAGATCAACATCACTAACAATGGCCATGGTTTTCTCTTTTTCCACTTGTTTACCTGACGTGTCGACAATTACCGCATCCTCACTTACCTGAATACTGCCTTCGGGTAAATCTTCAAGCTTTAGCAGTCCTTCCAGTACCATGATGTCTCCGCCAATTTTTGCATGTTGTCCAGAAACCTCCAGACGAATGTCGGTGGCAACCATGGCATCAAGATTAGGGGGATAGAGCACCGGGATTTTATCGGTAAACAAACGAGCGTTAGCCTGCAAACCATCGCTCCAGTCAATCTCTGCGGAAATTTCACCGGGGTGTTGTTTGATCATGAACCCGCCGTCAACATCCGCACTTTGGCCCTTAAACGTTAAATCAAGATTTATATCATCAATGCTATTCGGGCTTTGAAAGGTTGCCAGTTCACCGCCGTGTAGTGATACATTGCCCGACAAAATCGGCGAGGTAACCGAGCCGGAAAAATCGACAGCGGCGGCTAATATTCCGCGGGCACGACTCATACCGGGAACCAATTCTTCAATCAGGTGGATTTCAAAGCGCTCAATATCTAGATTCCCCTGCATTGGCATAGTGCCTTGATCCAAAGCGATATTTACATTGCCACTAATCAATCGCGTATTGTCTTGTTGATCCAAAAACAAATCCACGTTTGCCTGAGAACTGTCAGCCAAGGCACTGATTTTTCCTTGACTCCAGGTTAATAAGGTTGATGATTTCTCTTCACCTTTAAGTGTCAATGTCCCCGCGTCAATGTTATTTTCCAGATTAATCTCAAGCAGTTGCATAGCCTGCCAACTAGCATTAGCACTACCGCTCATGCCACTATCAATTTCGAGGTTTCGCCCTAATAGAAGCTGGTCATAATCGCCTAGATGCAGCTGCCAGCGTAACGATATGTTGCCGTCCTGTGCCAGTTTAGCTGGCTCCGTCACACAAATTTCATTGTCACTTTGCTGCCAGCAATGAGCCGCTAAGCTGACGTCCTGTTCGCGGATATTGATAGCTGAGCCAAAGCCGCTTTGTAACGTCCAGCGGTAATCCAGATAGCCTAGATGCGCCTCTTGCACCTCAAGTTGACTGGTCAGATTATCTAAGTCGAGTGTATTTTCAACAATCAGGTGCACGGGGAAGTCGCCATTGGCGTCAAGGGTTAATGCCTGGTTTTCCAAATCACCTTGTACAGTCGCAATGATTTGCGAAAGCTGATGATTTTCAATCATAGCTTCGTCGCTGGCCACGTTAACTTTGACTTGGTGGTTTCGCACCGGCCAGTAACTGACATCAATGTCGGTATGGGCAACATTAGTCCCCTGATACTGTAAATCGCTGACGTTAGCATCTAGCACAATATTAGGATCTAACAGGGCACCATTGATGGCGATATCACCGCTTAAGTTCCCTTTTAATTGGGGGTGCCAACGTTGGAACTGCGCACCGTGCCAGGTACCTGTGACATGCCAGTTTTCATCCGAGTGCCCCTTAAGATCTAACTGGGCATCTTGAAAGCGTGCATTAATCACCGCACCTTTTAACGTTAAACTCTGATCGAGAGAAAAGTTCGCAAAAAGCGCTGCCGGTTGATCATTGATGGTCCCGTCAATATTGGTGTTATACGAGGAAAGCTGCCATTTGCCCGGTTGTTCCAGACTTTTTGGTAGCTGATTCATGTCTAATTTACCGAGCAGATGCACCTGACCCTTTATTCGACCATCGATAGGAGTCGCCCCTAAAGTCATCTCCGGTAGTGTTAAACCCGGAACATTAGCATCGAGCTTTACAATAATATCTGTCCCGTATTCCAGATTCAGTTGACCGGTTGCCAGGGAGCCCGATATTGCGTCTTCAAACCTGAATGAGCTTAGGTCAATGATCTTGTTGTGATGCGTACCGGTGACATTTAGCGTGCCTTGTTGATAACCAAATCCTTGTAAATCCAGTTGCGCATTAATCTGCTGCTGATACAGATTTCCAGAGACTTGAGATTTCAGGCTTTCGAGCAATAATGGTTGTTCGATTATCGGCTGCAAATCCACTTTTGAACTCTGCAAATTCGCCGTAAACGGTAACTTGTTATCAACCAGATCGGTCTGGACGTCAGCCGCAACATCAAACGGCCCTTCGCTGATTAGTTGTACCGATAATTTAGAAAAATCTCCTGAAACATTAATCCGTTGTTTGCTACCCTGCAGTTGCTTGTACCAGGGAAAGTTATCGATAGCGCTGTTGACAACCAATTCCAGACCCCAAGGGTATCGCCAGTCCATGTGTCCTTTGATACCTGCCTGACCATAATCCGGAGCGATCAATTCAATTGTATCCACATCGAGAAGGAAACCGGACCACCGGGCAGTCAAGGTTAAATTATTGCTGTTGATTGGCGCAATTTGTTCAGGATCAGGGGAAAGCTTTAAAGACAAATGACCCAGTAGCAATTCGTCGACCTGCAGATCGATTGGTAAAAACACATCTGGAAGCTGCGCTAAAGGCCAGGACGCCTCAGAGCTTTGCTGAGCTGTCGGTTTAGCCGATGTCTTACTCGCATCGTCAGCTTTTGTATGATTCACACCGCCTTCGGAGTCATCACGGATCGCGACGTCGAGTCGCTCAATTTGGGCATCAGAAACTAAGAAGTGACTAGATCTGGCCTTAAAACTCGCCGAGATCTGAGAGGCACTGAGCTTAACGGCTGATTGATTGAAGGTAAACGACTCGACATCGATATTGTCAATAAGCAAATCAATGGGTAGTACAATGCGCTCAGTAGACGTATCGTCCTCGTCTTCAGGCTCTTCAGGTAATTCCGGCATGTCGATATAAATGCCGCGGGCCTTTACTGTGCGCATGCACAACTGCGATATGGCCAGACACCTTGCTTGTAGCGAGTAATCGAGCCCTTCAATACGGATGACGATAACATCTAAGTCCAGTTCGATTTGTTTAAAACTGGCATCACTTAATAGGTGTCCCTGCTCGAAATCTATCTTTAGAAAAGGCAGTATATTCAACCCCGTTACTAGCAGGCGATTACCCATTTGTGTAAAGACGAGCAAAGGCAGTAACACGACCAGTGTCAGGACGACTGCGAGCAGCCATTTTGCAATCGACTTAAGTCTCACAGCTCAGCTCCGAGGTTAAAGTGTAGCTTCCAGCTTGGGTCATCTTCACTGATGCCATAACCAAAATCCACCCGAATGGCACCCACCGGTGAGATATAATGGACACCAAAACCAACAGAATAGACTGGGTCAATCCGAATGTTGTCGGTAGCATTACCCGCATCACTAAAAACCACGCCACGAATTTTTTCCGTAAAGTAATATTGGTACTCAATGCTTGCTAATGCCATTCGTTTTCCACCAACCACCACTTCTTCGCCGGCGAGTTCTCCCTCATTGACAATTTCCGTTGGGCCTTGAGACTGATAATCAAAGCCGCGAATGCTTTGATCACCGCCGGCGAAAAATCGCAAAGAGGGTGCCAATTTTGATTTTGGCGCATCGAAAATATCAGAAATACCGACTTCGGCGCGTACCACAACCCGGTGTCGTCGCATTGGTGTGGTAATAAAACGCCAGCGTGCAATCGCCCTTAAGATATTGATGTCCGATCCCGCACCTTCGGCTCCGCCTTCAAAGCCATAAAACTGACTAAATCCCCAAGATGGATCTAATTGTGGTCCGCTGCGACGTATTCGGCTAAACAGAACACCGGGCATAAGATAGCTGCCTTCTTCTGCCTCACCAAGGGCATTATTTTGATATCGCCACCCTTCGGATAGATAACGCACATAATAGACACCGCTCCAGCTATCATAAACCCGAACATTGGCGACGCGTCCCTCCAGATACTTACTGACCAGACCACCATATTCATCGTCTTCCAGAGTCGCTTGAAATTGCAGCAAATCTTTTATTGGATGAGATAAGGGTATGCGATAGGTAAAGCGCCCCGTCGGATTAATTTTTGAATACTCGATTTTGGTTTCCTGACTATGACCATAACGATTAATTTTCGGGGTTCGCCAGCCAGCAGAAATGCGGAATTTGGTATCTGTGGCATACCCCATACCGACATCAAAAAAATGCGATTTCGTTTTTCCTAATGTCACTTTCAAAGGAACGAGTTGATTAACCGCATCATTTCGATCCGGTACCACCAGAGTGTTGCCAAAGTACTGGGTTTGTTGTAATTGATTTTGAAACTTTATTACCCGTTGACTGGTATAGGGCTCACCCAATTCAAAAGGTATTAAAGATTGAAGAATTTCCGGCTCAATATCAAACTCTGAATAAAGCACTTCTCCCAGATAATAACGTCGGCCACTGTGGTAAACCAATTCAACATCGGCATTTTCAAAATCCTGACGGATGGCAAGTCGGGAGCGATCAAATTTACCGTCAAAATAACCACGATCCAAGGCCAGCGAAGATATTTTTGTTTTGACCTCTTCATAGACACCATGATCAACGACATCTCCGGTTTTAAGCAGTTTGGCTTGAATATTGGTGACTAATTCGAGAAATTTCGGATCTAGTTCTGCCTCGCCTTGAATATCAATCAAAATATCATCAAATCGGGTTGGCTCATTGAGGTTAACACCAATGAACATCCGCCACAGTTTCTTATCTTTGTGTTGAGCTTCTTTATTGATGCGAATATTGATGTGGCTGCGGTAATACCCCATTGCCTGCAATGCCGCCTGGGTTTTATCGAAAGCCGTAAACACAAAGCTTTCACGTTCAGCTTCTGAATCGGGTAACTCGCCGAGGTGGGCGCGAATGTTTTTCTTAAACTTGCTCGGCAATTCATCGGGCATTTGTAATTGCAGATTCGCAGCTTGCGCCTGGGCGGCAAAAAATAGCAAATATAAGGCTGCAAAAATTCCTGACCTAATGAATTTGATCAGTGAAGGAATGAATAAGTTATTTCGCAGATTCCTTTGCAAAAAAAGCAAGTGTAACCCCATTAAAACACGCAGAATTCTTCAAATCAGGAAAAACATAAAAGCGCCATCGGCCTGAACAACAAAGACCTTACCAACAGTATGGCAACACTTACCAAAATTACGATAACAATTTTAGCACTATTAATAAGTTAATTGATTGTTTAATACCAAAAAAATCTCTTAACACTGGGGATTGAATGAAGCGAACGTGCCCCTCAGAGCCGCCGGAAACTGGAATAATGCGGCGCCAATTAAATCTTCTGAGCAGGAAACTTCAGAATATTGTCGATTACAGAAACCGTGTCAAAATTTCACGATTTAGCACCTAGTCATCGGCAACCGATTTAGCGATGCTGATCAATCAGAATTGGGTTGCCATCGGGATCTTCAAGCATAAAGCTACCAGGGCCAGAAGATTCGGTATTCACCTCGGATAGCAGAGTTAACCCTTGTTGAGCGCAATAGCGTTGAATATCGCGAACATCCACGAACGTGTCCAAGTTCGATGCGTGTTGATCCCAACCAGGATTAAAGGTCAGCATGTTTTTCTCAAACATGCCCTGAAACAAACCGATAATATGCTCACCGTTTTGCAATATACACCAGTTTTGCTCAACATCTCCGCCAATTTGTATAAAGCCAAGCTTTTCATAAAATTGTTTAGAAACCGTAATATCTTTTACCGCCAAAGAAACTGAAAAAGCACCTAAATTCATTGAGTTATTCTCCACAATTAGTGTTTACGGGTGTTTTCTAACTGTAGATGAAAAAGATTGTGAAAGCGATCACCAAGAACGTACCGCCAGAGCGATACTGCAGCAACATCGCTTCAGGTACGTGGCAGAAAACGCCACTTCGAGTAAGGTAAGCTTCGCTGGTGGAAGGTGGGAGGTGGAAGAAAAAGCCTTGCGTCATTCCGTGATACTACACGGAATCTAAGGTTAAAGTTTTAACTTAATAAGAATGTGAACTCTGCGTGAGAAAGAGATACCCGGCCGCCGCCGGGATGACGGAAATTAAGCGCTATTTTTTCAGGCTTAACGTGCCTTTTCGGCCGTTTGCGCGGTCAGTCCGTGCGGGTGTCTTAGAAGTGGGCTTGTTCTTAGGCGCCGTTTTGTGGGCCTTACTGGATTGTGGTTTTGCCGGTCTGCTGGAATTCGTGTTGTCCTGATTTTTTGAATCTTTTTCTAGTCGACGGTTAACACCATCGCCTTGGGGCTTATTGCGAGTTTTACCCCCGTCTTGCCGATTCCCCGTATCTCGTTTTCGATACGCAGTGGATGAATCCCCGGTTTGGATTGCTGGTCGGTTTTCGGGTTTTGCCGCGGTGGTTTGTGATTTCACGCCCTCAGGTGCGGTCTTGCTCGATGTCGCCACTGCTGTATTAATGTCTCGCATCTCGCGGTGGGTTAAATTTCGCCATTGTCCGGGTTTGAGTTTATCAATGCTCACCGACATAATCCGGGTGCGTTTTAGTTTGGTGACCTCATATCCCAAATATTCACACATACGACGTATCTGCCGATTTAAGCCTTGAGTCAGAATAATTTTGAACACGAACTTGCTAAGAATTGTTACCTGACAGGGTTTCGTAACTGTGCCAAGGATTGGCACGCCACGCGCCATTCGCTCGGCAAACCGAGGCGACAGTGGCTTGTCGACTGTAACTAGGTATTCCTTGTCATGAGCATTTTCAGCGCGAAGAATTTTATTGACAATATCACCGTCACTGGTGAGAAATATCAAACCTTCTGATGGCTTATCCAGGCGACCAATGGGAAAGATGCGCTGCTCATGGCCGATGGCATCAATAATATTGCCTCTTACCTGACGTTCCGTGGTACAGGTAATGCCGATGGGCTTATTGTAGGCAATGTAGATTCGGTCGGATTTATTTTCTGCGCTGGCGGCAATGGTTTTACCATCTACCTGTACCTTATCACCTGGCAAAACTTTGGTGCCAAGCTCAGGTAATACCCCATTGATTTTCACCCGCTGATCCGCAATTAACTTATCGGCTTCCCGGCGTGAACAAAATCCAGATTCACTAATAAATTTATTTAGGCGTTTGCCGGTAACTTCGTTCAACTGACGACTCTTTCTGATGGTGACTTATTGCGGCAATTATCGCTCATCGAGCCATAGTTTGCACGAATTTGAGGTTCTGAAAACAATAAGGGAAGCCTAAGCTTCCCTTTCTGATTCAATATACGCGTTTACTTAATTAGCGCTTCATTGAATTAAAGAATTCATTATTGGTCTTGGTCATAGCCAGTTTATCAATCATAAATTCCATGGCGTCAATCTCACCCATCTCGTGAACGATTTTACGCAAAATCCACATTTTCTGTAGTTCATCCGGCTTAGTAAGAAGCTCTTCACGGCGCGTACCACTGCGATTAAAGTGAATTGCCGGGAATACGCGCTTCTCTGCGATTTTACGCGACAAGTGCAATTCCATATTACCGGTACCCTTAAATTCTTCGTAGATAACCTCATCCATTTTAGAACCGGTATCAACAAGGGCCGTGGCAATAATGGTCAAACTACCACCTTCTTCGATGTTACGAGCCGCACCAAAGAAACGCTTCGGGCGATGCAATGCATTGGCATCAACACCACCGGTCAGGATTTTACCTGACGAAGGTATCACGGTGTTATAAGCACGAGCAAGGCGGGTTATTGAATCTAATAAGATAACCACGTCTTTTTTGTGTTCGGTCAAGCGTTTGGCTTTCTCAATCACCATTTCTGCCACTTGCACGTGACGAGACGCTGGCTCATCAAACGTCGATGCAACAACTTCACCTTTTACCAGGCGTTGCATCTCGGTAACTTCTTCCGGGCGTTCATCGATCAGTAGCACCATCAATTCACATTCAGGGTGATTATGGGCAATACTCTGAGCGATGTTTTGCAATAACAACGTCTTACCCGCTTTTGGCGGCGCCACAATCAAACCACGCTGACCTTTACCAATTGGTGAAGCCAAATCTAATACTCGAGCGGTAATATCTTCCGTCGAGCCATTACCACGTTCCATGGTTAAGCGTTGATTGGCATGAATTGGCGTAAGGTTTTCGAAAAGGATTTTATTGCGGGAATTTTCAGGTTTATCAAAGTTAACTTCGTTGACTTTTAGCAGGGCAAAATATCGTTCGCCATCTTTCGGTGGTCGAATTTTACCAAAAATGGTATCACCGGTGCGCAGACTAAAACGTCGAATCTGGCTTGGTGAGACATAAATATCATCCGGGCCTGCTAAATACGAAGAATCTGCCGATCGTAAGAATCCAAAGCCATCTTGTAAAATTTCTAAGACGCCGCCTCCGAAAATGTCTTCACCACTTTTTGCGTGTGCTTTAAGAATGGCAAAAATAACATCTTGTTTACGGGTTCTGGCTAAATGTTCAAGCTTCATTTGCTCAGCAAGCTTAATGAGATCGCCAATAGGTTTGTCTTTGAGTTCAATTAGATTCATAGGATGGGTCTTGTTATGTAATGTGCATTTACAATGTTTTAACGTGCCGGGAAGCAGTCAGAACGAAAAGGTTTATGGATTAAAAAGATATGTATGTTGTTTAAGTTAGCATTAAATACTGCTTAGGTAAAGCAATCCGCTAATTGAGTAAAACATTTTTAAAAATAGGTACAAAAAGGCCGGTAAGCCGACCTTTTTATTGGTACAGGCAATTATAGATTAGCTTCTAAAAACTCTTTTAACTGGTTTTTAGATAACGCACCGACTTTAGTATCTGCAACCGCACCGTCTTTAAATAATAAAAGCGTTGGGATACCACGGATACCATATTTAGGTGGTGTACCTGAATTTTGATCAATGTTTAATTTAGCAACAGTGACTTTGCCTTCGTATTCTTCAGCAATCTCTGACAGGATAGGAGCGATCATTTTACATGGACCACACCATTCCGCCCAAAAATCCACTAGAACCGGGCCAGAGGCGTTAATAACATCAGCGTCAAAGCTGTCATCTGTAAGCTGAACAATTTTCTCGCTCATTTTTATCTCCGTTAGAAAGGCAAGCTTCTTAGCTGCCAACAATATTGCATAATCTTATCGATCTAAATCGTTTATGCAAGAATAAACCAATGATTGTGACAATAGAATAACGAATTTCGCGAGATTCCAGAAAGAAATTTACGTTATAAGTTACTCTAACCCTGAAATCGCTCTATCTACCAAGCGGATTCAAGAATTCATTTATCCCAGATACCCATTCTTTTTATCGGCTAACCGTGCGAATCAGCCCGATTTTTATCAGAATTGGTTTTAATCCAGATATTACTTAATTGATCAGTTAGATAGTGTTATTCTTGACCGTATGAAAAAAACACATTTAACCGAAAGTAAGTTTTCCGATTTTGAGCTGGCACCACAAGTAGTGACAGGCTTAGAATCGATGGGCTTTCAATATTGCACGACGATTCAAGCCAAATCGTTACCTATTTTAATGTCAGGCAAAGATATTGCCGGACAAGCTCAAACCGGTGAAGGTAAAACCATCGCCTTTTTGGCAGCGACTTTTCACCATTTACTGCAAAAGCCAAAAGCTGACCACAATCAACCTAGAGCCATCTTAATGGCACCTACCCGGGAACTTGCAATTCAAATTCACCGGGACGCAATCGCCTTATCAAAATCAACAGGTTTGCGCCTTGGTGTGGTATATGGGGGTGAAGGTTACGAAAGTCAACGCCAGGAATTACAAAATGGTGTAGATATTTTGATCGGCACCTGCGGCAGGTTAATTGATTACTACAAACAAGGCATTTATAAGCTAAATCATATTGAAGCGGTGGTTCTTGATGAAGCTGACCGAATGTTTGATTTGGGTTTCATTAAAGACATTCGCTATCTGTTCAGGAAAATGCCTCCGGCAACTGAGCGCATGAACATGCTGTACTCGGCCACCTTATCGTTTCGCGTCAAAGAGCTGGCATTCGAGCACATGAATGATCCGGTTAGCGTCGAAGTTGAGCCTGAGCAAAAGACCAACATCCGTATTTCTGAAGAACTGTTTTATCCATCTAACGAAGATAAAATGGCTCTGTTGCAAACATTAATCGAAGAAGAATGGCCAGATAAGGCGATCATTTTTGCCAACACCAAACATAGCTGTGAAAACATTTATGCTCATTTGCATGCCGATAACATTCGTGTAGGGCTGCTAACCGGTGATGTTGTTCAGAAAAAACGCCTGAAGATTCTTGAGCAATTCACTGCCGGTGAATTGGATATTTTGGTAGCAACCGATGTTGCCGCTCGCGGATTACACATCCCAAGCGTGACCCATGTGTTTAATTACGACTTGCCCGATGATTGTGAAGACTATGTTCACCGTATTGGTCGCACCGGTCGTGCTGGAGCAACAGGTCATGCAATAAGCTTTGCCTGTGAGGATTACGTATTTAATCTACCGGCCATCGAAGAATATGTTGAGCACAATTTACCGGTCAGTAAGTATGACCAGGATGCGTTGCTTACCGATTTACCGAAACCAAAACCTCGACCGCGTCGACATCAACCGCGTGGTGGTCGTGGTGGAAAAGGTGGCAAACCAGGTAACCGGCCACAGCACCGGCGTTCAAAACCTTAGGAACAGGATCATTGGATGATGGCAGATACACCGTCTCATACCCAGCCGCTCTATGCCGTCATTGATCTTGGCTCTAACAGTTTTCACATGATGATCTCCCGCCTGGTCGCTGATAGCGTTCAGGTGGTAGATAAAGTAAAACGCAAAGTCAGACTCGCTTCCGGGCTTGATGCCAATAACCGCCTGGACCAAAAGTCCATGGCTCGGGGTTGGGAATGTTTAAGTTTTTTTGCTGAACGTTTACAGGACATTCCAGCCAAGAACATCCAAATCGTCGCTACCGCGACTCTGCGCTTAGCCGTAAATGCGTCAGATTTTATTGCCAAAGCTGAAACCATTCTTGGCCATGATATTAAAGTCATCTCTGGCGATGAAGAAGCCAGACTGATCTATCTTGGGGTTGCCCACACAACAATTTCTCAAAACAACCGCCTGGTCATTGATATTGGCGGCGCCAGTACCGAATTAATCGTGGGTCATGGATTTGAACCTCAACTCATGCAATCACTTCCTATGGGTTGTGTCACGTTTAACCAAAAATTCTTTGCCCAGCACCAATATACCGAGCAGGCATTTGCGGGTGCGGAACAGCAAGCCAGACAGGTTTTAGCGCCTTATGCCCAGTCTTTTTGCGATGCCAGCTGGGAAAGTACGTTAGGTGTGTCCGGTACCTTGCAGGCCATTACCGAAGTATTGTCCGCTCAGGGCCGTCTGCCAATCATTACCTTGGCCAAGTTGCAGGAACTGCGCCAGAAAGTTATCGCATGCGGCAGCCTCGAGCAACTTAACATCAACGGCTTAGTCAACGAACGCAAGCCGGTTTTTGCCAGTGGTCTGGCAATTCTATTGGCTATATTTCAAGCGTTGGATATCGACGAGTTACAACTGGCTGGCGGTGCAATTCGGGAAGGACTGTTGTATGAGTTATTGCCGAATATGCGCAATGTGAATATTCGCATTCGAACACTCAATGCTTTGATTATCCGATTCAATATTGACGAAAGACAAGCTTATAGAGTGGCCGATATCGCCGATCAGGCCTGTCAGCAACTTCGCTCCTCCTGGCAACTACCAGATCATTATCGCAGCATACTGCAATCCGCCTGCGTCCTGCACGAAATCGGTTTACAGCTTGAGTATAAAGGCAATAAGCAGCATGCAATTTACATCCTCCAGCATGCAGATCTCGCCGGTTTTTCGGCACCAGAACGATTACTTTTATGTGCGTTAGTCGGCAATTACAAGACCGATTTAGACCTGGCATTGCTACAACGCCAGACCTTTGCCGACGTTTGGTCGGCCTGTCAGTTGCTGGCCGTTTTACGATTATCGGTGATATTGTCAAAACGCCGCAAAGACGATGTAATGCCTGAATTTGCACTTACGGGTGTCGATAAGTCGTTGCAGCTGACGTTGCCCGATGCCTGGTTAAAACTGCACCCATTGATCTCTGCTGAACTGAAACAGGAAATTCTGGATATCGCCAAACTGGATATAGAATTAACAATTGTCCGGGTCTAGTGGCGGTTAACGTCGCGCGGCACTTGCTTTTCGTTGCTCCGATAACGCCCAAACGTTGCTCATCAGCACCAGCACGATGCCACAAATCACCGTTGTCGTTAACGGCTCAGAAAATAAAATAGCAGCAGCAACAATGCCATAAGCAGGCTCTAAGCAAACACTGACACTGACCAAAAATGCAGGAATACTGCGCATCGAACTCAGCAACAGGTTATGGGCGAACGCCGTAAATATAATGCCGAGCAAAAACAGTTTACCAATATCGGTAATATCGCCATTAAACGGCAAGATCAATACCATGGGTATCAGCAACATACTGGCGAGCAGATTTTGCCAAAACGTCAGGTTGAGGGTGTTGTTAGTTTTGACCAGCGCCTGATTGATATCAGTTAACCAGGCAAATGTCATTGCCGATAACAATCCTGCGGTCAAACCCTGTATGTCACTCCAGAGACTCATATCGTCAAAAACGCCGCTAACCAGAGCGATACCCGCCATAATAAGAACTGCCTGACCTAACATCGTCACCGGCGTTAAAGCATTGCCCCGAAACCAATCAATCAGCAATACCCATAGTGGGTAGCTAGCGAATGTGATCAAGGCGATTGATACGCTGGCTTGCTGCGCAGCATAGAAAAACGTTAGCCAATGTACCACCAGTAAAATCGATGATAAAAGCAACCGATATCGTGGTATTGTCGCAACGCTCAAGACCGAAGTTTGCCTAAACCATAGATACAAACCAATCCCCAGAGCGGCGAAAAAAGTACGACCAAAAACGATAAAAACAGGACCAGTATTGACCCAGTAGGCGAAAAGAGCGCATAAAGAAAATAGCCAAACCGCCGCATGTAATCGCAAATAGTCCGATTTATTGGAGGCATTCATTTAGCTATCATTCCCGGTTTGGTAGATTCGTGAGTCAATTATCACTTGGGGTAGCGCTCAAAACCCCGGATGCCCAAAAGATAGTAACGGGTATCGTTTTAGCTAATTGTCTTCTTTTAACCAATAACCTACCTGTTTGGCGAAATAGGTCAATATGCCATCAGCCCCGGCTCGTTTAAATGCCAGCAAGCCTTCCATAACACAGGGTTTTTCCGCCAACCAGCCATTATTAATTGCCGCCATATGCATAGCATACTCACCACTGACCTGATATGCATAAGTCGGCACTTTAAAGGTATCTTTGACACGGCGAACGATATCCAGATATGGCATACCGGGTTTTACCATAACCATATCAGCACCTTCAGCCAGATCCTGAGCAATTTCTTGCAACGCTTCGTCAGAATTTGCCGGATCCATCTGATATGAGTACTTATTGCCACCTTTGATATTGCCTGCCGAGCCTACGGCATCACGAAATGGGCCATAGTAATTCGACGCATATTTGGCTGAATAGGCGAGAATGCGGGTATTCACAAAGCCGGCATTTTCTAACGCTTCACGAATCGCGCCTACCCGGCCATCCATCATATCGGATGGTGCGACAACATCAGCGCCTGCCTGTGCATGAGACAGTGCCTGCTTAACCAGGATTTGCGTGGTAACATCGTTGAGTACATAACCTTGGTCATCAATAATGCCATCCTGACCATGAGTTGTGAAAGGATCTAAGGCAACGTCTGTAATCACTCCAAGTTCCGGGAACTTAGCCTTCAACGCTTTTACGGTTCGCTGTGCCAACCCGTCAGAATTATACGCTTCTTCGGCGAGTAACGATTTTTTGTCTGCCGGCGTTACCGGAAAGATTGCGACCGCAGGAATGCCCAAATCTACCAATTCCTGAGCTTCTTGGAGCAACAAGTCGATACTTTTGCGTTCCACGCCGGGCATTGAATCTATTGCCTCGCGTTGATTTTCGCCTTCAAGTACAAACACCGGGTAGATCAGATCATTCACACTCAGTTGATTTTCAGCCATTAAACGGCGGGAAAAGTCGTCTTTGCGCATGCGCCGCATGCGCCTTGCAGGGAATTGACCAAATTGTTCAATACTCATAATCTCTCCAGCTAGGTCCACTGAAACAATTGTCTGGCATTGTTTGTGGTTTGAGTAATTAATACTTCTTTGTCAACGCACATAGCTGTTGCCACGGTGTCTGCGACAAAGGATAAATATGACGGTTCGTTACGGCTACTTTTCGGTCGGGGACGGATATTCTTCGGGGTTAAATAGGGCGCATCGGTCTCTAATAATAAACGATCAAGGGGGATATATCTGGCAATATCAAATAAATCCTGACCGCGCTTTGGATCGCTAATCCAACCCGTTATTCCGACATACAGTCCCATGTCCAACACTTGTTTAAGCTCTGCTAGTGATCCGGTAAAACAGTGAGAAACCCCACCCGACAGCTTGGCTAATTGTTCATCAATAATGCCCTTCCAGGTAGGAAAAGCATCTCGCTGATGTAAAAATACCGGCTTTTTTAGCTCGACCGCTAACGCCAACTGCTCCTGAAACACCCGCTGCTGATTTTGCGGTGTCGAGAAATTACGATTAAAATCTAACCCGCATTCTCCAACGGCACTGACATTATTATCCTGGCAAAGCTCGGTTAATTGCGCGAGGTAATCCTCCTCGACCCCATCGGCATCGTGTGGATGAACCCCTGCGGTGCAATACATGTATTCGTGATGTTGCGCCAATGCCAAAGCCTTTCGACTTTCGTTGACATTGGTACCGGTTAACAACATTTCTTTCACACCGGCAGCGCGGGCTCTTATAATCACATCGGAGCGGTCTTTATCAAATCTGCTGCTGGTTAGGTTAACACCGATATCAACCAAGCTTACGGCCATTTTATTGAATGCGCTTTACTTTGACGGTGCGGTTTGATCCGGTTTTCTTCAATGAAAAAGAATTAAACATTCCGCGCTCAATGACGACTGACTGACCCACTTTAAACGAGGTAGTTGTCGCTTCTATGGTTCGCCACTTCTGGCCATTATCCAAGGTAAAAGACCATTTGTTGTGGGCCTTCTTGGTTGCACTAGTTAACGTTGACGTTATTTTTGTTACCTTTTTTTCTTCTTCAGTTTTTTTATGCTCAAGGCCAAACTGTTGTTTCACGTCTGATTCTGGAGCAGGCTGAGGTAAAGGCTTAGCGGTATTTTGAGTGTGATCACCATTTGAATTAAGCACCAGAGGTTGAGGATCCTTTGCAGGTTTCGATTGCAATGCGGATTTTTGCTTAATATATGCATCAAAGCAGGATAAACGCTTGTCATCATCATCTATTTCACTACATCCCCACAACAAAGGGTCGACGACATTGTTGGCCAACGCCATCGTTGGAGTCAGGAGTAATGTTATTAATACAAGCCAGTTTTTCATTATTCTATACCTTTACTTTCCTCGTCAGTCTCACGTTTTCGGTAAAATGACGATAAAATAATACCTAATTCAAATAGCAACCACATAGGCAATGCTAACAAGGTTTGTGAAATCACATCAGGTGGTGTTAGCAACATGCCAATAATAAAGACAGACACAATGACATAAGGCCGTTTTTCTCGCAACTTTGCCGGCGTTGTAAAGCCTGTCCAACACATTAAAATAATGGCGATTGGGATCTCAAAAGCGGCACCAAATGCAAAGAATATTTTCAGGACAAAATCGAGATAACTACTAATGTCGGTCGCAATAACAACGCCATCGGGCGTCACAGAATTGAAAAAAGAAAATGCCAGAGGAAAAACAATAAAGTAAGCAAACGCAATCCCGCCATAAAACAGCAAACTACTGCCGATAAGCAACGGCGCGACCAGACGCTTCTCGTTTTGATACAAACCCGGCGCCACGAACTTCCATAGCTGATATAACATATATGGCATGGCGAGAAAAATGGAAACCACTAAGGTGAGTTTAAACGGCGCAATAAATGGGGATGCGACATGAGTCGCGATCATATTTGTCCCTTCCGGCATAACATCAACTAAGGGTTTTGCCAACGTCCGATAAATGTCTTTGGCAAAGTAGGCCAGGCTGGCAAAAATGACCAAAATTGACCCTATCATAGCCAACAGGCGATTGCGCAATTCCAACAAATGGTCAAATAAGGATGAGCCCTGGTTTTGTTCATCCGTCATTATTTTTCTTACTCTCGTCTTTTATCGTATCTTCGTAGGGACGGGTCGCTTCTTCTGCAGCTTTTTTCAGACTTTCCACCGAGTCTTTTACGTCGGTTGTAAGATTTTCAAAACCCTGCTTTTCTGCTTCTTTCAAATTGTTATGTAATTCATGGATACGCAGTTCTTCTTTGATTTCAGTCTGAACATTCTGACTGAAACGTTGCACATTGCGCACCCAATTACGTACGGTACGAATCGCCGTAGGCAATCGGTCAGGCCCTAATATTACCAGACCCATGACCGCTATTACCGTAAGTTCCCAAAAACCAATATCAAACATAAATAATCCAGACCTAGGCCTGATCTTTTTCCTTTACGCTTGCTTCGCTAGGCTCAGCTTTGGCTTTTTTCGCAAGCTGCTCGTTTGCCGGCTCGTCTTGATTGGCTTCGTCTTGTTTTGCTTCGTCTTCACTAACCGCTTTTTTAAAGCCTTTTAATGCTGAACCCAAATCGCCGCCCAAATTGCGCAGACGTTTGGTACCGAATAATAAAATCACAATTACCAATACAATCAATAATTGCCAAAGACTAATTCCAGCCATAATCATTTTCCTTTTCTGTAGATTGTTCTTATTATAAGTCGAGTAAGTGTTTAATTATACACTTTATAGCAACTGTTATAAGTAGCTGATCATTCGGTGAGAATTTATCAACGATACGGTCGGAACGGGCACAAGTCATCCGCTTTGTTTTATGACAGGTCTGGTAACGGTTCTATCTCTCATTGCTAGTCGCTCAACTCAATGTCACAGAGCATATTCAGTCAATGCGTACCTGCCCCCTCAAAAATTAGGATTATTGCTATAGTTATATTTGAAAGAAGGACGTTTTCTAATCAAATTCAACATCGATTATCGTGAAAAATAACAATAATGTGTATTGGTGCTTACTGATCCCCATCTTATGTTTGTCCACTGTAGCCTTTGCTCAACAGCAGTCGGACATGGAAATGGAAATCATTGAGATAACCGCCATCGAACAACAAAAAGAGCAGGAAGCCCACGCCGATGATGACGATTGGCTGGGGGACTTTCATGGTGCCGTGAGTGATACTTTCTTTAACACGGCGTTGTGGTTTGATAGCTTTTTTGCCAATGACAATGAAGAGCAGGCAAACCCGAAATCGCTTGCGCGGATACGTTTTGGCTGGGAGCCAAGAGCAGGGGACTGGGGGGAATTTACCCAGAGATTTCGGATCCGCTTACGCTTGCCGCATTTTGAAAGTAAAGTCGACGTCATTTTTTCTGACGATGACGATCAATCGACCGGTATCGAAAACTACGGTAATGACTTACCTTTGAACCGAGATCTCGAAGACGATAGATTCACAGCAGCATTGCGCGTGGTCAATCAAGAGGACGAAAACAGTTATATTGACACTCGCATTGGTATCTCCGGTGGCGATTTATTCACCAAGGCTCGCTTAAAGCTACAAACCGACTACACCAAAATTCATGCCTTTAAAATGGAGCCGTCCATCTATTATTTCCTGAGTGACGGTTTTGGTTCACGCCTGTTTTTGCAATATGCCTATACACCCTCGCTCGACCGGCAACTGCAAATTAATTATTCCATTAGCGGTTCCGAGGCTTATTCTGGCGCCAGGTGGCGTCATGGCGCGTACTATTTCAAGCAAATAGACCATCGCAGCGCCACCGTAACCAGCCTAACGGTTGAAGGGGAACGCAATGGCGATCGTGGTTTTCTCATTGAAGAATATCGGTTAGGTTACCGATATCGGGTGAATGCAATCCGGGACTGGCTGTTTTTTGAAATAGAACCCTTTTTGCTCTGGGAAGAAGAGCGCAATTACGACACGACCCCTGGGTTGGCATTGCGTGTTGAAGGTTACTTTACCAAACAAAATAAATAATACCAATCCCATTAAATTATTGCTCACTCAGTGAGAATTTAAAGGCTTTTAGACAAGGCTTTGATTGCAGAGAATGGTTATTCCGCTCTTAAAATGAGCCAAAATCAGTAACGCAGGATAAACGCCTTTAAACTCACCCGAAGGGAGTTAGTGAGAGGCCCATTTTCGGCCCTATATTTCATTAATATAGAATGACTATATCAATAAAATCTATGTTGTAAATGAACCTCGGCTCTAACTCTGAGTTGTGCACAAACTTAGTGGGATTGGTATAATGCTTGTCACGCCGACAGGGCCGCCGTTAATCCTTCAACGACCGCAACATCAAGATCAAACCAATAATGCCACCAAGGCTAGCCAGTTGATAAAATTCCTGAGTGGCTACGACACTTGATGCGATAAGAAGACCAACCGAAACCACGGTCAGTTGCAGGCGTTTACTTTGCAGATGCTGCTGTTGCATTTGTTTCACTAGAGTCAGTTGACTGATCTTGGTTTGCTGACTGGTTTTAAGGTAGTCATATACCAAATCCGGAAGTTCCGGCAATTTCTCGCCCCAAAACGGCAGCTTTTCTTTAACCTGATTATATAATGCCTTAGGCCCCATTTGCTCTTTAACCCAGGCTTCCAAATAAGGCTTGGCGGTTTTCCATAAATCCAGTTCGGGATAAAGTTGTCGCCCCAACCCTTCGATGTACAATAACGTTTTCTGCAATAACACCAATTGCGGTTGTACTTCCATATCAAACCGGCGCGCGGTATTAAACAAATTAATCAATACCTGACCAAAGGAGATTTCAGCCAACGGTTTTTCAAAGATTGGCTCACAAACGGTGCGGATGGCAAACTCAAATTCTTCGACATTGGTATCCGCCGGCACCCAGCCTGAGTCTACATGCAATTGAGCGACTTGATAATAATCACGATTGAAAAACGCGACGAAATTTTCCGCCAGATAACGTTTATCTTCCTTGTTTAGTGTACCGACAATACCGCAATCAATCGCAATCCAACTAGGGTCAGCAGGGTCAGTGACATCGACAAATACATTCCCCGGGTGCATATCAGCATGAAAAAAGCTGTCGCGAAATACCTGGGTAAAAAACACTTCAACACCACGTTCTGCCAATCGCTGCATATTTACATTTGCCGCTTTTAGCTGCTCAACTTCGCCCACCCCGATGCCGTAAATCCGCTCCATCACCATCACTTCTTTGGTGCAATAGTCACTATAGACTTCCGGTACATAGAGTACGTCATCATCGGCAAAATTACGTTTTAACTGAATTGAATTGGCTGCTTCTCTCAATAAATCCAGTTCGTCCATAATGGTTTTTCGGTACTCATCTACTACTTCAACCGGACGCAAGCGCTTGCCTTCGTGATAATACTGACTCACCAGTCTGGCGAACATCTGCATGACTTCGATATCGGCAACAATCACGGATTCAATGCCAGGACGGATCACCTTAATCACCACATTAATCGCGTCATTATCTTCAGCACGCAGCATTTTTGCACAATGCACCTGGGCAATTGACGCGGACGCCAGAGGTTGTTGGTCAAATTCGATAAAACTCTGCTCAAACTTATCCGCACCTATTGCATCGACAATCCGCTGCCTGGCTAACGCTCCGTCAAAAGGCTCGACATTGTCCTGTAGTCGGGCCAATTCATCGGCAAATTCAGGGTTTAGCAAATCACGACGGGTCGATAGCATTTGTCCAAATTTGATATATACCGGGCCCAAAGATTCAATCGCCAGGCGAAAGCGTTGCTCTATCGATTTATCTTTGTGCTGATTGCGTAACCAGAAAAAACACATACGCAGAAGTTTGCCATACCAGGGGATTTTATTCCGTGGTAACAGTTCATCCAGACCATACTGCAAAAATGTCTTAATGATTTGATAGAGTCGCTGGCTACGCACGTTATTCCTTCGCTGTCAGGGTTGTTGTTAGTTGATTGATACGTTGCTCAATCGCCTTGGTATCACTGGCAAGTTGTTCAACCTGCCCGTTAAAATCTTTAATGACCGCCTGGTTGACCAAAACCGGCTGCTCATACAACAAATATTCGCTCGCATCCTGCTCAATTTGCCGTTGTGCAAACCGAGCCTTACGTTTGACATTGTGCACCAAACGACTCAGATAATGGGTCGGGATATCGCCGATGTGCTGCGCTATCTGTTGCTGCCAGTCAATATCCAGAGATTGCCCGAGTTGCGCAAATCGCTGCGCTTGCTGAACATCGCCTTCGATTTCAATCGCACCTTGTTTAATTAATTCCGGAAGCAATTGTGGCTTTGTCAGCTTTGGTAAGGTGGCAAAATCCGTGGCCAAGTAGCAGCTGTGTTCAATGCGGCAGGACATGACCATGACCTGCTCCTGGGCCACCAGAAATGACAACTCAAACCCAAGCTCTCGTAATTGCAGGGTAAGCGCCTGCTGTTCCATCTGACTTAAGGTTATAGCCTGCTTAGGATCCAGCGACAAGGCTGAATTAATGACCTTTTCTAACGCACTGCACAGTAATTGTGGCAGTAGGTCTTTAACAGACATATTAAAATTTAAATCCTTTATGCAACGCCACAATGCCACCGGTAAGATTATGATAGCTGGTTTGATCAAAGCCGGCATTTTCCATCATGGCTTTTAACGTTTCCTGATCCGGATGCATACGAATAGATTCCGCCAGGTATTCATAACTGTCACCATCTTTGGCAACCATATCACCCATTTTAGGAAGAATATTGAAGGAATAAAAATCGTAAACTTTATTGAGAAGTTCATGCTCTGGCTTGGAAAATTCCAACACCAATAAGCGACCACCAGGCTTTAATACGCGATAGATTGAACGCAATGCTTCATCCTTATCGGTCACATTGCGAAGTCCGAATGCAATGGTAACAATATCAAAGGTGTTGTCTTCAAATGGCAGCGCCTGGGCATTGGCCTGCACATAATCAACGTTGCCAACGACGCCAAGATCGCGCAGTTTGTCTCTGCCAACATTTAGCATTGAGCTGTTAATATCCGCTAAGACTACCTGACCTTCGCGGCCGACAATTTTTGAAAATTTGGCGGTTAAGTCACCTGTTCCACCGGCCAAATCTAATACCTTGTTACCCGGACGCGCGCCACTGGCATCAATCGTGAAACGTTTCCACAGACGATGAATTCCAAAAGACATTAAGTCATTCATAATGTCATATTGCTGAGCCACGGAGTGAAATACGCCAGCAACCATTTGCTCTTTCTCTTCGGTCTTAACTTGTTTGTAGCCAAAATCCGTGGTGGGGTTTTTATCGATAGTCATCAAATTGGATCCGAGTAATTAAATTCTGGGCACTAACGCCTGAAATTTTATGATAATTTCAGCGCCAGCGTTACTAGTTTACTGCAAAGGGCATTGGCTGAGCAAACCAAGTACTCAAACTTACTCTATAGATTTTTAACGCACTCGTTAGGCATTAGAGTATTTCTCTTTATTCCCCAGCCAACGCTGGATTAGGGCTTGTGCCACATCCGGCTGTTGTTGCCATAGCTGACTGGCTTTAGGTAGGATGTCTGCGATCAAATCGCCGTCACGCACCAGATCGGCAATTTTCAATTCCGCCAAACCTGTCTGACGCGTCCCTAATAACTCTCCCGGGCCGCGAATTTCTAAATCACGTTGGGCAATTAAAAAGCCATCATTGGACTCACGTAGCACGGATAAACGTTTGGTCGCGGTTTTTGACAGCGGACTTTTATACATTAGAACGCAGTGCGATGCGACACCGCCACGACCCACCCGGCCCCGCAGCTGGTGCAATTGCGCCAACCCCAAACGTTCCGGATTTTCAATAATCATTAAACTGGCATTAGGAACGTCAACGCCAACTTCAATTACCGTCGTGGCCACCAAAAGATGAATGTCACCGGCTTTGAAAGCGTCCATGATTTCCTGCTTTTCTGCGGGTTTCATGCGCCCATGGACTAAACCAACTTTTAAATTCGGGAGTTGTTCTTGCAGATACGTCGCCGTATCTTCGGCCGCCTGACATTCCAGCACCTCAGATTCTTCAATCAGGGTACAGACCCAGTATGCCTGGCGATTTTGCTCGCTACAGGATAAACGCACCCGATCAATGACTTCATCACGGCGTACATCGGCAATTGCGACAGTTTTAATCGGGGTTCGCCCAGGCGGTAACTCATCAATGACTGAAGTATCCAAATCCGCATAGGCAGTCATTGCCAACGTTCTTGGGATCGGAGTTGCGGTCATAATTAACTGATGCGGATAGCAATCATCAATTTTTCCTTTCTCTCGCAATTCCAATCGCTGATGCACGCCAAACCGGTGTTGTTCATCAATGATAATAAGCGACATGTTGGCAAACTGTACCTGCTCCTGAAACAACGCATGGGTACCAACAACCATTTGCATGCTGCCATCTTTGATCGCCTGCAAGGCATGTTGTTTTACTTTGGCTTTGCTTTTCGAAGCCAGCCAACCAACATTAATGCCTAAAGGTGAAAACCAATTGGCAAAGTTAATGGCATGTTGCTCCGCTAAGATTTCCGTTGGTGCCATCAGTGCTACCTGATAACCCTGACCTATCGCGGTCAGCGCCGCCAATGCCGCCACCAGGGTTTTACCTGAACCCACATCGCCTTGCACCAGCCGCATCATCGGCACGTTTTTTTGCAAATCGGCACGTAATTCGTTGACCACTCGTTGTTGAGCATTGGTTGGTGAAAACGGTAAGGATGCTAAAAATTTCTGTTCCAGGCTCTTATCGATAGTTAACCCAATGGCAGCATGTTTATCGCTGGACTGGCGCAGTTTTAACATACTGAGGTTATGAGCCAGTAACTCTTCTTTAATCAAGCGTAATTGCGCAGGGTGGCGACCTTCTTCGATGGCAGTAATCGCTACATCCGCCGGTGGGCGATGAATAATTTGAATGGCTTCGGCCAGAGAAATGGATTCTTCAAAGGTGCCTACAGGGAGTAAGTCTTCGACACTGCCGCGTTGCAAACGATTCAATGCCTGATCGCAAATATTGCGCAAACTAACCTGACGCAGGCCTTCGGTTGTGGGATACACAGGTGTCAGGTTTTCCTCAACGGCGATATGCGGTTCGTCCTGATCCAGTTGCTTGTATTCGGGGTGGATGATTTCAAACCCCCTCGCGCCACGGTGAATTTCACCAAAACATCGCAGGGTGGTGCCGACGGTCAGGTTGTTTTTTTGAGCGGCCGAGAAATGAAAGAATCTCAGGGTAATTTCGCCGGTACCATCGTTTACCCGGCAAAGCAGCATGCGCTTACGGCCAAAACTGACCTGACAGTCCACCACTTCACCAACAATGGATGTATGCAACCCCGGGAGCAGATCCCGAATCGCATAGACCCGGGTTCTGTCTTCATAACGCAAAGGTAAATGAAAAAGCACATCCTGTAAGGTATACAAGCCAAGCTTTTCAAGCTTGCTGGCCACACCAGGGCCGACGCCTTTTAACACCGTAACCGGTGTTTGTGCGAGCTTTGTTAGTCCTTCCTGAACCTGTCCCTGGCGCATACTCATGATTAAGAGTCTAAGTCTTCCCAGGCTTCCTGGTTCATTTGCATTTTTCGCCACCACTCGTCATTGGCAACAATATGACCTTCCTCATCAATCTGTGGATAAGGTAAGCCTTTGCGCTGACAAGCTTTGGCAAATATTGGATGACCACCTTCAAATAAGACTCGATTACGTTCTTCGTTGGAGATGTCGCTTGGCGTATCATACATCCCAGCCAGTTGACGCTGGCGTTGCGCTTCGTACAAGGTAACGGCGCAGGCGACTGACACGTTTAATGACTGTACCATGCCAACCATGGGAATAATGATATCCTGATCCGCTAGCGCCAGAGCTTCTTCACTGGCTCCGAATTTTTCCTGTCCCAGGATAATGGCGGTGGGTTTGGTGTAATCAATTTCCCGATAATCCACCGAGGTTTCCGACAAATTAGTGACCAGAACCTGCATGCCCTGATTTTTCAGGCGCAATACGGCATCTCTGGTATTGTCGTAATGATTTACATTGACCCAGTTTTGCGAACCAACCGCACTGCCACCACCAACTCGCATCCGCTCGTTTTTCCATACCGCATGCACATCGTGAATACCGATGGCATCACAGGTGCGAACCACAGCGGCGAGATTATGAGGCTTGTGGACCCCTTCCATACAAACCGTTAAGTCGACTTGACGTTTATTAAGCATGTCAAGAATGCGTTGATGTCTTTGCGGGGTCATAAATTCAGTCTTTATTTATTTACGCTAAGGTCTGCTGACCTTAGTTTACACTGGGCAGTTTCATAATGCCGTCGATCTCAATTGCCACCCCTTTTGGTAACTCATTGACGCCGATGGCTGCACGTGCCGGAAAAGGTTTTGAGAAATAACGTGCCATGATCTCATTAACCATAGCAAAATGGCTCAAATCCGTTAAAAAGATATTCACTTTCACCATATCATTGATTTCGCCACCGGCAGCTTCACACACTGCCGTCAGGTTTTTAAATACTTGTTCGGCCTGCTCAGCAAAGTCATCGGAAATCACTTCCATGGTTTCCGGAACCAAAGGGATCTGGCCAGAAAGATAGACTGTATTGCCGACTTTCACGGCTTGTGAGTAGGTGCCAATTGCGCTGGGTGCGTCATCAGTTGATATGATAGTTTTCATCTATAATCCCTGGTTATTCTCGTTATTTTCTCGGCCGGATAACTTTCTGTACATCCGGCATTATTTTAATTTTACGAATGATATTGGCGATATGGACTCGGTTCCGACAGGTTAGCTCAATCGAAATCAAGTACAGATTCGAGTCTTTTTCTTCGGTATTAAGCGTTCGGATATTGGACTCACACTGGGAGATTACCGAAGTTAATTTTGCCAATACGCCCTGGTGGTTAATGATTTCGACCCGCAGTAGGGCTATAAATTCATTGTCCACATCCGGATCCCATTTCACCGGGAAAAACTTACCTAATTCTTTCTCGCGACCGCCAATATTACGACAGCCATCCTGATGCACCATTAAGCCTTTACCGGAAGAAATATAAGCGACAATGTCATCCCCAGGAATGGGATGACAACATTTACCATAGGTCACCAGCATACCTTCAGAGCCTTTGATAGGCATCTTCGCTTTACCGTACACAGGTTCGTCGTTGTCCGAAGTGAAATCACCGGTCAGTCGACGGGCAACGCCGATGCTCAAGGCGTTACCTAACCCGATATTCACCAATAACTCGTCCATGGAATGATAGCCGGTATCATTAACCACCTGTTCAATTTTTTCCGCTGGAATATCTTCCAGATTGGTTTGCCCTAAGGCATGAGTCAACAATCGTTTACCCAGAGCCAATGACTGGTTTTCTTCCTGGGAACGCAAATAATGACGAATTTGTAGACGGGCTTTAGCGGTGACCACAAAGTTTAACCAAGTGGCATTCGGATGCGCACCGCTGGCGGTAATAATTTCGATGGTTTGCCCGGATAACAGGGGTTGCCTTAATGGATATGGCTTACGCTCAACTTTAGCGCCGACGCAACTGTTGCCCACATCCGAATGTACGGCATAGGCAAAATCAACCGCGGTCGCGCCCATTGGCAATTCAATAATTTTCCCTTCAGGGGTAAATACGTAAATTTCTTCCGGGAATAAATCGGTTTTAACGTTTTCGATAAATTCAAATGAGCTACCCGCGCTTTGCTGCAGCTCCATTAAACTTTGCATCCATTTGCGGGCACGAACCTGGGCGGTCGTACCGCTGTCATCATCGCCATCTTGTTTGTACAACCAATGGGCGGCAACACCACGGTCAGCCATTTGATCCATATCCGTGGTACGGATTTGAATTTCAACCGGAATACCGTGAGGACCGATTAATGAAGTATGCAATGACTGATAACCATTACTTTTTGGGATAGCAATGTAGTCTTTAAACCGAGTCTCGATCGGTTTAAACAAATTATGAGCGGCACCAAGCGCGCGATAACAGGTATCTATTTTGTTATCGACAATAATTCGAAACGCATAGATATCCATCACTTCGTTAAACATCAGCTCTTTGTTGAGCATTTTGCGATAAATCGAATACAGATGCTTTTCCCGACCCACAACCTGAGCATCGATTCCGGATTCTTCAAGACGGGTTTCAATCTCACTCTGAATATTGGCAATAATCTCTTTGCGATTACCACGAGCTTGTTTAACAGCTTGCTTTAAGGCCCTCGAACGCATCGGATAAAGGGCTTCAAATCCCAGTACCTCGAGCTCATTTTTAATACCATGAATACCAAGGCGATTTGCGATCGGCGCGTAGATTTCCAGAGTTTCTCGGGCAATGCGTCGGCGCTTTTCTGGGCGTAGAGCACCCAGAGTGCGCATATTGTGGGTTCGATCCGCAAGTTTGATTAGAATCACCCGGATATCCTGCACCATGGCCAGGATCATTTTCCGAAAGTTTTCAGCTTGAGCTTCCTGTTTGGAACTAAAGCTAATTTTATCCAGCTTACTAACGCCTTCCACGAGCTCAGCCACTGTAGAGCCAAACAGCTCAGCCAGTTCATCTTTGGTGGTCTCGGTATCTTCAATCACATCATGGAGCAAGGCTGCCATTAAAGTTTCATGATCAAGGTGCATTTCAGCCAGGTTGCGGGCAACTGCGACAGGGTGGGTAATATAAGGATCGCCGCTTGAACGCATTTGTCCGTCGTGGGCGTCAAATGCCACGAGGTAAGCCTGCTTTAGCAATTCGACTTGCTCGGCAGGTAAATAGCTTTCGGCTTGTTTTTTTAGTGGTTCAAATAAGTACACCCATATCTCCCAGGGAATACAGTCAGATGCAAATCAGAGGGGCTGATCTAAGAATACGTGGAAAAAGTAAGAAAGCCAATGGTTAAGAGCTTAACCATTGGCTGGGGAACTATTAAATCTGGTTGCCAACTATCGCAGCAACAGCAGCTAACTCTGCAGAGTCTTGTTGTACTTGTTCCTGGCGATCAGCATTGTCCATAATTTCGGTATTGATCAATTCTGCTTCAATCTCACGCAGAGCCAGTACAGTCGGCTTATCATTTTCAATCTCAACCAGGGCATCTTTACCACCAGTAGCGATTTGACGTGCACGACGAGACGCGATCAAAACCAAATCAAAACGATTACCAACTTTATCAACTGCATCTTCAACAGTAACGCGAGCCATGTATTTACTCCAAGTGCAAAGGGCATTATACCCACAGAATTTATATAAGATTGTGTAGTTTACTAAATGCTTAAAGTTTATGCTAGCTATGCAAAGGATCTTTTTCTCAAAATTTGGATCGTTTGCAGGTTTTAATGTGATTAATCTTCGAGCAACTGGTTAAACATCTGGCGATGCTTCATAGCCTGTTGCGAGCGCTTTAAACGCTGATTATTCACAATCGTCGTAAGATCGATTAATGCGGTTTCAAACTCATCATTGACCACGATGTAGTCAAATTCTTCAAAGTGTGAACATTCCGATTTTGCCTGAGCCATACGCTCAGCAATCACTTCGTCACTATCCTGACCGCGGGATTGCAGACGACTCAATAACGCTTCTTTGCTCGGCGGCGAGATAAAAATGGTGGTCACTTGCGGGTGACGCAAACGAACCTGCTGCGCACCTTGCCAGTCAATATCCAGAAATACATCGATGCCTTGCTCAAGCTGTGCATCAATCGCCGCTTCCGAGGTACCGTAATAATTACCAAAGACTTCGGCCCATTCATAAAAAGCATTATCGGCAATCAAGGCTTTAAACTCATCGACGCTAACAAAATGATAATGTTCGCCATTAACTTCACCCGGACGAGGATCCCGGGTTGTATGTGATACCGATACCTGCATCGCGCGATCAGATTTTTGCGCCAGCAACGCTTTAATAAGACTGGACTTACCTGCGCCGCTAGGGGCAGACAAAATAAACAAATTACCGGGGACCGACACGCGAACTCCAAATGATTATGATAAAAACGGCTATTCTAAACCAAAATCGGAGTTTTCTCTAAGAAAAAGCGTCATTCCAAAGGTGATTTGGAATTTCCTCAAGGGAACAGGCGGCAGGTTTCAGGGCTCAGTTAAAGCGCTCTAACCTTACGTCTTTGCCTGATGTTACAGGGAATCTACCGGAAAAGCAGATCCCCACTTTCGTGAGGATGACGGAGCGAGATGAGGATTACGGCGCGAAGTGAGGATGATGGAGTGCGGTGAGGATATCGGGGTGGTGTGGATGGCGGAAAAAGCGTCATTCCAAAGGTGATTTGGAATTTCCTCAAGGGAACAGGCGGCAGGTTTCAGGGCTCAGTTAAAGCG
>NZ_JBHZSG010000035.1:0-4894 GCF_043642205.1 Thalassotalea litorea | reverse complement strand
GGCGGAAAAAGCGTCATTCCCTGATGCTACAGGGAATCTACCGGAAAAGCAGATCCCCACTTTCGTGAGGATGACGGAGCGAGATGAGGATGACGGAGCGAGGTGAGGATATCGGGGTGGTGTGGACATCGATGTAGTGTGAATGATGCTGCGCGACGACGATGTGGTGTGGATGGCGGAAAAAGCGTCATTCCCTGATGCTACAGGGAATCTACCGGAAAAGCAGATCCCCACTTTCGTGAGGATGACGGGGTGGTGTGAGGATATCGGGGTGGTGTGGACATCGATGTAGTGTGAATGATGCTGCGCGACGACGATGTGGTGTGGATGGCCGGGTGGTGTGTGGATCACCCAGCTCGGTGGCGCTGACAATGTTCGAGGTTAGGGCATTAGTCGCTTTTCGAACATTTGCTGATAGGCATCCTGGTTTTCGTCCGCGACCGCTTGTTGTGCCGCGGTTAACTTTATTGTTTCAGGCCGATAAGGTTCAAATTCTGTAGAGGCTTCCACTCGCTGATACCAATGCGGAGCCCAGACACCATCGGAATCTCGTCGACCTTGGGGCCAAGACAACATCGTCTCGTCAAAATCCAGTCCTAACTGTTCGCACACAGCAGATAACGCCGCTCGGGGATTTTTCAGAACATCCTTACTATCGATCACGGGAATATCCTGGCCGCTGATTTCACTAATTTTCTGATAAAGCTGCCATTGGCGTTTAATGCCAATATCTTCATCATTCACTTCACGGATTTTTTTCACATAGGAGTTGACCACATTGGCAGGGTTGCGAATTAAGAAACAGTGCTTTAACTGAGCGCAAAAACTTAAATCAATCTCATCGAGCATATGATGGGTCATCATTTTCTGATAGAAAATATCGCATTGCCTTGGTGCCAGTAATTGCTCCACCACCTGCTGCCATTGTTGTGGCTGACTTGCCAATACATCATCCTGCATCGGATGAACCTTGCCACTGGCGCGCAAATAGTAGGCGTAGAAGGGTTCATCGATAACCTGTGTATCATAGCGATTTTCCCAGGCTCGCATCATTGCGGTTGAAATATTGCGAGGGCCAGACCACATCGCGACTCTGATTGTCATATTAAACCTCTGTGCAACTCGTTTGGTGTGAAAGGGTTAACCGCCGTTATGCTTCAAACAGACTGGAGTGACATTCATTGGCAATCATTTGCAAATAGAGCTGTTGTAATCGATGCACCATAGGCCCCTTACTTTGACGACTTGGGTAATCACCAATATCGCGGCCGTCAACGGTTTTTACCGGAGTGACGCCAGCAAAGGTGCCTGTGACAAAGGCTTCATCAGCGCCATACACCTCGGCAAGGGAAAAGTTTTTCTCGTACACCGGAATATGGGCAAGTTTGCAGAGCTTAATAATGTTAGAGCGGGTGATACCAGCCAGGCAATAATCGCCGGTAGATGTCCACACGGCACCATCACGGACAATAAAGAAATGGGTCGAATTACAGGTCGACACAAAGCCATGAGGATCAAGCATTAATGCTTCATCAGCGCCAGCTTTGGTTGCCTGAATACAACCAAAAATACAGTTTAGTTTAGAGTGGCTATTGAGCTTTGGGTCCTGAACATCAGGATATCCGCGACGCACATAAACGGTGTACAGATTCAAACCACGATTAGCCGATTCCGGCGCAGGGACTTTGTATTCAGGAATAATCACTATCGTAGCCGGTGAAATGGTAACTCGAGGATCCTGATAAGGCGTGGATTTAACGCCACGACTCACCATCAAACGAATATGTACATGGTCTTCCATACCGTTAGCACTGCAGGTATCTAATATGCGTTTCTGCAATTGTTGTGGGGTAATGCCAATATCCAGATCCAGTGCTTTGGCACCTTCATATAACCGTTTGAGGTGCTGTTCAATAAAAGGCAATTTGCCATGATGCAAACGTAGCCCTTCCCATACACCATCACCGAGAATAAATCCGGAATCAAATACGGAAATTTTGGCTTCGTGACGAGGAAAAAGTTCGCCATTGATATTGATTTGAATATGCTCATTACGAGCATCATCATTAGAGTGATGACTACCAGTGCTCATGACAGGACTCTTATCGTTATTATTTTAATTTATAAGATAAATTAGCGAGTAAATGCTGAGCAGGCAACTGATATTTTGAGGAATTTTTGAACGGTGTGAACGAAGATCAATCAGCCGGCAAGATAGCCGGCTGATCTGCGAAGTTTTACTTACAACACTTTCGCAATAGATTGCGCTAAATATTCCACGTTATTGCGTGAAATACCGGCAATACTCATACGCGATGAACCCACCATATAGATGCTGAATTCATCTTGCAGACGCTGAACTTGCTCAGGCGTAATACCTAGGAAAGAGAACATGCCTTTTTGACGGGTAATAAACGAAAAGTCACGCTCAACACCCTGAGCTTTAATGTTGTCCACCAGCAACTGGCGATTCTCATTAATGCGATTACGCATTGCTGCCAATTCTACATGCCACTGCTGAGTCAGTTCATTGGAAGATAATATCGTTTCCACCAAAGCTGCACCGTGTGCCGGCGGCATAGAATAAATACAACGTACAACGGATAACAATACCGATTGCGCAATATCGGTTGTCGCAACGTCTTTACCAATAATGCTACATGCGCCGATACGCTCTCGGTATAGACCAAAGTTCTTAGAACATGAGCTACACAGGATCATTTCTTCAACGCTGGCTGCCATTAAGCGGACGCCATAGGCATCTTCGTCCAGACCATCGCCAAAGCCCTGATAAGCCATGTCGATAAGTGGTGTAAAACCAACATCTTTGGCAACTTCAACAATTTCCTGCCACTGCTGTTGATTTAAGTCCATACCACTTGGGTTATGACAACAGGCATGAAGAAGCACAACATCATCGGCGCTGACTTGCGATAATGCCGCTTTCATTTCGTCAAACTTTAACGATTTGTTTTCATAATCGTAATAGGGGTAGGTCTTCACCGTTAAACCAGAAGCCTGAAACAAACCTGTATGGTTGGCCCATGTCGGATCGCTTACCCAAATTGTTGCACCCGGCTTACAAGAGCGAATAAATTCTGCAGCAACACGTAATGCGCCGGTACCACCTGGTGTAGATACGGTACGAACACGGTTTTGTGCAATCACTTCATGATCAGCGAAAATCAGATCGGTCATTTTTTCGTTGAAAAGTGCGCTACCTGCAGGGCCAATATAAACCTTCGTTTGCTCGTTATCGTAACGATATTTCTCAGCGGTCTTTACACAATCCAGAATGGTGGTATCACCGTGCTCATTCTTGTAAACACCGACACCTAAGTCGATTTTATTAGGATTTTCGTCAAGACGATATTTTGCCAGTAGTCCGAGAATCGGATCGGCCGGCAATGCTGATAAATTACCAAACATGGTTAATGCTACCTTCTCTTTAGTAGTTGAATGAAAAAAGTAAGATGGGTTACGCGGCAAGCATACATTACTTGTGTATGAAAATTAAGGTTAAAAATGGGGAAATTGGTTAAATTTTACCAATTTTTTCCCCAGTTTAAATTTTGACCGAGATTTTAAGAATTAAAATGACCAATTAACGCGACAATCAGGCCGATAAGGCCGCCAAACACACCGCCCCAGACAACCAACCAGCCAAGGTGTTTACGGATCATTTGCTGAATAATATCCTTGACCATTTCCGGCGTTAATTCATTAAGTCGCTGCTCAATAATGGCTTCTACTTTTTGTCGCATCCCTTCCAGCACATTCGGCTGCTCAAGCTGCGCACGAACCAGCTCATTAAACTCATCCTGTTCACTGATATTAACCAGTGACGCTTTCATCTTATCAATAAAGGGTTGCTTCAATGGCTGCAGTGCATCATTGCCGCCAAACATGGCTAACATGCCACCAAATGAAGATTCTTCGATGGTTTGCACTAAAGAATCAAACGCCGGTTCCAAATCAATCTTGTGAATAACATTAGAAAAATCAAAATGTACGGGAGCACCACTATTTTGTGACAAAAATTTATCGATATTTTGATCCGTGAAGAACTGCGTCATCATCATATTGGCGATGGCCTGTTTAAAGGCATCAAATTGCGAAGGAATAACTCCGGATCCATAAAGTAATGGGACTTTTTCAAACAACATATGCACCGCAAGGACATTGGTGACTGCGCCAGATAGCGCAAAGATGCCAATAGCAAAGAGAATATCCTGAGACAGGAAATAACCGATGACTGCCAATAATAAGGCAATGCTGTTGGTGATGTAGCTTTTATTCACAACCACTCCGTAAATTTCAAAATTAGCATTTTATCAATGAGTTCTGGATTGTCTCAAGGCTGAAGCAAAAACTTTGTTATCAGTGTAGAACATCTTGTATGGCAATTCTTACCGTAACGAGCAGGAAGTAGGGGGTTGATGCATAAAGAGTTTTAGCCTGTAAAACCACTACCTGCAAAGGTTTGCGCCGCAAAAATTTTACAAACCTATAACTTAAATACAGTTGATAATCATTATCATTTAGATTAATCTTAGCCCTAGAGTAATTATTAAACAGAATATTTGATGTACGTTTGTATTTGTCACGGTATTACCGAACAACAAATTAAAGAATCTACGGTTGACGGCGCCAGCTCAATGAAGTGCCTAAAGACGCAGTTGGCTATTGCTTCAACCTGTGGCAAATGCTCCCATGTGGCAAAAATGATCCTGGATGAAAGCTTATTGGCGTTAGCCGAGGAAGCAAAAGCGGTCGCTTAAACATCACCTATTAATAAAAAAATGCCGGCGTTAGCCTAACACCATTCAGTTAAGAGCCTCTTTTCTGAATGGGGTAGCGGGTTTTATTGATACGAACGGTCCTTTTCTTGGGC
>NZ_JBHZSG010000034.1:0-37850 GCF_043642205.1 Thalassotalea litorea | reverse complement strand
TATCAATGAAACCTATGTTGTAACTGAACCTCTGCCCTAACTCTGAGTTGTGCACAAACTTAATGTGATTGGTATAACGTATTGGTTATGAGGAAGGTTCTAACTCTAGGGTTTAGAGTATAAGGGTGTAAGGATTTAAACATCAAAAAGGCCGCTAAAGCGGCCTTTTAATCAGTTAACGCGTTATCCTTTAATACAACGTAGCATCTGCTTTCGATAATGTACGTACAATCTCTGCATTGGCTTTTAGTTGTTCGATATATGTCGCATAGGCTGATTGAGACAACATGCGTTGTTGTTGCTCTGCAAGATTTGCATCTTGCTCACTTGCGCTACCTTCGTTCACAGCAACAACCTGAAGTATCGCATAATCGCCATTGGCTATTTCGATACTGCTCACCGATAAGGCATCACCTTGCGGTTGCGGTAAGCTAAATGCACTTTGCACAATCGCACCATCGACGGTTGCATCCATTCGTGTCAACGCTGCATGCTCAACAAACTCGGAATCTAATTCTGATAATGCAGCATCGGCATCGTTACCAGATTTTACCACTTCGATGATCTCATCGGCTTTAGTGCGAGCAACTTCAGTCGCTTTTTGTTGCGTCAACAACACCGTGATTTCCTGAGTTACATCGGCTAATGGCTTAGTATCGGCGGCCTGGTAATCGGCAACACGGACAACAATCGATTGCTGCTCAGGCATTACTTCAAAGACTTCTGAGTTCAATCCTTCTTCCATTAGCTCGCTGGAAAATGCTGTTGCAAGCAAGTCTGGATTGTTGAATGGTTCAACATTACCGGAACGCGTCAACCAGTCAGTGGTTTTTACTTCGCGATTCAGTGCTGTTGCCACTTCATCTAATGAATCAGAGCTTTCAAAACTCAACTGTTCCATCACTGTCTGTTGCTCATAAAACAACTCAAGTGCCTGGTCATTTTTTATCGTAGCCAGGATCTCTTCCTTAACTTCATCAAAGGATTTGATTTGCTCGGCTTCAATATCCGTCATTTTAATGATGTGGAAACCAAAATCCGTTTCGACCAAATCGGCAATAGGCTGCTCTTGGGTGACGGAAAATAAAGCAGTATCCATGGTTTCATCCATAGAGCCTTGCGTTTGCCAATCAAGATCACCACCATTCTCGGCACTAAATGTATCTGCTGAATGCTCTAACGCTAAAGCCGAAAAATCGTCACCCGCTTGCGCTTTTGCTAACACGTCTTCCGCTTTCGCCTGCGCTGCGTCTTTATCATCACCAAATTCAATCAAGATATGTGCTGCACGGCGACGTTCTTGTTTGCTATAAGACGACATATTGTTCTCATAGAATTCCTGAGCCTGAGCGTCAGTAACAGAAACGTCTTTGGCAATGTCATCCAGGTTTAATTCTACGTATTCAAGCTTCACCATTTCAGGCGTTGCAAAACGTGGTTGATTTTCCTGATAATACGCTTCGATTTCTTGTTCTGATACGTCAATGCTGTCTTTGAAACCTTCAGTCGATAAAATTGCATAACGCACATCACGTGTCTGATTGACTAGTTTAACCATCATTTCTTGCTGATAAGGCAGGCTAAATTCTGTTGTGCTGATGCTTTGCACTAACTGTTGACGAACCATGGTTTCGCTGAGGTATTTACTGAATGAGGACGCATCATAAAAACCAGCCTGTTGAATCAGGGCTTGAAAACGTGCGTTATCAAATTTACCGTCTAATTGAAATTCAGGCATCTCAAGAATCGTTTTCTTAATTTGCGCATCACCAACGCGAAGATTCAATGCCATGGCGTTTTGATCAATTAATTCTTCGCTGATCAATTGTTCAAGAACACTTGCTCTCAGGTTTGCCATATACGCATCATTGGCTTCCAGAGTTGCAAACATTTCACCAAATTGACTTTGCATTCTATTGCGCTGCTGGCGATAGGCTTCCTGAAATGCTTGTTGCGTGATCTCTTCACCATTAACGGTGGCGACCGAGGTATTTACGGTATTCGTGTAACTTCCTACACCGGCAAAAATAAAGGTAGCGATAACCAGACCAAGAATAACTTTGGCGGTAACTCCTTTTGAACCTTCTCTAATTCTTTCTAACATGCGTGTCTCTTTTTAAAACAGGACCTTAAAATTTATCGCCTGATTGTAGCAAAAGCCCGTCGGGCCTCCTAGTGAATATTGTAAAAAAAATGACTTATTCCTAATCAGGCTCTGGGGTTGAGTGCACTCGGTTATAACTTTAGTAACAGACTGAATGATATGTAAAAAGCTGTTAACAATGGTTTAACAACTTAAACCAAAGAACCGGTTGAGTTAGATGGTTGCGAATAACTGGCGATTGCAGGCAGGGATTACACATCGATAGGCACGAACTCTCAGTGAGCACTGGATATCGTCTACAAGTTGAACCAAACCTGGCTTTTTTATCTTACAGACATTGTCATCACTGACACCAGGAATCCCATTTTTGATTTGCGGTATTGTGCGAACTAATACCGACATTTAAGCCATTGATCAGCGGCTCTTGCAGTTCAGGGCTTAAGCCTGCTTCCACATAGTTTAGGATTTGGACATTACCTTTGAGCTTAAAAGGATATTTTTGATACATTTGATAGGCCAACAAGGGCTCGGCCATCCCGCTTAACCAAACTTTATAAAAATAAACATCCTGTTCAGATCCATCATCCATGGTTACCATTCCATCTTGCGCGTAAGACCAGGCATCAGCGGACAGGCTTAATTCAGCCAGTTTTTTTTCCGCTTGGTTTACCGCAATTTCTTGGGTTTCCGCTTCAAAGTCAATGACTGTCGGGTGATTATCTAGCACCGAAATAACAAAAGGAACCATGAGCTCTCTTTCTTTTAGCTCATCGCCGATAGAAGCGCTATGCGCCACGATAAACCCTAACAATTGCCCGATGTTTTCGTGATCCACGCTGTTCTCCGTTTTAAATTGTTGTTAAATATGAGAATAGTTCAATAGTCAGAAATTGACGTATAGTCAGAGCAATTTAATGTGATTGGTATTACTCCATAGGTTTTAAGGTAGGTGCACTTTCGTCTTTGCGGCCCCGGCATTACAGGGAGGATAGCAGGTAAATTAACAGGTGAAATATTAGGATAGGTAGAAAACAAAAAAGCCGGCAAGAGCCGGCTTTTTTTAAATCAGGAAACTAATCTTAGTTTACTGCATCTTTAAGAGCTTTACCCGCTTTGAAAGATGGGATTTTAGCTGCAGCAATCTCAATGGTAGCACCAGTTTGAGGATTACGGCCAGTACGAGCAGCACGGTCACGTACAGAGAATGTACCGAAACCAACTAGAGCAACTTGCTCACCCGCTTTTAACTCGTCAGATACCGCGTCGATAAAAGAATCTAGCGCACGACCTGCAGCAGCTTTAGAAATATCAGCACCCGCTGCAATTTTCTCGATTAGTTGAGACTTATTCACAATGTCTTCCCCTTTATTTGTTATTATACGAAGCTTACTAAAAAATGCTCTAAAATTTTATATCAGGCATTTTTTTCAAACGCAAGCTTCAGGTTCCAAAAATAAAATTTAAATTCAATTTCAAATCTTATGAACAAACACCTACTCCCTTGCTTCTCTAAGCTTTATAGGGGGATAGCGTGGCTTCGATTTCCAGACTACCACTTTTTTTATGTTTGAAAACCCCTAAATTCGATTTTTTTTACAAAAACTTCAAAAAAAAGGATTTTCTTTACAAAAAATCACCGATTATTTGCCGGCAGTCCACTTTTCAACAGGTTCTGCAAGCGCTAAGTCCAACACTTCATCAATCCATTTTACCGGGTGAATCGACAGATCCGCTTTCACATTGTCTGGAATTTCTTTCAAATCCCGTTCATTTTCGTGTGGAATAACAACCGTTTTTATACCACCGCGATGGGCGGCAAGTAATTTTTCTTTAAGGCCGCCAATAGCAAGGACTTCACCACGCAGGGTAATTTCTCCTGTCATCGCAACATCCGCCTTCACCGGATTACCGGTAAGACTCGAAACTAACGCCGTGCACATGCCAATACCCGCACTAGGGCCATCTTTTGGTGTCGCACCTTCGGGAACGTGAACGTGAATATCACGTTTTTCGTTAAAATCGTCGTTGATGCGCAACGTTTCAGTACGGCTTCTGACTACCGTCATCGCTGCCTGAATCGACTCTTTCATTACATCACCCAATGAACCGGTGTAGGTCAGTTTACCTTTACCAGGTACCGATGCAGCTTCAATGGTCAATAACTCCCCACCGACTTCGGTCCAGGCTAAACCAGTCACTTGACCAATACGGTTTTCATCTTCGGCCTTACCATAGTCGAAGCGCTGTACACCAAGGAAGTCTTCAAGGTTATCCTGGTTTATGGTGACTTTTTTGACATCATCGTTTAACAGTATTTTCTTCACCGCCTTGCGACATAGTTTGGAAATTTCCCGTTCAAGACTCCGCACACCGGCTTCTCTTGTATAGAAACGAATAATGCCGATAATGGCACTGTCATCAATGTCTATCTCTTTATCTTTCAGTCCATTGCGCTTAATTTGCTTGGATAACAAATGACGACGCGCGATGTTTAGTTTTTCATCTTCGGTATAACCCGACAATCGAATAACTTCCATCCGATCCAGCAACGGACCCGGGATGTTCATACTGTTCGACGTTGCGACAAACATCACGTCAGACAGATCATAATCTACTTCAAGATAATGGTCGTTGAAGTTATTGTTTTGCTCTGGATCTAATACTTCGAGTAACGCCGATGCGGGGTCACCTCGCATATCCGACGACATTTTGTCGATTTCATCTAACAAAAACAGTGGGTTTTTGACCCCGGCTTTTGCCATCTTTTGAATCAATTTACCCGGTAGCGAGCCAATATAGGTTCGACGATGCCCACGAATTTCAGCTTCATCACGAACGCCACCTAATGCCATCCGAACATACTTACGCCCGGTAGATTTCGCAATTGACTGTCCTAAAGACGTTTTACCAACACCTGGAGGACCTACCAAACAAAGAATCGGACCTTTTAACTGGCTCACTCGTTGTTGAACCGCAAGATACTCAATGATCCGTTCTTTTACTTTTTCAAGACCATAGTGATCCTGCTCTAACACTTCCTCTGCCAGTTTCAGGTTGCGTTTAAGCTTACTACGCTTCTTCCACGGTACACTGATCATCCAGTCAATGTAGCTGCGTACCACTGTCGCCTCAGCGGACATCGGTGACATCATCTTCAGCTTTTGCAGTTCGGCTAAGGTTTTTTCCTTAGCTTCGGCTGGCATTTGCGCTTCTTCTATTTTGTTTGCTAACTGCTCGCCTTCGTCAGGCACTTCATCCATATCGCCTAATTCTTTCTGAATGGCTTTCATTTGCTCATTCAGATAGTACTCGCGTTGGCTTTTCTCCATTTGCTTTTTCACACGAGAACGAATTTTCTTCTCCACTTGCAGCAAATCGATTTCACCTTCCATCAATGCCATCAGGTATTCGATCCGCTCGTTTACACTAATGATTTCAAGAACATGTTGTTTATCTTCAAGTTTCAGAGGCATGTGTGCTGCCATTGTATCGGCAAGTTGCTCTGCATCTTCTATCCCGGAAACCGAGGTCAATACCTCAGGTGGGATTTTCTTATTTAGCTTTACGTAACCTTCAAATTGAGACACCGCTGAGCGCAACAGTACCTCAAAATTTTGCTCATTAACCTGGGTGGACTCAATAAAACTCACGTTAGCAATAAAGGATTTATCGGTTTCGATAAAATCGTCAATACTGGCTCGCTGAATGCCTTCTACCAGTACTTTTACCGTACCGTCTGGCAATTTAAGCATTTGCAAAATGGTGGCGACCGTACCAATCTCGTATAGGTCTTCAGGGGTTGGGTCGTCTACGCTGGCATCTTTTTGTGCCACTAAAAAAACTCTTTTGTCCGTATCCATTGCCTGCTCCAGGCACCGAATGGACTTTTCTCGGCCGACAAATAAAGGAATAACCATTTGCGGGTATACAACTACATCGCGTAGGGCTAATACGGGGGTTTCAATCTGTCCTGAATGCTCTTTTGTCATGAATATCTCTTGGAAAAAGTGGTTTACCACACTCAATGTTGAAGGAGGTAAGGAATCGAGTACTACCTCATTGAGCCGATTAACGAATTGTTGCTTTAATGAGTATATGGGGATAGCGGCAAGAGTTTCAACGTGTTAATAAAAATAAATGCCCTTAAGGCGAGTTTATGTCTCTTTAATCTACGGTTTTTCCTTAAGTTTTCCCCTGAAAATCAAAAAGCCTCCAAAAAGGAGGCTTTTTTAAACCAACAAAGTGTCGCTATTCAGCGTTCGCTTGTTGCTCTTTTGACGATTGATAAATAACCAGAGGTTTACTCTCCCCTTTAATGACGGCTTCATCTACCACCACTTTCGTCGCGTCCTGACTGGAAGGTAAGTCATACATGGTATCGAGCAATACACCTTCTACGATAGAACGTAATCCTCGCGCACCAGTTTTACGCACCATGGCTTTATTGGCAATCGCTTTTAATGCATCTGGGCGAAACTCAAGCTCTACGCCTTCCATATCGAACAGCGCAGTAAACTGCTTGGTTAGTGCATTTTTCGGCTCTTGTAAAATTTGAATAAGCGCGTCTTCATCCAGTTCGCTTAAAGTTGCGACGACCGGTAAACGACCGATAAATTCTGGGATCAGGCCATACTTAACCAAATCTTCCGGTTCGACTTCCTGGAAGCGTTCCGTTAACGATTTTTTCTGATCTGCACCTTTAACTTCTGCGCCAAAACCGATACCGGTTCCGGTTAGCATTCGTTGCTCAATCACTTTATCCAGACCGGCGAACGCACCACCGCAGATAAACAGAATTTTAGAGGTATCGACCTGTAAAAATTCTTGCTGAGGATGTTTTCGACCACCTTGAGGCGGAACCGCAGCGACGGTACCCTCAACCAGTTTCAACAAGGCTTGTTGAACCCCTTCACCGGAGACATCACGGGTAATAGAAGGATTGTCAGATTTACGGGAAATCTTGTCGATTTCATCGATGTAGACGATACCTCGTTGGGCTTTCTCCACATCGTAATCGCATTTTTGTAAGAGTTTTTGAATGATATTTTCAACATCTTCGCCAACATAACCCGCTTCAGTCAAGGTCGTCGCATCAGCCATCGTGAACGGAACATCGAGCAAGCGAGCCAAAGTTTCCGCTAATAGCGTCTTACCACTACCGGTTGGACCGATTAGCAAAATATTACTCTTGCCTAACTCAATACCATTATGAATATCGCCATTTTTAAGTCGTTTGTAATGGTTGTATACCGCAACAGACAACACTTTCTTCGCGTGTTCCTGGCCAATTACATACTCGTCCAGGTGCTCCCGAATCTCCACCGGAGTTGGAAGTTTTTCGGTATCGGCTTTTGGCGAAATCTCTTTGATTTCTTCACGGATGATATCATTACACAGCTCCACGCATTCGTCACAAACGAATACCGATGGTCCCGCAATTAACTTGCGAACCTCATGCTGGCTCTTTCCGCAGAAAGAACAATACAATAATTTTTCGTTATCACCGCTACCTTTAATACCATCGGTCATACGGTCAGTACCTCATCTTTTATGTTGCCTGCCAACAGGCTCCTACACAACGAACGCTATGTATAAGTATTTCACAGATTACGTAAATCACAACGCTGGCATGTAGCCTAGCGTTGTTTCAGAATGCCATCAACCAATCCATATTCAACCGCATCATCGGCGCTTAAAAAGTTATCACGGTCGGTGTCTTCAGCGACTTTCTCAAAAGGCTGGCCTGTGTGTTCAGCCAATAAACGATTCAAGCGTTCCTTAATAGACAGGATTTCTTTCGCATGAATTTCAAAATCAGATGCCTGGCCCTGGAAACCACCAAGAGGCTGATGAATCATAACTCGTGAATTGGGTAGACAATAGCGCTTACCTTTTTCTCCAGCAGACAGCAAGAATGCGCCCATACTAGCCGCTTGCCCCATACAAACCGTACTTACATTGGGTTTGATGAAGTTCATCGTGTCATAAATTGCCATGCCAGCAGTCACACTGCCACCTGGCGAATTAATATAGAGATAAATATCCTTTTCCGGGCTCTCTGATTCGAGGAACAGTAATTGTGCCACTATCAGGTTCGCCATATGCTCTTCTACCTGGCCACATAGAAAAATGACACGCTCTTTTAATAATCGAGAGTAAATATCATAGGAACGTTCCCCTTTCGCTGTTTGTTCAACAACCATAGGAACCAACGCATTTTCAATCTCACCGTGTTTTAAGTTAGAAGTAAACAATGATCATCCTTATAAATAAAAAAATGGCTTATATGCACTCATATAAGCCATTTAAGCTATTGCTTAACACAAAGTCAATCACTATTCAGTGATTAGGCCTTTGGATTCATGATTTCAGAAAAAGCTGTTTCTTTTTCAGACACATCTGCTTGTTCGAGTAGCAATTCAACTGCTTGCTCTTCCATTGCAACGTGTTGCATCTGCTGAAGCATTTCCTGGTTGTTCATGTAGTATTCAATCACTTCTTGCGGATCTTCATACGCAGAAGCGGCAGATTCGATAAGAGACTTAACTTTCTCATCGTCTACTTTAAGCTCATTAACCTTGATAACTTCACCAAGTAGCAAACCTACTTTTACACGGCGTTTTGCTTGTTCAGTGAACATTTCCGCAGGAAGTTGTGGCAAATTTGCTGGGTCCATTTGACCACCAAAACGCTGCATCGCTTGCTGACGTAATACGTCAACTTCCTGATCCGTCAATGCCTTAGGGATCTCTACGTCATTGTTTTCAACAAGACCATCAAGGATTTGCTCTTTAACTTTAGCTTTGACCGCTTGCGTTAATTCGCGCTCCATGTTCTTGCGAACTTCGTCGCGCAACGCTTCAACGCCGCCTTCTTCTACGCCAAATAGTTTTGCAAATTCGTCGTTGATTTCTGGAAGCACAGGACCTTCAGTCTTGTGGACTTTAATGTCGAACTCAGCGTCTTTACCTTTCAGGTTTTCCGCATGATAATCTTCAGGGAAGGTCACCGTAATGGTTTGCTCTTCACCTACTTTCATACCAGTGATTGCTTTTTCAAAGCCTGGGATCATACGGTTAGAACCTAGTTCAAGCTCGAAACCTTCGGCTTTACCGCCTTCAAATTCTTCACCATCAACACGACCGTTGAAATCGATAGTCAATTTATCGCCTTTCTTGGTCTTACGCTTGTTTTCTTTCCAGGTTTTGTGCTGGTTTTGTAACGTCTCGAACATTTCATCCAAGTCTTTATCTGTTACTTCAACCTGTGGCTTTTCGACTTTGATCTTATCAAGGCCAGAAAGCTCTACTTCTGGGTAAATTTCGAACGTCGCTTCAAACGCCAACTCTTTGCCTTCTTCGTTGCTTTTGGCAACAAAAGCAGGACGACCGGCTGGGTTTAATTTTTCAGCAACAATTGCTTCGACAAAATGACGCTGCATTAATTCACCAGCTACTTCCTGGCGAACAGACTTACCATAACGCTTCTGAATAACAGAAGGTGGTACTTTACCTGGACGGAAACCGTTAATCTTTTGAGTTTTTGCGATTTGACGCAAACGATTTTTAACTTCTACATCTACTGTCTCGGCTGGAACAGAAATTGATAATTTACGCTCTAAACCTTGAGTAGTCTCAACTGAAACTTGCATTTACATACCTCAAATTCTGACGTTTTCGACGCCATTTCATCCATCTTTTCGGTTCTTAGGAAATCACCATAGCGGCAATTAAAAAATCCATGAAAGATGCTTAGTGCTGATGATTAGGAAACCCAATACCAACAAGATTAAAATTATGTGACGCGGGATTATAACGAGGCTTCAGGCAAGAGTAAACAGCTTTTAGCCAATAGTTAGTAAACAAAGAAGATGGTTTGCAAAGTCGTAACAAACGTCGAAAAATTCAGATTATTCGGAAAATCAGCAGACAAATATGTTGAACGTGCTGATGAGTCAAATCACATGAAATTAAACATGTATTTTCACAAAGAGGTTATTTTAATAAAGCTAGGGGAGAAAGATGGTCGGTGATGCAAGATTCGAACTTGCGACCCCTTGGACCCAAACCAAGTGCGCTACCAAGCTGCGCTAATCACCGACAAAATGGGGTGGCTGATGGGACTTGAACCCACGACAACCGGAATCACAATCCGGGGCTCTACCAACTGAGCTACAGCCACCACGGTATGGCACGCCCTGTAGGAGTCGAACCTACGACCCACGCCTTAGAAGGGCGTTGCTCTATCCAGCTGAGCTAAGGGCGCATAAACTACCTTACAGGTTAGTTTAGCGAGTAACGATATCAAACGCTAAACATTTCTTATCCAAAATCCGAAAATTTCAGAGAAGAAAAGTGGTCGGTGATGCAAGATTCGAACTTGCGACCCCTTGGACCCAAACCAAGTGCGCTACCAAGCTGCGCTAATCACCGACAAATGAAACACTGTCGTGTCTCAACGGATGCGCATATTACCTATGCACGATAAGGTCGTCAAACACTTTTTGAGAATTTCTGACTGTTCGCTCAATTTTACAGCGTTTTGCCCGATTGCAATAAAAATATGCACTGCGATGGCATATGCTTAACTTTTTATACGAACCAATCCCATCTGGGATCATTTAACTTATTTCCTAACTAGCTCTACAACAATGTAGCAATATGTGGGAAAATACCGACAGTTTTTTTTACCTGAGTTACCAGAGTACTTTATCCAATGTCAGCGACCCTTATAGATGGAAAAAAGATAGCGGCTCAAATTCGCCAAGATGTGAAAGCGAGTGTCGAACAACGTATCAAAAACAATCAGCGCGCGCCAGGGCTTGCGGTTGTATTAGTCGGTAACGATCCGGCATCCGAGGTATATGTTGGTTCTAAACGGCGTGCCTGTGAAGAGGTTGGTTTTGTCTCTAAATCGTTTGATTTACCCGAAACTACGTCGCAACAGGAGTTATTGGATGTTATTGAGCAGCTAAATCAGGATCCCGAGATCGACGGTATCTTAGTACAACTGCCACTACCTGAAGGATTGAATGCCAATATAGTCATTGAACACATTGACCCAAATAAAGATGTGGATGGTTTTCACCCCTTTAACGTCGGTAAACTGGCTCTGCGTCAACCAGGGCTTAGACCCTGCACGCCCAAAGGCATCATGACACTAATTGAGTCTACCGGGGTTAAACCACACGGGCTAAATGCGTTAATCATTGGCGCTTCAAATATTGTCGGTCGCCCGATGACGTTAGAATTACTATTAGCAGGTTGCACCACCACCACTACCCACAGATTTACCAAAAACCTCGAACAAAAAGTTCGCGAATCCGATTTGGTGGTTGTTGCTGTGGGTAAACCGGAGTTTATTCCCGGGGATTGGATCAAAGAAGGCGCTATCGTGATTGATGTGGGCATTAACCGATTAGCCACAGGTAAATTGGTCGGCGATGTGGAATTTAATGTCGCCAAAGACAAGGCCGCTTATATTACCCCTGTCCCAGGTGGTGTTGGTCCAATGACCGTAGCCAGTCTGATTGAAAACACCTTAATTGCCTGCGAACAGTTTAGTGACAGTTAAAAACGTACCGTCAAATCGACAATACAACAGGTTTGATAAGACATAAAAAAGCCGGGTTCCCCCGGCTTTTTTATGTGCAACGTATTAGCTAATGTCGATTTATCCTAAGAATTGGTCATCGACATTCTAATATTCCTAACCTCGACGCCAGGTAGTTTTACCCGCACTATCTTCAAGCGTTACGTTCATAGCTTTGAGTTTATCGCGCGCTTCGTCGGCTTTTGCCCAATCTTTATCGGCTCTGGCCTGATTTCGCTGCGCAATAAGTTGTTCTATCAACTCGCTATCGTCATCCGCACCGCTACCTTGTAAAAATGCTTCTGGCTCGGATTGCGCGATACCAATAATCGCCCCCAATTTAACCAGGATGTAGGCCAACTGCCCCGCTTTTTCGGGTTCGTCTGCTTTTAAGCGATTAACTTCTTTCGCCAGTTCAAACAAAACGGGTAGTGCTTCTGGGGTATTAAAATCGTCATTCATCGCCGTCTCGAAACGATGTACATACCCATTGTCCGCCAGAGACGTTTGCACCAACTCGACATCTCTTAACGCAGTATAAATACGTTCCAGACTTGAACGAGCCTGGGCCAGATTCTCCTGAGAGTAATTTAGCTGGCTGCGATAATGGCTGGAAATCAGAAAATAACGAACTGACTCAGCATCATATTGCTCCAACACACTACGCAAGGTAAAAAAGTTGCCTAACGACTTGGACATTTTTTCTTTATCAACCTGTACCATACCGCCATGCAGCCAATAATTGACATAGGGCGTATCAAAGGCACAGCAAGACTGGGCAATTTCATTTTCATGATGTGGGAATTGCAAATCGCTACCGCCACCGTGAATATCAAAGTGCTCACCCAAGTGCTTAGAGTTCATTGCTGAGCATTCAATATGCCAACCAGGGCGACCTTCCCCCCAAGGTGAACTCCACGAAGGCTCACCCGCTTTCGCCATTTTCCAAAGCACGAAATCTAATGGATCGCGCTTTGCTTCATCAACATCAACACGGGAACCGGCTTGCAACATTTCTAGATTTTGCATACTCAGTTTGCCGTAGTCAGGAAAAGAGCCGACATCAAACATCACATCGCCGTTACTGGCTACATAGGCATGCTTACGCTCAATCAATCGCTCCACTAAAGCGATGATCTCAGGCATATGTGTGGTAACCGTCGGAGCAATGTCGGGACGTTCGACGTTAAGGGCATCCAAATCGGCATACATATCCGCGGTCATGCGACTCGTTAAGCTATCGCAGCTCTCGTTATTCTCCGCTGCTCGTTTAATAATCTTATCATCAACGTCGGTGATATTACGCACGTGGGTCAGTTCGTAGCCCAAATGACGTAGATAACGAGCGATAACGTCAAACGCCACATACGTCCTGGCATGGCCAATATGACAGTGGTCATAAATGGTGATACCACACACATACATACCCACCTTACCTGGTGTGATGGGTTTAAACTCTTCCTTTTTACGACTTAGGGTGTTGTATAGGTGTAACATTTAGCGTTCTCGATTAACTGATAACATGAGCAATAAATAATGGCGGCAATTGTACATTAAGCCCCGGCATAACTAAAGACTATAAAGCAGCGTGATTGTTTCGCCATTTCCCCCTTACAATCAACGTCCTTTTTCTGGCCGATCATCGCTGCGCCTTGTACTTACGCTAAAGGCTGAGTACAATTCAGCACTTACTGTATACCAATGCCACGTGCATGTTTCCCAAAACAGGAACAAACTATGATCACATTTAAGACCAATTTAGGCGACATTAAAATCGAATTGGATTTTGAAAATGCCCCTAAGACGGCTGAAAATTTTAAGCAATATTGCCAAAAAGGCTTCTATAACGGCACGATTTTTCACCGTGTAATTAAGGGTTTTATGGCTCAGGGCGGTGGATTCGAGTCAGGAATGACCGAAAAGACTACCGATGCAACGATTGAAAATGAAGCCAACAATGGCATCAGTAATACCCGCGGCACTCTGGCGATGGCACGTACTCAGGATCCTCATTCGGCGTCAGCGCAATTTTTTATCAATCTTGTTGATAATAACTTTTTAGATTTTAAAAATGAAACCGTGCAAGGCTGGGGTTATTGTGTATTTGGTCAGGTGGTAGAAGGCATGGAAGTCGTTGATAAGATGACCCTGGTTGATACCGGCCGATTCGGTTTTCATGACGATGTCCCCAAAGAAGATATTATCGTTGAGTCAGTAGAAGTAGCGTAACCTTGTCGCAATTGATTTATTTTATTGCCGACTTACATCTCAGTGAAGAGCGAGCCGATATATCGGCTTGTTTCTTCGACTTTATTGAGCACACGGCACCTGCAGCGGACCAGTTATATATTCTTGGCGATTTGTTCGAATACTGGGTGGGTGATGATGATGTCAATGCCCTGTCCAATGGCGTTGCAAAGGCGCTTAGTGGCTTGAGTCGTAAAGGAACTGAAGTCTATTTTATTCAGGGCAACCGGGATTTCTTAGTTGGCGAGAAATATGCGAAACGTTGTGGCATGACATTATTGCCCGATACGCAATTGATCGACCTTAATGGCACGCCTGCATTAATCATGCATGGCGACACGCTGTGCACCCGCGATGTCGATTACCAAAAATTTCGCGCAAAATCGAGAACCTGGTGGTGGCAAGGAATGATCAAATGCCTGCCTCTATCCGTGCGCCGCAAAATGGCACAAAATTACCGCTCAAAAAGTGCAGCATCTACAGCACAAAAGCCACAAGAAATTATGGACGTGACCCAATCAGAAGTTGAAAAGGTACTCATCAACGCTAACTGCGATCTGTTGATCCATGGCCATACCCATCGCCCTGCTATTCATCACTTCGAAATGGCACAAAAGAGCGCTACCCGCATCGTCCTCGGTGATTGGTATGAGCAAGGCGCCTGGTTAAAAGCCGAAAATGGCCAGCTTGAACTTCTCAATCAGCCTTTAGGGCCATCCTGAGCCCAAAACGTTAAGGGCGGCCTTTCCATGGGTCGCCGGTTAATTTCGTGACTTAATCTTTAGCAACCGCAACAGTGCCACCAATGGGTGCCTCTTCAACCCACAAATTCACTCGTTTTTCTAGTAAATGCAAAGGCAAGGCACCACTGGTTAAAACCGTATCGTGAAATTGGCTAATATCAAAATCGTCCTGCAATTGCTCTTGCGCCACTTTACGCAATGACTGAATTTTCATCATGCCAATTTTATAAGCCGTCGCCTGCCCTGGCCAAACCAGATAACGACGAACTTCCGAGCGGATTACCTCTTCCGATAATGGCGTATGATGCTGAAAATACTCCACCGCCTGTTGCTCGGTCCAGCCTTTTGCATGTAAGCCACTATCGACCACCAAACGTACCGCGCGCCACATCTCAGTGGTCAAGCGACCAAAATCAGCATAGGGATCCTCATAAGCGCCCATTTCTTTGGCTAGATACTCGGCATAAAGTGCCCAGCCTTCGATATACGCACCAAACTGAGCCTGAGTTCGAAACTTCGGCAATCCAGTTAACTCCTGGGCAATGGAAATTTGCATATGATGTCCGGGATTACCTTCGTGATAAGCGATAGCCTGCATATCATTTTTATGCAGGGCTGACATATCGGATAAATGAGTGTAATACACGCCAGGCCTGCTGCCATCCGGTGTTCCCGGGTAATAGTGCGGTGCCGCCCCATCTTGCTCACGATAAGCTTCGACACGTTTTACTTGCAGGCTTGTTTTGGGCAAGGTGTTAAAGTAGCTCGGCAGCTTTTCTTCAATAACGGCTAAATTGGCTTTTGTTTGTTGCAGGTACGCTTCTCGGCCTTCATCCGTATTGGGGTAGTAGAAGCGATGATCGGTTTGCAGGTATTCAAAGAACTCATTAAGATTACCGCTAAACCCTACAGAGTCTTTTATATCAATCATTTCTTCAGTGATCCGATCAACCTCATCCAGACCGATTTGATGAATATCGTTGGCACTGTAGTCACTATTGGTGGCGAGCCGTAATCGATACTCATAGTAAGCATCACCATCGGGATAACGAGAAACCCCGGTAGGATTCACCGCAGCAAGACGCATATCTCTTTGCATCCAGGCGGTAATATTTCGATACGACGAATACAGATCCCGAGTCAGGGCTTTGCGAGCGTTAAAGCGCAGGGTTTGAGCGTCGGATGCCGTAATCAACCCCGACGTTTGTAATGCCGTAACTTTGGTTTTCACGTCAGCCCAAAGAGGGGAATCGGCACCTTGGTGAAAAGGTTCACCGCGGATCAGATTATTGATTTGTACCATTGCCTCCTGATAGGCAAATTTGGGCGGACGATAGCCAGCCTCCGACTTGGCTTTCGCCAGCTCCAACAGCGTATTGAGTGCAACTGACATACCTTTGATACGGGCTATATAAGCTTCCATATCCGCTTTATTATCGACCCGATGAAAATTGATCAGCACCTGCGGCAAGAGCGTTTGAATACCTTGCATTTGCGTAAACACATATTCCTGACTGAAATACAAACGTCTGTCTCGGGCAAGTTGAAATTGATAGACCCAAATATCGTAGGAGATCTGAGCTTCAGGGGTAAGCGCTTCGTAATCGAAATGGGTTTTCAATTCATCGACGGTGTTGGCATACCAACTTAGTTGCGCATCCATCGCCTGTAATGAAAAGTCGTCCACTTGATCGTACTGATCCTTGCGGCCAATTCGGGTAAGCAACAATGGACTCATCTGTAACTGCTGCTCGTACTTATCTTCAAACCATAGATTTAATCGCTCTGACTCCGAAATGGTCGTCAGCTCACCTTCCACATCCGATAAGGTATGATGTCCAGAGTCACGCTGGACCGTGGTTGTCTGTGTTGCGGCATTTTCTGTCGAAGGCACTTCGGTACTCTGACATGCACCGAGCATTAAGCACACTGCCGCCAGGCAGCGAGTTTTGGTAACAATTAGCATTTGCTTCGTTCCTGAATTATTTTTCCATACTGCAGGAATGAAAAAGAGGGCTTACTAAAAATATAAGCGCCACCATCAGGTAGCGCAAATTGTCAGAGCAAAAGATTAGGGAATTTAAGAAAGACTATTGGCCGGGATGCCACTATGGAAACGTAATTCATCGTCGGGCGCAGAGATTAATGTTGCTTCCACTTCGCCAAAATAACGCACGCGTTCACTGATGTCGTGCCCCGCGACCTGTTCGGCGAGCTTAAGATAATCCTGATAGTGACGTGCTTCGCTGCGCAGTAATGAGATATAAAATTTATGTAACTCATCATCTAAAAATGGAGCAAGCTTAGCAAAGCGTTCACACGAACGCGCCTCAATGTAAGCCCCACAAATCAGCTTATCGACCAGAGTTTCTGGCTCATGGGTTTTCACGTGTCGGATTAACCCTTTGGCATAACGGCCTGCGGTAATATTGTCATAGACAATGCCGCGCTTTTCCATGATTTCCAATACCTGATAAAAATGATGTAGCTCCTCTTTGATCAACAACACCATTTTATCAACTAACTCGCCACCAACTCCAGAATTTGCTTTCGGGACAATGGCTTTGGAAAACTTAAGTTTTAGGGACAAAGATTGCAAACTCCCCTCCTTACGATAGATAAACTGCTCATAAGGCTGCAACCAATTTAATAGCTCATCACCACTCTCTTTATCGACGGCATACTTGCGAATTAACCACATCGCAGTTTGTGCGGCTTTCAATTCACATATCATGTGATCTGTGAGTAACAAAGACAGGTTTTCGGGCTTTCGAGCTTCTTCTACCCAGGCATCCGGCGTCGGACACTGTAAAAATGCGTGAATGGGGGCCAACAGGCTTTCAGTGGACATTGAATCTATGTGGTTTTCGACGAACTAAAATAATACGACGATTTTATCATAGCTATGCTGAGAATGATGGTAATTTTCATTACCTGACGTGCAAGCCGTAAACAGAAAGAAAAAAAGCCCAATAATGGGCTTTTTTTCTTTTTATGGTTAATGTTTTACAAAATTAAATCACTATTGGTTAATACAGCACTATTGAGGTTGATCGACAAATCAGCCATACCATCACCATCAACGTCGCCAGATAATTGCCCATTGTCATAACGAAGCTCGCCAGCCGTATCACTAAAAGCATCGGCGCCAATAAACGTGAATGTAACGCCGGTATCGCGAAGAACAATGACGTCTTTGCCGGTCTCGAAATCGGCAATTTCATCGCCTGATTCAATATTCGAAAAGACAAAGGTATCGTAGCCTTCACCACCAACATATAAATCTGCCCCAGCTAAACCATTAAGCACATCGTCGCCAGAGTTTCCAGTCAAGACATTGTCAGCACGATTACCTTTTAAATAATCTCGCTCACTAGAACCGATTGCATTTTCGATTATGGTACCGTAAGCAATAGCAATATTGTCATGGGATGTAACACCCAGCCCTTGCACCCCTGTTTCCCATGCCAGATAGCCTGCGTGCGCGCTCGTCGTTAAACCTTGCCAATAATCACTGGTACCCGGCCCAACATTGCCTAAGATTGTATAGCCGGCATCGCGCATAAGCTGCCGTCTGCTATTAATCACATCATCACTTGGGACCGCTGATGCACCAGAGCTATACTGACCATCATTAAGATTGATGTATACGCTCGCATTCGCACCGGACATGTCGATGGTATCGTTACCGCCGGCATCATAAATTGTCAGGATTGGAAATAGGTTTTGAGAAAAGTCATATACCGCGTTACCTGCGGTGGAATTCCAGCCGTAGACAGTATCATCACTGCGGGTGGTTAAATCCGCACCATACGCAGCCTGTATCGACAGGATATCATGTAACATGGGTGTATGCGGATAGTTATAAAACCCCGTACTCCAGTCAACAATACCTGCCGGGAATGGTTGATTGGAGGTTTCTTCATCGCCCCAGTATGACATCAATGTGTATTGATTACTGTCCTGTGCATATTCAGCCTGGCTGACATAGTTGGTGGCACCAGCGCCATTATATGCACCTGGATGACTTAACCCCAGGGTGTGACCGATTTCATGGACTAAGGTTGTTACCCCATAGCCACCAAAACTTAACCAGGCATTGGTCCAGTTTAGCTCCGGAGTCGCGACAAATATATCACTAAAAAACTTATAACCTTTGGCATTGGTAAAGCCATATTCAGGATAATATGCATAGGCTTGACCGGGATCTTCGCTGTTAGCAAACTGAATATCGGCGCCATTGGCACTATTTTCTTTAAAACTAGGCGCTATCAGATCATCCCACAATTGAATGCTGTTGCGCGCGGCATCTTTCTGAGCCTCAGAAAAGCCACTCAAGCCATTACCTGCCGTAAAGCCATACTTAGGATTGTTGTATAAACCCGTAAGCTTTTTACCTTTTGGAAAATTATAGGTGATGACACCAGCGTTAACGGAATTGGTGTAACCCGTCCAGATTTGATTGATCACTCGCGGCAAGGTTGCAATTTCCTTTTCTCGAAATATGCCCCCCGAAAAGCCATCAATACTTAAATTTTCAGGGTCGGCTATCACACTCAGATCTGGTTGTAATTGTTCCGGCAATGCCTCCGGTACTGATGCGAAGCTATTCATTGAAATTAATGTTGTACCTAAGGTCAGACTCAAGGCAAGTTGTTTGTTACTTAAACATTTTACAGTCATGCGTTTCTCTTTTTATTAGGGAATGGGGAACTCATTAAAAAATGAGTGACATACAAAGCAATATTTAACGATGTTATCTGGACAGAATACGGACTTGTTCAACAACGACAACCTACTAATTATTACAATATTTTCAAGCAGTTGTAAAAACTCAAATAATTTTAATTGTGCCTGACAGGTGTAACTAAATATTTACTAACTCAAGCGAGACTGCGGCGGGTTTGGATATTTATAAGATGATGTAAGGGTAAAGTTAGTTGAAAGCAGAACGGCATTCTGCTTCCAGCGAGGTGTCCATTTTTACAGGAACTAACGGCGTATAATACGCGCTTTAAATTTTCGGCCTTTTAGTTTGCCCTCGACGATTTTAGCCAATGCAACATTACGAATTTTTTGTTTTACCGCAACATAGGCTAAATTATCCAACAACTGAATTTTGCCAACGTCATCAGCGGATAACTCCTGTCCCCGGGTTAAGGCGCCAACGATATCTCCAGCGCGCACTTTTTGTTTCTTGCCCCCCAGAATTTGTATGGTAGCCATCGGCGGCTTGATCACCGGCAACTCTAAGATATCCTTATCAGGCAATCCTTCGGGTACGATATCGGTATCCATTAAATCATTAAGCAGGGCCATCTTATGATGATCTTTTTCGCTGTAAAACGAGCAAGCGAGCCCCTGATTTCCCGCCCGACCTGTGCGGCCAATTCGATGAGTGTGTATTTCGGTATCATGGGCCAGTGAATAGTTGATCACCAGATCTAAGTTGTCCACATCAAGACCACGCGCGGCTACGTCGGTTGCCACTAACACCGAAACGCTTTTGTTCGCAAACTGGATCATGGCCTGATCACGTTCCCGTTGTTCAAGATCACCATTCAATGCGACAGCGCTGTAACCACAGGATTGCAACTGCTCACTCAACCGCACCGTTTCCAATTTAGTGTTACAAAATATCACCGTCGAAACAGGTTTATGATCCTGAATCAACAAACGTACTGCCAATAGCTTATCGTCAGCGCCATGTACCTGATAAAACCGCTGGGCAATAGTTTGCTGATTATGGGTTTGAGCGACAACGATATGCTCAGGGTTTTGCATATAGCGGCGACTAATTGCATCAATGTTGTCTGCAAATGTGGCACTGAATAATAACACCTGAGGCGATGCAGGGATCTGATTGAATATTCGTTCCATGGCTGGTTCAAACCCCATGTCCAGCATCCGATCCGCTTCGTCCAATACCAGAGTATTAACCTGGTCTAAGTTTAATGAACCTCGGCTAAGGTGATCTTCCACCCGCCCGGGGGTACCCACGATGATATGAGCGCCGTGGCGCAACGAATCGATTTGTTTGCCTACAGGTACGCCACCGCATAATGTCAGTACTTTAATGTTATGGATCAGTCGCGCAAGTTTTCTGATTTCCAGAGCGACTTGTTCGGCAAGTTCCCGAGTGGGACACAGCACCAGTGTCTGAATTCTAAATGCTTTAACATCGAGTTTTTGCAACAAACCAAGCCCAAAGGCTGCCGTTTTTCCGGAGCCGGTTTTCGCCTGGGCAATAACATCTTTACCCGCAATGATTGCGGGTAAACTGAGGGTCTGGACCTCGGTCATCTGTTTGTAGCCCAAATGGGCAAGATTATCTGTGAGTTCGATACGAAGCGGCAATGCTTGAAAATGGGTTTGATCCACGGGTTCGCCAATAACAGGAATAATAAAAGCCAAGTATACCAGACAAAAGCCGATGAAAACGGATTTTCCTCGGCTTTGAATTTGTCTCAATCAAGGGTGTGACAATCCACGTGCAACGTTTTTATTAAAAAAAACGTATTATTCTTCACCCATAACTAATATCAATGCGGTAATTGGCTACAGACCTCAATTTAAACCATAGTCATACCCTATAACACTATGCTCTATATACGTATTCTCTGCCGTGGCGAAACGATCCGATATGCAGCTTAACGCGCCCTAAATAAAACCGTTGCCTATTTTTTTAGAAGGTATTATGGTGGTACTTACAAACCTCACAAGCCAATAAAAACAGTATCAGGGATGTATATTATGGCACGGACAAGTTTGAAGAAAAGTCCTAAAGGTGAACAGACCCGGGAAAGAATCCTCAATGCCGCCATTGAGGTTATTGCAAAGTTCGGTATCAAAGGGACAACACATCGAGCTGTCGCACAGCAAGCACAAATCCAGCTTTCGCTTACCACCTATTATTTTGTTGATATCAAGCAGCTGATCGGCGAAGCGATACAATTGAGCGCTGCGCGATTTGTCGCCGACAATAGCAGTCAGTGGCTACGGGGATTTACCCTGGTAGAGAGTTATACTGCTGCAGAGCGTCGTAAAGTCAGTGTCCGTAAATTGCTATGCGAGCAACTCAGTGACATCGCCGCACGACATATGTATGACAATATCATCAACCGGCCAACGGGATTGGCGGTAGAACAGATATTTTTTACCGAAATGATGTTCAATGAAGAGTTGAAAGATACTGCCTTTTCACATATTCACCAGTTAAAACAACCTTTTATAAAGCTTTGTCGTTATTTCAATCAAATCGATCCTAGTATCAATGCTGAATTAATGATGATCGCGTTCACACGAATTCAGTATATGTATTTACCTTTACCCCCACAAAGCGTTAAGATGAGTGAAATCAGGATGCTGGTCAAACGTCAACTTAGCTGGGTGATGGGGCTAAAAACCTAATCCATAGCGACGACCACCCCCACTACCTCTCCTGTGATTAATCATAAAATCAAAACGTACATTATTATCCAGGAAGTTTATTGTGAACTATCAAGATATACTCGACGAACAACGTCGCTATTTTCAAACCAACGTTACGCGTGATCTACACTGGCGTAAATCTCAGTTAGAACAAATCAAGGCAATGGTGATCAACCATGAAGCCGAAATCATCCATGCATTAGAAAAAGACTTAGGTAAACCAGAGCAGGAATCCTGGGTCACCGAAGTTTCTTATGTGACCGGCGATGTGGACCACACCATTAAACACCTGAAAAAGTGGGCCAAACCTCGCAAAGTTTCGACGCCTATCGTCGCACAGCCTGGATCTTCATACATAGTGCCTGAGCCTCTGGGTAGCGTTTTAATTATGGGCGCCTGGAATTACCCGTTGCAATTGGTATTGGCACCGCTAATCGCTGTCATCGCAGCAGGTAATTGTGCGATCATAAAACCCTCGGAAATGGCCGAAAACGTTTCCAAATTATTAGCGACTATCATTCCACTGTATCTAGACAAGCAGGCCGTTACTGTTGTTGAAGGTGGCGTTGAAGAGTCGACACTATTGTTGGATTTAAAATTCGACCATATTATGTATACGGGCAACGGTCATGTTGGCCGAATAGTGATGAGCGCCGCGGCTAAGCATCTGACGCCGGTAACACTAGAGCTGGGCGGTAAAAGTCCGGTTTATATCGACCAAAGTGCTAATATGAAAATCACCGCCCAGCGCCTTGCCTGGGGGAAATGGATGAATGCCGGTCAAACCTGTATTGCGCCTGATTATGTGCTCACCCACAAATACATGTTAAAACCTTTAGTCGATGCCCTAACCAAAGAAGTTAAAAGCATGTTTGGTGATAACCCGCAATTAAGCAAAAGTTACGGCAAAATCATCAACCCGCGCCACACCGAACGATTGATCAGTTATCTGGAAAATGCAGACATTGTGCATGGTGGTAACCACTCCCTGGAAGATTGCTATATTGAACCGACTATAGTGGTGAACCCAGAGCTTGATTCAAAGTTAATGACCGAAGAAATCTTTGGTCCAATTCTGCCAATTTACTGCATTGAAGATTTTGCCAGCGCAAAACAATTTGTGATTGAGCGCGATAAACCGTTATCGGCTTATATCTTCACCAAAGACAAAGATCAAAAACAACAATGGCAAGATGAAATCAGTGCCGGCAGTCAGTGCATTAATGACGTTATCATGTTCAATGCCGTACCTGATTTGCCATTTGGTGGTACGGGTTCTAGCGGCATGGGTCAATACTCGGGGAAATCCGGCTTTGACAATTTCTCGCATTTAAAGTCGGTATTAAAGCGTCCTTTCGTGGCCGATATCCCCGTGCGATTTGCCCCTTATAAAGACTGGAAACTAAACTTTCTTAAGAAAATTCGCTAAGCGAATTGGCACAGTTCAATGGCACATCTATGCTTTTAAACATCAAAAAGCGCCGCAAGGCGCTTTTTCATTATTTGACCAGGTACCGTTATGAAAAGGCAAACCAAACAAGTAAAACAGATGCTTGAAAAGCATCACTCCCTAAACCAGTTAGATGATGCCACCGTAACCTCGCACGTACAAAGGGAAGATGGTGAATGGGTGTTAAATACACTCATGGTTCAAGACTACACCGTTGCGTTTAAATACCGGCGCAAGAAAATGTACCAAAGCCTCGTGGGCCAAAAAGTCAATATCACCTTCTACCGGGCAACCGAAACGGTTGCTACAATCGAATTTGAATACATGAAAGTCACTCGTATCAAACGCGCCTGATATCTATCCTCTAGTATCAACAAACCGCGACGTCATAGATAAACCAATGAGGTCTTCAACCATACCGCAGAAGCTTTGATCTAAAACAGGAATAGCGCACAATTTTCAAACAAGTCTTGATTATTTCTTGTACATACTACATAAATATAACTGTGCCTTAATAAAAATATAATAAAACCACAATAATAAAGGCGACAACAGCGAGCATATGTATGTAGTTGATGCTTATCTGGGGATAGCGAAAGAGGAAGAAGACAATGATCCTAAATCATATCTGGGGCTTGTACGCCCACCCGCAACAAGAATGGAACGAAATAGATTCTCGCCATGAGGGTATTGCCTATAGCATGGCTCACATCCTAATAGTGGCATTAATACCTTCAATATGCGGTTACTTTGCCGCTGCACATATCGGCTGGAAAATTGGTGCCGGCGATCCAATAATGTTGACCAAATCCAGTGCCATGTTACTGTCCGCATCTATGTACTGCGCGATTATCTTATCGATGATGGCATTAACTGGCCTGATCCATTGGATGGCAAAAACCTTTGATGCGCAACCGAATTTATCTCAATCACTGGAATTGGCCGCTTACGCCTCTACACCTGTGCTGATGGTCGGTATTGCCGCGCTCTACCCTGTTTTATGGGTATTCTCGATTGCCGGTATGATTGCCGTTGCATATTCGGTTTACCTACTTTATTCAGGTACGCCAATCCTGATGCATATTCCACAAGAGAAAGGGTTTATTTACGCCAGCTCAGTAGTGACCTGTGGCTTAGTATTGTTAGTGTGCGTACTTGCAGCAACCGCAATGGCCTGGACGTTAGGTTTTGGTCCTGAATTTACCGGCTAGGGCTGGTCAGGATTGAACAGGTATCTGAAACCCGATAAACAATAAAGGCGCCCTATGGCGCCTTTATTGTTTACAACGAATCTCTTTTATTGAGTTTATTCGCTGCCTTCATTGTGTAAGTCTAGAATCGAATCCGCTTCTTTATCTGAAGCTTCTTTACTTTCGTTATTGCGCATTGCATCCAACTTCTCAAGATAACTATGATCGATGTCATTGGTAATATAGCTACCGTTAAATACAGACGTTTCAAACGCTTTTATGTCTCTGTTGCCTTTACCGACCGCTGCCACTAAATCTTTAAGATCCTGGAAAATCAGTTTATCGGCACCAATCAGCTCACAAATGTCTTCAAGTTCACGGCCATGAGCAATCAGTTCCGTAGCGGATGGCATATCGATGCCATAGACATTTGGAAAGCGAACTTCCGGTGCAGCAGAGGCGAAATACACTTTTTTAGCACCGGCATTACGTGCCATTTCAATAATTTGCTCTGATGTTGTTCCACGAACAATCGAGTCATCCACTAATAAGACATTCTTGCCTTTAAACTCTTCCGAAATCGCATTCAGTTTACGCTTAACGGATTTCTTACGTTCCGCCTGCCCTGGCATAATAAAGGTTCTACCGACATAGCGATTTTTCACAAATCCCTGGCGATAAGGAACATTTAAATGATGAGCAATTTGTAAGGCAATATCATTCGAGGTTTCAGGGATAGGAATAACAACATCGATATCCAGATCATCCCATTCCCGGGCAATCTTTTTGCCAAGCATGGTACCCATTTCAACACGAGAGGCATAGACCGACATTTTATCAATGGTCGAATCCGGACGTGCGAAATACACGAATTCAAAAATACATGGGTTGTACGTTGGGTTCTGTGCACACTGACTTGAGAACAGTTGACCATCTTCGGTAATATAAATCGCTTCACCCGGTGCCACATCGCGAATAAATTCAAAGTCACAGGCATCTAAAGCCACTGACTCGGATGCAACCATATACTCCATACCTTTTTCCGTTTCGCGCTTCCCGAACACTAACGGACGGATACCGTGCGGGTCACGGAAGGCAACCATACCATGACCAATCACCAGAGCCACTGTCGCGTATGCGCCGCGCACCAGGTTATGGACCTGCCCTACCGCATGAAAAATATCTTCTGCGGTTAATTCCAGATTTTTGGCCTGCTGCAATTCGTGAGCGAAAATATTAAGCAATAGTTCAGAGTCAGACGTGGTATTAACGTGACGACGAGCTTTATTAAATAACCAGGATTTCAGCTCTTCCGCATTGGTCAGATTACCATTGTGAGCTAAAGAAATACCGTAAGGAGAGTTTGCGTAAAAGGGTTGAGCTTCTGATGAGCTGGAAGTACCAGCAGTAGGGTAACGAACATGGCCAATGCCTATGTCGCCTTGCAATCGCAGCATATGGCGGGTGTGAAATACATCTTTTACCAAACCATTCGCTTTACGAAGCCTAAAGGTGTTATCACTTATCGTAACAATACCGGCTGCATCTTGTCCTCGATGTTGAATAACGGTTAAACCATCATATAGAGCTTGGCTAACGGGCGACTGGCCTACAATGCCAACAATACCACACATGAAATATATTCTCCGAAAATATCTTAATTAAGATAGAAAGCTTGATGAGGATTCAACGTAAGCAAAAAACCACTCAATCACCACCCTAAATTCGGGTATTAACTTTGATCCCTGCCACCAGTCCGAAGAAGGGACTGGTGTAAATACATCAAGGAAGAAAAGAGCTGCACTGACAACTAATGCGCCGCGCAACGCCCCAAACACTAACCCGAGTACTCGATCAGTTCCTGTTAATCCCGTTTTATCTACCAGTTGGCCTATGATGTAATTGATCATGGCGCCCAGTATTAAGGTTGCAACAAATAATATGCCGATGGCCGCTGCGTTACGCAGAACGTCATCCTGAATGTTGACGAGGTATCCGGCTAATTGTTGATAAAAAGTACTGGCAACAAAAAATGCACATACCCAAATCGCTAATGAGATTGCTTCCTTAACAAACCCTCTCACCAAGGAGATCAGCATAGAAACACTGATCACAATCAATATCAGGTAGTCAACCCAAACCATTTGTCGTCATCCTATTCGTTACGCGGCGCATTCTAACAGAATCCGTGCTTTACATACTAATCATTTGTGGCAATTTAATGTAAACAAAGTGATTCAAAACCCAGCCAACAAACGCGCCCAACGCTTGCTTGGGCATTGTGTTTGCTTAGCCAAAAACAAAGAATTAACTGGTGGGATCAAACTTCGCAATTCGTCCCTGTACACCCGTCAATGTCTTAAGTTTGCTCAATTCTGCTTCCAACAGCCCTTTATTCACCGCAGGTCCGATAAACACTTTAGTCAAGGTCCCTGCCTGGGTTTTTACCGGACGGGTAAAAACCGTATAACCTGCGTCACGCAGTTTTTGCTGTAACTGTTCCACGTTGTTTTTATGACGGAAACTGCCTAACTGAATCACCCAACCGGCCGCCTTACCTGTGACTTTGTTGCTCACTTGCGGCTTAGCTTGTTGCTGAGTCACCGTTGTTGTCGCCTTAGCAACTACCGTTTTATCTTTCGCTAATGGATTATTTTTGGCTGCGTGGGTAACCGTTGTCTGCTGACCATTGTCGTTAACAAGCGGGGTTTTTGAAGAAGACGGGGATGCTACCTTGGCCGGCTCTTCATCAAGTGGTGTTTCTTTACTTAAAGGCTCAGGTTTAGATTTGTCTATCAAAGCCTCTGCGTTCATGCCCGGGATCTCAACGACCGTGAGAGCGTCAGGAGCCTCTGGAATTTGTTCAAACTGGGACTGATAGGCTTTTTTCTCGCCATCGAGGAATTCAGGTAAAAATATCACCGCGACCGCAGCAACAATAATGGTACCTACCAATCTATTTTGAAATGGCGTCGACAAAGGGGCTCCTTAGATGCATGATTTTTTAAATTCAGCGACGGTAAAAAAAGAACCGAACACTAAGATCATGTCGTTTTTATTCGCATTTTCTTTTGCTATTTTAAAGCCATCCGATACATTGTCAAAGCCATTACTGCTCACATTGATATTTTGTAACTCATTTACCAGTATTTTTGCGGTTGCACCACGAGGTACGTTAAGGGTAACCGGGTACCAGACGTTGACCTGGTCTTTCAAGGCGGCCAGAGTTGAAGCGATATCTTTATCCCCTAACATGCCAACAATCGCGTGTACTTTTGAGTATTTTTTTTCTTCAATAACCTTAGCCAAATGCCTTGCTGCATGGGGGTTGTGCGCTACATCCAGAATTATATCCGGTGCTCGTGCAACCAATTGTGTTCGCCCTTCGACTTGGGTACTGTCAATCCAGCGATTCACCCTTGTGGTATTTAATTGAGCGGCGATATCTGCAGACACTAACGATAATGTCATCAACCCGGTAGCGACATTGTCCTTTGGGATTGCAGGCGCTTTCAGCCCTGAAATCGTGACATTTTCAGTTTGCCACTGCCAATAGCCCTGGTTGTTTCCGTCTGGTTGGTGGAAAAACGCCTGATTTCGATAATACCCCTGGCAACCTAGCTTACTAAGATATAGTCCGACCGGTTCCGGTAAATCGGGCTCACCGATAACCGCCGGACGACCCGGTCGGCATATGCCGGCTTTTTCCAGGCCAATGCTTGCTCTGTCGTTTCCCAGCAATTGTTGATGATCTAAATCAATACTGGTGATCACTGAAATATCAGCATCCACGATATTGGTGGCATCCAGACGTCCACCTAATCCAACTTCTAAAATCACAAAATCAAGTTCTGTGTGTTGGCAAATGAGTAAGGCCGCAAGCGTTGTGTATTCATAGTAGGTCAAAGATATGTCCGCTCTGGCGCTTTCAATGTCTCTGAACGCCTGAATAAGCGCTTGATCATTGACTAGCGCTTTGTTGATACGCAGACGCTCATTGAATCGCTCGATGTGCGGTGACGAGTATACGGCAACCCGAAAACCTAAATCACTAAGTGCGGTTTCCAGAAAGGCACAACTGGTGCCTTTACCATTAGTGCCGGCAACGGTGATCACCTGCTTATCAGCCAGGCAGATCCCCATGCGGCTCTTGACTTCCCCAATTCTATCCAGCGTCATATCGATTTCGACAGGATGGATAGATTCTAAATAAAAAAGCCACTCATCCAGGGTAGTCAAAGATAAGTGGCTATTCATTGGTTTGCTCATAAACAACTATAGTATTTTGGGTTCTTCTATTCCCATAAATTTGGCAATTAAGCGCGCCAGCGTGCTGCGCATTTCACGGCGGTCGACAATCAAGTCAATGGCGCCATGTTCAAGTAAAAATTCTGAACGTTGAAAGCCTTCTGGTAATTTTTCTCGAACCGTCTGTTCAATCACTCGAGGGCCAGCAAAACCGATCAAAGCTTTCGGCTCAGCAACATTGATATCGCCCAACATTGCCAAACTGGCACTGACGCCACCCATGGTAGGATCGGTTAATACCGATACATAAGGTAAACCTTTTTCGCTCATTTTCGCTAACGCCGCGCTGGTTTTCGCCATTTGCATTAATGACATAAGCGCTTCTTGCATACGCGCTCCGCCGCTGGCAGAAAAGCAGATTAACGGTAAATTTTCTTTCAGGCAAACTTCAGCGGCCTGAACAAAGCGAGCGCCAACAACCGATGCCATTGAACCGCCCAAAAATCCAAATTCGAAGGCGGCAACAACAACAGGAATTCCACCAAGCTCACCTTTGAGGATAACGATGGCATCTTTTTCACCCGTCGCTTTTTGAGCAGCTGCAATACGATCTTTGTAACGCTTTGAGTCTTTGAACTTTAATTTATCCTGTGGCTCAAGCTCAGCACCGATTTCTATTTTTTCGCCCGCATCCAGAAAAGAATCCAGACGTTTGCGAGCGTTTAAGCGCATATGATGATCACATTTTGGACAAACGCCAAGTTGACGCTCAAGCTCTACTTTGTATAAAACCGCATTACACGAAGAACACTTACTCCAGACACCTTCTGGAATATTGTGTTTACTGGCCGTAGAGTTTTTCGCTTTCGGTAGAATTTTTTCAATCCAGCTCATGGGTACTTTATGCCTATTTTTGGTTACTGGGGCTAGATGAACAACCCGTTCAAAATCAGTATGATCGACTGTCATGATAATACAGACGACTCGTTAATATGTTATAGACGCCAATTAAACCACACTTTTACCAATGACCTGTAGAAAAAACTGGTCAGCGTTGTCTTAAATGATTGATATACGAAACGTATTCAATTGACAATAGCTTTCGATCTATCTCCTTCATGGCCTTGTGTCTTAAACGACCATGGCCGTGACTTAACCGTATACTTAGCGCTTATAGACCATGATTTCGATGCTTTATCCAATAACACCTGTTCGAATTGCTAACAGTATAGCGGTCAAATGATGAAATATACCCTAGAACGTCTGCTAACGTGCATTTAACCGTTTAAGAAAAGCGGCCCCATTGGCATTTTGGGTAACTGAAAGTCGTCCGGGTAATCAACATCGACAAAATACAGGCCACCTGAAGGCGCGGTCATCCCAGCCTGGCAACGGTTTTTAAGGTACAGTACCTCACCAATCCAGTTTACCTCTTCGACGCCGCGTCCAACGCGAATCAGGCTTCCCGCTATATTGCGAACCATGTGATGTAAAAATGCATTCGCTTTAATATCAATAATCACATAATCGCCCTGACGGGTAACGTTACAGTGATGTACCGTACGTAAAGGCGAGTGAGCTTGACAATGTACGGTACGAAATGATGTAAAATCGTGGCGGCCAACGAGGTATTGTGCGGCTTCATGCATTAACGTTTCGTCGAGTTTAAAATGACAATGGCTTAAGCCTTTAGACAGGATTGCCGGGCGATATGGGCTATTGTATATCACGTAGCGATAACGACGCGCGGTCGCACTAAAGCGGGCATGAAATTCATCGCTGACCGGTTGACTCCATTTCACCGCAATATCTTTAGGAAGCAAGGTATTCATGCCCAGCGTCCAGGCGGCAGGTCCGCGATCGTGAGGCGAATCAAAATGAATGACCTGCCCTGTTCCATGGACACCGGTATCGGTTCGGCCTGCACAGACAATTTCCGTTGGCACATTGACAATCTTTGACAAGGCTTTTTCGATTTCGCCTTGCACGCTGATCACTTGTTTTTGTCGTTGCCAGCCACAATAGCGACTACCATCGTACTCTATCCCCAATGCAAACCGCATGTTACCCCCTCACAAATTTCGACGCGCATTATCGTATATTTACGACAATTACGAAAGATATTTGCCCATTCACTTAACATTAGGCAACGCTGAACAAGACAGAACAAGCGATTATGAGCAGGTAGAAGGTCCGAGTAACCTTAGCAGACAAAAAAATACCGGCGGATGCCGGTATTTTTTTGTTATTAATGTCACGCTATGGTTTGAGCGAATACAATAATTGCTGCGCCTGTTGTTGTTGGCTGGAATTACCCAGCTTCATCACATTTTTTAAAATAACCGCGGCATTATCTTCATCACCAATTTCAATATATACCTGAGCTAAATCCAGTTTAGCATTTACGCCATGTTTATCATCGTCAACATTAATTGGATTTACATCTTGAGTAAACTCTGGAAACTCATCGAGGCCAACATCAATTTTGCCTTCCTGATAGGGCTCTACCTCGTCAACGGATGACTCAGAATTGGCAATAATATCTTCTATTTCAACAAAGTCCTGGGCAGCGGCCGTTACAGAATGACCTACCGGTGCCTGGCTATCTTCGCCATGAGAAAATGGTGTATTTTCAGCGCTTGTTTCAAAACTGACATGTTCAGACTCGCTGGAGATCTCTTCAAGTAACTTATCAAATTCCACATCGTCAAAATCATCGATTTCTTTTAGTTGCGACGGGGATAAAGATAACCCTTCATTTGCCTGCGAATCCGAATGCAATTTAGCCGGCTTAGCTTTGGTTTCCTCATCAACCATATCTTCAATAATGTGATCCATATTCAAATCATTATCGAGGGTGTCAAAGGCTTGATTTTTATCCGGATTAGCAAAGGAATCCGCGTCACTATCCGCTTCATCCGGCGCCGTGTATGATTTATTAAGCTCGACTCTGGAAAAAGCTTCTGCTATCAAATCTCTTGATTTCACCGGCGCTGCAGGTGCCACATCGACGGCTTTTTCAGCGCTTTTGGCTTGATTAAAATCACCGTCAAACAAGACCTCTGATGGCTGCATCACGGATGCATTTTTAAGTTGTTGGGCGTTTGAACTTTGCGTATTTGCGTTTGCTTTTGCCGTGCTATTTTTGCTATTTTTCGCACCCGAATTTACCGGTTGTGCCGATACCGCGCGTTTGCTTTTTGCTTGCGCTTTATTCTTAGCGACCGCAGCCGTTTGTGACTGCTTGATATCTTTAGATTGCATATTCGCAGACAATGCTGGTTTTAACGCCAACAGCTCTTTTTCAACTCGGCGACGACGCTGCACCATGACCATTAGTACTGCAAATAAAACGAATAACAGACCAATCACACTCCAATACGCAACAGGACTGTTAGCCAGGCCATCACTGCGTTGTTTCATTGCAGCTTGCTCTGCCATCAATTTTTGTTCACGTTTTTTCGCTTGTACCAACAGGGTATTCTGCTCTTCAAGCTTTTGATCCAGTTCAACCTGGCTTTGTTTCGAGCGTTCTAATTCATATTGCAGACTATCAAGTTTCGCTCCCACTGCCGCAAGACTTTCTTCAACTTCGCGGTTGCTGACCTTTGGTTCGACAACGTCAGTGACTAACGCCCCTTCAAGTTGCAAACCTGACGCTGGTTGATCTACTGATGTAACATCGCCAGTGTCGGTACTGTTTACGTCAGGTTGCTCGCTCACCAGGGCGACCGCAGCAGTGACATTGTCCGCTTGCGCTTGTGCTATTTGTTCGGTTTCTGCGGTTTCAGACTCAACAAGACCTGTCTCATCGAGCGTATCAACCTTTGCGGTTTGCTGTTGAACTGACGCGACGTCAGTGGCTGACGACGATGCTTGTACCATCGTGGCCTCGGAAGGCGTTTTGATTTTGCTGGCAATGGCATTATTGATACGATTTAAGCTCGCATCACTGTCATTTTGCTGATGGAATGGCACAACCTGGTTAATTTGTTCCAGCGTCGGAATTCGTAAATACTGCCCTTGTATCAGAAAATTAATATCATTGTTTACAAAAGCGTTGGGATTGGTTTTAAACAGAGCCACCATCACCTGATAATTGGTGACGGAATCATCTGGACGATGAGCATTAGCTATCTTCCACAAGGTATCAGAAGCCTTGATTGGCCCGTAGGTAGATGTGTTATCCCCGACAAAGATATCCTGTTCATTAGCCGTGTTTCCAGCTTGCTGTGCCAGGGCATTGCCTAGCGTCGCAATTAACAGAACGGCAATTAATCCAGGAATTAGCGAGGATTTAAATTTAAATGAACGATAAATAGCCATGAATCAGGTCCTTCCTTCTCACGTTTATCAAAAATAATTTAAACCAGATTGGATTAGCGCGACTTTTTTATTATCTTCGCTAATATATCCCAGATTGCGGCGAGATACTAGCGCCATCAATGGCTTAGCACTATTTTTGTTGCTACTTTATGGTAACTTGTTCAATTAATAAACAAAAAAACCAGGAAACGCTATGCACCTGGCTTTGTTCAACGTAACGGAAAGTGTTACTGCTATTTATCCTAGGTAGTCCTGGATCAATAACTCGGCGATCTGCACAGAGTTGGTCGCGGCACCTTTACGGACATTATCTGCCACAATCCACATGTTTATACCGTTCGGATGGGAGATATCTTCACGAATACGACCTACGAAGGTTTCATCTTTGCCACTGGCATCGCTTACCTGAGTTGGAAAATCTTCGTCATTTTCACATACAACAATACCTGGAGCCTGTGCTAATAGAGCTTTGACTTCCTCTGCTGATGTCTGTTGTGACGTTTCAATGTGCAACGCTTCACCATGACCATAGAACACAGGTACACGAACGGCGGTTGGATTGACCAACACCGACTCATCACCCAAAATCTTCTTGGTTTCCCAAACCATCTTCATTTCTTCGCGCGTATATCCATTATCTTCGAAGGAATCGATTTGCGGGATCACGTTAAAGGCAATTTGACGACTAAATGCTTTCACTTCTACCGGTTTACCCGATAGTAAATCTGCGCATTGCTTGGCCAGTTCTTCAATCGCCGTTTTACCCGCGCCAGATACTGACTGATAAGTCGATACATTGATACGTTCGATACCAACTGCATCATAAATCGGTTTTAGTGCCACCATCATTTGAATGGTTGAACAATTTGGATTGGCAATGATATTGCGATTGCGATAGTCCGCTAGTGCGTGTGGATTAACTTCAGGCACAACCAATGGAATATCATCGTCATAGCGGAACTGTGAGGTATTATCTATCACAACACAACCGGCATCCGCCGCAATCGGTGCGAATTTAGCAGAGGTCGATCCGCCAGCCGAGAAAAAGGCGATTTGTGCCTGGGTAAAATCAAATTTATCAGCATCCAGTACTTCTACACTTTCACCATTAAATTCTACCATTTCACCGGCACTGCGACTGCTCGCTAATGGGTATAATTTATTGATTGGAAATTTTCGCTGTTCCAGAATTTCCATCATGTGTTTGCCGACTAACCCTGTTGCTCCAAGAACAACGACATCAAATTTTTGTCCCATGTTGTTTTCCATACCTAGTTGTTATTCAATCATTAAATTCAAATCTGATAGATAGCTGTTGGTTTCAGACTTGGTATTACTCTTGTATCAAAAACCCAAGTGCCTTTAGCATTTCAGGAACTAAAGAATCTCGGGCCGATAGCTCTAACGCACTAAATTCCCGTCTTACCGGGTAGTTTTTACGAATCGAGTCAAAACCATTTTTCAGAAGCTGCTGCCGGAATATCTGATCATCACGACGTACATCATAAACCTGAAAAATCCGACGGAAGATTTCTTCCATACGCGCTTGGTCACTGGCAATCGGTGTTTGTTCCATCCGCACGATAAACTCACCGGCTGGCATAAACTGTTGCAATTCGAGCTTTGGCTCTAATCCTGTAAGCTGACATAATGCCTGATATAGCATTTCAGTTCCACGAGATTTTCCTTCTAAGCTATATCCGGCAATATGTGCGGTCGCAATCTGACAATATTCAATGAGTTCGACCAACACATCCGGTTCATTTTCCCAGACATCCAATACCAGCTGTGGCCCCACCCCTGCAAGTTTTAGCGCCAATAAAGCTTGATTATCGATAACTTCACCACGACAGGCATTAACCAGAATTTGCTCACTCGATAATTTTTTTAATCGCTGTTCATCGAACAAGTGATACGTTGGGTGTTCGCCGCCTCGTGTTAATGGCACATGCAAGGTGATGGCATCACATTGGAGAATGTCGGAAAATTCACAAAATTCTCTCGGGTCGGATTCAGCCAACCATGGGTCATAGAGCTTGAACGGGACATTTAACGCGTTAAGTTTATTGGCCACCGCAGAGCCGGTATTTCCCGCACCCACGATACCGACGGTAAAATCCGCCAGATTCGACTGTTGGCGCTGGCAAATTACCAATAACGCACTGATGACATACTCACCTACCGATATTGCGTTGCAACCTGGCGCCGATGAAAAACTAATGTTGCGACTCAACAGGTAATCGGTGTCGATATGGTCGACGCCGATGGTTGCCGTCCCCACAAACTGAATACGACTATTTTTGTGTAGCAGCGCTTCATCCACTCGAGTAATCGAACGCACCAACAAGACGTCGGCATCGGCAATATCCGATGCTCGCACATCACGGCCAGAAAAGGGTTTTAAGTTGCCAAATCCCGCGAAGAATTCATTAGCAAAAGGGATGTTTTCGTCAAAATAAATATTCATAGATACCGCACTGAATAATACGCTTGAGTATGCATATAATTTAGTGACAACACTCTTGGTTTAAGGGAGTAAATTCATTAACCCTCAGTTTACCCCGCATTTACACCTTAGCCAACAAAAGCAAGGTAAAATGGCAAATAAACTTATACAGATACGAGCAAAACTAAAACCTTTGTTAAAATTGCACGCAGGTTAATAAGTATATGCTGAGAAGCGATTTTTCATCTTGGTATTTCTATGGATATACAAAAGGTGCGCTATAGTTGAAGTTAGCTTGCACACTCACTTAACGCACTAGCCTTGCACTAACGCGTTAGATTTTCACAAGTCGGAGCATTCTGTGGCAACAATCACCTGTTACGGCGCAGCGCAGGAAGTCACCGGTTCCTGCCATTTACTTCGTACCGCCGGCACCTCGGTTTTGCTTGATTGTGGATTGCATCAGGGTAGCCGGGCAAGACGACATCTAGAGTCTGAAGCATTTGACTTCAACCCTGCGAGTATCGATGCGGTGATATTGTCCCATGCCCACCTCGACCATAGTGGCAGATTACCCGCTTTAGTGCATGAAGGTTTTGATGGGCCAATTTATTGCACGCTTGCCACCGCACAACTGTTACCGATTATGCTATTCGATGCATACAGCCTCTATCAAAATGATTTAAAACGGATCAATCGCAAAAACCAAAGGCAGGGAAAAGCGTTGGTCAGCGAAGGTTATAGCATTGACGATATCCAAACGGTGCTTAAATTGTGCCGTCCGAAAGCATACCACCAAGAATTTTCTATCACGCCAACGTTCCAAACGACGTTGCTCGATGCCGGCCATATCCTGGGCTCAGCCATAACCCGCATCACGTTAAAGGAAAGAGACAGGCAAAAAACGCTGGTTTACAGTGGCGATTTAGGCAAACAAGGGACGTTGTTGATGAACGATCCGGCGCTGATTAACGAGGCCGATATTGTCATGATGGAAGGAACCTATGGAGATCGAAATCATCGCGACTTAACCGATACCTTATCACAATTTAAACACATCCTTGCCTCTGCTTATGAGCGCAATGGCAATGCTCTGCTGCCCGCGTTTGCGGTGGGCAGAACACAAGAATTATTGTTATACCTTGGCAAGCTGCAACAAAGCCAGGAGCTCGATGACTGGACCATTTTTCTCGATAGTCCGATGGCAATCGAAGTGACCCACGTTTACGATCAGTGGCTCACAACCTTAGACTGTGAAGGGGTACAATCCCTGTCCGATGGCGACGCAACCCTACTCAAAAATTTTATTTCGTCCTTGCACCTGACCATCGAACCTGAGCACTCCATGGCTATCAATAAGATTAAAAACCATGCCATTATTATTGCCGGTAGTGGCATGTGTACCGGCGGCCGCATCACCCATCATATCAAGCATCGGATCTGGGACCGGCGTAACACGATTATTTTTGTCGGTTATCAGGCCCAGGGCACCCCAGGCCGCGCCATTGTCAATGGCGTGCAAAACATCAAATTATTTGGCGAAGAGCTGCAAGTCAATGCCAGCGTGGAAACCCTCGGCGGATTTTCTGCCCATGCAGGACAACAGGAACTCATTGACTGGCTCAGCCATTTCAAACCGAGCCCGAGGGTGGTTCTTGTCCATGGCGAAGCCGACGCACTGGATGCACTCAGCAATAAGATCTGGCAGGAATTGCAATTGCAAGCTGAAGTCCCCGCACGCGGACAGGTTGTAGCGTTTTAAGCGAGGGTAGAAACTTGCTGAGTACGTATCGTAAATGATAATGCGAATATGTGACGGAAAACGCCCCTTAGGGTACACAATCAAAGATTGTTACGAGGTGCCGACATGGACGTTGGTATGCAGAATTTGTCAGGAACTGAAATTCTGTACCCGCGACACAAGACATCGCTTCGAGTGAAAACCCAAAAAACCTGCGTCATGCCGTGATACTACACGGCATCTAGGGCGAGAGCCGATTAGAGCAATGCATGGATGACGGTATATCGATTGTGTCCGTCGTTACATGGACGTAATTTATTAGAGCAATGCAGG
>NZ_JBHZSG010000033.1:0-38141 GCF_043642205.1 Thalassotalea litorea | reverse complement strand
CTCTGCAATCAAAGCCTTGTCTAAAAGCCTTTAAATTCTCACTGAGTGAGCAATAATTTAATGGGATTGGTATTATCTTTCGAGACGATACGCTTTTGGTTATACTGGCGAGAATGATTGCCTCTTATGCGTTTTAACAATGACAACAACAAAATCCGTATCCCAGGCGTTCTCGTCAACGGGACCATTGGCAAAAGCGATAAACGGCTTTAATCCGCGCCAGGCGCAGCTCGATATGAGTTTGGAAGTTGAGCAGGTAATCGCTGACAAAGAGACGTTACTGGTAGAAGCCGGAACAGGAACCGGAAAAACCTTTGCTTATCTGCTCCCTACATTTCTAAGTGAGCAGAAAACCATTGTATCTACGGGTACTAAAACTCTTCAGGAACAACTGTTTCACAAAGATTTACCCTTGGTGAAAAAAGCCCTTGGTAGCAAGTTAAAAATTGCCCTGCTAAAAGGTCGAAGCAATTATCTGTGTACCTATCGTCTCGAAGAAAATTTTTCGTCTCAACCTCATAAACGCCGTCAGGCAGGGGTTCAACTTGATGCCGCAGCATTAGCAGATTTGGTTAAAATTAGACAGTGGTCAAGTCATACCCAATCGGGTGATATTGGAGAGTTAACCGACGTTGCGGATGACTCCGCGATTTTCACTCAGGTGACGTCCACCTCAGATAATTGTCTTGGACGACAGTGTCCGGATTATGAAACCTGTTATCTGGTGAAAGCGCGGGAACGCGCTATCGAAGCCGATGTGCTGGTCGTCAATCATCATTTGTTTTTCGCCGATTTGGCACTCAAAGATACCGGTTTTGGTGAGCTTATCCCAGCGGCACAAACCATAATTTTTGATGAAGCCCATCAAATTCCCGATATCGCTACAGAATATTTTGGGCAAAGTTTTTCTTCCCGCCAGTTGCTGGATTTAGCCAGTGATTGCCTGCAGCAATACCGGGTTGAGTTAACCGATGTGAAACAGCTCGGCAAAGCGGCTGAAAAGCTGCAGCGCTCGGCGGCGAATTTTCGTCTGCTATTTGGGCAAAATCCTGAACGGGGGGATTGGCGACAACGACTGCGCATGACGACGTTTTCTCAGGGGTTTAGCCATGTCGTTGATGATTTAACGTTTTTATATGAGGTGTTAAAGCTGTGTGTGTCGCGAACCGAAGCTATCGATAATTGCTTCGAGCGGGCCACGCAGCTTTTGAGCCTGTGCGATTTAATGCAGCAGGTGGATAAACCCGGCACTAGTCTATGGTATGAAACCACCCGTCGGCATATCACCTTGCATTTAACGCCATTAAGTATTGCCGATAAATTTTCTGATGTTGTCGAGAAAAGCGATAGTGCCTGGGTGTTTACCTCAGCGACTTTGGCGGTTGATGGCCAGTTTGAACATTTTTCAAAACAATTAGGACTGAGCAGTGCTCGCAGCATGCTATTGGATAGCCCATTTGATTACCAGCAACAATCGTTGTTGCTGGTGCCCAGATACTTACCTGAAGCGCACGCTCATAATCGCGCTCAGGCATTGGTTGATGTTGCCATGCCGTTGATTCGAGCCAGTAATGGACGATGCTTTATGTTGTTTACCTCCTACCGGATGTTAAATCAGGTGGCGGAAATATTAGCGGAGTCCATCGATAACCCATTGCTGGTGCAGGGACAAATGGCGAAAAGAGTCCTATTGGACCATTTTATTGAGCAGCCAGATTCGGTATTATTGGCGACCTCGAGTTTCTGGGAAGGTGTTGATGTTCGAGGTGATAATTTAACCTGTGTTATTATTGATAAATTACCCTTTGCATCGCCAGATGATCCATTATTACAGGCGAGAAGTCAGGATGTGAAACGTCAGGGCAAAGAGCCATTTGCGCAAATCCAATTACCGCAGGCGGTTATTGCGTTAAAGCAGGGAGTGGGGCGATTGATTCGTGATATCGACGATCGCGGCGTAATGGCAATTTGTGATTTAAGATTAGTGAATCGGCATTACGGACAAGTGTTTTTGAACAGCTTGCCTGATATGCAGCGCACCCGGGAACTGGATCGCGCGGTAACATTTTTAGAGGCGATTAACCGCCAAACAAAAGAGAGAAATTGAGTGAACTATCTGGCCATTGATGCTTCAACAGAAGCCTGTTCTGTCGCCTTACAATATCAAGGCAAGACCTTTTGCCGCTACGAACTGAGTCCGCAATCGCACAGCAAGTTGTTGTTACCGCAGGTGGATGAAGTGTTAAACGAAGCGGGTGTTAAATTGAACCAACTGGATGGTTTGATGTTTGGTCGTGGGCCTGGCAGCTTCACCGGTGTTCGAATTGGGATTGGCGTAGCTCAGGGCTTGGCTTATTCCGCAAATTTACCCGTTATTGGCGTATCCACATTACAAACCATGGCTCAACAGGCTTTTGAACAAACCAAAACGACAATTGTTGTTGCAGCCATTGATGCCCGGATGTCCGAAATTTACTGTGGCGCCTATAAAGCCGATGACAATGGCATCATGCAACCATTGGCCGCGGAGCAAGTATTTTCGCCGCAACTATTGGCGGAGAAACTTAACCAATTAAATATCAATCACCATGAAGTGGCGGGTGTCGGTTCCGCCTGGCAGGCGTATCACGAAGCCCTGGCGGAATGTCAGTTAAAGCGTATTGATGAGCAAGTTCGTTTTCCCCAGGCCCAATACATGCTAGCCATTGGAAGCAAAGATTTTGCCGATGGTCAGGGTGTCGAAGCGGCGTTAGCGCAACCGGTATACGTTCGTGATACGGTTACCTGGAAGAAACTTCCAGGCAGGGAGTAAGCCAATACTCCAACCGGATCAGCGTCAATCAGCATAGAGATCGTTTTAAGTCATTAGCATAATTGACCGGGACAGGGGCAAACGATAATGGCTCCGCCCCAATTGAATGTATAATAAACAACAGGTAGTACTATGGCCGCAAAATCTGGCTGGTTACCCTTACACAATTTCTGGCTATTGGTGGTGATCGCTTTGTTGCTCAGCCAGATCCCAATTCTGAGTATCCCTTTTCAATGGCTGGAAAGCTTTTTTCATGAAATTAGCCATGGTCTGGCGGCATTGCTAAGTGGAGGGCGAATCATCCGTATTCAGTTATTTGCTAATGGCGCGGGACTGTGTACCAGTGCTGGTGGCAATTCGATTGTCATCGCCTTTAGCGGCTATGCTGGCGCGGTATTGTTCGGCATGCTGATGTACCTTGGCGCGGGCGCTCATCGTCAGGGGGCAAAACTCATCAGTTGGGCTTTAATCGCACTGATCGTTTTGACCTGTGTGTTATGGGTTAAAGACCTGTTTACGATACTCATTTGCCTGGTTCTTGCTGCCGTTTTTGGTTTGAAACTGGCATACAGTCGCAGTACTTTTCTTGCACCTTTGTTAAAGATAATCGCTTTAATTGTGATGTTAAACGCGTTGCAAAGCCCATGGTATTTGTGGTCAACGCCGCAACAAAGCGATGCCTATTTGTTGGCACAATATACCTTTATTCCGGGGTTTGTGTGGATATTGATCTGGTTGGCAATGGCGGTTTGGGCATTACTATTTTTAGGGCGACGTAGTCAGGGAAGCAAATGATGACAATATCCGAAAAGGTTTACAGGCTAAATACACGAGTTGCAGACAAACCTTTTGAACTTGCGGCATTAACAACAGGAAATCCGCAAGGGCAAGTCGTGCTTTGTTTGCATGGTTGGCTGGATAATGCCGCCAGTTTTGTACCATTGATGGAATCTCTTCAGCAAGCTGACTCACCATTGTTGGAGCAATTCTTTTTTGTTGCGATTGATTGGGCTGGGCACGGATTGTCATCCCATCGGTCTGCTGATGCCCACTATTACTTTACCGACTGGGTTGACGATCTTTATCAACTTTTAGAATCTCAAAATTGGGATAAGGTAATACTACTGGGTCATTCCATGGGGGCGATGGTGGCCAACCTATTTACTTCGGCATTCAATGAACGGGTTACGTCCTTATTTCTTATCGAAGGCATTGGCTTACTGCCGATGGCTGAACATCCCTCGAAACAATTACGAAGCGGTATTTTAAGTCGACAGAAAACCCGTATGAAAAGCCGACATCAAAGCCTTGAAGCGGCCATTCAGGCTCGTATTAATGTGTCGGACCTTGCTTACCCCCAGGCTAAGTTATTAACAGAGCGAAGCATGAAACAAAACGGACAAGACTATCAATGGTTATCTGATCCGAAAGTGCGCAATACGTCGGTGATTCGTTATTCATTGGCTGAAGTCGAGCAAATCATTGCCCATATTGAATGTCCAGTTACCTTATTCTTTGGTGACTCAGGATTTGAGTCGGTACAAAAAGGCATTGCTCACTGGCAATCCGTTTACCGACAGTTGCAAAGTGTTAATCTTAGCGGCGGTCATCATGTTCACATGGAAGATGTGGATACTCTGGCGCAGTATTTAACAAAATATTTACTCTCCTGACCCTTGCGGGTTAACGCTTTGCTGATTTTATGACCGAGCAATGACAAGAATGTAAAAATTTCTGGTCTTACCTCTTGCTTTTAACCCCCAGTGTGGAATCATAGAGCACTTTCGTTCTTAAGCAGAGCCTGCACACAATTCGACTATAATTGAGCTAACTTAATTCTTATCTGTGCCTTGATTAAGGTTTAATAAGTGTTTCAGCTCATCTGCGATTTAGCTGCCTGCGACAACAATAATGATACGGCATCGAAGTTGGGTATTACCGCATAGCGAGTGCTTGATTAAAACAAATTCAGATAATAAACGATGCTCTGAAAAAAGTTAGGAGAAGTGTTGTGGAGAAAATTTGGCTTGAAAAAAGTTATCCTCCCGGAGTACCAACGGAAATTGATGCGGATAAGTATCAATCTTTAGCGGAATTATTCAATAAATACAGTCAGCAGTATGCCGATAATACCGCATTCATCAATATGGATGTGAAACTGTCTTATCGTGAATTAGCTGAACAAGCCACGGCTTTCGCCGCCTATCTGCAACAAGATTTGGGCTTAAAAAAGGGCGATAAGTTAGCCATTATGGTTCCTAACACATTGCAATATCCGATTGCCTTGTTCGGTGGATTGTTGGCCGGTTTAATTGTGGTCAATGTTAATCCTTTATACACCGCACGGGAATTAAAGCACCAACTCAATGACTCTGGAACCAAAGCCATTGTTATCATTGAAAACTTTGCTAAAACCCTCGAAGACGTGATTAGTGAAACGCCTGTTGAGAAAGTGATTTTAACGTCACTGGGCGATCGCCTTGGGTTCTTAAAAGGCAATTTGGTTAATCTGGTGGTTCGCCATGTTAAAAAAATGGTGCCGGCGTTCCAGCTTGACAATACCATCAGCTTTAATCAAGTTCTGGAGAAAGGCGCTAAGCTCGATTTTCAACCGGTCGAAATTATTGGCGACGATCTCGCCTTTTTACAATACACCGGTGGTACAACCGGCGTGTCAAAAGGCGCTATGCTCACCCATCGCAATATGATTGCGAATCTTGAGCAAGCGAAAGGCGTACTTGGGCCAATGCTGGAAGATGGTAAAGAGTTGGTAGTCACTGCGCTACCGCTCTATCATATCTTTGCGTTAACCGCGAACTGCATGCTGTTTGTCACTCTCGGTGGTAGCAACCTGTTAATCACCAACCCAAGAGACATGCCTAATTTCATTAAGGAATTAAAAAAGTACAAGTTTACGGCGTTAACAGGGGTTAACACCTTGTTCAATGGCTTGCTCAATACCGAAGGGTTTAAAAACCTGGACTTTAGTAGTCTGAAGATTTCACTGGGTGGCGGTATGGCGGTTCAACAACCGGTCGCGGAACGTTGGCAGCAGGTAACACGTACCCGATTACTTGAAGGTTATGGTTTAACCGAATGTGCGCCTTTGGTAACCGTGAGCCCATACAATCAAAAAGCCTATAACGGCACTATTGGTTTGCCTGCACCGTCAACGGATGTAAAAATCGTCGATGAACTGGGTAATGAACGTCCGCTAGGTGAAGCTGGCGAGATGATTGTTAAAGGCCCACAGGTAATGAAAGGGTATTACAACCGTCCGGAAGCCACCGATGAAGTGCTCAAAGACGGTTGGTTGTATACCGGAGATATCGCCCTGATGGATGAGCTAGGGTATTTTAAAATCGTCGATCGCAAGAAAGATATGATCATCGTTTCAGGTTTTAATGTATTCCCGAATGAAATCGAAGAAGTGGTGATGATGCATCCTGATATTGTTGAGGCTGCTGCTATCGGTATCCCGCATGAGGTTAGTGGTGAAATGGTGAAAATATTCGTCGTCTCGCGCAATGCGCAATTGTGTGAAAAAGATCTAATTAAGCACTGTAAACAACACCTCACCAATTACAAGGTTCCTAAACTGGTCGAATTTAAAGATGAATTGCCAAAAAGTAATGTCGGTAAGATATTACGCCGGGAACTTAGATAGTCTCAGAAAATTCCGGCTATTGAGGCAAATGGTGAAACCCAAGCGTGGCGTCAGTTAGATACTGACCCCACGTTTTTTGCTTTTTAAGCCTGTGATTTATTTTAGATTATTGATAACATATTGGTTTTGGTGGATGTTGTCTGCCGTATTAATTGCCAATCTACCAAGCCCCCGGAGAAACTGTGCAAGCTGAATATATACAAGATCAATCCGCCCTGGATGCCTTTTGTGGATCCGTGACACCTGACTGCGTTCTTGCCATCGACACTGAATTTGTTCGAACCCGTACATTATTTCCGAACCTCGGACTAATCCAGGCCAGTGATGGCAATCGTTTAGTGTTAATCGATCCGCTTGCCGTTTCTGATCTTAGCCCGTTTTGGCAGCTGCTTGAATCTCCTGATATTTTTAAAATAATCCACTCTTGCTCTGAAGATCTTGAAGTATTTTTACACGCAGGTAATTGCCAACCCATCAATATGTTGGATTCGCAAATTGCCATGGCATTTTTGGGACACGGCCTGTCATTAGGTTATGCCGCTATGATCCTCCACTATCTTGATATTGAACTGGATAAAAGTGAATCCCGCACCAATTGGCTAAAAAGACCGTTATCTGACAACCAATTGGTGTATGCCGCGGCTGATGTCCGTTATTTGCATCAGGTAAGTGGTCAGATATTGCAAGAACTTGAAACCGCAGGCTGGTTTGAGCAGGCAATGCAAGACAGCGCCCGAATGATTGAGAAAAAATTTCAACCGGTGCAACCTCAATCCCTGTATCTGGAAAGCAAACAGGCATTTCGATTAGATGCGATGCAGCTGTCAATATTACAGCAATTGTATGCCTGGCGTTATCAATTAGCGGTTAAGCGCAATCTGCCATTAAACTTTATTGCCAAAGACAATACACTACTAACCTTAGCGCGCCGTAAGCCGAACAATGTTGGCGCCATGGCAAGCTATGAAGGCATTGATATACTCGATGTTCGTCATCAGGGAAAGGCGATGTTAGCTGTGATCAGAAATGCCCTGAAACTTCCCCCGGAACACCTGCCAAAAACCATCAGCCGCCTCGATAGTTACCCGGGTTATAAAAACATTTTTAAAAACTTAAAAACCTTCCTGACGAAACTGGCTGAACAACAACATCTTGATTTACCGGTTGTTGCCGGAAAAAAACACATGAATCAGTATTTAAGCTGGTTTTGGCAGCTTAATGAACAACATTTACATCCTGAACAGGTCGAATTAATAAATGGCTGGCGTGGGGAACTTTTTAAGGAAGATTTGCTCGAATTCTCAAACGGGGGATTTAAACTTTAACAAACATCCCGGTTCAGGAAAGAAAATCATCTTCAGCGATTCAAAACCGGAACGTTTGTGTGTCATTTACAATAGCTAAGATTGTTGCAAAACCTGATCGATAACTAGCGATAATATAAACGCCAACGATATCAAGTAAGACGTTGGCCTGACTGGCGTTGCGTGGTATATTGCCCAGCTAATACCAATCACATTAAGTTTGTGCACAACTCAGAGTTAGGGCAGAGGTTCAGTTACCACATAGATTTTATTGATATAGTCATTCTATATTAATGAAATATAGGGCCGTAAATGGACCTCTGATAAACTCCCTACGGGTGAGTTTTAAAGGCATTTATCCTGCGTTACTGATTTTGACAATGGAATAACCATTCTCTGCAATCAAAGCCTTGTCTAAAAGCCTTTAAATTCTCACTGAGTGAGCAATAATTTAATGTGATTGGTATAATTTCTAGCTGGTGTCTGAATTATGATTTGTGCAATTTATCGAAGCCCCAAGAAGCCACAAACCTTCTTGTATGTAATTAAACGAGACGATTTTTCTTCAGTACCTGAAGCATTGCTAACCACGTTTGGAACGCCACAGTTGGTAACCTTGGTAAATTTGTCAAACCGAGATAAACTGGCAATAGCAGATATTGAAAAAGTAAAAACTGCGCTTTTGGATAAAGGCTTTTATTTGCAGTTACCGCCCCCAACCGAAGACTTATTAAAACAGCACAAAGCTGATCAATTATCACAACAATAGTTAAAGGGGTTGCTATGTTCTCAACAAGCAAGATTCGTCGATTTATTTTCCTTTCCGCAATTTCTTCTGCGTGCATTTCTAATGTGGCGTTTGCTCAAAAGCAACTTTCTGAAGAAGGATTTAACCAATACGTTGAAACCTTAAAAAAAGAAGCTGTCGATAAAGGTTTTAGCCAGACATTAATCGATTCCGCATTCGCAGATATCACATTCCATCAACGCGCAATCAAAGCGGATAAAAACCAACCGGAACGCGTGGAAACACTGGAAACCTATTTGCCCGTTCGCGTGTCCGACTGGAAAGTAAAAAAAGCCAAAGAAATGATGAAAACTCATCAGGCTGAACTGCAAAAAGTCGGTAAAGCATACGGGGTACAGCCGCGCTTTATTGTCGCTTTATGGGGGCTTGAGTCAAACTTTGGTAACATTACGGGTAGCTACAACGTTGTATCGGCGTTAAGTACGTTAGCCTATGAAGGGCGCCGGGAAAGCTTCTTTAAAAAACAATTAATGGATGCCTTGACGATATTGGATCAAGGCCATATCAAACCTGCGGATATGAAAGGCTCATGGGCAGGTGCGATGGGGCATAACCAGTTTATGCCGAGCTCATTTTTAGCCTATGCGGCAGATGGTGATGGCGACGGTAAAAAAGATATCTGGAACAATACTACGGATGTTTTTGCTTCAATTGCCAATTACTTAAAGTCGGTAGGCTGGGATGATTCGATTACCTGGGCCAGACAAGTAACACTGCCGGACGATTTCGATTATTCATTGGCCATCCCACAAAATACCGGAGGGCGTTCGAATTGGTTAAAAGCCTGGAAGCGTACAGAAATGTCGCTGGCCGATTGGCAAAAAGCCGGAGTAAGACGATTTAATGGTCAGGATCTACCGAACGTTGATATAACCGCGGCTATGGTCTTTCCGGACGGGGAAAAAGGTCGCGCGTATCTTGCCTATGACAATTATAAGTGCCTGATGCATTGGAATCTGTCCTATTATTTTGTTACCAGTGTGGGCCATTTGGCTGATCGCATTAAATTTAACCCGTAGACGCGAAGACCGCTGTCGGTGAATCGCTCTTTAACGGGTGTATTTGGACATATATTTTGAAGAAAACCTTAGCGCCAGAGTTTTGGACGCAAAAAACTCTGGCAGAAATGGATCGTAACGAATGGGAAGCCATTTGCGATGGTTGTGGAAAATGTTGTTTACACAAAATTATCGAAGACGATTCGGATGATGAACACATTGAAGAACACGAGCCGGTGGAATCTTTAAGTCCGACCGATTACATTCGTGATGGTGAAGAGCTACTTTACACTAATGTGGTGTGTCATCTGTTAAATGACAAAACCTGCAGCTGTTCAAAGTACAGTGAAAGAACCCGTCTTGTCCCTGATTGCGTTCAATTGACCCAAGATAACTTGCAGGACATATTCTTTATGCCGCCGAGCTGCAGTTATCGTCGCTTGCATGAGGGCAGGGGCTTACCGTCCTGGCATCCTTTATTGAATAAAGGCAAAAAATCCGCCATGCATAAAGCCGGTATGTCGGTCAGAGGCAAGGTGCTTAAGGATAGCGAAGTGGATATTCATGATTATGAAGATCATCTGGTAACCTGGCCATTAGACGATATGGATTAATCAGTCGCGACGCCATGATTCCCGATACTTATCCTCATGCGGTTCACAAACTCTTTCACTATCGAAAATCCATCAGCACCCGACCTTTCAATGCCCGGGGCTCGGGCGTTGACCGCTGCCAGTACTGTCGCATTGATGTTCAATATTGTATCTGTGACCTAGTAAGGCCGCAATCAGCGAATGCCAGCTTTGCGTTGTTAATGTATGACGATGAGGTCTTAAAGCCCAGTAACACCGGGCGATTGATCGCTGACATTCTACCCGACACCCAAGCATTTTTATGGCATCGTACCGAAATAGCAGAAGGTTTTCTGGCGTTATTAACGTCCGAGCAATATCAGCCGTTCCTGGTGTTTCCCGAAGAATATGCGGTTGAGACGCAACCGGTTCTCGATATTCAGGAACTTAGTAAAACATCAGCCAAACCTGGCTGCCATTCTCCAAGGCCTTTGTTTATCCTGCTTGATGCAACATGGCGACAGGCACGGAAAATGTATCGTAAAAGCCCGTATTTGCATCAGATCCCTATGCTCTCGATACCCGCAGAATTAATGCACCCTAACGTTTTAGCCCCGTCTGACTGTTCCTCTGAAATTTTGTCTCGTTATCATGTGCGTACAGCCCAAAAAGCTCAACAACTGGCGACTGCAGAAGTGGCTGCCAGAATTCTGCAGCTATCGCAAAACAAGCAAGCCGGTGATGTGTTGAATTTGTGGTTTGATGTGTTTAGCTATCGATATCAATGCGGCGTTAAACAGACAAACCTTGGCAATGCCAATGCGGTTAAACGCTACCTTGACTACTTAAACGCATGATTATTGGTTGTTATACCAATCACATTAAATTATTGCTCACTCAGTGAGAATTTAAAGGCTTTTAGGCAAGGCTTTGATTGCAGAGAATGGTCGCTCCATTATCTCAAAATCGGTCAAAATCAGTAACGCAGCATAAATGCCTTTAAAACTCACCCGCAGGGAGTTTATCTTAAGGTCCATTTACAGCCCTATATTTCATTAATATAGAATGACTATATCAATAAAATCTATATGGTAACTGAACCTCTGCCCTAACTCTGAGTTGTGCACAAACTTAATGTGATTGGTATTATTGATTCTCCTTACCATTAGCAGCGTTGTATTAGTGCGGTATTAAAAACGCGGATGTTATTCTCTTTGTGGATAGCAGTTGGTGGTCTCTAACATTACGTCCGTAACAATATTGACAATGGAAAGTGAACAGGCGACAGTTAACTGAATTTTCAATCGGTTAAGGATGTCATCAATCATGAAATTTGCCGCGAGCTATACCCCTTTACTTTTTATAAAACCCTTTTGTAAAAAGCTTAATTGTTCTTTAGCAGCGATGGCGCTAACACTAACCGTTTCTGCGGGCGCACGGGCAGAAGATGACATTTATCTGGTTAATCTAACCGATGATAAAGTCAGCCATGTGGCAAATATCACGCAGCGTCCGGGTTACGATAACCAGCCGCACTTTACCCCAGATTCCAAGGCGTTGTTATTTACCGCCATGTTTACGGTTAAGCAAGAAGACGAAACGACTCAGCAAACCGATAGTATGCGATATGACCTAGGCACGGCGCAATTAACCAATCTGACCAACTCCGCCGCCAGCGAATACTCGCCGACAGTAACGCCAGATGGAGAGCACTTTAGTGTGATCCGGGTTGGCAGTGATGGCCGACAACTGCTTTGGCAATACCCTTTGAACGAGACGGGAGCGGATGCAAAGGCAAAGGGCTCATCGTTATATCCAGAATTGTTTGATGTTGGTTATCATGTTTGGTTAACCGACGATGAATTATTGTTGTTTGTATTGGGTGAACCGATGCAGTTACAGCGTGCCAGTATTGATGATAAAGAGTCTCATGTTGTGGATATGAATATTGGCCGAACATTGCGAAAAATTCCAGGTACCGAGCTGTTTAGTTATAACAAAGAACATGGGCAGGGATGGCAGATGTATATCTATAACCCAGAGCAAAAAGCAACCCACGCAAATATTAACCTTCCCTCTCAAAACATGTATTACGCCTGGCATATGGACGGTTCGTTGTTAACCGCGATTGGTAATAAAGTTTATCAGGCAAAAATCGATTTAACCCCAACACCGGAAGCGGTTACCTTAAAACAACCAAACGTCAGTGGCGTGAAATGGGCTATCTGGCAAGATTTTTCGAAGGACTGTGACGGCAATATTACCCGAATGGTGATGAGTGAGGATCAACAGCACTTTGCTTTTGTCTGCAATACGGAAAAATAGAACATTTCAGGTTGTTGCTTGTCGCTTTAACTCTTCATAATCAGAAGTGTTAGCGCCACTAAGGGTAGTTGCTTCAAAATAGCCATTACTATTTGAGCCGACTATTTTGTTAACGAGGAGGTTTTGTACGTGAAGACGCAATATTTATCATTTTTTACACTGTTAATGGTTAGTGTTTTTATCAACGCAAAAGAGCTTGATGGTTCACGCCAGCCTACCGAAGCAGACTATACCAATGGTGAGAAATGGGTATGGAAATACAAAGGGGTAACGACATCTGGTGAGGTACGCGCCGAAGGTACAGATACCAAAAAGATTGTCAGCCAAAATGATGGCCTATACATGGTCACTCAGCATGCCGTTATTCCCCTTGCCGAGATTGTTCAGCCAGTTGCAAGTAAAACGCCTCGGTATAGCTGGCCTTTGCATGTCGGTAAAAAATGGAAATTTGAAGAGCACTGGACCAGTGAAGACGGTACGAAAGGCTCAACGGTACAACATGCCGAAGTTTTATCCTTTAAGAAGGAAACGGTTGAGGCTGGAACGTTCATGGCTTATACCATCAAATACCAAGGTAGGGTATCAAACTCACGGGGATTCAGTGCTGATACGGAAGATATTCACGTGTATGCCCCCAACTTAAAAACCTTTATCAAATTGACACAGTCACAAGGTGATTATGTCTACGTAGAAGAGCTGATTGAATATACCATTGAGTAGATGTGAACAAGGTTACTCATGTTCACCAATACTGAGATTTCAACCGATGGACGCAACACAAGGATTTAATCGTTCTGCACGTGTCTTATACCAATGCCATTAAGTTTTTGCACAGCTCAGAGTGAAAGCAGAGGTTCATTTGCAACATAGAATGTGAAAAATATCCAATTTGTCAGTGGGTATGACCTGCTGAATATCAATAAAAGGAAAGGATATCGTTACGTCGAAAACTCATTAAAAAATGTATAACGACATGCTTTATACGGGTTTAAATTTTGAACACTATAATTTTTCAATCAATCTGATTTTCTTAACTTATTGTTTTTTATTGAATAATATTGTTCTTTATATGTTGATTTCTGTAAACGTTTATTATTTACTAAATCTAATATTGTCAATAGGTTAAGATGGAATTTGAAAATGAAGAAAGTCGCTTTGTTACTACTGCTGTTGTATATATCAGGTTGCAGTGTTGATCATGACGTTAAGGAAAATCCTGTGGATGAGGGTCAAGTAGTCGCACCTATTGCTAAGAAAGTTCCAAAGAAAATTCAGGTTCATGGTGATGAGCGCATTGATAATTACTACTGGTTACGTGATGACACACGTTCTGAGCCTGAAATTCTTGCGCATTTGCAAGCCGAAGAAGATTATGCCATGGCAAAATTGGCACACACGCAAGAGCTACAAGATTCCTTATATAAAGAGATGGTCGGGCGCCTTAAAAAAGATGACTCATCTGTACCTTACACGAAAAATGGATATACCTATCAAAGCAAATTTGTCACAGGTGGGGAATATCGTATTTATAGCCGCACCAAGATTGGCGAAACTCAGGAGCAGGTATTATTAGATGAGAATAAACTTGCTGAAGGCAAAGACTATTACGCCACGGGCAGTTTATCCGTAAGCCCTGATAACCAACTTCTGGCCTATTCAGAAGATTTGTTAAGTCGTCGCGTCTATACCATCAAGTTCAAAAACATTCATACGGGTGACACTTTTGACGATGAGCTTACCGGTACCAACGGGCAAATCATTTGGGCGAATGATTCTAACACTGTCTTCTACACCAAAAAAGATCCGCAAACCTTGTTAGGTTTTCAGGTGTATCGTCACACCCTCGGAACTAAGCAAGAAGACGATGCGTTGATGTATGAAGAAAAAGATAAGTCGTTCTACACCTGGATTGGTAAATCACTAGACGACCAATACATTGAGATTTTCCATAACAGTACGGTCAGTCTTGGTGTGTCATTACTTGACGCCAACAAACCTGAGGGTGAGTTTAAGCTGGCGCACGCCATTGAGCGAGATTTGGAATATAGCGTCAAGCCGCATGGTGACGACTTTTACATCCTTACTAATTTAAATGCCAAGAACTTCAAAATATCGAAAGTGGCGAAAACTGATTTGCCTGACAAAAGCAAATGGGTGGATGTAGTTGAACATCGTGATGACACTTTGATTTCAGGATTTTTGGTACTCAAAGATGCATTGGTATACACCCAACGCAAAAATGGTTTAATGGGCCTTCGTGTAATGAATTTAAATAGCGGTGAATTCGCGCCTGTTGAGTTTGATGAATCCTTATATTCTGTTTTCTTGCAGTCCAACGTTGATTTTGAAGCAGACTTTGTTCGTGTTGGTTATCAAAGTATGACCACACCTCGTTCTGTTTATGATATCAGCCTCGATTTAACATCGATTGAATTGAAGAAACAGGATGAAGTGGTGGGCGGTTATGATGCCAAACAATATCATTCTGAGCGCGTTATGATGAAAGCGCGAGACGGAGCTGATATTCCAGTGAGTATTCTTTATAAAAAGGATCAGTTTAAAGGTGATGGCAACAATCCATTGTTGCAATATGGCTATGGCTCTTATGGTTCAACCATTGACCCATTCTTCAGAGATTCGGTAATTAGTTTGGTCGACCGTGGTTTTGTGTATGTTGTTGCACATGTTCGTGGGAGCTCTATGTTAGGCCGTAAATGGTATGACGAAGGCAAACTGCTGAACAAAAAAAATACCTTTAACGACTTTGTTGATGTCAGCCGTGAATTAGTTAAAAGTAAATTTGGCTCGAAAGATAAAATCTTTGCAATTGGTGGTAGTGCAGGTGGTTTGTTGATGGGGGCTGTGATTAACCAAGCACCTGAACTTTATCGTGGTGTGGTGGCGGCGGTACCATTTGTTGACGTTGTGACCACCATGTTGGATGACACCATCCCTTTGACCACCAATGAGTACGATGAGTGGGGCAACCCTAACGACAAGCAATACTATGATTACATGTTGTCTTATTCGCCTTATGACAACGTAGAAGCAAAAGAGTATCCAAACCTTTTGGTAACCACGGGTTTGCACGATTCACAGGTACAATACTTTGAGCCAGCCAAATGGGTCGCCAAATTACGTGAGAAAAAGACTGACAATAATGAATTGCTATTTCATATTAATATGGAAGCAGGGCATGGAGGTGTATCGGGTCGATATAAACGTTACAAAGACCAAGCGCTTATTTACGCGTTTTTGATTGATTTATTAGAGCCGTAATTTTTCCTAGCGATTGTGAGCGGTGCGAGTAAGAAGGAATAGCAGCGTTCGTTCTTGAACCATGCGTTATCGATAAAAAAGGTCGGCAAATGGCTATGGATTCAACTGGTGAGTGCAACGCTATCCTTAAATCGCTCAGTGTTGAGGTGACAGATTCCCTGTCGTGGCAGGGAATGACGCAGTTTTTTGGGGCTTATACCAAGGTTTCATACAATGAAACCTTATCCACGCCAATGCGTTTTTCGCATTATTCCGCCATTACGATTTATCGTAACCTCCACTCAAAGAAACGTGTGTCTTTCTTCATCTCGAAGAATTTCCAAATCAAGTTTGGAATGGCGCCAAGCGGGTGCGCTTTTTCCGAACCCTGAAACCTGCCGTCTGCTTACTTAAGAGACTTCAACCCCGCTTTATACCGCTTCGCATTATTGACATAGTGACTAGCACCAGCTGCAACTTGGCGCTGTTGGTCTTCATTCAATGTTTTGACGACTTTTGCCGGTGAGCCTAGCACGAGAGAACCATCTGGGATTTCCATATTTTCGGTGACCAGAGCATTGGCACCAATCAAACAATTTTTACCGATTTTTGCGCCGTTAAGCACTACGGCATTGATACCCACTAAACTGCCATCGCCGATATTACAGCCATGGAGCATTACTTTGTGGCCGACCGTTACGTTTTTTCCTATGTTCATGGCAAAGCCCGGGTCGATATGCAATACACTGCCATCCTGGATGTTACTGCCTTCACCGATGATGATGGCATCGTTGTCGGCCCTGATCACTACGTTGAACCAAACCGACGCATCAGCCTTTATGGTGACATTACCGATTACGGTGGCATTGTCTGCGATAAAACAGGAAGCGTCGACTTGCGGTACTAAGGCATCGAGTTGATAAATCATAGGGTTCCTTAAAAGCCTGGGTGAAATGTATTTGTTGTTGATAAGGGCAAGATCTGCGCCGTAAATAGCAACGAGCATCTGAAATACCCGCTGCATATTGCATCTAATTAAATATAAATGGATTTTTTATATTTTTACCATGTTACTCGATGTTTGTAATTCAATTGTTAATTTTGTTATATTGGCGTTACCTGATTTAGATAAAAGGAATAAAAATGTCTAACTCTGAGCAAGATGTTTCTGAACGCCGTCAATATTTCCGTATTGATATGGAGTATGAAACCGTCGACTTGTTATGGCGAGACGAAGAAGGCCAGGCCCACAAAGTAAAATCGGTTTGTTTGGATTTTTCCCGGGGTGGACTTCGTATTGAACACGAATTTGCCATTGCTGTTGATACCGAAGTTAGTATTTGTTTTCAGGCTGATCACCCTGAAAGTCAAACACTAGTCTCCAGAGTTGTGCGTTGTATCGAGTTAACGGGTAATCGTTTCTCGATTGGCCTGCAAATGGTTGACTAACCCTCTATTTTTTAGCCCCCACTAAAAATGTATTCTCTCAATTACAAGGAATTAAACTCATGATTGTTCTGGTTGGTGGTGAAAAGGGCGGCAGCGGAAAAAGCTGTCTGGCTCAAAATATAGGTGTTTATCTCGCCAAAGAAAAAAATGCCAGTGTATTGATCGCCGATTGCGATCCACAAAGAACGACTTCAGATTGGATCCAGGCCCGAAATAATGATCCCGATCTGGTTACCATCAATTGTATTCAGTTGTACGGTAAAATCCGCAACGATTTATTAAGCCTGAACGAGCACTACGATTATGTGATTGTTGACTGTGGTGGTCAGGATAACCTGGCGCTCAGGGCGGCAATGTCGGTTGCCGAGCACGTGCTTATTCCATTGCGACCAAAGCGTCGCGATATAAAAACAGCTCCGCATATGGAAGATATGCTCAGTACCTGTAAAATGGTGAATCCAAAGATGATTGCATCTTTTGTTATCACCCAATGTCCATCATTACCGAATCAGGCAGGGCGGATCATTGAAGCCAAAGAAGTTTGTTCGTCTTACGGCATCAACGTATTGGACGCGGTAACCTATAACCGCAATATATACGATGATTCGGAAGAGAAGGGAACTTCTGTATTTGAAGCGGAACCTAATGGCAAAGCAGCCGACGAAATTCGAGCCATCGCCAATGAGTTCTTATCTATTGAGCAGGAACTGAGCTATGAGTTTAGCTGATCTGAAAAAGCAGGAAAAACCTAAGGCAAAAATGAGTTTTAGTGTCGACGATTTTATCGAAGATGCCAACAATTATGCCCAGGGGAAACCGCAAATTGTCAGCGCCGAAGCGAGTCAGCAAGCAGAGATATTTAAAAAACGGTTTGCAGAGGATAATCACTGTGAAGAGGGGAAGCCATTTAAACATGCTACCTTCACACTCAGTGACGATGCGATAAAGCAGTTAAACGAGCTATCCGAGCAGACCCATATTCCCAAATCTCGTTTATTGCGAATAATGGTGAATGACTTTTTTTTCAATGAGAATCCCAACAAGTTATTTCTCTCTGAAATAAAATAGCACTGAGTGATTCGTTTTCGCGCACGATGGCCATAAATTTACGGATGCTGGCTTTAGTGGCCGGTAATGGGGTGTTAAACTTAAGCTTTTCACCCTGTTGCCAGATATTAGGCCTGATGCTGTATTTATGCGTTTAGATAAATTTATTTGCCGCTGTACCGAATTGACCCGTTCCGAAGCGAAAAAGCTCCTCAAGCAAGGGGAAATTCGAGTCGCTGGGGATATCGTAAAAGACCCTGGATTTCAGGTGTATCCTGAGTCCGACGTTACCCTGTTTGATAATCCGTTGAGCTTTGAGCAAGCTCGCTATTACATGCTCCACAAGCCGCAGGACTGTATTTGCTCGAACATTGACGAGCTATACCCATCGGTCCTGCATTTCCTCGACGTTGATCGTGCGTTTGATTTGCATATTGCCGGCAGGCTCGATGCCGATACGACCGGGTTGGTATTGATCACCGATGATGGCCAATGGTCTCATAAAATAACCTCGCCGAAAAAAGACTGTGCTAAGCGCTATCGAGTACAAACCTCTAAAGACATTCCTGCTAGTGCCGTACAAGCCTTTGCTGATGGCGTGCAGCTGCAAAACGAAGCCAAGCTTACCAAACCGGCAATTCTCGATATTCTTTCGCCCCGGGAAGCCCTGCTTACGATCAGTGAAGGTAAATATCATCAAGTAAAGCGTATGTTTGCCGCCATTGGCAATCGAGTCATTGGTTTGCACCGGGAAAAAATAGGCGAGATAGAGCTGGACAGCTCTCTTGAACAAGGCCAATGGCGTGTGCTTAGTGAAGAGGAAATCGCTTCGGTATCGAAATCCTGATCCGGTGCAAAGGTTAATTTACTCGCTACAGCAAGAACACCACTATCACAACTACCAAGGCATTAATGTGCACTTAAGGTGTTTAGACTGTGCCTAAGGGATCCGCGATAGCGCACATTACAATGCGTAATTCATCTGAACAAAGAAACGTCGGTCTAAGCCTGGGAAGTATCTGTCCTGGGTAAATACCGTATAATCTGCGCGCTCGGCATACGCCGTGTTTAACAGGTTGAGTCCCTTGAGCCCAACACGCCATTTGTCAGAGAGTTGCCACTGATAATAGGCGTCCACCAGCACGTGTCCCGAATAGCGATGTAAATTATCGATATCGGTGTAATAGCCACCCATGTGGCTGACCGACAAGGCAATGCTTTGATTGTCATTGGCTTGATAGTTTAAGCGCCAGCGCCCAAATTCTCGAGGAGCTGTATCCATGTCATTGCCGTTGATATCGTTATTTAAACCTTCGGGGTTATTGCTATAGGTATGTTTAGCAAAGGTATATTCAAGTTGGCTTTGCAAAGCATCAGTCAGGTCGTAAGACCAGCTAATTTCCAGCCCCTTATGATCGGTTTCCCCACCATTTCGGGTGAATTGCTCACTGTCTCGAAAAATCACGTCATGTTTGTGGTAATAATAACCCGACAGATTGAATTGGTGCTTATGCCAGTCGCCTCGCCAACTTAATTCCAGGCCTTTAATATGTTCAGAATCCAATTCGCTGACCGATTGTTCGCCCTGTAAACGATACAACTCACTCACTTGTGGTGGCCGGAAACCTTGATTGACGCTAAGCAGCCATTGCTGTTGTTGATTAAGTTGATAAATCAGGCCTAAATTCGCCGATATATCGGTAAAGCTATCAATGGAATCTTGTGGTCGGGTGTAACGGCAGCCGCCAAATCCGCAAGGGTTACCTTGTTCATCGACGCGGCCGCTATTCATGCGATTGTCATAATCGTAGCGGGAGTACTCGGCTCTTATCCCGGTATTTAATTGCAACCTTGGTGTTAAGGTTTTTTGTATTTGCACAAAAGCGCCGCTGTTGACGGTACGAACTTGAAAATCGTACTGTTTGCCCTCGGGGATAGTTGCCACTAAAAATGCTGAGCCCTGAGTCGGCGAAAATTGTTCTTGTCGCAATTCAATGTCGGCGATATCAACGTCCAAACCGTAGTTTAGGCTACCTAACGTGTCACTTTGCCACTGATTTTGCCACAGGGTGCCCAGGCTGACGTGTTGATTGGTTTCCAATGGTTTTCCTGGTAGGAAATGCATTAAAAATTCCATCTCCGATACCCGGGCATAAGGGGTTAACTGTCCGAGATTTTCTAATTGATATTGCTGGCTAATGCGGGCAGCAAAGATATCCCGATACGCTTCTGGATTCGGATTGCTGCGAGCGATTTGCTCGTCTTTGTAACAGTCTTTACCGGTGATATATCCCGCGGTATTCTGATTAAGATTGATTAACGTCAGGTGAGTCGTTTGCAGGAGATCCTGAGCATCCCCTTGGTAGGCGACGCTAATTTTTTGCCAGTCAACCTGACTGTCGTCTCGGTAACCGTCTTCATGAAATAAGGTGGTGGTCGTGGCAATATGATCACCTGCGGTTTTTAATCCCAACCGGGCATGGCCGTATTCGCCAAGTTGCAGCGCCAGAGCTTCGGTCTGTGCGACCGAGGCAGGGTTGATAACATTGATTGCGCCATGCAGAGCATTACTGCCATAAAAGCCATTTCCCGGGCCTTTTTGAACCTCAATAAGCTCCGCTTGCTCATGATGGGATTCAATCAAACCATTGACGTTACAAAAACCTGCCGGACGTAGTGGCACACTATTTTCGAGCAGCAATATGGCGCCACAGGCTCCGCTTCCGGTAAGGACGGGTGAACGAATGGCGCTTAAATATTCCTGACCGCTACCGCGATTCAGGTTCACCCCAGAAACACCATTTAATAGTTGTTGAATATGACTAATGGTTTCCCGGTCAATCGCCTCTTGATCCAGACGCTGCACAGTAAGCTGCGTGTCACGAACTTTTCCTTGCTGGCGATTAGGGGTAATTACCAGGGTATCCAGGAGTCCAATCTCAACCTTATTTTGCTCAGCAGCGCGCTTACTTTCTTGCTTGCTGCTTTGCTCGCTGGCTGGTATGCCAGTGAGTCGACCATTTTTCGATTCAACCGAATCTGTGCTGATTGGTGTTGCGATGTCCGGTTTATTAGCGGGCGCTTTATTGCTAGCTTGGTTGGCATTAGCTTCTAAGGCATCAGCATTGCTAATAAGGGACATACAGGCAAAAGCGGTAGTGGTTAGCAGGGTATTTGATAAAATTTTTATTCGCATTGTGATTTGGGCAACATACTGGTTCGAAACAACTGCCCAAATAATTGCCGTTCAAACGGGCAGGGCAATGAAGGACATGCCCGGATACGTAACTTACGTTAACAAGGATCAGGGCAAACGACATAGGCTATCACGTTTTTTAACGTGTGATGGGTTATTGCGATTGTTATTTTGCGCGTTGTAATTGTGCAAATTTGGCTTTTTGCTCTTCGGTCGCCGGCAACTGGTGCTTTTCTTTCCACTGTTCATAAGGCATGCCATAAACCGTTTCACGCGCTTCATCGAGGTCCATAGTTACCCCAAGTTGTTCAGCTTCTGCGACCATCCATTTCGAGAAACAGTTACGGCAAAAGCCCGCTAGATTCATTAGTTCAATATTTTGCACGTCTTTGCGATTGTCCAGATGTGCCAGTAAGCGACGAAAAACGGCTGCTTGAATTTCGGTTGTTTTGTCCATCATTAATCCTGATCTTTAACAGAGTCCAACACCAGCGAGTTATCACATACTCCCTGGCGTTGATTGATTCGCCGAGCCAGAACCAAAAAATAGTCTGACAAGCGATTTAAATAAGCGAGCGCAACAGGCGCTTGCGGATGTTGTTTATGCAAGGCAACCGCCGCGCGTTCAGCTCGGCGACAAATGGCCCGACACACACGGGCGTGAGCTGCCGTTTTATCGCCACCGGGCAAAATAGCACCCTGTTGCGTGGGCAATAAGCTTAATTTGCCATCAATCCATTGTTCCAATTGATCAATATGACAGGGCGCTAGTTTGCCTTGCGAATTTGTACTTTGACTGAGTTCGAACAGCTGTCGCTGTATGTCCGCAACTTCGCCAAGGGCCGGTGAATTCAGTGCTAATACCAATCACATTAAATTATTGCTCACTCAGTGAGAATTTAAAGGCTTTTAATAACCCTACATAAGCGTTGAGCTCCTCAATCACCCCGTAAAATTCAATGGCGGGATCATTTTTGCTAACTGATACATGTCGATTATCCGGCAGTTGGGTTATACCTTGATCGCCGTTACGTGTGTACAAAGATTCGCTCATATTTTTCTAACCCCTAATACTTAACGTCAGTCTCTAAGTGGACTGTTAGTCGGATACATTTGACTAGGTTTTGCCGAGTTTTGTCTGTATTTTTTACCGTTTGTTATTCATTCGCTTGTGATTGTTCGGTTGCAATTGCCATGTCATCTTCCGGTTGAGGACGCTCGTGACGACGGATCTGCACGATCATGCCCATAAAAGGGTGATCGAAATAATGCAGCTCACCTGAGATTACCCGCCGATTCTGCTTAAATGGAATCGACGTTACAATATTATCGACAGACGCTGTCTGATTTTTTTGTACCGCCTCAATGGTCTCTTCATTTAGTGGTCGATAAACATTAAATTCACTGTTGATAAATAAGTAGTGATCCAAATGGACTTTGAAAAAGCCTTCGATAAACCAGTCCTGATTTGGTCGGGCGATAAGCTGGGAAAGCTGTTGTGCTTGTTGCTGTTGACTGAGTAGCTGCTGTTGCTGTTGCAAGGTCGCTAATATCGGTGCAACGTCAATCTCGTCACCTGAAGCCTGCAATTGTTCGATGATGCGCTGCAGGTTTGCCTGAATCTGTTCTTCATCCCGAAGTCCCGATTGCGGCAATTCGACTTGTTGTTCGAGCAGAATTTCGTTTAACGTCTGTGCTTGCTCGGGGTATTGGAAATTTATGTTTTCACCCGCCATCAGCTTAACGGGTAATGCGTCGCCTTGCGCCAGTACTGGCTGGCGCCAACCAAGATGCAAGAGTGGGCGAAAATGCTGTGAACGAGCCAGACTGCGATAAATATGGCCAAGTTGTAGCGAACCCTGGGCAAGCAGGTAAGGCTGCTCGGCCTGCGGATTTTCGTAACCACTAAAATATTTCGGAATATAGGCCAGCTCGGTAATATCACCTTGCGTTAACTCATCGAACAATTGTGGCGGTTGTGCCGGTTTGCAGCCAAGCTCAATCGTAATATCCTGTGTCTCTTCCTGGCTTAGGGTATGACCCGCCACCGCAGCATCTAAATAAGCTTTGTCACTTGCCCGAGCCATATCAACCTTGGATGATTCGCATTCGGGTAGCGCGTGTTGGAAATTCTTTAATTCGGTTAAATACGGCTCGATAAGTTCAAGGCTTTTTCCTTGATATGGCGTCAGGATCCCAGTATCAAATTGTTCATTTGACAGGTACTGATTCTGTAATTGCTGAACCAAAATCACTTCAATTTCAAACCAGCGAGGCTGCTCTTCTTCAATCTGAGCGTTGCTTATCGTTGGCCACATCAAGCCAGCGGCGGACAAACTCAAAGCGGTGCTAGCAATGAGAGATTGATAAAAGTGATGTGCTTTTTTTGTTTTGCTTAGTCGCGTCATATTACTTCCAATCATGCGGCACTGGCACCAAAATCCGTCAGTAGCTGCTGCACGAGCTGAAATCTGGTTTTGTTGTCTTCAGTGTCTTTCACAAATTTTAATTTATTAGCGCCATCCATTTTAAACACCGTCGGTTGTTTTTGGATCAGCCCAATTATGACCATAGGATCGATTTGCGTGTGTTCGGCAAATTCCAGTGAACCACCTTTGGGGCCCGCATCGATTCGGGTAATGCCTATAGTTTCTGCTTTTAAGCGCAGTTTGGCAATATGAAATATATTTTTTGCGCTTTGCGGCAACAAACCGAAGCGATCGATTAACTCAACCTGAATATCATCAAGCTCTGCATCGCTGCCACAACTGGCAATGCGCTTGTAAAATGAGAGTCGGGTACTGACATCAAAAATATAGTCATCCGGAAGCAGAGCGGGGACTTTTAAATCCACTTCGGTTTGTTTGGCGTTAAGATCTTCTAAGGATGGTTGCTTACCGTTTTTCAGGGCGTTAATAGCCTGATCCAGCATTTCCATATACAGCGTAAATCCTACGCTCGCCATTTGTCCGCTTTGATCTTCACCGAGTAATTCACCAGCACCACGTATTTCCAGATCATGAGTAGCCAGCGCAAAACCAGCGCCAAGATCTTCCAATGAGGCTATCGCTTCCAAACGTTTGTGGGCATCTTTAGTCATGCGTTTTGGATGCGGAGTTAATAGATAGGCGTAAGCCTGATGATGTGAGCGACCCACACGGCCACGTAATTGGTGCAATTGTGCCAGACCAAGATGATCGGCACGATCCATAATAATGGTGTTTGCGGTGGGTACATCAATGCCGTTTTCAATAATGGTGGTACAAACAAGCACGTTAAATCGCTGGTGATAAAACTCGCTCATAATGCGTTCCAAATCTCGCTCGCGCATTTGTCCGTGCGCAGTTACGATTTTCGCTTCCGGCACTAATTCCTGAATCTCCTGAGCGGTTTTTTCTATGGTCTGCACATTGTTATGGAGAAAATACACCTGACCACCACGTAATATTTCCCGCAAGATAGACTCGCGGATCAGAGCTTCATCCCGTTGGCGCACAAACGTTTTAACCGCCAGTCGTTTGGCCGGTGCAGTGGCGATAATCGACAAATCACGCATCCCGCCCATGGCCATGTTTAACGTTCTTGGAATAGGCGTTGCAGTTAAGGTGAGAATATCAACATTGGCTCTGAGGCGTTTGATTTTCTCTTTTTGTTTGACACCGAACCTGTGTTCTTCATCGACAATTAGCAAGCCTAAATCATGGAATTTGATGTCATCGGACAATAGTTTGTGAGTTCCGATCAAGATATCCACCTTACCAAGTGCGATATCGGCAATGATTTGTTTTTGTTGTTTTGCGGTTTTAAATCGAGATAACACTTCAATATTGATTGGCCAATTGGCAAATCGGTCGCGAAAATTTTCATAATGCTGCTGGGCTAGCAACGTTGTAGGCACTAACACCGCCACTTGTTTATTGTCATTGGCAGCGACAAAGGCCGCGCGCATCGCCACTTCGGTTTTACCAAAACCAACATCGCCACATACCAGGCGATCCATGGGTTTATCATCGAGCATATCGGCGACCACACTGTGAATTGCCTGGAGTTGGTCGTCGGTTTCTTCAAAGCCAAAGCTTTCGCTAAAGTTGAGGTAATCTTGCTTGTCGCGCGTAAAGGCATAACCGGAAGAGCTTTCCCGTTTGGCGTAAATATCCAATAGCTCTGCGGCAACATCCCGAACTTTTTCGGCCGCTTTTCTCTTGGCTTTATTCCAGGCGTCATTGCCTAAACGGTGTAACGGCGTACTTTCGCTATCGCTACCACTGTAACGGGAAATCAAATGCAACGACGCGACAGGGACATAAAGTTTGGCATCATTGGCGTAACTTAAGACTAAAAATTCGGTGCTAAGCCCGGCATTTTCGATGGTTTGTAGCCCCTGGTAGCGTCCTATGCCGTGCTCGATGTGCACCACTGGCTGTCCTGGGGATAGTTCAGTCAGATTCTTAAAAATCGCTTCGCTATTGGTTTCCTGACTTTTATTGCGGCGTCGGCTTTGTCGCACCCGGTCAGTAAATAAATCGTCTTCACTGATAATGACCCAAGGCTGGCTGGGATCTTCAATCATAAAACCATTGGCAAGGCCATTGACGGTTATGCTGATTTGGGTGGGATCGGCAAAAGCCTTGTGGAGACTGTCGCGCGTTTTGGGTTTGATTTTTTCTCTGGCAAGTAGCTCAATCAAGGTTTCCCGTCGACCCTGGCTTTCGGCGATAAATACAATGTTGGCGCCACGCTCAGTCTGCGTCGCTATTAGATTAGTGAGCTTTTGTAATGGATGTTTAAGTTGGTGATTAACGGCGACATCGGTAAGTGGCGCGAGATTAAACTGGCAACTGCCACTGTCATTTTTATCCGTCGCTGTCTTACACAAAACCTTAGGATATGGCTTGAGCAAAGCGAACAGCTCTTCTACCGGAATAAATACGTCCTGAGGTGGCAGTAATGGGCGCAATGGATCATAACGCCGGTCTTCATATCGGTACTGAATATCGAGCCAGAATTGCTGCAACTGGCCCTGAACATCGCCATGTAAAATGACCTGAATAGCGTCTGGCAGATAATCAAACAGGGTTTGTGTTGATTCAAAAAACAGAGGTAAATAGTATTCGATACCGGTTGGCATAATGCCTTTACTGACCTGATGATATACCGAATCTTTTTCATTAGTGGCTTTTAAATTGTCGCGGTACTGCTGGCGAAACAGGTTAATGGTATCCGCATCGGATGGAAATTCGTGGGCGGGCAATAATTCAATTTTATCTAAACGATCGCCACTTCGCTGTGTATCGGGGTCAAATACTCGTATGCTGTCAATTTCATCGTCAAAAAAGTCCAGACGATAAGGCAATGGGCTTCCCATTGGGTAGAGATCCAATATCGCACCACGGGCTGAGAACTCACCATGCTCCATAACCTGGTCGACGGCGCGATAGCCGCAGGATTCCAGTTCCTGGCGAAGCTGATGCATGTCTTTATTTTGATTGGCTGCTATCAGCAGGCTATTGGCTTCTAAATATTGGCGCGGCGCTAAACGGTGACTCATTGTATGGGCAGGAACGATGACAATGCCTTCGCTCATGCGCGGCAGTTGATAAAGGGTTGCCAGACGTTGGGAAATGATGTCCTGATGCGGTGAAAAGTTATCATAAGGCAGCGTTTCCCAGTCAGGAAACATACAGATATCGAGCTTGTTATCATTAATAGATTGCAGTTCATGTTCAAGCTTCAGTGCCGAGCCCGTGTCTTCACAAATCACTAAAAGGACTTGTTTTTGCAGAAGCGCAGCTTGATATAAAGCCAGCGAATCGCTGCTGCCGGGAAGTTGTTGCCAGATCTTTTTATCGGCGATTGATTTCTTTGATGCGCTTGCCAGTGTCGGCCGGAATATGCTGCAATCTTGGGTCATGATACCTTCTGTATTGTCTGCCACGCTAAATAATGTGATAACGATAAACAGGAAAAAAGCGTGGATAATTGAGGTCGTTGCCGACCGATTTTCACATTGCTGCACAGATTGTAATTAGATCTCAAAGGGATGCAAGCTTGCAACGTGCTTTTCAAACGGCTGAGCAAGGGTTTTTTATTTTGTTCTAACGCATCACGCGACTTGTACTTATGTCGGCGACCTTTTATCATCAGTGCAATTCTCTCAAATTTATAAAACTAAATGTTTCAACCGGTTAGTCTTTTTATTGGCTTAAGGTATTCTCGCAGCCAAAATCGATCTGGATTTGTATCCTTTATTACGTTTTTTTCAATTGCCGGAATCTTACTTGGCGTCACCGCTTTAATCACTGTGGTTTCGGTAATGAATGGTTTTGAAGGGCAACTAAAAGAGCGCATTCTGGGTTTGGTCCCGCATACAGTGATAAGCTCTGAACAGCCAATTGACAATTGGCGGCAGGTTGCTGAAACCCTGCAGTCAGATCCACTGATCAGCAAAGCCACACCTTATGTGGAGAGTGAATCCCTGGTGCAATCGGCAACGCAATTGAGCGGGGTCTTAATGCAGGGAATTTTCCCTGAATACGAATTGTCCGATTCCATTATTGAAAAACATATGCAATTTGGCAGCCTTTCGGCTCTTATTCCTGGCGACTATAAAATGGTGATGGGAGCATCGCTGGCGCGCTCACTGGGCGTGTCGATTGGCGATAAAGTCCGATTACTCTTGCCCACCAAAACAATATTTACCCCGATGGGCAGGGTACCAGTACAAAGAACCTTCACCGTGGCCGGGGTATTTTACTTAGGCTCGCAGGTTGATAATCAAATGGTATTGGTGCACGGCAAAGATGCTGCGCGATTATTGCGTCGTAGCGGTGAAGGTGTGAATAATATTCGCCTGTATCTAAATGACGCATTTACCGCCAAAGATGTCGTCGCACAATTACAAACTCAGCCATTGCTGCAAAACTTTGAATTTTCTACCTGGGATAAAACCCAGGGCAATCTATTCGCGGCGGTGAAAGTGGAAAAAAATATGATGTGGCTGATGCTGTCTCTGATTATCGCGGTCGCAGCATTTAACATTGTTTCTGCACTGGTGATGGTAGTGATCGATAAACAAGGCGAAATCGGCATTTTACAGACGTTAGGCATGTCGCCAACAGGCGTGCTAAAGATATTTATGACCCAGGGCATGGTAAATGGAATTTGGGGAACCATTCTCGGCAGTATTGCCGGAGTTTTGGTAACGTTGAATTTAAATAGTATCTTGTCGCTATTTGGTGTCAATATTTTAGGCTCGGGCTTTATTATGCAAAAGTTACCAGTGGAGCTTAGAGTCGAACAGGTTTTGGTTATATTAATTTCCGCATTATTAATGAGTTTTCTGGCGACATTGTATCCCGCTTATCGGGCCTCCAAGACTCAACCAGCAGAGGTATTAAGGAATGAGTAAGGTATTGGATTGTCAGGGGCTGATAAAAGAGTATCGACAGGGTCCACAAATTACCAAGGTACTTAAGGGCTTGGATTTAACGGTGAATGCCGGGGAATTGGTCGCTATTGTCGGTAGCTCCGGTTGTGGTAAGAGTACCTTTTTGCATTTAGCGGGTGCGTTAGATACACCAACGGCAGGACGGGTATTGATTGATGATGTCGATATCTATCAAATCTCTGCCAGAAAACGGGCGCGCTTTCGCAATGAGAAACTTGGATTCATTTATCAGTTTCACCATTTGATGATGGAGTTCAGTGCACTTGAAAATGTGGCGATGCCTTTATTGATCCGTGGAGATTCCCCCAAACAAGCTAGCCAACAAGCGCAGGAAATGCTCGATAAAGTGGGATTGTCGCATCGCTTAAGCCATCGTCCATCACAATTGTCTGGCGGTGAGCGGCAACGGGTAGCGATTGCCCGGGCACTGGTGACCAAACCCTCTTTAGTACTCGCCGATGAACCGACCGGAAATCTTGATTTTGATACCGCCGAACAGATTTTCAATTTAATTCGTAAGTTGAATGAATCAGAAGGTACATCGTTTGTGGTCGTTACCCATGACCTGACCCTTGCATCAAGAATGGGGCGGCAGTTAAAACTGGATTATGGCAAGTTAGTTACTATGTCTGAATCGTCCGTTCAGAGTGCGGCGGAGTAACCCACAAAATGTTTAAACCGCTCAGCATGTTTCTTGGTTTACGGTACGTACGCACCCGTCATGGTCAAGGTTTTTCATCTTTTATTTCTGCGTCGTCAACCTTAGGTATCGCACTGGGTGTTATGGTCTTGATCATCGTCCTGTCGGCGATGAATGGGTTTGAGCGAGAATTAGCTAAACGTTTATTGTCAGTGATCCCCCATGGTGAATTTATCACCGTGCTTGAACCCATTGAAGATTGGCGTGATGAAATCCTGGTGGCAAAAGAGCACGGCAATGTTACTGCGGCAGCGCCGGTGATCAAGCTAAATGGCATGCTACAAAAAGGCGAAAATATCAAAGCTCTGGAAGTTCGCGCCGTCGATCCACAACTGGAAAAATCGGTTTCGGATATTGCCAGTTTTGTCAGCCAAGGCAGCTGGCAACAACTGCAGGGACAATCTCTGGTGATTGGTCAGGGGATCGCCAAAAAGCTCAAGGTTGAAGTCGGGGATACGGTCCAGTTACTAATGCCCCGGTTAAAACAAGGACAAGGGTTAAATGGGCGCTTTTTAGCACCGATTAAAAAGAATATGACGATTGCCGGGATTTTTAATTTTGGCGGTACGATTGATGATTCGATGGCGTTTATGCCATTGACTACCGGCGCACAATTTCTTGGTCTGGGTGATAGCGTTCACGGTATTCGAATTAAAGTGGACGATGTGTTTCAGGCGCCGAAGGTTGTCGCACAAATAGGGCAGCGTCTGGATATTTATGTGTATATGCACGATTGGACCAGGACTCAAGGTCATTTATTTAATGACATTCAATTGGTCCGAACCGTGATGTTTGTGGTGATGTTGCTGGTTATTGCGGTTGCCAGCTTCAATATTGTGTCCAGTTTGATTATGGCGGTAAACGAAAAGAAAGGCGATATCGCCATTTTGAAAACCATGGGCGCGGAACGGAAAACCATTATGCTGGCATTTGTTTATCAGGGGCTGGTCAATGGTGTGTTGGGGTGTGTCTTAGGTGGAAGCCTTGGGGTATTGTTGTCACAACACCTGACAGCGATTATTCGTAAACTAGAACAGTGGCTCGGGATGAGTTTTCTCTCCGGAGACATCTATTTTATTGATTTTTTACCGACCCAATTACAGACATCTGATGTGGTTACCACGATTACATCCGCGTTGATCTTAAGCCTATTGGCAACGTTATATCCGGCATGGCGCGCCACCCAAATCGAACCAGCGAAAGTGCTGGGGCAAGTCTAGCTTTCATCTTTTAGCGCACCGCTTCCAGGTGCGCTTGAACCTCAAAATACGTTCTGTAAATAATCTGGGAATGTACCCTAGGTGCTATTCACTATGATGCGGCCTAAACGTTAAGCAATACCCGTTAAGGTCACAGATTCAGAGCATTTCCCGGTCAGGCGTTTGATACTGGACCGGTGATTTAAATTGGCTTGGCTGGGTGCTAGTGGAGGATTGAAATTAACAAGGCGTGCTAGTGTGTTTGCTTACCAATAACGAGGGAATTAATCGCCATTTCGTTGTTGGCGATTGCGCCAGTTTCTTGACACGTTAAGCCGCCATAATGTGCTGATACCGATATAGCCTAATGTCGAGAAAAACACCGCGCAGACTAAACAGCCCAACAGAAATGGTGCCCACACTGCCGCCAGACTTTCGCTGATCCAGACCATACTTAATTGAAACGTAAAATCCTGCTGCGGGACGTTGAGCAATATGGTACCTAGCTTATAACAGCCATAAAAAATTGGTGGGATTGTAAAGGGATTACTTAACCATACCAAAGCAACCGCTAGGGGCAGATTGGCATGTAACCAGATAGCGGCGCCCGCGGCCAGGAGCATTTGAAAAGGTAAGGGTACAAACGCCATAAACAGACCAATTGCAAACGCTTTCGTTACCGAACGTCTGTTCAAATGCCAGAGGTTGCCATCATGAAGCAAATCTCCAAAGACCTGCAGGTGTTTGTGGCTTTTCAGTGTCTGATGATCTGGCAGCCAACGTTTTATCAGTTTCTTAGGCATAAAAGCTATTAATTAAGGACTACTATCACTATGGAACGGTGGTTGCTCACATTTCTTCTAGGGGCCATATTGTCGCTATTTTTGCCGACAGTACCAGAACTATTTTTAATTATTGCTATTTTAATCGTTGCAGTGATTTTACTTTTTTTCAATAACTTCAGGTTTATTAGTGGCTTGCTACTCGGAGCTGCATTTATATGGTGGCATGCACATAATCATTTTTCTGTGCTTAAAACCAATAATCTTGAAGGTATCGAATTTTTTAATCAGGTGATCGAACTTGAAGGAAATATCACTACCTTAGTCAACAATGATGCCATCGACAAACGTTTTACGTTTAACGTCCAGTCAATAAATACCAAGCCCCTCGCCACGCCCTTTAACGTGCGTTTAACCTGGTATCGAAACGCGCCTTTTCTGGCTCAGGGGCAGCGAGTTCGAGTCCAGACTCGACTAAAACCGGCCCATGGCCTGGCAAACCCGGGCAGCTTTTCTTACCAGCGCTGGCTATTAAGCAATGCTATTGTCGCTAAAGGATATGTGTATAACGACGAGAGGCAATCGTTTGCAAAGGTTAATTCTAATGCTAGCTGGTCGCAGCGGATCCTTGAAAATCTTAAATTAAAGGTAGAAGATTCAGATATTAAGCCGCTGATATTGGCGTTGACGCTCGGGTACCGTCAGGAGTTTGAACCTGAGCATTGGCAAGTATTACAAAATACCGGAACTGCGCATCTAATGGCGATTTCAGGTTTGCATCTTGGGATCGTTGCAACCTTAGGTTATTGGTTAGGTCGAATAGGTTTATTGTTGATGCCGGTAAATCTGTTCTACCAAAGATGGTTATTTTTCATGCCGGTAGTAAGCAGTCTGTTATTTGCTTTAACGTATGCTCAGCTCTCAAATTTTTCAACGCCTACGATGCGAGCCATGATCATGCTAGTGTTATTTTGGTTAATGCGTACCAGTCATGGCAAAGTGGATGCGCTTCGCTGGTGTTTGTACGGTATGTTTGTAGTGGTTTTATTTCGACCTTTTAGTCTGATATCCACGTCATTCTGGTTATCGTTTTGCGCATTAATAAGCATACTTGTATTGGTGTTTTGGGCACGACGGCTGCAATCATCAGGCTTTATGGCCAAAGCGTGGCTGTTTATTAAACTGCAATTGTCCCTGTCACTAGTGTTGACCCCAGTAAATTTATTGCTGTTTGGGCAATCGCCGCTGTTACCCTGGCTTGCCAATGTGTGGATTTTGCCTTGGTTCAGTCTGATAATAATGCCAATGCTATTGCTGATGACCATATTCTGCTTGTTTTCTCCAACGTTAACTCAGGGGTTGATTGAGCTTAGTACCTGGCAGTTAACCTTTATCTGGAAACAGCTCACCTTGCTCAGTGAACTACCATTTAGCATTGTCTATTCCTCCAATATTGTATTACTGCTCGCGTTTTTTGGCGCCATTTTTTTCCTTGCTTATAACGTGGGGTATAGCCCAAAGTTTAGAGCGCAACTGCTTGGTATTTATGCTGTGGTAGCGCTCGTGTTTAGCGCCTATCAATGGCCGTTAAATGAAGGGGGAAACCGTCGAGGATGGATAATCAATGTACTCGATGTTGGTCATGGACTGAGTGTGGTGGTTGAGCACAATAACAAGGCATTGATCTATGATACCGGAGCAAGTTCTCCAGGCGGGCAAAGTATTGCAAAATCGGTAGTGCATCCATTTTTACGGGCCCAAGGTCTGTTGCAACCTGATTTCCTGGTGGTTAGTCATAGTGATAACGATCATGCTGGTGGTCTGCCATATTTACTCGATCATACCGTGCCAAAACGTCTCATTGTCAACGCAACGGCGCTGCAGTTGAGCAAGCTTGCGCAACGGAAGCCAGACGGGGAGCATGATGATAAAAAATCAGTAATGCATGCGCCAACGCCCTGTCAGCGATCGTCAACATGGCAATGGCAGCAATTGACCATAACGGCTTTGTGGCCGGAAACGTTTCGGTGGCAGGAGAATGAAGATTCCTGCGTTTTATTGATTAGTGATGGGATCCATAATTTATTGTTAACCGGTGATGTCCCGGCATCGGTGGAAGCCAAACTGATCCCACAACTTAACGGCATAAGCATTGATGTCCTTATCGCCCCACATCATGGTTCAAAGTCTTCATCGTCACAGAAATTTATCGATGCGATTCGACCAAAGCATGTAATTTTTAGTACGGGTTACTTGAATCGCTGGAATATGCCCTCAAATACAGTGACGTCAAGGTATCAAAAAGTCGGGGCCAAATTACACAATACGGCCGATTCAGGGATGATTAAAGTGACTGTCATCGACGGCCAGATCCACGTTTCTTATTATCGACAACATATAGCGCCGCTATGGTTTTATAACCAGTTTGCTACACTTGCAGGGGATGAATCCAGCTTAAAGACATTGCAAAGAGTTGGTAGATCAAACAATTATCGTTAGAATACCGCAGTACCGGTTTACTTGAGAGTGTTAATGCAAGCTACAAAGTCGTTAGAGAGTAACGCCTCTGAGAAGAGTCGTACCTGGCCCAATTTTCGTCGTTTATTCACCTATACCCGAGGGCTGAGAGCCGGGTTAGTGGTTTCCATCATCGGTATGCTCGGTTACGCCGGTATCGACACGTTATTTTTCTCTCAACTTAAGCCGTTGATTGACGATGGCTTAACCCAATCCAACCCAGATATTTTAAAATATGCCCCTCTATTTGTATTGGTGGCGTTTTTATTCCGCGGCATATTTCATTTTATCGGCACCTATTGTCTGGCCTGGGTCGGAAATCATGTTGTAATGAAGCTGCGTCAGGAGCTATTCGAGCATATTCTTGCAATGCCAGTGTCATTCCATGACCAGGAATCTACCGGCGCTTTGATTTCCAAGCTAACCTACGATACCGAACAAGTGCTCAATACCGTTTCTAAAGCCGTATTAACGCTGGTTAGGGAAGGGGCGTTTGTTCTCGGCTTACTGGGATTGATGTTCTATTATTCCTGGCAACTATCTTCCATCTTTTTACTCATTACCCCAGTGATCTCGGTGATCGTGGTGATCGTTTCAAAGCGCTTCAGAGCCGTGAGCAAACATATTCAGCAGGCTATGGGGGAAGTTACCGGAGCCGCGGAACAAAGCTTTAATGGTCACAAAGTTGTTGTCACTTTTGATGGCCAATCCCGTGAAAATGACCGCTTTGCCAAGATAAACAATCAAAACCGTTTGCAACGTATGAAAATGGTTGCCGCCAAGGCGATTAGCGTGCCGGTGATCCAGATTATCGCGTCGTTTGCCCTGGCATTCGTGTTGTATGTTGCCAGCATGGATAACATGATTGAAAATCTGACGCCGGGCATATTCACCACGGTCGTCACGTCCATGATCATGTTATTAAGACCATTGAAATTATTAACTACGGTCAACAGTGAATTTCAAAAAGGTATGGCTGCCTGTACCAGCATATTCGAAGTGCTCGACCAGCCTGTAGAAAATGACACGGGGACGTTGGAACTGCAACGCAGTCGCGGTGAAATTGAATTTAAAGACGTTGAGTTTTCTTATGATACCGCGGAAAGCGCAGCGTTAGATAACGTCAGTTTTAAGGTTCCGACCGGGACAACTTTAGCCTTGGTGGGACGTTCAGGTTCCGGTAAGTCTACCATCAGTTCCCTATTGTTACGTTTTTATCGTGCGCAATCTGGTGCGGTATTAATTGATGGTGAGAATATTCTGGATTATCGGTTAAAGTCGTTGCGAAAGCAGTTTGCCTATGTGTCTCAACAGGTTGTACTGTTTAATGATACGCTGGCAAATAATATAGCCTATGGTCGCCCGGGTGCCAGCGAGCAGGAAATCATCAACGCCGCTAAACATGCTCATGTGTTAGAGTTCGCAGAAGATTTACCCGATGGCTTGCAAACGGTTATTGGTGAAAACGGTTCAATGCTCAGTGGGGGCCAGCGGCAACGTGTCGCCATCGCCCGAGCATTATTGTGTGATGCGCCGATCCTGATTCTGGATGAAGCGACCAGTGCTCTGGATACGGAATCGGAACGTCATATTCAGGATGCATTGAACTTTTTACAGAAAAACCGTACCTGTATTGTGATCGCGCATCGTTTATCTACGATCGAAAGCGCAGACAATATTGCGGTGATGGAGAAGGGCAAGTTAATTGAACAGGGAAGCCATGCGCAATTATTAGAAAAAGAAGGTGCGTATGCACAATTGCATAGATTCCAGTTTGGTGATTAATCGTCTGGATAAAATTTTCGGCAACGCAGGTAAACCAAGAGTAATGGCAAGGATGTTTAGATGCGCTTAATTGAACAAGCCTGGTATCGAAATCATGCTATAAAGTGGCTGCTGTTGCCGTTGTCATTATTATTCTGGCTCTTATCTTCAATCCGAAAATGGGCATTTCGAATCGGTTTAAAAAAGCGCGTTAATGTCGAGGTTCCGGTGATTATTGTCGGCAATATCGGTGTTGGTGGTAATGGCAAAACCCCGGTTGTGATTTACTTGGTTGACCTGCTTCAACAGCTTGGCGTTCAGGTTGGGGTAACCTCAAGAGGTTATGGCGGTACGGCGGAGTCTTACCCATTAAATGTTGATAATAACACCACCGCAGAGCAGGCTGGCGACGAGCCCGTCCTTATTTATCAGCGTTGCCAGGTGCCTACCGTCGTTGGTGCCGATCGGGTAGCAAATTGCCAGCATCTGGTTGCACAGGGTTGTCAGATTATTATCAGTGATGATGGCCTGCAACATTACCGTTTACAACGGGATCTGGAAATTGTCATTGTCGATGGTCAACGTCGATTTGGCAATGGCTGGCTATTACCAGCAGGACCATTGCGAGAACTTCCTGCGCGGCTACAAAGCGTCGACGCGGTGATTTGTAATGGCGGTGTTCCAGCTCACGGCGAGCTGCAATTGACTTTGCAACCCGGTTCTTTGGTTCATATTCAATCTGGTGAGACCATAAGTGTGCAACAATTTATAAACCATTATGGCGCAAATGTTCAGGCGTTAGCGGGTATTGGCAATCCTCAACGTTTTTTTGACACCTTGAGGGATTTAACGTTTGCTGTGGTTGAACCGACTGAATTTGTCGATCATCATAAATTTGTCGTCTCAGATTTTGCTGGGTTCGATTCAGCAATACCGCTATTAATGACCGAAAAAGATGCAGTCAAATGTCGGGATATATGCCCGGATAATGCTTGGTATTTACCCGTAGAAGGCGTATTGTCTGAGTCGGATAAGCAACGCTTACTTCATTTAATTAACACAAGAGTATTGAACTAATGGCTTTTGATATAAAACTTATCGATATCCTGGCTTGCCCAATTTGTAAAGGCAAGTTGGCTTATGATAAAGAACAACAAGAACTAATCTGTAAATTTGATCGCTTGGCTTACCCGATTGAAAAAGACATTCCGGTGCTTCTTGAAAACCAAGCCCGTAAACTGACTAGTGACGAGTAACGGGGATAATATGGGATTTACCGTTGTTATTCCGGCTCGTTATGAATCTAGCCGGCTGCCGGGTAAGGTATTAGCCGATATTCAGGGTAAGCCGATGATTGAATGGGTGGCAGAAAAGGCTATCGCTTCAGGAGCACAGCGCATCATCGTTGCAACTGATAATCAACGAGTTATGGCAGCAGTCAAACACTTGCCTGTTGAGGTTTGCGAAACCCGCGCAGATCATCAATCCGGTACCGAACGTCTTGCCGAAGTTGTAGAAAAATACCAATTTGATGAAAATGAAATTATTGTAAATGTGCAAGGCGATGAACCGTTTATCCCAAGTGAAAATATTGCTCAGGTAGCGACGAACTTGTCAAATCAGAGTCAGGCTCGAATGGCTACCTTAGCGGTAGAGATCACTTCTGGTGAAGACGTGTTTAACCCTAATGTCGTAAAGGTGGTTTGTGATAGACAGGGGTATGCATTGTATTTTTCGCGAGCAGGTATTCCTTTCGACCGAGATGAATTCAGTTTGATAAAAGACAACCAAGCGTCTTTACGTACGGAGTATTTGCGTCACCTTGGTATTTATGCCTACAGGGCCGGCTTTATCACGGACTATGTATCCTGGCAGCCTAGTTCGCTGGAACATATCGAAGCCTTAGAACAATTGCGAGTGCTGTGGCACGGTGAGAAGATTCACGTTGAAGTGGCGAAAAGTCATTTACCGGTAGAAGGTGTAGACACGGCTCAAGACCTGGAAAAAGCTCGGGCGTACGCAAAAACACTAATTCCTTAAACAATAGGAATACCTTAAATAGGAAAAGAGTCTATTAACACGAAATTGGCTCTTTCCTTCCTGCTCTTCTAATTTTTCTTAGCTCAGATGTCAGAGTCGTTTTATTTCTCTATGTCCTGATGCATTTGCAATGCTTTGGTCTTGTAAGTGAAAAGTTCGGGGGAGCCAGGAGAAATGTTTTATACCAATCACATTAAGTTTGTGCACAACTCAGAGTTAGGGCAGAGGTTCAGTTACAACATAGGTTTCATTGATA
>NZ_JBHZSG010000032.1:29437-40116 GCF_043642205.1 Thalassotalea litorea | reverse complement strand
GTCTCTCGGGGATGTATTTATAAGCGGGAGAGTTAATGCTTCCCGCTTGCTCAAATTCAATAGTTGTCATTTTAGAGGCTTCAACGAGATATTAATATCAATGTTACATTAACTTAACATGGGTGATTGATATTCAGCCTGAAACCAAAAGTTTTCTTACTATAACGAAATGAGATGTACTGTCTGTAACCAGAGTGGAGGTAAAATGTTACGGAACTATTAGGGCCTGTAACCCAATTGTTATCGAGCCAAAAATAAGCTCATGGACATGATCGTTTCCCCTATACTGATAGCCGAAACACGCAAGCGCTCGTAGACTACAGGTGATAAAAGCAACAGACGAAAAACCATAACCCACTGTATTAATTGCCTTAATAAAACAAATCTGCGTAAAACAAAGGGCCAGAGTGATTCAAAAATGATGATTGGTAAGGTTTATCGAGTCTCGAACCCGTCTTGCTAAGAACGGTAAGGTAAGAAGAAGAGTATATTGTCATCCCCTGAGGATGGACGAGGATCACGACACAATTTCAAATGTACAGAATGTAACTTAACTGTAATTATGTGCAACTAACACAATAAACCACCTATAAGCACCATTAAAATAACTTTATAGGAACTAAAGAAGCAAAGAAGAGCAAGATAGCTTTCAAGATTTAAAAACTAAGAGAAGGGGAAGCCTTTGAACTATGTCAAATTGCTTCAGGTGGAGCGATAGTAATAAAACACCATAATTTTAATTATCGGCATTGGTGAGCAAAGAAGGCAATTGCAATAGCGCGATAATAATCACCGCACAGAGCATTAGCACCGTAAAAGGGATGGCGGTATTGGTTGCAAATAAAGCCAGAATGGGACCGGCCAGCGAGCCAATCCCAAATTTAGCGGTACCAATAACTGCCGTTGCGGTGCCAGTTTGTTGACCGAAACGGATCAATATTAACGAGTCAGCACTCACCGCAATTAGCGAGAGACAGCTCATCAAAGGTAATAAGGTGAGAACGGTATAAAAAAGCGGTGTTTGAATCCAGTTAACCAACACCAGCAAAGCCGCGAATAAGACACCTAAAACGATAGCGCGGGTTAAGATCCAAGGGGAACCTTTACGGCCAACCAAACGGGTGTTAATAAATTGCGCCAGCATTAACGCCAATACATTTAACGCAAAAAGAAAACTAAACAAAAACTCCGACGTTTGATAAACATCCAGATAGACACCGGGGATCGCCGTCAAATAACAAAAGAACGCAAAGGCCGCCAACATGCTGCTAAGGATGTGTTTACGAGATTGCCGATCCCCTAAGACCACATAATAATTTTTTAAAAACTGATTAACACTGCTATTTTTTGTGGTGTTTTGCATTTCCGGCAAATAACGACCAGCAAAGAAGATCAATGCACCACCATATATGGCAAGCAAATAAAACATCCACTGCCAGTTACCAAATACTAAAATCAAACTACCAATAGTAGGCGCCAGCATCGGAGCGAACATCATTATCATACTGACATAGGACATCCCTTTGGCGGTATTTTTGCCGTAAAACTGACGAATCGTTCCCGGTACAACAACCGTTGCTGCACTCCCTAAGAACGCCTGTACAGCACGCAATGCCATAAACCCTTCAATGGACGTCTGTAACGGCAATAATAGACAGCACACCACAAAGCCAGTCAAACCAATAAGCACAAGGCGACGGCGACCAAACATATCGGCTAATGGACCAAACACCAACATACCTAGCGCATAGCCCGCTAAATAAATACTCAGCGTATTTTGCACACTTGCCATGGATGTGCCGAGTTGTTTGGCGATAAGTAACATTGCCGGTAAGTAGAGATCGATTGCCAAAGGCGTAATAGCCACAATTGCAGCAAGAAGGCTAATTAAAGGCAGTAGAGTGACAGACTGAGTCGGTAACGGTGTTGAGGTATTAGATGCCGACATTAAATTCAGTCCAGGAGTATGAGCAGATGGAAGGCGCAATTATACGCTTCCAGACGCAAAGCATAAATAAAATAACAAGAATAATTATAAGGTTAGTTAATTCTTAAATTTTTGAATATAATTTTAAGGATCTTAATTATTGGAATCGACTATGCGTTGTTCGGTTAAAGACCTGTTTATCTACCCCGTAAAATCCGCTAAGGGGATTGCTCTGAATCACAGTAATGTCCAGGAATGTGGTATGGCATTTGATCGCCATTTTTTGGTCACCGACACAGCCGGAAAATTTATTACCGGGCGCAGCAAAGCGAAAATGGTATTGATTCGTACGCAACTGGATGCCAACGGCATTACACTAGATGCGCCTCAGATGCCAAGTTTGACACTTCAACATCTGGATTTTACCAACGATTATCATCCGGTTCAGGTATGGGGAGATAACTTCAAAGGCCAACATTGCTCAGCCGAAGTGGATACCTGGTTAAGCCAGTATCTGGGCGTGACGTGTCGACTATATTACTTTGGTCCAAATTCGGTAAGGCACGTAAAAAATACAACCCATCCCGTTAGTTTTGCCGATGGCTACCCGTTGTTATTAATCTCACAGGCGTCGCTTTTGGATCTGAATCAAAAAAGCTCACAACGACATTCCATGATGCAATTCCGCCCGAATATCGTTGCCACAGGTTGTGGCCCTTTCGCTGAAGATAGTTGGCATAAGATCAGAATCGGCGATGTAGAATTTGTGCTAAGCAAGCCCTGCTCTCGCTGTGTATTTACGACCGTCGACCCTGCCACTGGCAAGCGTAACGAAAATAAAGAGCCGTTATCAACATTACGAAAATATCGACAGGGGCAGGATGGACAGATTTATTTTGGCCAGAATTTGATACCACTAAACTCTGGACAAATACACGTGGGCGATAAGATTGAAATTCTTTCAAGTCAAGCCACCGATTTTTAATAATCCAATATAGGAAATTGAGTTTGTCCCGTGCAAATGAAATAATCGCCGCCAAACAACCTCAGCGTATCATTCCACCATGCTTTTGATGATCGATAATTACGATTCTTTTACCTTTAACCTGGTGCATTATTTCCAGCAGCTAGGACAACACGTCGTCACCATTCGCAACGATGAAATCTCGGTGTCTCAGGTAGCAAACTTAGCGCCAGACTATATTGTAATTTCACCAGGTCCCGGAGATCCGGACGGCGCGGGCGAATCGATGGAAATCATCCAAGCCTTTGCCGGAAAGATCCCATTACTCGGGGTTTGTCTCGGCCATCAATCTATCGCCCAATGCTATGGGGGCGTCGTAAAAAGAGCACGCAAAGTGATGCATGGCAAAACGTCCACCATCAGACACTTAGAAAAAGGTCTGTTTCAACAACTTGAAAATCCTTTGACGGTAACACGCTATCATTCTCTGATTGTCGACTCGAAGCAGCTGCCCGAGGAATTGGAAGTTACAGCCTGGACCCAAAACGACGATGGCAGTATTGATGAAATCATGGCATTACAGCACATATCTTTGGCAATTTATTCGGTTCAATTTCATCCAGAGTCCATTCTCACTCAACAGGGATTGGCTCTACTGGAAAATTTTTTAAAGGCAAAACCGTTGGATTCATTGACTTTGGCATCGGCTCTGAGCTAGTGTGGACCACTATAAATGAACAACTTTAATTGATTTATTTCAACGATTAGCAATCGTTAAACGGTCCCCCCCAGTCTAGGTGGTATATTCCCCTGCGCCTATTCATTGCTAACTCTTTGAATTGGTTTTATTTCTGGAGATTTCTTCCAGAACAAGGTATTAACATGGCCGTAGAAAGACGTTTCCATCCAAGACATATCCTGCAATTACCCGTAACCATAATTTTGCCTGGCAATGATGGTGAGGAGTATGCCGGCACCAGTCTTAATATTTCATTATCCGGCATGCAACTGGCGGTTCCTCCTTATGTTACCGACGCCATAAAACGCTATTGCGCAATCCCTCAGGAACTTTGCTTAACGATAAATTCCGAAGATACACAGTCAGGCGAGCAAATATCCCTGACCGGTAGAATTATTGTAAACCGAAGAATATCAAGTAACGAGTACCTTATTGGCGTCAAATTTCGATCGTTAACACCCACACTTCAAGATTCTCTGCAAAAACTGCTCAACCGCACATAATTACTGATACGTATTTAAACTCAACTTGACGATTGAGGAATAATTTATTTCAATACAGACCTAACCTAGGAATACATACTTATTCATGATTGTTGAATAAAATCAGGCAACCCCTTGTTTTTACTGGCCTGCATGGCAATTAAGCAAAGACAAGGTCGCTTAATTCTGGCATAATACTCACCAATTTTGCAGTGATGCTAAGGTAAATGTAGCCTTTAGCGATGCCAAAAATACCAATTAGTAATTGAGGAAATAAAGAATGACTGAGCAAATTTCAGTAAATCGAGAGTTATTTGATCATGTAATGGTGCCTAATTATTCACCTTCTGCGGTGATCCCTGTTCGTGGCCAAGGTTCAAGAGTATGGGACCAAAATGAAAATGAATTAATCGATTTTGCCGGTGGTATTGCCGTAAGCTGTCTTGGTCATTGTCATCCTAACCTGGTTAACGCCCTGAAAACACAAGGCGAAAAAATCTGGCATCTATCCAATGTTATGACCAATGAACCTGCATTGCGTCTGGCTAAAAAATTAGTCGACAACACGTTTGCAGAAAAAGTGTATTTCGCTAATTCCGGCGCTGAATCCAATGAAGCGGCATTAAAACTTGCTCGCCGCTGGGCTTTAGATAATTACGGAGCGCAGAAAAGCCAAATCATCGCATTTAAACAGGGTTTCCATGGACGTACATTTTTTACCGTGACCGTTGGCGGACAAGCAGCATACTCCGATGGCTTTGGACCCAAACCTGGTGATGTCGTGCATGCCGAATATAACGATCTTGAATCTGTAAAAGCACTCATTAATGACAACACCTGCGCCGTTGTTATGGAACCATTACAAGGTGAAGGTGGTATCGTTTCCCCAACAGATGAATTTGCCACAGGTGTAAGGGAACTTTGTGACCAACACAATGCTCTACTTATTTACGATGAAGTACAAACCGGCGTTGGTCGCACAGGGGATTTATACGCTTATCAGGGGTTAAACGTAACACCGGATATTCTCACCACAGCCAAAGCACTCGGTGGCGGCTTTCCAATCGGCGCTATGCTGACGACAACAGATATTGCAAAACATTTGAAGATTGGTACTCACGGCAGTACCTATGGTGGTAACCCACTCGCTTGTGCCGTAGCGGAAGCTGCGTTTGATACCGTCAATGATAAAGCCGTTCTTGATGGGGTTAAACATCGTGAACAACTACTGAAATCTGGTCTGAATACGATCAACGAAAAATATAATGTATTTACCCAAATTCGTGGCAAAGGCTTACTGATCGGCGCCGTCCTAAATGACGCTTACCAAGGCCGTGCCAAAGAGTTTTTAAATGCAGCTATGGACCAAGGCTTGATGAGCCTGGTAGCCGGAGCCAGCATCATTCGTTTTACACCATCGTTGGTGATCCCGGAAGAAGATATTGCTGAGGGTCTGGCTCGCTTTGAGCGCGCCGTCGCTAATGTTGTAAACGGCTAGTCCGTCCATTTTAAAGAGAAACAAAATGATTATCGTACGACCAATTCGTAGCAGTGATTATGAAGTTTTACATCAGATAGCCGTCGAGTCCGGGCATGGCTTTACGTCCCTGCCCGTCAATGAAGAACTATTGACCAACCGCATTAATCGAGCAACGCGCTCTTTTCACTCAACACCTCTGTGTGCAGGTGACGAGGGTTACTTGTTCGTTATGGAAAATACCGAAACAGGTGAAGTCGTTGGTACCAGTGGTATTGAAGCGGCTGTTGGCCTAAATGATGCGTTTTACCACTATCATTTGGGTAAAGTGGTGCATTCGTCTCGGGAGCTCAATATTTACAATAATATTGATATATTATCCCTGAACAATGACTATACCGGCGCCACGGAAATTTGCACTTTGTTCCTCAAAGCGCCCTATAGAGTCAATAACAACGGGCGCTTCCTGTCAAAGTTTCGATTTCTGTTTATGGCCGAGCACACTGAACGGTTTAACAACACTGTGATTGCAGAGATGCGCGGCGTATCAGATGCCAATGGTCGTTCGCCTTTTTGGCAATGGTTAGAAGAACACTTCTTTTCCATGGACTTTCCAACCGCCGATTATTTGTCAGGAATTGGTAACAAAGCATTTATCGCCGAGCTAATGCCAAAGTATCCTATTTATGTCAGCTTATTATCGAAAGATGCACAGGCCGTTATCGGAAAAGTACATGATAAAACCGTTCCGGCGTTGCGTTTATTGCAAAGCGAAGGTTTTGTTAACCGAGGCTACGTTGACATCTTTGATGCCGGACCGACGGTTGAAGCCGAGTTAGAAAGTATCAAAACCGTAAGAAACTCGAAAAGACTGAAAGTAAAAATAGGCCCGGTAGAAAACACCAAAAAATACATTATCTGTAATACTCAGGTTGCTGAATTCAGAGCTATCCAGATGCCAATCAGTATTGATGAATCGCAAGAGTATGCGGTCATTGACAGCCAAACCGCAGAAGCTTTGTTAGTTAACGAAGGTGATTGGGTTAGAGTATCCCAGAGCTAAGAGGTAAATATGACTCATCCTGTACAATTTATAAACGGACAATGGTTAGTAGGCGAAGGCTCTGCTATGGATTCATTGAATCCCGCAAAAAACGAATCGATATGGTCCGGTACTGCGGCCTCGGTAAAGCAGGTCGATGATGCCGTTCAGGCAGCACGAATCGCTTATGAAAGCTGGGCAACATTAGATTATGAGCAACGCTTGCAACTTGTTGAAAAATTCGCACAACAACTGACCGACAATAAAGAATCACTGGCGATGACTATCGCTGAAGAAACGGGAAAACCACTTTGGGAAACACGCACCGAAGTTGGTGCAATGATTGGCAAAGTGGCGATTTCCGTAAAAGCTTATCAGGAAAGAACCGGCACCGTTGAAAACCCGATGCCTGGAGCCAAGGCATTTATCCGCCACAAGCCACATGGTGTTGTCGCGGTATACGGACCTTATAATTTTCCGGGTCATTTACCTAATGGCCATATTGTTCCCGCCGTGCTGGCAGGCAATACCATTGTCTTTAAGCCAAGTGAGCTGACCCCTAAAGTTGCTGAGCAAACCCTTAAGTTATGGGAACTAGCCGGACTACCATCAGGTGTTATAAACATGGTTCAGGGAGAGGTAGAAACCGGTAAAGCCCTTGCTTCACACCCTGGCATCGACGGACTTTTCTTTACTGGTAGTTCAACCACCGGGCATGTATTACACGAACAATTTGCAGGTCAGCCGGGTAAAATCTTAGCTTTAGAAATGGGTGGCAATAACCCATTGATCATTAAAGATGTCAGCGATATCGATGCGGCAGTCCATGATATGGTGCAATCGGCCTTTGTCACGTCAGGACAGCGCTGTACATGCTCACGTCGAGTATTTATTGAAAGTAGTCAACAGGGTGACGCTCTGTTAAAACGGTTTATAGAAGTGAGCAGTCGCATTAAAGTGGGTTTTTACGATGATCAGGAACAACCATTCATGGGATCGATGATCTCAGAAAAAGCGGCTCTTGGTATGTTGGCAGCTCAACAAGAGCTAATCGATAAGGGCGCAAAAGTCCTATTAGAAATGCAACATCTTACCCCGGGTACCGGCTTTGTAACCCCAGGTATCATTGATGTTACCAATGTTGATGATATTGCAGATGAAGAGCACTTTGGACCTTTGGTTAAAGTGTATCGTTATCAGGATTTCGATCAGGCCATTAACGAAGCCAATAACACTTCATTTGGTTTATCCGCAGGACTACTGGCTGATTCTGAGCAAGATTATCAGCATTTTTACAAGCGAATTCGCGCCGGTATTGTCAACTGGAACCGCCCGATCACTGGCGCAAGCAGTGCCGCTCCGTTTGGCGGCATTGGTGCCTCTGGCAACCATAGAGCAAGTGCTTACTATGCGGCAGACTACTGCGCTTATCCGGTAGCTTCGGTAGAGAGTGAGTCGGTCACCTTACCTGAAACGCTTAGTCCGGGTCTTAATTTCAAATCTTAGGTTTTATTTTTGGGGAATATTATGACGTTGGCAGTATCCGAGTTATTCAAAAATATTTGGAAAAATTATTTGTCCGTAACACCGTCTGCAATTCGTGTTCACGAACTATTAGGTGCGGGTGAAGAGTTGATCAATGATCATGTCGCTTATCGCACCTTTAATTTAGATAAAGTTGGTATCGATAAACTTGCGGCTCATTTAACGGCTTTAGGTTATGAAGCTAAGGGAGAGTATCATTTTGAAGCGAAAAAGCTTTATGCTCGCCATTATGAACATGCGGATGCAACCTTACCTAAAGTGTTTATCAGTGAATTACTTGTTGAAAAGATGAGTCCAAAAGTTCAGGCAATCATTCATACGTTGGTTGAACAAATGGATGCGGAAGCTGTGTCTTGTGATGATTTTTTGTATTCCGGTACTCATTGGCAAATCAGCTATAGCGATTACCAGACCTTGCTTGAAGAAAGCGAATACGCCGCCTGGTTGGCAGCCTGGGGCTATCGTGCAAATCACTTTACGGTGAGCATTAACCACCTTAAGGGGGTTGATTGCATCAATCAGGTCAATAGCATTGTTAAAGAAGGTGGGTTTCGTCTGAACACATCTGGTGGTGAAGTTAAAGGTACCCCAGAGGTTAAGCTGGAGCAATCTTCAACCATGGCGGATACCCACCCAGTGGAGTTTAGCGATCGGACTGCAGAGATCCCAAGTTGTTTCTATGAGTTTGCTAAACGCTACCCAATGGACTGCGGCAATCTTTACACAGGGTTTGTAGCAGCATCGGCTGATAAAATTTTTGAAAGTACGAATCAAGATTAATCTACTTCCTTGTTTTAGATATCATTAAGCCCGCATTCTTGCGGGCTTTTGTTTTCCAGTATCGTATATTCTGCTAGAATTTATCCGTCTTAAAAATAGAGAAAAATTATGCAAGCACAAGTTAAATGGGTTGGCGATGAAATGTTTATGGGCATTTCCGAAAGCGGCCATACAATAGTTATGGATGCGAATGGCGGGAAACTGGGTCCAAGCCCACTGGAGAATGTTTTGCTTTCACTCGGTGGCTGCTCATCTGTAGATGTGGTCAGTATCCTTGAGAAAGCGCGTCAGGATGTTCAAGGATGCGTTGTAGAAATTAAAGGGACTCGTGTCGATTCTGTCCCTCGACTTTTCTCCGACATTCACCTGCATTTTGTGATTAGCGGCAATAACGTTAGTGAAAAGCACGTAGAGCGTGCAGTAGCACTTTCGGCAGACAAATACTGTTCGGTCGCATTAATGCTGAACAAAGCGGTAAATATTACCCATGACTTCGAAATTAAAGAGCCGGTTTAACGCCGGCTTATACAGTTGCAAGCCCGTAGTTTAACTATCTCGTGTCCAATCGATTTGCTGTCCTGCAGCATTGCGCTTTTCCATGATATCTTCGATCAAAGGCTTTAAAATCAACTCCATTGCCAGCCCCATTTTACCGCCAGGCACCACCAGAGTGCTCACTCGGGACATAAACGAACCATCTATCATTCGTAGATAAAATGGGAAATCAACATGTCTAGCGTCTCGAAAACGAATGACGACGAAGCTTTCATCTTGTGATGGAATGGCCTTGGCACTAAAAGGATTAGAGGTATCGACGGTGGGAACTCGTTGGAAATTGATATGCGTTCGGGAAAACTGCGGCGTTATATATTTAAAGTAGTCATCCATACTCCTGACAATACTGTCTCTTACCGCATCTTTTGAATGACCCCGTTGATTGGTATCTCGAAATATTTTTTGTATCCATTCCAGATTTACAATAGGTACCATGCCGATTAACAGATCAACGTGACGGGCAACATCGGCATCTTCGGTGACCACACCGCCGTGGAGGCCCTCATAGAAGAGAATGTCGGATTCTTTACCCATCTGTTGCCAAGGCGTGAAAGTGCCTGGCATTTGATTATAAGGGACAGCTTCATCGAATGTATGCAGGTAACGACGCATTGTACCTTCGCCTTTTTCGCTAAAATCTCGAAATAGCGTTTCTAAAGCTAAAAAATCGTTCGCTTGCTCACCAAAATAACTAAAGGTTTTACCCTCTTCCGTAGCTCGTCGTTTAAGCAGATCCATTTCAGGACGGGTATACCGATGAAAACTATCACCTTCTACCACAGTCGCTTTAATTCCAAGCGCCCGAAATATATGATCAAAAGCTTCAGAAGTAGTAGACGTACCGGCACCAGATGAACCGGTGACTGCGATGATAGGGTTCCGTAAAGACATAATGGGGGTAATCAATAACTTAGGTTATACCAAGTTATACTTCAGTTACGCAGGTAAATTCAAGTTTTGCTCTTGGAAAGACGGTTTATAGGAACAAATCCTTGAGTTGTTACGAAAAATGTTGAATGAAACTATTGAGATGGGTATTTCTTGATATCAAAGCGGTCAAATCACGAGAATATAAACGAATTTCAGGTCTGTTGGGATATCCAAAGTGATCATATCCCGGATATATAGGGATATAAGGAATGTCGGGATATCAGGGAGGTTATATCTC
>NZ_JBHZSG010000032.1:0-29337 GCF_043642205.1 Thalassotalea litorea | reverse complement strand
GACGATATAAAGGGATTTATGGAATGTCGGGATATCATGGATGGTAATATCTCGACTAAGCACATCCATGTGCAAAATACCCTTTTCGCATCCTGCTATCCGGGCATACTTACGTCCATGTAAACCCTCCCTTGCTACCATCCCTGGTTCGGGAGGAAAGATACATGGACGTATTGAATGTCGAGATATCATGGATGGTAATATCTCGACGATATAAAGGGATTTATGGAATGTCGGGATATCATGGATGGTAATATCTCGACTAAGCACATCCATGTGCAAAAAAAAACGGAGCCCTAAGGCTCCGTTTTTCGATTCGAATAAATTCGATTAAGCTTCAGCTGAAACTTCTTGAGTCTCTTCCACAGCTTCTTCAACTGCTGGACGATCTACAAGTTCAACATAAGCCATAGGCGCTTTATCACCAGTACGGTAACCGCATTTAAGAATGCGAGTATAACCACCTGGACGCTCTTGGTAACGAGGACCAAGTTCGCTGAATAAAATACCTACTACTTCCTGGTCGCGTGTGCGAGCAAATGCCAAGCGGCGGTTTGCTACACTGTCGTTCTTGGCCAAAGTGATTAGTGGCTCAATAACGCGACGCAATTCTTTAGCTTTAGGCACAGTAGTCTTGATGACGCCGTGCTTTACTAAAGAGCTAGCCATATTGCGGAACATCGCCTGGCGATGACTGCTATTACGGTTTAACTGGCGACCGCTTTTACGATGGCGCATAAGTTAATCCTTATCTCTTAAACTATTAAACGATGATCGATTTAGTCGTTATCAGCGATGCTTTCAGGTGGCCAATTCTCTAGGCGCATACCTAAAGATAAACCACGAGACGCTAACACGTCTTTGATTTCAGTCAGTGACTTCTTACCTAAGTTAGGTGTTTTAAGAAGTTCGACTTCTGCACGCTGTACTAAATCACCAATGTACTGAATCGCTTCTGCTTTTAAACAGTTGGCTGAACGTACAGTTAGCTCTAAATCATCAACTGGACGAAGAAGAATCGGATCGAAAGCTGGTTTCTCTTCTTTTACTTCTTCTTCTCTAACGTCACGTAGATCAACGAACGCATCAAGCTGTTCAGCTAAGATGGTAGAAGCACGACGAATCGCTTCTTCTGGATCAAGTGTGCCATTAGTTTCCATATCGATAACTAGCTTATCTAAATCTGTACGCTGCTCAACACGAGCCGAGTCAACGTCATAAGCAATTCTTTCAACAGGACTGAATGACGCGTCAACTAGCAAACGGCCAATTGCGCGATCTTCTTCTTCGGCATTGCGACGAGTAGAAGCAGGTACATAACCACGACCCATTTCTACTTTAATGCGCATGCTGATTTCGCCGTCACCTGTCAGATGACAGATAACGTGTTCAGGATTAGCGATAGTTACATCGCCATCATGCTGAATATCAGCGGCCAGTACAGGGCCCTGACCTGACTTAGATAAAGTTAAAACTGCCTCAGTTTTGCCTTCTAAACCAACGGCCAGGCCTTTAAGGTTCAACAAGATCTCGATGATGTCCTCTTGAACACCTTCTTTACTGCTGTATTCGTGCAATACGCCATCTATTTCAACTTCCGTCACTGCACATCCTGGCATAGACGAAAGTAAGATGCGGCGTAACGCATTACCTAAAGTGTGACCAAAACCACGTTCAAGTGGCTCTAATGTTACCTTAGCGCGAGTGGTACTAACGTTCTCAATGCCCACTAGTTTCGGCTTAAGGAATTCGGTTACAGAACCCTGCATTATTGTCCTCTCTTAAAGTTCAGCTTTATTTCGAGTAAAGCTCGACAATCAACTGTTCATTAATCTCTGCTGATAGGTCAGAACGATCAGGTATACGTTTAAATACACCTTCCATTTTCTTATTATCAACTTCAACCCAGACTGGTTTCTCACGTTGATCGGCCAATTCTAAAGCAGCGACGATACGTGCTTGAGTTTTTGCTTTCTCACGAATAGAAACAACATCTTCTGGTTTAACAGCGAAAGATGGAATATTAACAACTTTACCGTTTACAACGATAGCCTTGTGGCTAACTAGCTGACGAGCTTCTGCACGTGTAGATGCATAACCCATACGGTAGACAACGTTGTCCAAACGCTTCTCTAAAAGTTGTAACAAGTTCTCACCTGTATTGCCTTTTAGACGAGCAGCTTCTTTGTAGTAATTACGGAACTGCTTTTCCAACACACCGTAAATACGACGAACTTTCTGCTTCTCACGAAGCTGTACACCATAGTCAGAAAGACGACCGCGACGGGCACCGTGCTGACCTGGAATAGTTTCGATTTTACATTTCGTATCAATTGCCCTAACACCACTTTTTAGGAACAAATCTGTTCCTTCGCGGCGGCTAAGTTTTAGCTTAGGACCTAAATATCTTGCCATGTTCTTTCTCCAACTATCCTAAAAACGTTATACGCGACGCTTTTTAGGAGGACGACAACCATTATGAGGAATAGGAGTCACGTCAGTAATGTTGGTGATTTTAAAACCAGCAGCATTTAAAGCACGGATTGCAGACTCACGTCCAGGTCCCGGGCCTTTAACGAACACTTCAATATTCTTCAAACCAAACTCTTGTGCAGCTTTACCTGCACGGTCAGCAGCTACTTGAGCCGCAAATGGAGTAGATTTACGTGAACCACGGAAACCTGAACCACCTGCAGTCGCCCAAGACAATGCATTACCTTGACGATCCGTCAGAGTTACGATTGTGTTGTTGAAAGATGCATGGATATGAGCCATGCCATCAGCAACTTGCTTTTTAACGCGCTTACGAGCGCGAGTTGGTGTTTTAGCCATGTCTAATTACCTCGTTACTTTTTAATCGGCTTACGAGGACCTTTACGGGTGCGCGCATTAGTCTTAGTGCGTTGACCACGTAGAGGTAGACTGCGACGATGGCGTAAACCACGATAACAGCCAAGGTCCATCAGACGCTTGATGTTCATTGAAACTTCACGACGTAAATCACCTTCTACGGTAAATTTCGCCACTTCGGTACGAAGCAAATCAATTTGAGCTTCGTCTAATTCACTGATCTTGGTAGATTCTGCGATACCAGCGTTCGCGCAAATTTCTTTTGCACGAGTTGCACCGATACCGTAAATCGCAGTAATAGCAATTACTGCATGCTTACGATCAGGGATGTTAATGCCAGCGATACGGGCCACTAACACATCTCCTATATTAAGGTTAAAAGAAAACCGGTTGAAAAGCCCGTTAGGATACTCAACCAGCAATATTTTTGCAAATCAAAGTGTCATTAATTAACAATTAATGACACTTTCCAAGATTAGCCCTGCCTTTGCTTGTGCTTTGGCTCACTGCAAATTACACGTACTACACCAGCACGCTTAACAACTTTACAGTTACGACAAATCTTCTTCACGGATGCACGAACTTTCATCTTATACTCCGTTACCTATCGGCCATAGCCTTTTAGGTTTGCTTTTTTCAGCACATTGTCATATTGATGTGACATCAAATGAGTCTGTACTTGTGCCATGAAATCCATGATAACGACAACGATAATCAATAATGAAGTACCGCCGAAATAGAACTGAACGTTCCAAAACATCATCATAAACTCAGGAACCAAACAAATAATAGTAATGTATAAAGCACCTGCCAGAGTCAGGCGAGTCATTACTTTATCAATATATCTGGAGGTTTGCTCACCAGGACGAATACCCGGGATAAACGCACCAGACTTCTTCAAGTTATCTGCTGTTTCACGCGGATTGAAAACCAATGCCGTGTAGAAAAAGCAGAAAAAGATTATTGCTGCTGCATAAAGCATTACATATAGCGGTTGACCAGGCGACATAGCAAGAGAAACTTCCTGCAAAACGTCGGCCATACCACCTTCACCTTGACCAAACCAACTGGCAATTGTACCAGGAAATAGAATGATACTAGAGGCGAAAATAGGAGGAATTACACCCGCCATGTTAACTTTCAATGGTAAATGCGTACTTTGCGCTGCAAACACCTTGCGACCTTTTTGTTGCTTGGCGTAGTTTACAACGATACGGCGTTGGCCGCGTTCCACAAATACCACGAAGAAAGTTACCAGGAAGACAACTGCTCCGATAATCAATAATGCTAACAGGTGCAAATCACCTTGACGCGCCATTTCCGCTGTTTGACCAACGGCAGATGGCAAGCCAGCAACGATACCAGCAAAAATCAGGATAGAGATACCATTACCAATACCACGTTCTGTAATTTGCTCACCTAACCACATCAAAAACATGGTGCCGGTAACCAAAGAAACCATTGCAGTAAAGATAAATCCAGGACCTGGGTTTATTACCAGGCCAGGCATCATACCCGGAAGACCATTTGCAATTGCAAATGACTGAACCGTTGCTAGTAGCAAAGTGCCGTAACGGGTGTACTGGCTGATTTTACGACGTCCGGCTTCACCTTCTTTCTTTAACTCTTGCATACTCGGCACAATATGTGTGCTGATTTGCATGATAATCGAAGCTGAAATGTACGGCATAATACCAAGTGCCAGCACAGAGGCCCGCTCAAGTGCACCACCAGAGAACATGTTAAACATTTCTGCGATGGTGCCCTTTTGTTGTTCAAACAACTGAGCAAGTACAGCGGCGTCAATACCAGGGATTGGTACAAATGATCCTAAACGGAAAACGATAATCGCTCCGAGTACAAACAATAATCTTTGTTTCAGCTCAGACAAACCGCCTTGAGCTTTACTTTCCATTCCTGGTGTAGCCATAAGTGTACTATTCCTCTATTGTACCACCGGCAGCTTCAATCGCTGCACGAGCACCCTTTGTTACTGCCAGGCCACGAACCGTAATCTTACGGTTAATTTCACCAGATAACATGATCTTTGCAGATTCAATGTTACGAGTGATAATGCCTGCGTCTTTAAGCGCGTGAATATCAACAACATCACCGTTGATTTGGTTTAATTCGTGTAAACGTACTTCAGCGCGAACTAAAGATTTACGCGACGTGAAACCAAACTTAGGTAAACGTTGCTTAAGTGGCATCTGACCGCCTTCAAAACCAGGACGAATACCACCGCCTGAACGTGATTTTTGGCCTTTATGACCGCGACCACCTGTTTTGCCTAGACCAGAACCAATACCACGTCCAACACGCTTCTTGGCTGATTTTGCGCCAGGTGCAGGAGATAATGTGTTTAAATGCATTGTTTAGCCCTCCACCTTAACCATGTATGCAACCTTGTTAATCATACCACGAACCGATGGAGTATCTTCTAACTCTACCGTATGACGGATACGACGTAAACCCAGGCCTTTTAATGTAGCTCTATGAGTCGGTAAACGACCGATAGAACTTTTGATTTGAGTTACTTTAACAGTCTTAGCCATTGTCTATTACCCCAGAATGTCAGTAACGTTTAAGCCACGCTTAGCAGCAACGGTTTCTGGCGATTTCATATTAGCCAGAGCACCGATGGTGGCGCGAACAACGTTAATCGGGTTAGTAGAACCGTATGCTTTTGACAATACGTTCTGAACGCCAGCTACTTCAAGTACTGCACGCATCGCACCACCGGCGATGATACCTGTACCTTCAGAAGCAGGTTGCATGTAAACTTGTGAACCAGAGTGCTTACCTTTTACAGCGTGCTGTAAAGTGGTGCCTTTAAGGTCGATGTTTACGATATTACGGCGAGCCTTTTCCATTGCTTTTTGGATAGCGGCAGGAACTTCACGAGCCTTACCATAACCAAAACCAACACGACCGTTGCCGTCACCAACTACTGTTAGTGCAGTGAAGCTGAAGATACGACCACCTTTAACCACTTTAGATACGCGGTTAACAGCGATTAGCTTTTCAGCGAATTCACTTTGTTGTGTGTTTTCTACATTAGCCATTATCTACTCCTAGAATTTAAGGCCAGCTTCGCGAGCTGCTTCTGCTAACGCTTTCACGCGACCGTGGTACAAGAAACCTGAACGATCGAATGCAACGTCAGTGATGCCTTTGGCTGCCGCACGCTCAGCGATGGCTTTACCAACGGCTGCTGCTGCGTCTTTGTTACCAGTAGCGTTCACTTCTTCACGAACTGCTTTATCTAAAGTCGATGCCGCAGCAATAACTTCAGAACCGTTCGCAGCAATAAGTTGCGCGTAAATGTGGCGAGGAGTACGGTGTACGACTAAACGATTCGCACCCAGCTCGCTGATTTTTGCACGTGTACGTTTTGCACGGCGTAAACGAGATGTTTTCTTATCCATCGTATTACCCTACTTCTTCTTAGCTTCTTTACGACGTACCACTTCATCGCTATAACGAATACCTTTGCCTTTGTATGGCTCTGGCTTACGGTAAGCGCGAATATTGGCAGCCACCTGACCTACCAACTGCTTGTCTGCACCTTTCAGTACAACTTCAGTTTGGCTAGGAGTTTCAACGGTGATTCCAGCAGGAATCGCGTGGTCAACCGGGTGAGAAAAACCTAAAGCTAGGTTTAAGTTCTTACCAGCAGCTTTCGCACGGTAACCAACACCGTTTAAAATTAAACGTTTTTCGAAACCAGTACTTACACCAACAACCATATTGTTGATTAGTGCACGAGCAGTACCAGCTTGTGCCCAAGCGCCTTTACCGTCGTTAGCTACCGTAGTAACGATTTGGTTTTCTTCTTGAGAAACCGCAACGTCACTATTGATAGTACGAGATAATTCGCCAACAGGACCTTTAACTGTGATGGTTTGACCAGATAACGTAACAGTAACGCCAGCAGGTACATTCACAGGTGCTTTTGCAACACGAGACATATTTCTGCTCCTTACGCTACGATACCGATGATTTCGCCACCAAGACCCGCATTGCGAGCGGCGCGGTCAGTCATCAAACCTTTAGAAGTAGAAACAATAGCAACACCTAGACCAGCTAGTACTTGCGGAAGCTCATCACGACCTTTGTATACACGCAGACCTGGACGAGAAACACGCTTAATTGTTTCAATTACTTCTTTACCTTCGAAATATTTCAAAGTGACTTCTAACTGAGGCTTAGCTTCAGTAGATACTTCAAAACCGTTAATATAGCCTTCTTCTTTAAGCAAGTTAGCAATTGCTACTTTTAGCTTGGAAGACGGCATAGTTACTGCAACTTTATGTGCAGATTGACCGTTACGGATGCGTGTAAACATATCCGCGATAGGATCAGTCATCATAATCGCTTACTCCCTTACCAACTTGCTTTCTTAAGACCAGGAACTTCACCACGCATGGTTGCTTCACGAAGCTTGATACGGCTTAAGCCGAACTTACGTAAATAACCGTGTGGACGACCAGTAACGTTACAACGATTACGTTGACGGCTGCTGCTCGAATCACGAGGTAAAGATTGTAGTTTTAGTACTGCATCCCAACGCTCTTCTTCCGAAGAGTTCACGCTAGAGATGATCTCTTTTAGTTCGCGACGCTTTTCAGCGTATTTTGCGACTAATTTCGCACGTTTTGCTTCACGTGCTTTCATAGATGATTTAGCCATACTCTACACCTTATTTCTTAAACGGGAAGTTAAAGGCAGTCAGCAAAGCACGACCTTCCGCATCAGATTTCGCAGTAGTAGTGATAGTAATATCCATACCACGAATCTTATCGACTTTATCGTAGTCGATTTCAGGAAATATGATTTGCTCACGCACGCCCATGCTGTAGTTACCACGGCCATCGAACGATTTAGGGTTCAAGCCACGGAAGTCACGGATACGAGGAACTGAGATTGAAATTAAACGCTCAAAGAAGTCCCACATGCGTTCACCGCGTAGAGTTACTTTTGCACCAATAGGGTAGCCTTCACGGATTTTAAAACCAGCAACAGATTTGCGGGCTTTAGTCACCATAGGCTTCTGACCTGAGATTGCAGCAAGATCATTGGTTGCGTTATCTAATACTTTCTTATCAGAAATCGCTTCACCAACACCCATGTTCAGGGTGATCTTTTCAATCCGAGGGACTTGCATGACACTTTTGTATCCGAACTCTTTGGTCAGTTCAGCAACAACTGTATCTTTGTATAAATCATGCAGTTTCGCCATCGTTTACTCCAAATTAAACTAATTCGTTATTAGACTTGAAGAAGCGGACTTTCTTGCCATCTTCAATTCTAAAACCTACACGATCTGCCTTGCCAGAGGCAGGGTTTTTGATCGCGACGTTAGATACGTCGATAGCAGCTTCTTGGTCAATGATGCCACCAGCTTGCTGTAACTGAGGTACAGGTTTTTGGTGTTTCTTAACTAAGTTGATGCCTTCAACGAAAACTTTTCCTTCAGCTGAAAGAACTTTAGTGACTTTGCCACTTTTGCCCTTATCTTTACCAGCTAGGATTACTACTTCGTCATTCTGACGAATTTTAGAGGCCATTATCAGACTCCTTAAAGTACTTCTGGAGCTAATGATACGATCTTCATGAACTTCTCAGTTCGTAATTCACGTGTCACTGGCCCGAAAATACGGGTACCAATTGGCTGTAAATTTGCATTAAGCATTACAGCTGCGTTGCCATCAAAACGAATGGCTGAGCCATCCTGACGACGAACGCCCTTTCTAGTGCGCACCACTACAGCATTTAGTACATCACCTTTCTTCACTTTACCGCGAGGAATTGCTTCTTTAACAGAAACTTTGATGATGTCACCAATGCCAGCATAGCGACGGTGCGAGCCACCTAGAACCTTTATACATTGCACGCGTCGAGCGCCGCTGTTATCAGCAACGTCTAGCTGTGATTGCATTTGGATCATTTTATGTGCTCCGCTGTTGTTAAAATTCAAGGTTATCAAAATAACCCTTCACTGCCTTATACCGCTGCTCCAAGCCGAAACCGGGAATCAACGGGCGCGAGATTATAACACTAGATAACTAAAAGTGGTACTTTATTTAAGCAAAAAAACAAGGTTCACAATAAAGACCTTGCAACAAGCTTCATACAGTATTGCTAACTATAAGAAAAACAACAAAATATTACTGAATATTTGATAACAATTCGTTACCAAAACCTGAGCGTTCAGGACATTTAGCTATGTTTAAATGGTATCCAATAAACGTCTAAAAAATAGTAAATTATCGAGTGCTAATAAAATCACTATTTATTAACCCTTATATTGTACTGTTTGTATGAAAAACAAGCAGCCAATGTTACAAAACGGTTACTTACAGAAAGAATAAATAGATGCAATCGCCGAATTGAGAATAGGCGTTAGAAAAAGGGATTTAATGAATAGGTTAGGTCGCAGTGCACTTACTGATTAAGCCCTGGAAGATAAAAGATCCGAATATCCACTCTAAACCCTATCATTACATCCATATATATGCCCTAACCGCTCCTGCTAACCGGGCATACTTACATCCCTGTAATAAAAAAACCCTGCCGGAGCAGGGTTTTTTAAAGGTAACAATTAAAGCTTAAATTAAGCTTTAGTCACAACGTCAACCAAAGTCCAAGATTTGCTCTTAGAGATTGGTGCACATTCGCGAATAGTTACTAAATCACCTTCGTTACATACGTTTTCTTCATCATGCGCTTTCAACTTAGTTGAACGGATCATGAATTTTCCGTAGATAGGGTGCTTAACACGACGCTCAATCAGGACAGTGATAGACTTATCCATTTTGTCACTGATGACGCGGCCTTGTAGAGTACGAATATTTTCGCTCATTATGATGCTGCCTTCTGTGAAATGATAGTCTTAACACGTGCGATATCGCGACGTACGTTACGTAGCAAATGTGTTTGAGCTAGCTGACCTGTGCTTGCTTGCATGCGATAGTTAAACTGTTCGCGCAATAAGCTTAGTAATTCAGCATTAAGCTCTTCAATGCTTTTATCTTTAAGTTCGCTAGCTTTCATTACATTACCGTCCGAGTTACGAAAGTTGTTTTGAACGGAAGTTTAGCCGCCGCAAGAGCAAAAGCTTCGCGCGCTAACTCTTCTGAAACACCTTCCATTTCATAAAGAACACGACCTGGCTGAATTTGGCATACCCAATATTCAACACTACCTTTACCTTTACCCATACGAACCTCAAGAGGTTTCTTGGTAATAGGCTTGTCAGGGAAAACTCGAATCCAAATTTTACCTTGACGTTTGACGTGACGCGTCATAGCACGACGAGCCGCTTCGATTTGACGAGCAGTCATACGACCACGCGCAACCGATTTCAAACCATAAGTACCGAAGCTAACTGAGTTACCAGTGTCTGCAAGACCACGGTTACGCAGCTTAAATTGCTTACGGAATTTAGTACGTTTTGGTTGTAACATTACTGATTCCCCTACTTACTGCCTTTGCCTTTGCCTTTTCTTTTAGGCTTAGCTGGTGCTTCTACCTGTGCAGGCATACCACCAATAACTTCACCTTTAAAGATCCAGACTTTAACACCGATAATACCGTAAGTGGTATTAGCTTCAGCCGTTGCGTAATCGATATCAGCACGTAATGTGTGAAGCGGTACACGACCTTCACGATACCATTCAGAACGAGCAATTTCTGCACCGCCTAAACGACCGCTTACTTCAACCTTGATACCTTTAGCACCTAGACGCATTGCGTTTTGCACGGCGCGCTTCATCGCACGACGGAACATAACACGACGTTCTAGTTGGCTAGTGATACTTTCAGCAACTAGCGCTGCATCAGTTTCAGGCTTGCGAACTTCAGCAATGTTGATCTGAGCTGGAACGCCGGCAATTAGAGAAACTTTCTTACGTAATTTCTCAACATCTTCGCCTTTCTTACCAATTACAACACCTGGACGGGCTGTATGGATAGTTACGCGAATCGACTTAGCTGGACGCTCAATGACGATTTTTGATAAAGAAGCACGCTTCAATTCTTTAGTAAGATAAGCACGAACTTCGTGGTCACCTTTCAAATTGCTGGCGTATTCTTTGCTGCTTGCAAACCAAGTAGACGCAAAAGGTTTCGTGATACCTAATCGAATACCGGTAGGATGTACTTTTTGACCCATACTAATACTCTCCTAGTTATCAGATACAACCACAGTAATGTGGCTAGTACGCTTCAGGATACGATCCGCGCGACCTTTCGCACGAGGCTTAATACGTTTCATTGTAGGACCATCGTCAACCATAATGGTTTTAACGAATAATTCATCAATGTCTGCACCTTCGTTGTGTTCAGCATTAGCAATGGCTGAGTCAAGAACTTTCTTAACCAAAACAGCAGCTGATTTGTTGCTGTAAGTTAAGATTTCAAGTGCTTTCTCAACTTGCAAACCGCGGATTTGGTCAACGACCAATCGAGCTTTCTGAGCTGAACCACGGGCAAATTTATGTTTAGCAATAGCTTCCATCGAATTTCCCCTTATCTTTTCTTCGCTTTCTTATCGGCAGCATGACCGCGATAAGTACGAGTTGGTGCAAATTCACCCAGTTTGTGACCAATCATTTCATCGGTAACAAACACAGGAACGTGTTGACGGCCATTATGGACAGCGATGGTCAATCCGATCATGTTTGGAATGATCATTGAACGACGGGACCAAGTCTTAATTGGTTTTTTATTCCCGCTTTCCAAAGCTTTCTCTACCTTCGTCAACAAGTGTAGGTCGATAAATGGACCTTTCTTGAGAGAACGTGGCATGGTAATTCCTCTTTATAATTACTTAGTACGACGACGGACAATAAACTTGTCAGTGCGCTTGTTTTTACGGGTTTTGTAACCTTTAGTAGGTACACCCCATGGCGATACTGGGTGACGGCCACCTGAAGTTTTACCTTCACCACCACCGTGCGGGTGATCAACCGGGTTCATAGCAACACCACGAACGGTTGGGCGAACACCGCGCCAGCGTGAAGCACCTGCTTTACCTAAAGAGCGAAGCATGTGTTCAGCGTTACCAATTTCACCAAGAGTCGCGCGACATTCCGCTTCAACTTTACGCATTTCGCCAGAGCGAAGACGTAGAGTTACATAAGCGCCGTCTTTAGCAACTAATTGTGCATAGGTACCAGCAGCACGTGCGATTTGAGCGCCTTTACCAGGCTTAAGCTCGATCGCATGGATAACGCTACCTAGTGGTACATTGCGAAGTGGCAATGTGTTACCAGTAGCAATTGGTGCATCAACACCAGACTGGACAGAATCGCCAGCTTTCAGGCCTTTTGGAGCCAGGATGTATTTACGCTCACCGTCTGCATAAAGTACAAGTGCAATGTTTGCACTACGGTTTGGATCATATTCCAAACGCTCTACTTTCGCTGGGATACCGTCTTTATTACGTTTAAAGTCGACAAGACGATAGTGATGCTTGTGACCACCACCAACGTGACGAACGGTAATACGACCAGTATTATTACGACCACCAGACTTAGAGTTTTTCTCTAACAATGGAGCGTAAGGCTTGCCTTTGTACAGATCCGGGTTTACCACTTTTACGACGTGGCGACGACCCGGAGAAGTAGGCTTACATTTAACAATAGCCATTTTAGTAACCTCTCCTATTACTCTGCGCCGCCGACGAAGTCGATGTCGCTACCTTCTTTAAGAGTCACGTAAGCTTTTTTCCAATCGCTACGACGGCCCATACGCGCACCAGTGCGCTTAGCCTTACCCTTAACATTTAGAGTGCGAACACCTGTCACTTCAACTTCGAAAAGTTTCTCAACAGCCGCTTTGATTTCAGCTTTATTGGCATCCGTAGCTACTTTGAAAACAACAGTGTTGTTTGCTTCAGCAGACATGGTTGCTTTTTCAGAAATGTTTGGTGCCATTAACACCTTCAACAAACGTTCTTCGTTGATCATGCTAACATCTCCTCAATTTGCTTAACTGCATCAGCAGTTACCAATACTTTCTCGAAACCAACCAGGCTAACAGGATCGATACCAGCTACGTCACGAACGTCAACTTTGTACAAGTTGCGAGCAGATAAGAACAAGTTCTCATCAACTTCTGAAGTTACGATCAATACGTCTTTTAACTCCAGTTCTTTTAGCTTAGCTACCAATTCTTTAGTTTTAGGTGTTTCTACCGCAAAGTTATTTACTACAACTAGACGCTCTTGACGTACTAGTTCAGAAAGGATGCTTTTGATCGCACCACGATACATTTTACGGTTTACTTTTTGGCTGTGATCCTGAGGTTTAGCAGCGAATGTTACGCCACCTGTACGCCAGATTGGACCACGAGTAGTACCAGCACGTGCACGGCCAGTACCTTTTTGACGCCATGGCTTCTTGCCACCGCCGCTAACTTCTGAACGAGTCTTTTGAGCACGAGTACCTTGACGAGCACCTGCTGCATATGCAACAACTACCTGATGTACTAGAGCTTCATTAAACTCACGTCCAAAGGTTGCTTCGGAAACTTCAAGAGCGCCTGATGCGTCTTTTAATGCTAATTCCATCACAAATCTCCTCAGACGTTAGGCTTTAACAGCTGGTTTAACAATCACGTTGCTGTTAGTAGCGCCAGGTACTGCACCTTTAATAAGAAGCAGATTGCGCTCAGCGTCAACGCGAACTAATTCAAGGTTTTGAGTAGTAACTTTCTCAGCACCCATGTGACCAGACATTTTTTTGCCTTTAAATACACGACCTGGTGTTTGACACTGGCCGATAGAACCGTTTGAACGGTGAGAGATAGAGTTACCGTGAGTAGCATCTTGCATAGAGAAATTCCAGCGCTTGATACCACCTTGGAAACCTTTACCTTTTGAAGTACCAGTAACATCTACTAGTTTGGTTTCATTTAAAACTTCAACAGTTAATTCACTGCCAGTTTCAACACCTTCACCTTCACCGTCTGCTAAACGGAATTCCCACAGACCACGGCCTGCTTCGATACCTGCTTTAGCAAAGTGACCTGCTAACGGCTTGGTAACACGGTTAGCTTTCTTGCTACCAGTAGTTACCTGTAATGCGCGATAACCATCGTTTTCAAGAGTTTTTACTTGAGCAACGCGGTTCGCTTCAACTTCTACGACTGTAACTGGAATTGAAACGCCATCTTCAGTGAAGATACGAGTCATGCCCACTTTACGTCCGACTAAACCAATAGTCATAGTCAAAACTCCTCTATTAACCCAAGCTGATCTGTACGTCGACACCAGCAGCCAAGTCTAAACGCATAAGAGCGTCTACAGTTTTCTCGGTTGGTTCAACGATATCAATCATACGCTTGTGAGTACGGATTTCGTACTGGTCACGAGCGTCTTTGTTTACGTGTGGAGAGATCAAGATAGTGAAACGCTCTTTGCGAGTAGGAAGTGGAATAGGACCACGAACCTGAGCACCAGTGCGCTTAGCAGTATCAACGATTTCTGCGGTAGATTGATCAATCAGACGATGATCGAACGCTTTCAAACGAATGCGAATTCTTTGATTTGACATGTAATCAAATCCCCAATTAAAAAGAACGAACAAAGTACAACTCATCACCTTCTTATTGAGAAGGGGAGTGTACCGCTTATATAATCATTCAACTCCAAATCGGAGTTGCTGTAGCTAGCAATCGCTTAGCTTATCCAAAGAACAAGTCGGTGGAAAAACCAACCGAGCTAACAAAACTTGCCTGATCACTCAAACAAGTGGGCGTATTATACAGAAGCAAGTCACAAACGCAAGACCGATGCTCAAAAAAACATCATCGTTTTTTAGGCCATGGATTTTGTCTTGATGCGCTGAATAATTAGGCGATTAAGCCAATAAATGAGTCGCCTTTCCTAATGGCTGGTAATCACTGAGCAAGTTACCCACCAAGTCCTTAATTTCACGTAAAAAACTTAACAACTGTTTTGGTCAATGATGCTAATTGTTTATTTATTGTGTCATAATGAAGGATTGTTAATTCACTCTCAGCGCCCGCTGGGGGTTCTTATAGTGGAAGTGGTTATGCTGGAAATCGAAGTACGGGGCGCCCGCACTCATAACTTAAAGAATATTGATATTACCATCCCTCGAGACAAGCTCATTGTGATAACCGGTTTATCCGGTTCCGGTAAATCTTCTCTGGCATTTGATACCCTCTATGCTGAAGGGCAGCGTCGCTATGTCGAATCCTTATCCGCATACGCCAGACAATTTTTATCATTAATGGAAAAGCCGGATGTTGATCATATTGAAGGATTATCGCCAGCGATCTCGATTGAGCAAAAATCTACGTCTCACAATCCACGCTCCACGGTAGGTACGATTACCGAAATTTATGATTACCTGCGTCTATTGTATGCCCGGGTCGGCGAACCAAGGTGTCCTGAACATCATCAACCGCTGACTGCGCAGACCATCAGTCAGATGGTAGATAAAGTACTGGCATTGCCGGAAGGTACCAAAGTTATGCTGCTCGCTCCTGTTGTTCAGGATCGCAAAGGCGAACATATAAAATTATTGGAAAATCTTGCCGGGCAAGGCTACATCCGTGCTCGTATTGATGGTGAGGTTTGTGATTTGAGCGATCCACCAACCCTGGATCTTCATAAAAAGCACACCATTGAAGTTGTTGTCGATCGTTTGAAAGTTAGAGACGATATACAATTGCGCCTGTCAGAATCGTTTGAAACCGCATTAGCCTTGTCTGATGGTATCGCTACCGTCAGCTATATGGACGAACCCGATAAAGATCCACTATTGTTTTCTGCCAATTTTGCTTGCCCGCAATGCGGCTATAGCATGGCTAAACCTGAGCCTCGTTTATTTTCGTTTAATAACCCGGCAGGTGCCTGCCAAAGTTGTGATGGGCTAGGCATAAAGCAGTTTTTTGATCCGCATCGTGTGATTGCCAATGAAGATTTAAGTCTTGCTGGTGGTGCCATTCGAGGTTGGGATAAGCGCAATTTTTATTATTTTCAAATGCTCTCGTCACTCTCAGATCATTACGGCTTTGCCCTGGACAAACCATTTAAAGAATTAAACGCGGACGTTCAAAAGATCATTCTCAATGGATCCGGTAAACAGGAAATTGAATTTCGTTACATGAATGATCGCGGCGATATTGTTGTTCGTAAACACCCTTTTGAAGGGATCCTGGTTAATATGGATAGACGTTATCGGGAAACGGAATCAAACGCGGTACGAGAAGAATTAAGCAAATACCTCAATAGCCAGGCGTGTCCATCCTGCGATGGTTCAAGGCTACGACTGGAAGCCCGCAATGTATTTGTAGCAGATACGCCATTACATAACGTCACCGAATATTCAATTGCGCAAGCTGAGCAGTTCTTCAGTACGCTCAATATGGAAGGACAAAAAGGCCAGATCGCAGAAAAAATCCTCAAAGAAATCAGTGACCGTCTGGGATTTTTGGTGAATGTTGGCCTGAATTATCTGACCCTGTCACGCAGCGCGGAAACCCTATCCGGGGGTGAAGCACAACGGATCCGCTTAGCGTCACAAATTGGCGCCGGTCTGGTTGGGGTTATGTATGTTTTGGACGAGCCTTCTATCGGACTACATCAGCGCGATAACGAGCGCCTGTTAAAAACCCTAATCCACCTTCGTGACCTAGGCAATACGGTGATCGTAGTAGAGCATGATGAAGACGCGATTCGCGAAGCAGACCATATTATTGATATCGGTCCTGGCGCAGGTGTTCACGGTGGTCAGGTGATCGCACAGGGTGATTACCAAGCCATAATCAACAGTGAAGACTCACTAACTGGAAAGTACCTCAGCGGCAAAGAGTCCATTGACGTGCCAACCAAACGTCATCAAGTAAACAAAAAAGAGATGATTCATCTAACCGGTGCCACAGGTAACAACCTTAAAAATGTCGACCTGGAAATTCCGGTTGGTCTAATGACCTGTGTGACCGGGGTTTCAGGATCCGGTAAATCGACCCTGATTAACGACACCTTATATAAAATTGCCCATATTGAGCTTAATCGTGCAACTCTGGACGAACCTTCTCCTTATAAAACCATTACCGGATTAGAGCTGTTAGACAAGGTAATCGATATTGACCAAAGCCCTATCGGTCGAACGCCTCGTTCGAATCCGGCAACCTATACTGGTATTTTTACTGCCATTCGCGATATTTTTGCCGCAACACAGGAATCCCGCTCACGTGGTTACAAGCCGGGTCGCTTTAGCTTTAACGTCAAAGGCGGGCGTTGTGAAGCCTGTCAGGGCGACGGTGTCATTAAAGTAGAGATGCATTTTTTACCGGATGTATATGTGCCTTGTGATATATGTAAAGGCAAACGCTACAATCGCGAAACTCTGGAGATCCGCTATAAAGGCAAAAGCATTCATGAAGTTCTGGATATGACCATCGAAGATGCTTTTGAATTTTTTGCGCCAATTCCCGCCGTTAAACGTAAGCTGCAAACTCTGATGGACGTCGGTCTTTCCTATATCAAGCTCGGACAATCGGCCACCACCTTATCCGGTGGTGAGGCACAAAGGGTCAAACTTTCAAAAGAATTATCCAAACGCGATACCGGTAAAACCTTGTACATACTGGATGAGCCGACTACGGGCCTGCATTTTCATGATATTCGTCAGTTATTGCAGGTTCTGCACAAATTACGGGATCATGGTAATACCGTTGTGATTATCGAACATAATCTGGATGTCATTAAAACCGCTGACTGGTTAATTGATCTCGGTCCGGAAGGTGGTGCTGGTGGTGGCGAAATATTGGTTAGCGGTACGCCGGAAACGGTCGCCAAACATAAAGGTTCACACACTGGACACTTTCTCGCCCCATTGCTTGATCTTTAAGTCACGGAATGTAAAACGCCCACAATGTTCAACCATTGTGGGCGTTTTCGTATTTGAGTCGCAGAAGAATCAGTGATAGCGAGTCCTGGACTCTAGTCCCGCTCCTGTTCGGCCAATCTGGCTTTATCGGCCACGTCAGCTGCTTCGGTTTTCGATCCTAGCTTTTCACGAATGATTTGAAACATAACGAAAAAGACCGGAACAAAGATACACCCTAAGAAGGTTGCCGAAACCATGCCTCCCCATACAGAATGCCCCATGGTATTTCGACTCGCTGCCCCGGCACCACTTGCAAGGACTAACGGTGTTACCCCAAGAATAAATGACAATGCCGTCATTAAAACGGCGCGCATTCTTAATTTTGCAGCTTCAACCGCAGCTCCGATAATCGTCAGGCCTTTTTCTTCTCGCAACACTTTTGCAAATTCCACAATCAGGATGGCATTTCGACACGCCATACCTATCATCAAGACCAGACCTATTTGCACATAAAGATTTAGCGTGCCGTTCATCAGGGTGACAAATAGCAGTGAGCCGAGTAAGCCGATTGGAACGCATAGCATGATCGCAAACGGGGTGAGCCAACTTTCGTACTGCGCAACTAAAAATAAGAAAGTAAATAAAACGGCTAACAAAAACAGAGCGACCATCCCCCCGGAGGTTTTCACTTCCTGATAGGTTTGTCCGGTCCATTCATGGGCGTAGCCATCCGGCAATGATTCGGCAACCTCATTAATCGCTGCAATCGCTTCGCCAGAACTAAATCCAGGAGCAGGCATCACAATAATTTGGGTTGAGTTGTACAGATTAAAACGAGCAGAAACGTCAGAGCCTATGGTTGGCTTAAATTCAGAAAAACTGGAAAACCTTACCATTTCACCATCTGCCGCCCTGACATAAAGGCTGTTTAAGTCTTCTTCATCATTACGGTATCTTGCTTCTGACATGATGTTAACCTGATAGTTTTTACCAAACCGGGTGTAATCATTGACGTATCGTTTACCAAACAAGCTGCCAATCGCGACATTTATCGACGCCGGATCCAGTCCTAGCAACATGGCTTTCTCATAATCAATATCAAGACTTAACTGGGGGACATTAGCTGTGTATGTTGAAAAAGCCACTGCAATTTCAGGTCGCTGCATCAACTGTCCAGCAACTTGCATGTACACGGGACCTATGGATTCCGTTGACCGCCCCAGCCGGTCTTCCAATATCATCGTGACTCCCGATGTCGCACCTAACCCCGGAATGGCTGGTGTCGACATTACCAGACTCTTAATCTCGCGGTTACTTTGCATTATTTGTGTGGTCTGGGCCATGATACTGGCTTGAGAAAGTTCCTCAGTCTGCCGCTCTTCCCAATCTTCCAATGTAATGATTAACATACCCGCGTTAGTTGCTAACGCCCCTTTAATCATGCTAAATCCATTTGCCGTTACGATACTTTTAACCCCAGGGATTTCCTTAATTTCATTAGTCAATTTATCAATTTCGGTAATGGTTCTATCTAACGTTGAGGCCTCGGGCAAGGAAATATCGACCAGGAAGTTACCTTTGTCCTCCTCCGGAATAAATCCGCCGGGCAGATTGCTCCCCAAATAGCCGATATAGCCAATTAGCGCCGCAAACAGCACTAAGGTAATGAATAAATGGCGCGACAAAAGTCCTACCGTGGCGCCATAGCCGTTCATCATTTTATTGATAAAGGCATTAAACCATCCTAACGGGCCTTTTGTTGGAAGCGCCGATGGTTTTAGCATGATTGAACATAACGCCGGAGTTAAGGAAAGCGCTACGATGGTAGAAATTATGGTTGAGGCTACTATGGTGACACCGAACTGTTGATATAAAATCCCCACCATCCCAGGCGCAAGCGAAACCGGCACGAATACAGCCATTAACACCAATGCCGAAGCGATAAGCGGCGCGGTGACTTCTTTCATAGCCTTCGACGTTGCTTCCTTAGGCGGTAAGTGCTCTTCGTGCATGATCCGTTCAACATTTTCTATTACAACTATCGCCGCATCCACCACGACACCAATCGCCAGTATCAAACCAAACATCGTAATGGTATTGATGTCCATGCCAAACATTTTCATCACCACAAAAGTTGCCACCAGAGAAACCGGTATTGCAATTGCAGGGATTAAGGTTGCGCGAATGTTTTGCAAGAATAAATAGGAAATAATAACGACCAGGCCGACCGCTTCAAACAGCGTGTCGTAAACCTCGGCCATTGAGGTTTTTATAAAGAGGGTCGAGTCATAGGCTATCTGGTATTCTACATCCTCAGGAAAACCCTCACTGATGATTTCCATTTGCGCATGCAAATCATTCGCCACCTGCAATGAATTGGCGCCAGGTGCCAGATACGCGATCATCAATGGGCTTTCCATATCTCCGAGTTTTGACATGGAGTTGTATTTTTCTGCGCCTAGTTCTACTCGCGCGAAATCTTTGATGCGCACCAAACTACCATCAGGCTCGGCTCGCACCACGATATTTTGAAAGTCTTCGATGGTTTTCAACCGTCCCCGGGTTTTTATCGTGTACTGAAAAACCTGTCCCTGAGGAGCAGGATTTTCACCAATTTTACCCGCTGAAATGGTTGTATTTTGACTGGCAATGGCAGCCGTTACGTCCTGTTCATTGATGCCCATACCGGCCATCACTTCATTATCAACCCAGATCCTCACCGAATAGTTTTTTTCACCAATGATTTTCAGCTCGCCGATACCATTAACCCGAGCTAATGAATCACGTAAATTCAGTGACATATAATTGGAGAGAAAGAGACCGTCATAGGTCCCTTCGGGAGAATACAGGTTTATCGAAAGTAGCATGGAAGGGGAAACTTTTGCGACAGTCACACCAAGTTGTTTCACTTCAACCGGCAATTTACTCATCGCCTTATTGACCCGATTTTGCACCAATGTCTGGGCTAAATCAGGATCGGTGCCGATGGCAAAAGAAATACGACAAAGGTACGAGCCATCGTTAGAGGATTTTGAGTCAATGTATAACATATGTTCGACACCATTAACCTCCTGCTCTAATACTGAAGCCACCGTATCCCGAATCGTATTATGATCCGCGCCGGGATAGAACGCCGTTACCTGAACTTGTGGCGGTGCCACGCTTGGGTATAGAGATACGGGCATATTTAAAAATGTCAGTATGCCTGCCAGCGTCATAATAATAGAGACAACAATCGCAAACTTAGGGCGATTTATAAAAAACTCAATCATGATTATCCCCTACTCTACAACGGGGGTAACGGGCTGGCCTTCTTTGGCCCTTAAAATCCCAGATACTATGATTCGATCCCCAGGCTCCAGTCCTTCTTCGACCTCCCAGTTAGTACCGACTCTGGAGCCAAACTTCACATGACGCTTGCTAGCAATATTATCTTTGTCTAATGCCATCACATAACGACCGATCTGATCTTCCTGAACCGCTTTTTGCGGTACCACAATGCTTTTTGTAGACTTTTTATCGGTCGCTATCAAGGTAACATTTTGACCACCGAGTAACATCCCATCAGGGTTCGGAAAAACTACCCTGTAGGTTACAGTGTTACTGCGCTCTGAAACCTTATGACCGATATAGTCGAGTTTACCTTGATGCTCATAAATATCACCATTAGGTAACTCAAGCTCAATCACCGAAATTCTTTCGGCTTTAGTGCCTTTGAGTTTTGAAACAATATCAAAATGTCGCTGTGCTCCAACCTGACTGTATACCTCGATGGAATCATTGGCGATGATTTCAATCATCCATCCCAGATCCGGGTCTACCATATCACCGCGCTTCACTTTGGTAATGCCAGCAATTCCATCTATCGGGGAAACCACGTCGGTTTTTAACAATTGAACTTCTGCCGCCTGTAAAGCAGCGTTGGCGGTAGCTAACGTCGCCTTGGCTTCATCATATTCGACTTTCACGCGTTTTGTATCGAGCTTACTTAACACTTCCTCTTCGGCGAGCGCGACTGACATATCATAACGGGTCCTAGCCAATTCTACAGACGCCAAGGCTCTGGCGACGGCCCCTTTTTGCTTAGCCACTTCCGCTTTAAACGGTTGATCGTCAATTTTAAATAAAGGATCGCCTCGTTTGACCTCCTGCCCCTCGACAACAAGGCGTTCTACGATGCGCCCGGATACTTCAGGGTAAATTTCAACCGAGGATAATGAGGCTGTTTTAGCTGCGTAACGATGGGAAATATTAAGCTTTTCTCGCTTAATTTCCAAAATGCCGACTTCTGGAGGAGGAGCTGCTTTGGTTTCTTCTTGCTTTTTATTACAGCCGCCCAGCAATAACATAGGGAGCAAAATATAAGGGATAACTAAACAAAACCGCATGGATAAACTCCTGAATTCTTAATCGAACACGGTGAGCGCAATATAAGAAAACAAGTTATTGGTCTGGTCTGTTGCTCCCTGCGGTTAAAAAGCCAGATAACCGGGTAACTTCTTTATATTCATTCATCAACTAGTACTCAATTTATACTAGACCAATATATTGAAATTAAAATGTCGTACCCGGTAAAAATGAGAAAAATTATATCGTTGCGGCTAATTCTGCGCCTTGACGTATCGCTCTTTTGGCATCGAGCTCAGCCGCGACATCTGCGCCACCGATAAGATGGCAGCTTTCCCCTAAGTCATTTAGCTGTTTATAGAGGCTGTCGTTGGAATCCTGCCCGGCACAAATGATGATATTATCTACCTCAAGCACGTGTCGTGTTCCCTGGATAGAATATACCAGACCCTGGTCGTTTATTTGCTCGTATTGCACGCCAGGCACCATGTTGACATGGTGGTTTTTCAACGTGCTGCGATGAATCCAACCTGTAGTCTTGCCTAGATTTGCACCGACTTTGGTTTCCTTACGTTGCATCAGATAGATTTCACGATCATGTTTTAAGTCGTGATCAATCGGCAATAATGCTCCTGGATTTTGATAATCCGTGTCAATTCCCCAGGCCTTTAGCCAGCGCTCCTGATTAGTCGTTAACGATTCCTGTTCGACAAGGAAAGTGGCCACATCAAAACCAATACCACCGGCACCAATAATGGCAACTTTCTTTCCTACCGGCTGATGATCTTTTAATACGTCAAGATAACTTAAAACCTTAGGATGATTGATACCGTCTATATGTGGTGTTCTTGGACTAATCCCGGTGGCAAAAACAATATCATCAAAACCGCGGTTACGCAGCGACTCCACATCCTGATAACTATTTAAATGAACGTCTACGTTATGTTTTTCTAATTGCCCGGAAAAATAACGCAAAGTTTCATAAAACTCTTCCTTTCCCGGAACCTGCTTTGCATAGTTAAACTGCCCACCAATTTCACTGGCGCCATCAAATAACGTCACGTTATGACCCCGTTGAGCCGCATAACAACTAAATGCTAATCCCGCGGGTCCAGCACCAATGACCGCAATGTTTTTTGCTACTCTGGTTTTTTCGAAGGTGAGTTCGGTTTCGTAACAGGCCTGAGGATTTACCAGGCAAGTAGCTCGTTTTTGTTCGAACACATGGTCCAGGCATGCCTGGTTACAACCGATACAGGTGTTTATTTCTTCAGGAGTCCCTGCAGCTGCCTTATTGACAAAATCGGCATCGGCGAGAAATGGTCTTGCCATTGACACCATGTCAGAATGTCCTTGGGCCAGCACTTCTTCTGCAACATCTGGCATATTGATTCGGTTTGTTGCCACCAAGGGCACCTTAACTTCGCCCATCAAACGCTTTGTCACCCAGGTAAATGCCGCCCTTGGCACACTGGTCGCAATCGTTGGTACCCGAGCTTCATGCCAACCAATACCAGTATTGATAATCGTTGCTCCCGCCGCTTCAATGGCTTTCGCCATAGTGACAATCTCTTCCCAGGTATTGCCACCCTCGACCAAGTCTAATAACGATAAACGGAAAATAATTATGAAGTTTTTACCAACCTTTTCACGGACGGCTTTTACGATGTCGACACCAAGTCGCATTCGGTTTTCAATACCACCACCCCATTTATCGGTCCGGTGATTGGTGCGTTTACAACTAAATTGATTAATCAAATAACCTTCAGAGCCCATAATTTCGACACCATCATAACCAGCATCCTGGGCCAGTTTTGACGACTTCGCGAAATCTTTAATGGTCGAATAAATCTTGCGCTCTGACAGTTCTTTCGGTTTAAACGGGTTAATCGGCGCTTTAATTGCGCTGGCTGAAACAGAGAACGGGTGATAGGCATAACGCCCAGTGTGCAGTAATTGTAAACAAATCTTAGTCGGGTACTTATGTACCGCTTCGGTAATGGCTTTGTGTTTTTTGACATGCCAAAACTTACTCAGCTCCGACCCCATAGGCGCTACCCGACCACGAAAATTAGGGCTAATGCCGCCAGTCACGATTAAGCCCACTCCACCTTTAGCCCGAGCCGCATAAAAAGCTGCCAGCTTTTCAAAGCCATTTGTTTCCTCTTCAAGACCGGTATGCATTGATCCCATTAACACCCGGTTCTGTAAGGTTGTGAAACCAAGATCGAGGGGAGCAAGTAAATGTGGATAAGGAGATGAGTTTGTCATTTTACACCTAAGATCGGACCAGTTATATGGACCTCATTAAAGCAGAATAATTTGCAGATTAAAACACTTGTTTGATGTTTCATTTATCTACCCGCTTAAACGCTTTTAGTTTATCTGAACGCTGACAGTATTCCTTATCTTGCAGTCAGAGCTACACTTTAACCATAACAGAGTTCCAATTTGTCCTGAGTTTGGCTAAAATTCGCCCCCAAATTGCAGCAGGTACGGTTATGTTAAGCCACATTCATCCAGACAACTACGACACGCAACTTCAACGCAAGCAACAAGCGATGCAGGAATTATTCGCGCAATTCTCGGTACCTGAGCCGCAACTATATACCTCTGCACCTTTGCATTATCGTTTACGGGCAGAGTTTAGAGTATGGCATGAAGGCGATGACCTGTTCTATATCATGTTTGATCAGGCAACTAAGCAAAAATTTCGTGTCGATCAGTTCCCGGCGGCCAGTGAATTCATTAATCGCGCTATGCCAGCTTTACTTGAGGATATTCGCGACAAAGAGATATTGCGTCGCAAGTTATTTCAGGTGGATTTTCTGTCGACATTAAGTGGCGAATTGTTGATTAGTATGCTCTATCACAAGCCCCTTGAAGACGAATGGCTCGTTGCCGCAAACGCTTTACAGAAACGTCTAAGCGGTTTAGGTTCGATATCCATCATCGGCCGGGCACGTAAACAAAAACATGTGATTGGCAAAGATTTTGTTACCGAAGTATTAAATATCGACGGACACAAATTTCGTTATCACCAAGTTGAAAACAGTTTCACCCAACCCAATGGCGGTGTTAACGAAAAAATGCTGAGCTGGGCACGCTCTGCAACACAAGGTATTGGCGGTGACTTGGTGGAGTTATACTGTGGTAACGGTAACTTCAGTATCGCCCTGGCCGAAAATTTTGAGAAAGTACTGGCAACGGAAATATCCAAAAGCTCGGTCGCTTCTGCGCAAATCAATATTGAAGACAATGGCATCAATAATTTAAAAATTATTCGTATGTCCAGTGAAGAGTTTAGTCAGGCCATGAATAAAGAGCGCACTTTTCGTCGGCTTGAGGGATTAGATTTAAGCCAGTACGGGTATCAAACGGTATTGGTCGACCCACCAAGAGCGGGCCTGGACCCGGATTCAGTAGAGCTCGTCAGCCGTTTTGACCAGATTCTTTACATATCCTGTAACCCTAATACCTTAAAAGACAATTTGGCCACATTGATAAAAACACACGATGTTGAGTCGTTTGCTCTATTCGACCAGTTTCCTTATACCGATCATATCGAATGCGGCATGGTATTAAAACGTCGAGGTTAACCAATCATCATGAAGATAGGGTACTGGCTGGTAAAATTAACTGACCTGACCAATATTTCTCAGATGTAAATCCATCGCACCCCGAGCGATAAACCTTAATTGCTTTATCGTTCGCTCGGTCAGCTCTTCTATTTCATTTGTATCGGTATCCAGTGCTTCCGCACCTGCACTAAAGACAATCGTTACCGCCGCGTTAGCCTGCAGATAGCTTGTCTCAGCATCCAACTCATTGGCTTGCTGCAAGTAATCACACAATTCCATGGTGAAATACCGGATCTCGCGGTTCACAGCCGCACGAAACGCTTTCGAGGTTCCAGAGCGCTCACGAAGTAACAATCGAAACACATTCGGATTTGCCTCAATAAACTCCATAAAGGTTTTCACCGATATCTGAATGACCGAACCACCCTTTTTGATCCGCTGCCTTGCCTGCCTCATCAATTGCCGCAACGTCAGGCCAGCTTCGTCCACAAGGGTCAACCCTAATTCATCCATATCCCGAAAATGTCGATAAAATGAGGTGGCAGCAAGGCCAGCTTCTTTGGTAACTTCACGAAGACTTAAATTTGAAAAGCTTCTCTCAGCACTCAATTGATTTAATGCCGCATCAATCAGCAAACGTCGGGTTTTTTCTTTTTGCTGTGCTCGGATCCCAGACATAACACTTATTCCCTAAACATAATGTACAAATAGTAACACAAGTTTTTACAGCTTTTCTTGACTCGATGAATGTTGAAGCTAAAATAGCGTACACTTGTACACTGAATTGTCGACCAAAGAATTTTCCTATGACAAAACCACCATTAATCTGGCTAAATATTGTAATTTTTGCCGTTACCTTTTTAATCGCACTGATTGTCGTTCCTTATCGTGCCGTCACACACGGTTTTGACGCATTTGAAATTTTCGCGGCAATTTTCTGTTTTTGTTTGTGCGGCATGTCAATTACCGCAGGTTATCATCGCCTCTGGTCGCACAGAACATACAAAGCACATGCATCACTACGTTTTATTTACGCTATTGGCGGTGCCTTTGCTCTGCAAAATAGTATTTTACATTGGTGCTCGGATCATCGCGTACATCACAAACATGTGGACAATAACGATGTCGATCCCTATAGCGCCAAGCGAGGTTTCTGGTTTTCTCATATCGGTTGGATGATTCGTGATTATCAGGGCGATACCTATGCTAATTACGATAATGCGCGTGATTTACAAAAAGAAAAAATTGTTGTCTGGCAGCACAAATACTATGTTCCACTGGCAATTGCGACCAATTTCGGTATTCCATTGACCTTGGGTTGGCTCAATGGCGATATTCTTTCGGCAGTATTACTAATAGGTGTATTGCGTCTGGTATTAAGTCACCATACAACGTTTTTTATTAATTCACTGGCCCACATTTGGGGTAAACAGACTTATACCGATAAAAATACTGCCCGTGATAATGGTGTACTTGCGTTCTTTACTTTTGGCGAGGGTTACCACAACTTCCACCATATCTTTGAAAACGATTATCGTAACGGGATCCGTTGGTATCAATTTGATCCGACTAAATGGTTAATCAAAGGCTGTAGCTATTTAAAACTAACCAAAAATCTGCGTAAAACACCGGAAGATAAAATCGTTTTGGCAAAAGCTAAAATGCAATTAACCGTTTCGAAAGGGAAACTTCAAAATCGGGGGAATGCCGAAGAGCTCATTGCAAAATTACATCATGAATATGACATATTACTGGAGAAAATGTCGCTATTTTACGATGCTAAGAAAAAGCTTCTGAGCGAAAAAAGCCAGTTAATCGATGTGGAAAAAATGGCGCTAATGAAACAGTATCAGGAACTTAAAGCGGCATTTGCTGAGCAACGTAAACAATGGAATAGTTTTACTGCTCAATATGCCTAGTATGCCGAATACACATTGTCCTAAGCCGATAGCCCTGGCGCTAATCGGCTTTTGCGTTTTTCTGGCTATCCTGCAATCAGATTTTGCGTTTGCAAGTGAAAATAAAACCGATGGAAGTTATACCATCTATTTGATTAGACATGCTGAAAAGCAAAAACGAGCAGATGATCCGCCATTAACAGAGTGTGGGCACCTGCGAGCCAAAAAGTTTGCTGAAGATTTTTCCGCAACCCCATTACTAGCCATTTATAGCAGCGATTATCACCGTACACAGCAGACCGCAGCCCCCGTGGCGAGCCAGAAAAACCTAACAATTCAAAGTTATAACCCTGCTCAATTACAAGATATTGCTAATCGCCTTTTAGACCAACGTCAAACAGCCTTAGTTGTTGGCCATAGCAATACTACAGCGGTTCTGGCAGGCATACTATCGAGCCAGCATTTAACCGAATTTTCAGAAACGGAATACGACAGAATTTATAAAGTTGAGATCAGCAACCAGCAGCAAAAGCTGACTTTGACAAGACAAGCCTTTAACTGTCATTAATCGTTGTTAAACGGTGTAAGTGGAATTACTACGCTGTGGGTCCTGCAATCAGGACCCAAAATCAAGGATTGTATCGTATACAGAGTATGGGAATTACATCTGTGAAGGGTGAGTAGAGCTGCCTTTTTCGATGACTTCAACCTTGATAACCTTGAACGGTTTACCCCACATTTGAATTGTCGCTACCTCATTATCGATATAACCATAGAGTTTTAACTTGGCGCCTGGTTGTTGATATTTTTTGTTCAACCCCATCGGCAATAGATTTTCGCCATCTTTGCTGGTAAAACCAAAAAAACCCCCTTCAATGTCATAATAATTAAGCGTACCTTCATACCAGCGTTGCATTGGCTTCTCCGGATTTTTTATTTCCTGAACAGGAGGCTGTTTATCTGCATAAGCGACTTCTACTCTTTGTAGCTTATTCTCTCTGTCTACATTAATGGCTATTGAAGTAAAGGCTGCAAACGCTAAAGCCCCGGAAACGGCCAGTGAGACAATCGCAAATTTCTTCATCGTGGCACCTCTTTTTAATAATAGTTAGCATTTAGTACTCTAGACACTAACAAAGGGGTTAAGTTCATACAACTAGATTAAATTTTGTTAGTTTAGCCAGCTCCATAGTATGTGTTTATTGTTCTAATTGAGCCTTTTATCCAAAGATGTCTTTACTAAAATGCTACATCGATTACATATAATCTCTTAGAGGAAAAGCGTAAAGGTTGGTGTATTGGGAATGAGACGATTCAGAGCACTCACCTGCCAGTAAGGCTCTTATAATAAGATGATTTTACGGCATTTCAGAGAAATACGTCGAGGCGAGAACTGATTGGAAGATACAGAATAAGAAACTAGCATAGATATGATTGAACCGGGACAGCTCAATTCAGAGTGACTGTACGACTCTAGAAAATCACCAAGTGATTTTACGATAATTCAGAGCATTATCGTAAATTCTAAAAAATGTACATCAGCACATTTTTCTTAACGAATTTTTCATCACGGAACACCGTGAGGTGGTTAGTCTGTTGGTGCACATACAAAAAGAGCAGCCATTGGCTGCTCTTTTTTGATTTGGTGGTTAAAAAATCAATCGATTATTCGATGATTTTTGATACAACACCTGCACCAACAGTACGACCACCTTCGCGGATTGCGAAGCGTAAACCTTCGTCCATCGCGATTGGGTTGATAAGCTCTACAACAAACTTCAAGTTGTCGCC
>NZ_JBHZSG010000031.1:0-41199 GCF_043642205.1 Thalassotalea litorea | reverse complement strand
CAACGAAATCTATGTTGTAACTGAACCTCTGCCCTAACTCTGAGTTGTGCACAAACTTAATGGGATTGGTATAAGCTAGCTGATTTTTGTATGAAATACTAAAATGCCAAAGCAAACTGCTTCGGCATTTTTTATATCAACCAATTGAAAAATGGTTGATATCCCTGGGGTGCGTAGATTCTACATCTACATTTTCGACTTCGGCCTCCTCTGGCCCCTGCTCTAGCCATTTGATCATTTTCAGGGCGTTTTCTTCCGTACCACACACCATGACTTCTAAACTACCATCTTCCTGATTATGTGCATAACCACTTAACCCCAGATCAATGGCCATATTTTGGGCCGCTGCTCGAAAATAAACGCCTTGAACAAGGCCCGTTACGGTCGCTACGTAGCAAACTTTCATATCTGTACCTTAGTTATTTGTTATTTTCGCCCGATTGTTTCCGAATACCCATTAGCCTTCGACAATAAACAATGCATAAAGATTATTTCGTTAAGCTGATTGGCATAATTCATTGTTTACATAGCTACCATTGCTTACAATCAGTACTCTTTTACTCACTTAAGAATATAGTATGTCTGCAAGAGTTTTGTTAAACCCTGGAAGAGAAAAATCTCTTTTACGTCGTCACCCGTGGATATTTTCCAAAGCAATTAAAAAAGTTATTGGAAAACCTATATTGGGAGAGACTGTCGATGTTTTTGACAGCCAGGGTAAATGGCTTGCAAAAGGAGCGTTTTCACCTGACTCACAAATTAGAATACGGGTTTGGAGTTTTATTCAGAAGGAGGAGGTTAATGATCAATTCTTCCTCGCCAAAATTGAATCGGCCTTGCAACTCAGACAGCATATTATCAAAGCAGCAAACCTTAACGGCTACCGTCTCATCGCTGGCGAATCAGATGGTCTGCCTGGCGTAACCATCGATGTTTATGGTTCTATTATCAGTTGCCAACTATTGAGTGCTGGTGCCGAATTTAATCGTCACTTAATTTTAAAAGCCCTGGAGACCTTGTTTCCCGATCACAGCATCTATGATCGCAGTGACGTTGAAGTCCGTAAAAAAGAAGGCCTGGAATTAACCAAAGGCTGGATCAAATCACCTGCTGACGACTCTCCCGTCGCCACAATTACTGAACATGATGTACAGATACAGGTAAACGTAGATACCGGTCACAAAACCGGATTTTATCTCGACCAAAGAGATTCTCGAGTAGCGGCAGGCAGATACGCAAAAGATAAAACCATATTAAACTGCTTTTCTTACACCGGAACATTTTCACTACACTGTGCAAAACACGGGGCCAAAAAAGTGACGAATGTTGACGTTTCTGAAACGGCTATTCAACTTAGCAAAGAAAATATGCGCCTTAATGGGATCGGTGAAGAAACCGTAGAGCACGTGCAAGCAGATGTATTTAAATTGTTGCGAAAGTATCGGGAACAAGGAACGCGTTTCGATATGATTATTCTCGACCCGCCCAAATTTGCAGAATCGAAATCTCAACTCAATGGAGCGTGCCGAGGCTATAAAGATATCAATATGTTAGCGATGCAGTTGCTAAACCCCAAAGGACTATTGCTAACATTTTCATGCTCGGGATTAATGGAAGCCAATCTTTTTCAAAAAGTCGTTGCTGACGCCGCTCTGGACGCAAAACGCCAGGCTAGAATTATTGAGCGTTTACAACAGGCTAGCGATCACCCAATCGCAACAAACTTTCCAGAAGGTTACTATTTGAAAGGTCTGGTCTGCTACGTAGATTAAATCAAATAAGGATTATCGGGATCTGTCTGATTTGGTTAATTCAGCGTAATCAAATCAGATTAGTTTTTTTATTATGTGATCTAATAGCAAAGGTGAAATTGGCAATTAAGACCAATTCGCTTGTGGCCGATTTAAAGACGGAATATTAATCGTCAAAGCGCCGTTTTTGACCAGGAAATTGCCAATAAAAATTGCTTATCATCCTGTTCCTGACAACGAATAACCGTCCCCTGATCAAGGCAAATTGCCAACTCACTATTGAAGTCAAATTCGTTTTCAATGCGAATTAACGTACCTTTGGCCACTGGATGGCCCAGTTCGACTGCCATGCCACCGTCACTGACATCAACGCATGTTCCCTGTACAGGCATGGTATCTTCGTCATCATCAATAAAAATTTTTATCGGACGATTAAGCAAATTCCGATAATTTGCCCGTTTTTCTTCAATTGAACTCATGCCAAAATCCTTTCGCTAGACCCACATTATTGTGAATTCGTTAAATTTAGAAATACCTAATCTGGGTCAGCGTTAATGTCACCCAAAATGCAGACGCATGCTAATAATTTCAAACTACCGTTAACATCCTCTTCTGTTATATAGGGGGGTTCGGATCGTTTGTCAAAAGCAAACAGGCCAATAACCTTGCTAACTGGCTGGATTTGCAGCCAGTTCGCTGATCCGATTTTTGATTCTTTTTAACGAAATGGGATATGCTGTGCCAAGGTTTTGCGCAAACAAAGAAATTCTGAACTCTTCTATCATCCATTTAAGCTCCTGAATCTCTGTTTGGCTGACACTTCCCCGGCTTTTACCCTGAAGTTTATCAACCATGTCTTGAGCCTTATTAACCTCAAGCATCTTTAATCTATCCTGATTTGGGTCGATAGGTAGCTTTTCAAGGCGGCGGCTAATACCTTTAAGATAACGTAAAACATCATCCAACTTATCAATACCACTGCCAGTAACAAACCCTTTAAAAATCAGTTTAGACAACTGGCTTTTAATATCCCCATGCGATTGAATCGCCGCAAAACCCAAATTTCCTTTAAGCTGTTTCTGAATTTGATGATGCAAAGACAATATTTGTTCGAGCTTAATAGCACTGTGCAAAACCACATCCGCAAGCTCTGCCCTAACCTTATCTCTGGTTTCATTAAAGCGGGTTTCATCATAGGGCAAGTTACCTTGCTTATTGATAATGGCCCGTGCACTTGCATGAATACAATCGGTTAATAGATCAGAAATTTTGCCAAAAGGATTAAAATATAATCCTAGCTTGGACTTATTTGGCAGTTTTTGCTCCAGGTATTTAATCGGTGACGGTATGCTGAGTAGCACTAACCTCGTAACACCCTGGAGCATACTATCGCTCGCACTTTTTTCCGATTCAAACAGTTCAATCGATACGTCCTTGCCTTGATCGACCAGTGCCGGAAATGCTTGAATGGTGATGTTAGCTGTGTTTTTTTGATAGCGATTAGGTAACGTCCCAAAATCCCATTCGGTTATGTGCTTTTTCTCGATGCCTTTATCTGCAACGGCTTTTATCGATTGTTTAACCTGACTTTGCAGTTGCTCTTTAAGTTCGCCAAGATCCCGGCTTTGCTCTAGCAACTTGCCGTTGTCATTAACAACCTTAAAATTCATTTTTAGATGTTGTTCCAGATCGGATTCATTCCATAATTCTGGATCAATTCGAACGCCGGTCATTTTTAGTAACTGTTTCGCCATTGCTTGTGTCAATGTCATATTGCCTGGCGTTATGGCTTCATAACAAGCTTGTGCATAGTTTGGCGCAGGTACAAAATTTTTCCTTACCTGCTTAGGTAACCCTCGCAATAAGGCAGTGATTTTATCCAACCTAAGCGCTGGTATGAGCCAGTCGAAATCTATGTCCTGAATTTGATTAAGCACGGAAATGGGAATATGGATACTCACACCGTCATCGACACTGCCCGGATCAAAGTGATAACTGATAGGTAAACTGATATTTTCCTGACGCCAAAGAGTTGGATAGTCATGAACATTTAACTCAGCCTGATTGTCTTGTAGGACATCGTGCTTCGCCATAGACAGTAAATCTGGATTTGTACGCTTAGTTTTTTTCCACCAACTTAAAAAGCCAGCCTGATCACAGATATGCTCAGGAAGTTTCTGTAGATAAAAATCCACTAACTGTTCTTCGTCTACAAGAAATTCCCGCCGCCGCGACTTATCTTCCATATCAATAATGTCATTGATCAACTTGCGGTTTTTGCTTAGAAACGCTTCAGAAATTCGACTTTCATTAAGCACTAATGCGTGCCGGGCAAACAATAGACGGCAGGTTTGAGGATCTATCTTGCTGTAATTCACTTTTCGTTTCGCTACAATCACCAACCCATACAGACTTACTTGTTCGTAAGCCATCACCGCACCCTGTTTTTTGTCCCAGTGCGGCTCCAGGTATGTTCGCTTGACCAGGTGTTTTGCCAATGGCTCGACCCAGTCAACATCGATTCGCGCACAAAATCTGGCGAACAAGCGACTGGTTTCAACGAGCTCTGCCGCCATTACCCATTTTGGCGTCTTCTTTGCAAGACCAGATCCTGGAAAAATGAAAAACCGTGAATTACGAGCGCCTTGATATTCTCGGTTCTCATCAAGGTTACCAAGATGGCTCAATAGGCCCGATAATATCGACTGGTGAATCACATCTTGGTTACCAAGCTCAAGTTCAACATGTTCATTGTCTTCGCGCTTGTGGATTTGTGGCGAAAACTCAGACCAGTCAATCCCCTGCTCTTTACAGCTTAACCTAAGCTGACTCACAATATCCTGCCATTCTCGAATCCGTAGATAGGATAAATACTGTTTTTTACACAAATTGCGAAATTGATTATTACTTAACGATTTTTGCTGTTGCTGGATATACGCCCAAAGGTTTAACAGGCTGATAAAATCCGATTGTTTGTCCTTAAAGCGGTTATGATATTGATCGGCTGCCTGCTGTTTTTCCATGGGTCTTTCTCGCGGATCCTGAATTGTTAAACCGGCGGTAATGATAGCCAGTTCCTGACTACAACCAAATTCACTGCCCGTAAATAGCATCTTTGCGAGTCTGGGATCGATTGGCAAGCGCGCCAGGTTTTTCCCTTGTGCCGTTAACTTAAGTGCTCCGGAATCAGGCTCACGAATCGCATTTAACTCCAGCAATAAACGCATACCATCATTAATGTTTCGTTGATCTGGTGGCTGTACGAAAGGAAAATCCGCAATATTACCCAAATCTAACGCCAACATTTGCAGGATAACCGTCGCTAAATTGGTTCTTAATATTTCAGGATCGGTAAATTCTGGCCGCGAGAGAAAATCGTCCTCTGAATATAATCGAATACATACCCCTTCTGCGACGCGACCACAGCGACCCGCCCTTTGGTTCGCGCTGGCTTGGGAAATTGCCTCAATGGGTAGCCGTTGTACTTTAGTCCGATAACTGTAGCGTGAAATTCTCGCCGTACCGGTATCGATCACATAACGAATGCCTGGCACCGTAAGCGATGTTTCCGCCACGTTTGTGGACAAGATGACGTTGGTACCGGTATGCGGCGCAAATATTTTGTTTTGCTCGGCCACGGTCAATCGCGAGAACAAAGGTAAAATATGCGTGTTTCGAAGTTGCTCTTTCTCCAACGCGGCTGCCGCGTCTCGGATCTCCCGTTCCCCATTTAAAAACACCAGAATATCGCCCGGAGGCAATTGTTGTAACTCTTCTACCGCACGGATGATGCCGTTAATATAATCATCCTGCTCAGACAAAGGATGATAAAGAATATCAACCGGATACGTTCGGCCAGATACCTCGATAACCGGAGCGTCATTAAAATGTTTGGAGAATCTTTGTGGGTCAATGGTTGCCGAAGTGATAATGATTTTTAAATCAGGACGCTTGGGCAAAATTCGTTTAAGGTAGCCAAGGATAAAATCGATATTCAGGCTTCGTTCATGAGCCTCATCGATAATGATGGTGTCATATTGACGCAATAGCCGATCCTTTTGCATTTCCGCCAGCAAAATACCATCGGTCATCAATTTGATATAGCTGCGTTCGCTAACCTGATCGGTAAAACGTACCTTATAGCCGACGACATCGCCGAGCCGGGTATGCAATTCTTCAGCGATACGATTAGCAACGGTCCTTGCCGCAATCCGTCGAGGTTGCGTATGACCAATCATACCTTCCACACCCCGTCCCAGTTCCAGGCATATTTTAGGAATTTGCGTCGTTTTTCCGGACCCCGTTTCCCCGGCAATAATCACAACCTGATTATCAGCAATCGTTTGTTTAATTTCGCTGACATGCTCACTTACCGGAAGTCCATCCGGGTAACTAACCGCTGGACGTTGTGCAACGCGCTGGCTTTTTAACGCGATTGATGCTGCGATGGCATCGCTAATTTTTTTTAGCGCCTGTTGTTTTTTATCTGCATTGGTTATTTTATCCAAGCCCTGCAAACGACGTTTAAGCAGAAACTTGTCACATAGACGGGTTTGGTTGAGTAAGGAAAAACAATCGGAGATGGTTGGCGATGACACGGAGATAAAAAACCTGAGCAGAGAACAAAGTGCTGCTATGTTACCATTTCGATATTGGAAAAGCAGTACAACAACACACCAAAAATCAATCAACTAGTATCGATTTTAGACCACTTCCAGTACATCAAGGATTAACGATGAAGTTGCTTCTCTTTTGGCTGCCAGGTTGATTCATGAAAACTGGAACGAATATGTAAATCGATGGCTCTGAGGACATCATTTCGAGAAATCGTCCCTAACAGATTACCATCATCGTCAGTGACAGGATAAACCTTAGGTTTTTGTTGAAGCATTGTTTGTGCTAGTTCAACAATACTGGTATACGGCTTCATCGTCAGAACTTCAGTGCGCATTAATTGGCTAACATCTGCCATATGTTCAGCGTAATAGCTGGTCTGCAACATCTTAGCCAAAACATCAGATTCAGACAGAAAACCAATAAGTTGGCCATTGTCATCAATGACAGGACCACCAATTTGCTTGGTTTTTAAAAACCGCAATGACGCCTCTTCTACCGCCATATCAGCAGTAAATGTGACCGGATACAAATTCATGTAATCTTTAACTTGAAGTGATTCCATCGCTTTGCCCTATCCTGTAAACGCGAAAACTCGTTGCCTTATATAACGTTAAGGTTAGTTGATAAACTGTAAAAGTGGCAATCCAATCATATACGCACCATGACTGCGGTTAACATTACTCGGTTTTGAAAATCGCCACATAAGCCGGTTCATCTTGTTTGCGAGATGCCCGGTACATGCCTTTGGAATTAAACGGCATAGAAATATTTCCTTTTGCATCAATGGCTATCACGCCTCCACTGCCTCCGGCATCAACCAACACTTGATTTACCACGGTCTCAGCAGCCTGTGCCAGCGGTATATCCTGATATTGCATCCGTGCACAAATGTCAGCTGCAACATGGTATCGGATAAAATATTCACCATGTCCAGTCGCAGAGACTGCACAGGAATCGTTATTCGCGTACGTGCCCGCACCGATAATCGGTGAATCGCCAACACGACCAAAACGTTTTGCCGTCATGCCTCCAGTCGAAGTCCCTGAAGCTAGGTTACCAAACTTATCAACCGCAACAGCACCGACCGTTCCATATTTAAAATTCGTGGGCAGGGTTTGATAGGCCGATTTGATATCGGTCTCAGCCTCTGTTTTGTTGAGTTTTTGTTTTGCCTTATCCAATTGCAGTTTACGGTGTGGTGTATCAAAGTGACTGTTTTCAACCATAGGTCGGTTTTGCTGGCGTGCAAATTCTTCCGCCCCCTCCCCACTTAACATTACATGTGGCGATTTATCTTTTACCGCCCGAGCTAAAGCAATCGGACTTGAAACATGTTTTACCCCAGAAACGGCACCTGCTTCCAACGTCTTACCATCCATTAATGATGCATCTAACTCATGTTCGCCATCATAGGTATAAACAGCACCAACGCCAGCATTAAAAAATGGACTGGCTTCGAGTATTTGGATAGCCGCGATAACCGCATCGGTACTGGTCCCGCCTTGTTGCAAAACCAAGTAACCACGATCAACCGCTTCTTTAAGCTTGTTCCGATATGCCGTTTCCTGTTCCGGGGTAAAGTTTTCTTTTGAAATGGTTCCCGCACCACCATGGATGGCAATCGCTATAGGATTAGATATTCGCGCATCTTCAGCGTGAGCGTTCGATAGTCCGAACAGGACCGACGAAGAAAATAAAATAACGCCATGGATAAACTTACTTTGAAACATATGCAACATATTAAACAACTCTATTTATGTCTTGTTAAAATTCGATTGATAGCCTGTTTTTGTGAACACACTATGTTTTTAAAGAATCGTATTGTTATCGCTAACTTGGTTATATCAATACGTCCTTGTTCTGCACTAGCAACCTGGTTTAAGCCTCAAATGTCTTAGCCCAACAACATTTAAAGCCCGATTAACAGCATGCCAGAAGTTATAGAAGCAAAAAGTCTGCAAACCATATTCCCATAAACGATATACAAATACCGCATAAAATTAGCATATTTATTCAACAGATTAAACTTGACACGTTTCGTAATTACCTTAGTTCACTTCAAAACGAAAAATTCTCTGCAATTCCTAAGAACTTTCATAATTTAAGAGATAACTCATTGATAACTCAACTTTCATATAGATATAAAACACACTTTCCTCAGATTTCCCTCAGGTTTTTTAAAGGCAAATATCCTTTACTTAAAGGGTCGAAAGCACGACTCATCAACTTTTAATGCTAGATTTAATGCAACTTGAGGTAACCAACGATGAATAAATTATCACTTAAAGTGCCTACAACTTTGGCCGCTGTCGTGGCAGCTTGTGGCTTAACTATCGCGCCTGCAACCGTTTCGGCTGACGCTCTAATGTCAAACTATATGGAAACGGCCTTAATTGATGTATGCAAATCCGCAGAATCCAATAACCTGATACGCTTTAATAGAACTATGAAAGAGTATCGGTTGAAAACACAAACGGTTGCACTAAAAGTTGTCTGTAACGGTGAGAACATTCCTGATTTTGCAGCAACACATGGTGCATACAAAACAGCCGAACGATTGAATGAGAGTATCGAAGGCGTAAGTATTGAAGATGTCGCCCTGCACTCTCAAGAAAAGATCCACGTCAATTATTAGTCTTATTCGATGGAAAAAGGTTTCGCAGCAGTCCTTAGGGGCTGTTGCTTTTTTTTGCATGAATTTGTCGTTTTTGCCTGGACAATAACTCCTCTACATAGGAAACCTGTTGCTGGAACGATTTTTTAGGTTCAATGGCAGTTAACGCGGGATGTGCTCCCCCGTATTGCCATTTATTTATATGCAACCACCCTGCGTCTATTGCATTATCAAACGCCGTAATGGCCGCCTCTTCATCGCCCATTACCGACCATAAAATCACATCACTTATGCCTTTACCATCGTAGCCCAGAATATGTTGCTCTGATGTCTGCTCCAATAACTGTTGCGCTAACGCTTTGGCCGCTTTGACCTTACCGGTTATGAACACTAACCACGTATAATCAACCCAATCAGACAAACGAATAGTGCTGGTATCCGGTTGTTGACCGTTAAAATAAGGCTGATATATAGCGAGTGCGGCGTCATAGTTACCTTCTAACATTTGATATCGCCCATAAATAATTGCGCTATTCGGAGAATTTTTCAGATTACAGGCATCTCCCCGCGAATGAGCGACGCCTTTAGCAATGGCGAGCTGACATTCCATTTGTGCGCTGGTTAACGGATCGGATTGGGCTAGCATACGTTGATAATGTTGAGTTGCCATAATGGGCATATCTAAATAAAAATAGCTTTGTGCGAGCAACACTCGAAGCTCTTTATTTTCGTCCCTAATCACGCTTTGGTTAAGAAAATTAATAGCCTCTGAAAACTTACCTGTAGCAACGAGTAACCAGGCAAGTAAATATCTCGCACTATAATCTTCGCCATTAAAGTTCAGATAGGTAGTCAGTGTGTCAATGGCTGATTGATTGTGTCCCATAATACTTTGCAACTTTGCCGTGTAGAATGTCGCCACTGAAAATCCCGGGGCTAGCTTTAGCGCTTGCTGTAAATGCGTTTGGGCGATTTGATACTGTTCGTTTTTCATATAAAAAGATGCAATAAAGCTATGATACTCAGGTTGCGATTGCATTGCATTGGCTGATTGCTCAGAAATTTCAATCATCTGTTTAAGGTCAATATCACCATTTGCATATCGATATAACGCTTGGATAAATGCCTTCTCGCTAGCCACATCACGTTGTTTCTTATGTGCCCACAGGCCTTGCATTTTCGCGTAGTATTCTGGATTATCAAAAAAAACAGCCCCCCGATAATAAGCGATGCCAAGTTCAACCAAAAGTTGTTCTGAGTTTGGGTATGTACGAACGCCATTTTCAAGCAATTGTATTGAAAGCAAAAAGTTCTGCTGGTTACTGACCATTCGTAATTGTCTGGCTTGATGGATCAACAAAGCCGTTTGCATACTTTCGATGGACATTGAGTCGAGGTCCAGACCATCCCTATCAACCACCTCGATAAAATAATCTAATGTGTTAGCAACACTGTTCACCAGCAAATGCCAGTCTTCCACATTCCCTGCAAACGTTTGACTCCAAATGACTTTTCCTTCCTTGGCATTGGCGAAATGCATACTCACCTGGAAATCATCGTTAATACGTCGAACCGCACCACCGACAAAATAATCAAAATGCACAGATTCAGCATCAATAAACTGATTGTTCAGGCTAACCTGTACGTGCTCGGAGTTGCCTAACGTGGTAATCAACTGCTGAGTCAGGGATTTTGCAACCAGATTACTCTCATCAAGATTGTCGCTCGCCGTAAAGTTATCAATGCGTAGTTTCACCGGTTCGGCGTTCACGCCATGTCCGAGTAATAGGTACCAGCCGACTATAGCCAATATCAATATAATGCCCACGGCAGCTAACACCCACTTTTTAATGTTTAAGGTAACATAATCGTCCGCTGGTTCATCTAAGGTATGAAACGCTTGTTCGTTTCTCGAGGGCGTATAATCGAGTAAATAGCCATGTTTGGGAATGGTCTTTATATACTGGTGAACTTTGCCCTGATCATTAAGTTTTTTGCGCAGCACGGAAATAGCGCGGGTAATCACATCATCGGACGTATATCGGGACTGCCAGACTTTCTCGTTTAACTCTTCTCTGGAAACCACTCGGTTGCTGTTTTCAAGCAAGTAAACCAGAACTTCCATGACCTTAGGTTCAAGGTGAGTAACCTCCCCATCTTTTTCAAGCAATGATTTTTCCGGGTAAACTACCCAGTCATCTAAAAGATAGGAAATACTTGCCATATAAGATCCTTTCTAAAACGGTACAAAATCATCCGAAACGGACCACCACTGTCTGCCATGCTATACAGACCAATAAACGTCAGATTATACCAATCCCATTAAATTATTGCTCACTCAGTGAGAATTTAAAGGCATTTAGACAAAGCTTTGATTGCATAGAATGGTTATTCCGCTCTCAACATCAGCCAAAATCAGTAACGTAGTCCAAACGCCTTTAAAACTCACCCGTAGGGAGTTAGTGAGAGGCCCATTTACTGCCCTATATTTCATTAATATAGAATGACTATATCAACGAAATCTATGTTGTAACTGAACCTCTGCCCTAACTCTGAGTTGTGCACAAACTTAATGGGATTGGTATTAATGTTCAATTAATAAGTGTAGTGAAGTTATCAAAGGAGGAAAATATTCATTGTAACGCGATATCCTATGCCTGCCGGTCAACAAGGCTGACGTTTCTCTAACTTATTGAATCTAATCACTCCTTTGTAAACAGCCCTAATGTGCAAGGTACAAAAATAAAGCGTAACAAAAATTATTAGTGAGATGGTTTTGCAAAAACTCCGGTTTAGCGTATCCGTTGGCCAAGTCCCGAGCAACGACTAACCTGCTTTTCAATGCCTTCAACAAATTCTCGTTTACGAGAGAATAATTGAAAATGGGATTTAGCTCGCGTTAAGCCGGTATATAAAAGTTCGCGAGTGAGTAATCTTGCACCGCCTTTTTGTGGTAATACCATCGCGACATGATCAAATTCAGAGCCTTGAGTTTTATGTATCGTCATCGCATATACCGTTTCAAAGGGGGGTAAGCGCGGTATAGATACTGACCTGAAACCATCATTATCAGGAAAATACGCTTTTAGGTTGCCATCTGGATCGGGCCAGAGCATGCCAATATCGCCATTAAACAACTGTAATTTGTAATGGTTTTGGGTGATCATGATTGGTCGGCCCCGATACAATGACTGAGAATACGGTATACACCCCTGATTTTGTAACGCTTTTTCTACGTGCTCATTAATGTATTCGACGCCCCCTTCACTACTTTTACATGGGCTTAAGATCCGGAAGCGTTGAAACGTCTGATACGCCTCTTGCAGATTTTTTGATGAAAATATAGGAAGGTAGTATTGCTGGGTCAGTTGCAATATATATTTAGCTAATGAACTCTCTTTACTTAGCAATAACTGTTCAGCACTCTGCGATAATAACTGCCATGCGTTAATGCTATCTCCCTGGATAATCGCACTCGCCAATCGCCCGATACCGCCAGCACCTTGAAAACGTCGAGATTTGGTTAAGTAGGTCAGGTAATCACAAGCCTGAGCATCTGAGATTAACGGCTCTCCACTGATTTGTTGTAGGTAGTCAACGTTATTCTTTGAATATCGCGTATTTTCATACAATGCTAAATCCGCGAGCACACTTCCCGTTTCCACAGACGGCAATTGTTGACAATCACCTAACAAGATCACCTTACAATCTTTTGGCAATGCTCGGAACAAGCGGGTCATAAGCGGTAAGTCAACCATGGAAACTTCATCGACAATCACCACATCACAGCGCAATGGATTATGTTCATCATGTCGAAAATTAGGGCTGTTAACTTTCACCCCTAGTAGACGGTGCAAAGTGAGTCCTGTAACAGGGATCGCATCTAAAATGGTGTCATCAACGAGGTCGATTTTACGAAAACTCTCAACTGCAGCGCCTATCGATTCGCTTAAACGTTGAGCAGCCTTACCTGTGGGCGCCACCAGTTGAATATCCAGAGTTGTTTCAGCCTGCATGATTAACGCAGCAATTAATTTTGTTACCGTATAGGTTTTACCGGTTCCAGGGCCACCGGCAATAATACTGAAAGACTTGTTTAACGCGTTGGCAACCGCGACTTTTTGCCAATCGGTTTCACTTGCCGCGACATCAGGAAACAAACGCCGCAATACCTGTTTTTGCAATGCCAATTGCTCAGCAGGATTATCTATCGTTTGATCGGCAACGGTTGCAACACGTTCTCTGATGGCAATAGCTAAATCCCGCTCAAATTGCCAATATCGACGCAGATATAATTTTTCATGCTCAAACACTATTAGTGATGAATCATCGGGGCTTATGGCTAACGCTTCCAATCCTTGTTTTAGCGTTGCCAAGTCTGCAAATACATACCCTGGATATTCCTTTCCTTCATTGTCTTCAATCGTACTGGCAAACCAGGTATTTGCGGCAATTTCCGTTAACTGTAAACAGGTATGCCCCTGCCTTTGAGCTTGTGAGAGTGCAATAATTAAGTAAAACAGCGTGTCAACGACATTAGCCTTACCTTGGTGAAACTGCACATCGCAATCACTGAAAACCGCACTGACAATTTCCCGGGCGATAAAATAGTCAATCGCTTCTATATCCGCCAAGAGATTTTGCAAATGCTGTAGCTCAGGCAGACAGTCAAGTAGGCGCTCAGAGGAGTTTTGATCATTGTGTGCCTGTGCATTAGAAGTCATCATTGCACCGCTCCTTTTGGAAAAGCCTGTTCGCCGTCGATAAGTCGATCCAAAGCCTCAATCCATTCTTTGCTTAATCCGTTAAAATAAACCCCATATTCCATCGCTTCACCCGTGTCGGTCGAAAATGTTTCCGGTTCCGTTTGCCCCATACCACGAAGATATAAATACACGGCGCCGCCAAAATCACGTTCAAAACAATAATCATCAATCCGTGTTTGTAAGTAGCGGTGCAACGCCAGCGCATAAATTAACGCTTGCAGATCATAGAAGTTGTCAAACATATGCTGTTGCAGTTTAGCGCTTTGATAATCCGCTAAAGAAGCGCCAAGATAGGAAGATTTGTAATCACAGACATAATATTTTCCATCATGTTCGAACACCAAATCGATAAAACCATGCATCATCCCCTGAATATCACCTTTCGTGGGCAATTGCATTGGGCATGGATTTTCAGGAGCTAGGTATTGTCTGAATGCTGTCAGAAACTGATTGAGCGCTTTCGTATTCATCGGGTTAACCGGAAAATAAAACTCAAGTTCTTTTAACGTTTGCGATGACGAAAGTTCGGCCAGTTGACATAACGCTCCAGAGGCCAGGTTCAATGGTTGTTGCAAGCACTTTGCCAACCAGTCACATATCTGTTCAGTTTGTTGTTCATCGTCAGCGATCTTACTGTGCTGCAAACGTTTGGCTACCCACTGCCAGTCGGGATTTTCAAACTCAATCGTTTCGAGAATGTCATGCAGCAGGTTACCGGTGCTGGCGCCCTTAGCAATGTGATGGGCAATATTAGGTTGTGCTGCTACCTGCAGCGGCGCGTTCGCGTCTAAACGGTCAGGATCGGACAAGCCAAAATGGCGATGCCCACGAGTAATACCAGAGAATGAGGTTAACCACCAGTCCCGTTCAATGCGGCCATGAAACGTCGCAACCTGAAAATCTTCGCCGGGGTCTTTGCCCTGAAACATTTCCGGCTCTAAAGATTGCGCCTGTACACAATGCAGGTCACTAACATCACCTGCCAACCCCATATAATGCCGCCAGGCGCTTACATAGTCCTGATGCTCCGACAAAGCTAAAGCGTGGCCTAAAGGCGATTTTTGCGAATTTTTGAAATCGGCGCTGAACAGATAACATAATTGCTTGGCGCGGGTTAGCGCAACGTATAACAATCGCGTATCTTCGGCATAGGCTTCTGCTGCCATGGCTTCGGCCAATTCAGGATTGTCACCCAGTGAAATATTAACCTTACCATGATCATCGTGGGCGATCAGAACGTCACGATTTCTATTGCCAATCTTGAGGGGATCACGGTGCATACACGCAAACGGGACAAACACGATAGGATATTCGAGCCCTTTTGAACCATGTTGCGTTACGATCTGAATTAAATCAGCATCACTTTCCAGACGTAACTCCGTTTCGACCATTTGTGGATTCTGGCAGAGAAATTCAAACTGGCTAATTAATTGAACCGGGTGACGATGTTGTTGAGACAACCCTTGCAAAACCTCGAACAAATGAATGCTATTGGTCAGCACGCGTTCCCGGCTACCATAATGTTGCGAAACATAATTGCCAGGAAAAAAGTCGTGAAGTAGTTTCATTGCCATCGGCATAAAACCACGTTTTTGCCAGGTTTGATGCAGGCTTTGTAATTTTTGAACCAGATTTTCCCATTGCCTCTCGTCCTGTTGCAATTGGTATAATTGCTCTGGTGAATAACCAAAAAATGGCCCCGCTAATGTTCCATAAAGTCGGCGCTCATCTTCAGGTGCAATGATGGTACCTAACACATCGATTAGCGCCGAACTTATTGGGTGTTGCAGTAGATTAGATCGTTCCGATTTATAGACGGCGCTTAATCCACAATGTGTTAATGCCTGCAAAACATAACTTGCCTGACCGGCATCACGAACCAGGATAGCGATATCACCAGATTCTACCTTACGCGGTTCTCCCTTGCTGGTATCTGCGCCAATATCTTGGATAGTTCCCTTCTCCAGCAACTGGCAGACTTGATTCGCAAGCCAAACCGCCATTTTCGCACTAAAATCCTTGCCTAACTGGCCTTGGCTGATGTCTTCATCTGCGTGTTCAAAGTGCACCGCCTGCAATGCCTTAAACGGTTGGTTATTTACCAGCAGCTTTTGAGCGCTGGCATTCACAGAAGCTTGTACGGGTTGATACTGGATTGAATAACCAAAAATATCACGCGCCAATTCCGTTAACGCATTACCATAAAAAAACACATTATAGGCATGGATCATCTCCGCCGACGAACGCCAGTTAGTATCCATGATCCAACGAAAATCGACCTGCGTTGCCGCGCTTAAATAGGTAAAAATATCGCCGCCGCGAAAACCATAAATCGCCTGTTTAGGATCGCCGATAAGATAAAGCGCCGTATCTAACGTGTTAGAAGTTGCTTGTCCGAAATACAAACTCGACAATATGTTAAATTGCCCAGTATCGGTATCCTGGAATTCGTCCACCAAGGCTGCAGGATACTGTTGTCGCAACTGACTCACTAGTGTGTCTCGGTGAGACCCAGAATCCAGAGCCGAGGCTAATGTGTCGATCAAATCATCAAAACTCAGCACTTGTTGTTCTGATTTCGCCGCTTTTACCTTTGAACGAAGCTCTTTTATATGTGGCGCAATCAAGGAAAACGCCTTGATGCGGCTAATCTGCTTTGGCAAATCACTCAACAAGGTTTTAAGGCGATTTAAGGGCTGGAACGCTGCTTGTAATGCTAATTTTTGCTCGGATTTATCTTTGCTTTTGGGTAATCGCCCTGCCCCGCAAAACCCAAAATCAATACTAATGTCGTTCACTGAGTCAACACATTTGCATTGACTTAACGCTTGTTGCAATTGCATGCGCAACTGACTGTATTCGTCTTCCCTTGTCTGTTTGGCTTTCCCGGTCTTGTTATTTACCAAATGTTCAAAAATCAAAGGCTCGTTGCTATCCAACGAAACCAGGCATTCTCGGATCAGAGCCTCTAACCCAGCAAGCTTTTCTTCAACGCTTTGCACATTAGGTTCAATATCGCGACGACATACACCAATAAAGGTTTGATAAAACGCTTCCGGCGATGGCCAGAACTCACAGATGGTTAACAACGATTGTTGTTCTTCGGGTGATGCCGCCAGACGTCGATACAAATCTTCGATACCGCGCAGATAGTATTCCTGATCATCGGTTTCCATTGCCGCATTGAAACTGACACCACTGGCAAATGCATGCTGCGAAAGCACCCGTTTGCAAAAACCATGAATAGTAAAAATGGCGGCATCATCAAGTTGCAGCAACGCAAGTTTTAACGTCAGTTTTGCCTTGTGGTGTTCAACGCTCTTTCCTAATTGATAGAACAACGGGTTATTCGGATCTTGTGTCCATTGATCCCAATGATGATATGCCTCGCGTAAAAAACCATCGATACGGCCGCGAATTTCTTCCGTTGCCGCTTTTGTAAACGTCATTACCAGAATATTTTCGACACTCAATTGTTTCTCGAGTAACAAACGCAGGTAGATACGAGTGATATTAAATGTTTTACCCGTCCCTGCACTCGCTTCAATAAGGTGTGTACCTTGTAGTGGAATGGACTCGGCCTGCAACGGCTGAAAATCCGGACTCCCTGGTTGTTTTCCTGCGTCAGCCCTCATCACTGTGACATTTGCCTCTGTTTTTAACAACTCACTGTTCATGATAATGACCCCTTGACTCGAGGATTGTTGTCATCCGAAGTGTAACTGTGTGACAACTCATCTTGTTCAAATTTACGGGTTGTTAGCAAAAGGCGTTCAAAAAACACTTGATAGGTTTGGGTTAAGCGTTCTTTAATCTCTTCTAATGCCGGGCATTGCGGGAAAAAATAGTGCAAATAAGGGTCGGTAGCCAAACTCTTCCTAAAGCGTTCTTCGTGCCACAAGGTTTGCAGACTGGCTTGCGATAAATATCCCGGATGAAATTTGTTTTTAAACCAAAAATGCTTACGCGCAATCGCCATCGTAATTGGCAATGCTTGATTGAGCGAGTCGGCATAACTGGCCACCAGGCTGGCCAGTATTTCAATGGCATCGGGCCAAAACGTTAGTTGATATTGTTCCACCGCATTTTTGCTTTCATTTAAATAAATCCCCTGCGTAGTCACCTTGTTCAATACCAAATCAGGATGACAAGCCTGTTGTTCAATGGCATACGCGCAGGAGATTAAATGACCAATATACAATTGACTCAAATCCCCTTCATTGGCAGAGCTACTTTTCGCATAAAGCAGCGAAAAACCTTCACTGTGTTGAATGAAATGACTCAAAACACCATGTCCCGCCTGTACCTTTATCGATTTCATCATCAAGTTCGAGGCTGGCAAAGTCAGGGTAATGGGCATCTCGATTTCATCTCCATGATGCTCTTGTGCCTGTTTAAGGGCCTGCACCCGATGTGCAAACGCTTCAACCAAACGTCGCCATTGTTGCAGCTGTTCTTCCGTATCGCACCGATCCGGAAAGTTACCCGACAGCAAATGCATACGTTGCAGTTTTTCTAACTCAACAACTAATTGCTGATCCCACTCACGATCACAGGCATCTGCCCGGTGCAGCATCGTTGTGAGCACCTCTTGCTTGAAGGTATATTTATCCAGCGCATTCACCGCAAACGGTTCGCTATCTTGTAATGGCTCCTGCTGATAAGAAAAATTTAAATTTAACTGGTTTTTGCCATACACCTTTGCAGGGTAGCGAAGCATTTCAACCAATGCATCTGCCGAAATTTCGTCAAAGTCTTGTTCAGCCAGCTCCGCAACAGTCTGTGATAACGGTTCTGAATGACCACTAGCAATGGATAGATTTAGCCATTTCCCGTCAAAACTAGGCCAAAGGTTATCCGTCGCATAATTCGCACTTGAAAAAGCCTGCATGGGTAATTGCCTAAGGTGCTTGCCATCACTCAGTTGCCAACCAAACCCTGCATGCAAATACTCCATAAGTTCTCTGAGAACAATCGATGGCTGACGCTCGGCATTATTCCTGATATCTCTACCCTGATAGCTTAAATACAAGTGTTGCCGGGCTGAGATTAACGCTTCCAGAAACAGATAACGATCATCTTTATTCAGTGATCGATCCCCAAGTTTACCCGGGGTCATTGACATTAAATCGAAACCTATCGGTTGGCGTTGACGTGGAAATTGACCATCATTCAATCCTAAAATTGCCACGAGCTTAAACGGGATGCTGCGCATTGGCAGCATCGAGCAGAAAGTGATCTGACCGATCATAAACTGGCGCCCGGGATCCGGCTCAGAAAAATGGTTATTTAAGTACTCGCGAACCGGCCATAATGTAATCTCACCCTGATAATCTGCCTGCTGACAGTGCTCATATAAACTGTCTATCGCCTGACGAACAATGTTAAGGCCAGCATCTTGCTGCTGTTCATCTTCGGCAAATAAACGATCCAGCCAGTCAATGAGTAATGCTTGCCATTGCTCTGCGGTTCGTGGACGACTAAGGGCTTTTTGCATGGCTTGTAACTGATCAAGAAATAAAATAAATTTGCCCAATAACACACTGTTATCACCCTCAACCCAGGGCAAATAAAGGTTGTCACCGGATATTGACTGTTGGTCTCCATAAGCAAACCCTCGCAATAACCGTTGTAGGCCAAGTTGCCAGGTAAATTGTGCGCTGGCGCTATTCGAGCCAATGTGGTGCGCCTTGTGCTGAGCATCCAATGCCCAATGGATATTGGCCTGCTGCACCCAAAAGCTAATCAATTCGGTGTCGCCATCGCTAAAGCCAAAACGCTTTTGAACCGGCTTCAACTGCAAATAAGCAATCAGCTTTGATACCTCAAAACGACTATCTGGTAGCGTCAATAGTTCGTTAAATGCGTTAACCAGAGGTTCACTGTCTTTGCTGACCCGATCGGCGATAGAACAAGGCAGAGGTGGAATATTTTCGCCGATATCTTCCCAACCCCGTACAAAGACCGCATCTATATAGGGGGCGTAATCCTCAACTTGAGGACACATTACCAAAACATCTTTCGGGGTTAATTGCGGATCATGATTAAACTGGTGTAACAGATAGTCGTGCAGTCCCTGTACTTCTCGCAATGCGCTATGGGCACTGGTAATGACGATACTATCGTCAAATTGTGCTGGCGGGCTACCTGCGCTGTCATGGCGCCTATCATGAAGAGTGAGAATGTCATCCTGTAACTGAGCTAATACGGAAGAGGCTTTACGGTCTTTTTCTCCAAGACGCTCATAAACAGGGATTTCAATATGCTCAAACTGTTGTAGCTGAGTCAATAAGTCCTTGCCTTGCTGTCCCAAATTAGCTAACAGTGGATTGACCTGGGTATTTAAATCATCGACATTTGGCCAGCCCGACAGAAGTTGCTGAAAATCCTGACGAGCCTGAGATTTTTCAGACTTAATATCTCCCCAATATTCAATACATGGGTTTAGCTGATAAAAATGGACATCAATATGTCGCCCTAACGCTGCGAGGAACTCCATCCACATTGGCGCAATCGCGTTTAAACCAAACAGAGATATCCTCTGAGGTAAACTTACCGCTTTGCTGTCTAAACCATCGATCGCTTGCTGGACTAGCTGTTGTGGATCATAGGGACATTGCTGATGCAAGCGTTGCCAGATAACAGACTGCCATTGCTCGGTTGCGTTAGCCGTTGATTGACCAACATCAATGTGGCCCCCCTGACTCCAGGTATGGATCCAATCTGGTCGATAGATCAGGTATTGTTCATAAATATCGGCAATTTTCCGAGCTAACTGATACCGCCGCAAATCCTGCTGCTGCCCGGACTCCGATTGCCAATATGTCGTTAATGGCTCACAACATGCTGCATTGACTATATCTTCATCCTGCAACATCAATTCAATGCGCCATGCAAGCACGTCTCTTGAATAAGGTGACTGTTCGGGCAATTGATCGGAGCATAACGCTCTTAGGGTTTTCCAGAAAAACTGAGCCGGCAATGAAAATCGGGTATTCATGCTAACCCGTTGTGCCTGGGCTTGCTGCATATTGAGCCAATGCTGCATGCCCTGATTTTGCACAAGCACCAGCTCTTGTGTCATCGGCGGTAATGGCGCGGTCTGCTGAACTTTAGCAAATAGCAGCAGTAAGTCTTCCATTCGGTTGGCAGGATATAGGTATAACAAGGCTAATCCATCAGAAATATCGCAGAAAATCGAATCTCTGATTTAATCACAAAGGCGCGACTAAAGAAATAGAGCCGAGACAAAAGGAAGCGCTTTGGTGAAGCTTTTTGTGTTAGCTTACTTTGTTAGATTTTTGCGTTAGATTTTAGGCAAGGTGATGCCGCTATGCTCTCGATTCAATCCATTAAGCAAGTCAGTGCGGCTAGATCACATACCTGAGTGTTTGTTGATAAAAATTACCAACGAACGGCAAAGGTTTCGCTTCACCTTCACAGGCCTGGACTAATCCAACGATCCATAAAATGAGTAACGGAAAGACCAGAGCCCAGCCAACCAGTGGAATAAAACTTAAGATCACCCCCGTTAAAAACAGCCCGAGTGACTGACGAAGATGAAAGGCTCCCAGACGAGTAGGTTTTTGACCGAACATAATTAGGGCGACAATCCAGCCAACTAGGGTAAAATAGGCAATGATTGCCACATTTTTGCCGTGTTTACTGACGGGTTTTTGATGAATTATTTGATTTGACATGAGTCTACCATCGCAGTAAAAATTTAAATGAGGGGCAGTTGATTTTTTCGCGTCATGTTTGCAGCGAATTGTTTCGTTTCTAACTAAGGGTTTTTCTTACTCGCGTACTACGTTGAGTTCTAAGTTGCACGATTCGCTAATAACGTTTTTTAAGCCAAAATATCGGCGGTTCTGAGAGCGCAAGGACTTTTTAAGTCAACCTTGCTACGTTTATTTACATAACCGGGCTCGCAGAAAACCGTCTCTTGCGTACATTTCAGCCAGCAAAAACCAACATGCCATGGCACACTATTAACTATGGAAAATTACAGCCATTTATCAAGGTAATTGAACAGAGAATTTAACCAATATTTATGAAAACAGCCGGTAAAGCGAAAAGTTTAAACATACGCGCGATAAATAAACGTAATGGTTTGTTTTTAACCGCGTTGGGAGTGCTGTTACTATTGTGTGTCGCTATGGTAGCCGTGTATTGGTGGGACACCTTTAAGGTTCAGTTGATTTTCCTGTATCTGGCCTGTTTTGTGGTATTTTTTTTGGGTGTTTTAAAATTAAAAGAGCCTGATTACAGTTATCATCTCAACGCTGAGGGGATAACTCATTATCATCGCTGTGGTTCCTGGCATATTGTTTGGAGCAACATTCAACGGGTTGGTCTGGTAAAACCTGATCAGCATAGCCTGGAACAACGCCTAAGCTATACCGGTATCAAACTTAAAAACCTACAGGCTTTAGCTGATGCCATTTCACCTCGGCTGGCAAATCGACTGTTACATGAACAAAAACCCTTATTGATGGTAGCGTTACGGCACGGACAACTGGATATGCAGGAATCTGTCATTAATTTCGAGCCGTTTACAGTTAATGGCAAACGCTATCGTGGACCACTTGCGGCATTTTTACATCGCTCGCAAGCGTTGCAAAAAGCTTTTGGTTACCATATATATCTGTCCGATGACACCCTGGACCGCCACCCGGATGAATTTATCCAGTTACTAAAGCAAGCCATGAAACCCCAGCAAAAATTAAATCACCAACCCGATACCTTGGTATAGGCAAATGACCTTGGTGGGTGTTATCATCAGCCCATAAAAAATAACCGATATTAATAGAATGCAAGCCAACCAACCGACCATTCTCTGGCACGATTATGAAACCTGGGGCGTTTCGCCCAAGTATGACCGCCCCTCGCAGTTTGCTGCGATACGCACCGATCTTGATTTAAACATCATTGGCGAACCCGAGGTCTTTTACTGTCAACCCCCTCAGGATTATTTACCACACCCGGGTGCGGCTCTGGTCACCGGCATTACGCCGCAAAAAGCCCAAAGAGAAGGCGTTACAGAATCTGAGTTTGCGAGACGTATTCAATCGTTATTTACGGTAGAAAATACTACGGTTGCAGGTTATAACTCTATTCGCTTTGATGACGAAGTATCCCGCTATTTGTTTTATCGTAATTTCTACGACCCTTATGCTAGGGAATGGCAAAATGGTAATAGCCGCTGGGATATTATCGATATGGTTCGCCTTTGCTACGCGCTTCGCCCTGACGGTATTAATTGGCCGCGCAATGAACAGGGTAATGTAAGTTTTCGTTTGGAGTTGTTAACGGCGGCAAATGGCATTAGCCACGAAGCGGCTCATGATGCCATGAGCGATGTGTACGCTACCATAGCAATGGCCAAACTGATCAAAGAAAAACACCCTAAGCTCTACGACTTTGTCTTTAAACTGCGCAATAAGCGAGAAGTGCAAAAGCATCTAGAAGTGTTTGAGATGACGCCAATTGTGCACACATCGTCGAAGATATCCTCTGAATATGGATGTACCAGTTGGTTTGCACCGGTGGAATACCATCCAAGTAATAAAAATGCCGTCATAGCAATTGATTTAGCCTATGACGCCACGCCAATTATCGACTTGGATGCAGACCAGTTAAAACAGCGTCTTTACAGTAAACGCGCCGACTTGGGACCAGACGAATTACCCGTTGGCATCAAGCTTATTCACATAAACAAATGCCCAATTGTCGCGCCGGCAAAAACATTAACGTCAGATGATGCCAAGCGACTTGGTATTGATCGTGAAAAATGCCTAAGCAATTGGCGCATCCTTAAAACCCAAATCAGTGAGGTTCGGGAAAAACTATCTCATATATTTTCCGAAAGTTATGAGAAAACCACGGAGGATGCAGACGTTGCGTTGTACAGTGGAAGCTTTTTTAGTGACAGCGATAAAGCACAGATGCAACTCATTCACGAGATGCCAGTAGAACAATTAGGGACGTATCCGTTTAAATTCCAGGACGCCAGGTTAACAACCCTGCTATTCCGCTTTCGAGCCAGAAATTATCCTCAGACTCTGACCGCCAGTGAGCAGCAGCAATGGCAGCAATATTGTCAAAATAAACTTGCCAACGGTGAGAATGGCTTAAGTTATGATGAATATATGCTGGCGATTGAAAACCTGGCTCATGAACATGAGCAAAACAGTACAAAAATGACCATTTTAAAAGCACTGTATCATTATGTGGCGAATTAACCGGCTTACTAACACCAGCTAGCCCGGGAACAATTTCCGTGCAGTAATTCCTCAATATTTGCGCGAATAATGCTATATCCCACATTGCCAAATAATATCTGCCTTCCCTGATTCATAACCAGGGAAGGACTGCCTTTAATTTTCCAGTTGTCACAGGTTTTACGATCCTGCATTAATATGGCCAGACCTTCACCGGAATGAATCTGTGCTTGAACGCGATCTTGTTGATAACCCTGCTCGCTTAGCAATTCGTTCAACACATCAAATTGACTAATGTCTTTACCCGCAACAAAAAATGCATTTCGGGCTGCAGATAACCATTGCATTTCTGCTTCATCACCGGCAACAAGCTTGATGGCTTTTCCGTAAAGGTGCGCCGGCGCTGAAGAGGTGGGCTTGCAGTGATCCCAGATAGATGGATGTAACACGAGATCAAACTGCGCTGCCGCCTCAAATACGTGTTGCCTGAAACCACTATACCCACCCTTTTGCTGCCATTGCGATGTTATTTTATCTTCAACGGATGCAAATATTTCCACATAATGATGTTTTAATTGCAGCTGTTTAGCGTAATCACTATTGAGCTCTGCAATACGTCGTTCGTTGATATAGGCCCATACACAAAGGACGTCGGTAAAATAATCGCAGGCTATCATGGCTTTTGGTCTCACAATGACAAAATCATGACATAAGTGTAATCGCTTTTATAACGTCTTGATCAGACTAATGGCGCGGTATCAATACAATACTGCTCTACCACGATTATCGCTGGTGCTTATCTTGCAACAACGCGATTAAACTACTGGTATCCCAACGATTGCCACCCATCGATTGAACTTGCTCATAAAAGCCATCGACCATGGTCGTCATCGGTAATTCGGCTTGATGCTTTTTCGCTTCTTTAAACGCAATGGCTAAGTCTTTGCGCATCCAATCTACGGCAAATCCAAATTCAAACTCACCCTGAACCATAGTTGCCGAACGATTCTCCATCTGCCAGGATCCTGCCGCGCCTTTAGAAATAGTTTCCACCAATTTGTCCGTATCTAGTCCTGCACGTGCAGCGAAATTAAGCGCTTCAGAAAGACCTTGCACAACCCCAGCGATACAAATTTGATTGGCCATTTTCGCTTTTTGACCATCGCCAACCGGCCCCATCAACTGGCTAAATCGAGCATAGGCATCCATGACGGGCTTAATCACCGAAAACGTGTCGTGATCGCCACCACACATCACCGTCAGCACGCCATTTTCGGCGCCTGCCTGACCACCAGAAACCGGCGCATCAATAAAACCATTCTGTTGTTGCTGACATAACTGTGCCAAATTAGCCGCTAACTCTGCGGAAGCTGTTGTGTGATCTACCAAGATAGCGCCGGGCTTTAACCCTGCTAATATGCCATTTTCACCGGCGCAAACGGCAAGGACATCGGCATCATTGCCGACACAAACGAACACGACATCGCACTCTTGACTAGCCTCGCGCGGCGTCCCACAGGCTGTACCGTTAAATTCACTGGCCCATTGTCTGGCTTTTTCAACCGTACGGTTATATACGTTTACCTCATAGCCAGCCTTTGATAAATGACCTGCCATGGGATATCCCATCACCCCTAATCCAATAAATGCTACCTTACGTATCGTCATGGTAATTACCACTTCTTTTCACTTCGTCAGAAAAAGTGATAGTGTAAAGAAAATATCTGCCTCATACCAATGTTTGTGGTTCGCTTTTCGGTTCGACGTCAACTGCTAACCATATTCAAGGTCATAGGCTTTTTAAAATCAAAGGAATGCTATGTCAGCCATTTACGATTATTCGGTGACCAATAATAAAGGTGAAACCGTACCTATGCTTAACTACCAAAACAAGGTGTTATTGATCGTCAATACCGCCAGTGCCTGTGGTTTTACGCCACAGTATGCCGGCTTAGAAGATCTTTATGAAAAATATAAAGATCAGGGGTTTGAGGTACTGGCGTTCCCCTGCAATCAATTTGGTAAACAAGAATCAGGCAGTAATGAGGAAATAAAAGGCTTTTGCGATTTAAATTTTAATATCAGTTTTGATTTGTTTTCGAAAATTGATGTCAATGGCGATAATGCCGACCCGCTTTTTACCTACCTTAAAAACGAAGCCAAAGGACTGTTAGGCTCAAAACGCATCAAATGGAACTTTACTAAGTTTTTGATCAATAAAGATGGTGAAGTATTAAAGCGTTACGGCAGTATGATCAAACCGGAACAAATCCAGAGCGATATCGAAAACGCATTGGTTTAAGCGAATTCTCCTACACCAAAACAAAAAGGGAAGCTAAATCAGCTTCCCTTTTTATGTTTCGGGCGTAGATTTCCAGCCATAGCTAAAAATCCCCGCTCGAAAGACTCCAACCCAAATACGACGCAATGGAGTATTTTCTCCACCTTCTTTGTTTAAATTGAACTTATACCAATCACAATAAATTATTGCTCACTCAGTGAGAATTTAAAGGCTTTTAGACAAGGCTTTGATTGCAGAGAATGGTTATTCCGCTCTCAAAATCAGCCAAAATCAGTAACGTAGTCCAAACGCCTTTAAAACTCACCCGTAGGGAGTTTACCAGAGGCCCATTTACGACCCTATATTTCATTAATATAGAATGACTATATCAATGAAACCTATGTTGTAACTGAACCTCTGCCCTAACTCTGAGTTGTGCACAAACTTAATGTGATTGGTATTACAATTTAAACAAAGAAATTATCATGCAACGTCTGTACAACCTGCTCCCCTTCGACTTCGGGTACCAAAAAGCACAGGTTGTTGTCACTGGCACCATGACAAATCATCCGCACATTCGCATCAGGTATGGTATCAAAAACCTGTGAGCCCACACCGCGACTGCGCAATAACTCATTACCGATCACTGCCACCAATGAAAGATTATTTTCTACCTGAACATCACAAAGTTGTTCCAGCTCTTCCACAACCTTTTCAGTAATAACTGCCTGAGTTGAGCCCGGCGGGTTGTCAAACGTAAGCGCTACACTAATTTCGGAAGTTGTGATCAGATCAACACTGAGCTCATGATTGGCTAGAATCGCAAACACCTTTGCCAAAAAACCACTGGCGTGCAGCATTGCCGGGCTTTTTACCGTGACAAGAGTCTGCTGGCGGCGCAAGGCTATCGAGCGATAGGTAGGCTTTGAAGTTACCGTTTCCATAATTCGGGTGCCCCCCGCCTCAGGTTCTCGGCTCGACCCAACAAACACGGGTATAGAACTGCGAATCGCCGGGATCAGTGTCGCTGGATGCAATATTTTCGCGCCAAAGGTCGCCATTTCCGCAGCTTCACCAAAACTGATTTCTTCAATCGCTCTTGCGCTTTTGGCAATTCTCGGGTCGGTAGTAAAGATACCAACAACGTCGGTCCAGATTTGCAGATCATCAGCATCGATCGCCTCGGCAATCAACGCCGCACTGTAATCTGAACCACCACGGCCTAACGTGGTGGTAGCGCCTAAGCCATCACGGCCGATAAACCCTTGAGTTACGGTAACAACGTCGCCAAGCTGCGGCGCCAGTAACTGGTGACAGTTTTGCTTTAAAGCCTCAGTATCAACCACTGCCTTACCGTATAGGCTATTCGTTGCCATCACATCGCGGACATCAAAATATGCCCCCGGACAATCAAGCTGGCGCAACACTCTTGCAAATAAACGAGAACTCATTTGTTCGCCGCAAGATAAAATAGCATCCGCGGTTTTTGCCGTTTGCAGCGTGTTTTGTTCGGCAACCAACAGCGCTAATTGTTCAAGAATTTGATTGATTTCAAAATTTGCTTCGTCTTTGTCATCCAGACAATCACTGATGGCGTATTGAATCGCCCGGATCTCATCAATTATCGCTTGCTGTTCAGAGCCTGACAGCAGTTGTTGTGACAAGGTCACTAAATGGTTGGTAACACCGGCGCTAGCAGAGACAACAACGACTCGGATATCGGCACGACTTTTAATGATATTGGCGCAACGTACCATAGCGTCAAAATTGGCAACACTGGTACCACCAAACTTTGCAACAGTTAGCATGATGCCCTCCAGCTTTGTTGATGGAAAGACAAATAAGGCAATGCCAACGTAATGTTATTATTCACGGAAATTCTCCCTAAAGGCTAATACAGCAAGGAAGAGCATGACTGAGCAGAGAAACGAACAGAGAAAAAGAGTTTACCTATCAGCCAGAAGCCCTCCACCACAAATGGTGACAGTTGCAAGGATTCAACCTTAACACCCGAGCAATACAGCGCCATATCTGTATTACCCTCGGCAATGCGCCCCCTCAATAATCGTCCACGGATATGGTTCCTCAGATTATCTACCTGGCGAATGCACCTCTTCTGGTTGTTTACAGGTCAATCAACATCGACCTGTAAATAACGAGCCTATTAAAACCGAAATAGATTTCGATTGCAATAGACAGATAGACGTCTAAACAAAAAAACTAAAATTAGCGGTTTATTGTCGATATTTTATTCATTGAAACAGAGATTAAATGGAAAAAACCTAAGCTATTACATATAGTTTAATCAAATAATTGCCAAGGGAATGTAATGGATTTCTTTATACTAAAAAAAATTATCGGCAGTCTGCTCATGCCTTTACCCATCGTGATCATCTTGTTGTGCCTCGGTATCCTTCTATTTAAAAAGCGCCCGGCACTCGCCAGAGGCTTTGCCATTTCCGGCACACTATTACTGGCAATAATCTCCTTTATGCCAGTCGCCGACAAACTGATAGTTCAATATGAACAGTCGTATCCGGTATTTAATAATCAGTATGGAAAAATAGACAGTGTTGTCGTCCTCGGTTGTGGACATACATCAGATAAACGCTTGCACCCATCGCAAGAGCTTAAAAATTGCGCACTGCAGCGACTCACTGAAGGTATGCGCATTTTACGGGACCAACCTCAGGCAACCCTCATTACCACCGGATATAACCCGTACGATAAGGTTTCCAACGCGAATAAACTCAAACAGGCGGCTGTTGAGCTAGGTTTACCCGCGGATAAAATCATCACCATTTCAGAACCCAGAGATACGGCTGATGAAGCGGCAATGATCGCACCTCTGGTAAAAGGAACCAGCTTTGTTCTGGTCACCAATGCTAACCACATGCCTCGGGCGATGCAGTATTTTATCGACCAGAATGTCCATCCAATTCCTGCACCGACGGGATTTTTAGTCAAAGATCCAGAAGGCACCAGTGTCTGGTTTAACTTTATTCCTGATGCCGCCAATATTTCCAAAACTGAACGAGCCTGGCATGAAACCCTGGGGCGGATTTGGCAATGGCTGCGCAGTTAACTCGCGCTGCTGTGTTTCATTCGGCGTTTGTTAACCACGTCAGCAATCAATAACCTTCACCTTAAATCGGTTACGCTCAACCTATCAAATTTACAGATACGGGCAACCATAGTATTTGGTAGATTTAACCAATTAATAGTAAATATCACAACATTTACATTTGTTTCAGTTTTGAAACCTAGCCATACCACCGGTAACCAACTGTAATATAACGAAATAAAATTCTGGCACGCATACTGCTATCTATTTCAGGTAATTAACCTTAGTGAGTTTTTTACTCACTAGTTGCCAATAATCATCAAAATAGATTGCATCATGGACAGAAAAATAGAACGTAAATCCTATCCCTGGCGAAACATCGCTATCGTGATCCTTGCCATTGCGGCCATCACCATTGTTGGCCGACTATACTCGGCGCAACATACCGGTAAATCATTAGCGGTGAGTCCGCAAAATGTCACCATTTCCACTGTTAGAAACGGGGTATTTGAAGACTACATTCCCGTTCGCAGTAAAGTAACGCCGTTGAAAACCCTCTACTTGGACGCCATTGAAGGTGGCCGGGTTGAACAAGTACTTATCGAAGATGGCGCGCTAGTAAAACCTGGTCAGCCGATTGTCAGGCTATCAAACACCCAGTTGCAATTAGATGTCATGCGCAATGAAGCGGCGGTAACCGAGCAACTCAACAATATGCGCAGTATTGAGCTGTCACTGGAACAAAACAAACTCAGTCATAAGCGCAACCTAATCGAGATTGATTACCAAATCAAACGTCTCACCCGTCAGGTTGAACGGGAGCGCATCGTCTACCAACAAGGCAGTATTTCAGACAGCGCCCTACGAGAAAACGAAGATCTGTTGGAATACTACCAACAGCGTAAACGGGTCACGCTCGAAAGCCAGAAAACCGACACTCGTCTGCAAGAGCAGCAATTCTCATTTTTACAGGAAACCGGTAAGCGACTTAACGATAGCCTCGAATTCGCTCGCAAGAATATGGAAAACCTCAATATGACGGCACCTGTCGCAGGCAAACTGTCAGGTTTTGATATTGAGATAGGCCAATCGATTGAGCGCGGCGAACGTATTGGTCAGATCGATGATCCCAACAGCTTTAAACTACAGGCAAGCATTGATGAGTTTTACCTCGAACGCATTGACTTAGGTCAAAGCGCTGTCATAACCCGCAACGGCAAAGACTACGCTCTTAGCATTTCTAAAATTTATCCTCAGGTTAACAATGGTCAGTTTCGCATTGATTTGATTTTTACTGACCACCAACCAAGCGGTATCCGCCGCGGCCAAACCCTGCAAACTAAATTAACACTTGGCGATCCCAGCGAGATAGCACTTATCCCAAATGGTGCGTTTTACCAGGACAGCGGTGGTCACTGGGTTTTTGTGGTGAGCGAAGATGGCCGCAATGCGATACGCCGAAATGTTCGCTTAGGCAGAAGAAACAATCGATTTATTGAAGTGCTCGAAGGGCTGGAAGTAAACGAAAAAGTGATCACCTCTCCCTATGCGAGCTTTATCGATATGGAGCGTTTGAACCTGAAATCTTAAAGAATCCGTTAAACCATGGAACAAAACACAGCGCCATTACCTGGCACTTTTAGAACAGAAAGTAACTCAAATTATTAACAGGAAGAACAATCATGCTAGCGATTAAAAACCTAAGCAAACGATTCACCACCGAAGAAGTAGAAACAACCGCTTTGAATAATATTAGTTTTGATATTAAACAGGGAGAATTTGTTGCCATTATGGGGCCTTCCGGGTGCGGCAAATCCACGTTGTTAAATACCTTAGGTATGTTAGATAGCCCGAGTGAAGGCCATTATTATTTTAACTCGGAAGATGTCGCAGGGTACGGTGAAAGTCAGCTGGCCAATATTCGTAAGAAGAATATCGGATTTATTTTTCAAAGCTTTAACTTAATCGACGAGTTAAGCGTAGAAGAGAATGTTGAGCTTGCCCTGCTCTATCACAATATCTCCAAAACCGAACGCAAACAGCGTGTCGCGCAAGTTCTCGAAAAAGTTGGTATTTCTCATCGCGCCAGACATATGCCAAGCCAGTTATCTGGTGGTCAACAGCAAAGGGTTGCCGTCGCGCGTGCCGTTGTCGGTAAACAAAGCCTGATCCTTGCCGATGAGCCTACCGGTAACCTTGACAGTGAACATGGTCGCGAAGTAATGGAAATGCTTCAGCAATTGAATAAAGAAGGTACCACGATAATTATGGTTACCCATTCCCCTGAACATGCCGAATACGCAGATCGTGTGATTGATCTATTCGATGGCGAAGTCGTTGTTCAAGATTTACGCGCGGTGTCTTAAACATCCGATTTTGAAAATAGAATTACAGGAAGAAAACTATGTTATTAACCAATTATTTTCAGACCGGCTGGCGTAACCTGCTTAAAAACAAATTATTTTCAATGATAAACATCATTGGTTTAGCCATCGGTCTGGCGGCCTGTGCGTTAATCATGATGTTTGTTAAGCACGAAACCAGTTATGACAATTTCTGGGAAAATGCCGATCGCATTCATCGCTCACACATTACTTTTGCCATACCTGGTAGGGACCCGATGCATGCCTCCAGCTCCCCGGGGCCTTTAATACATGCCCTGAAGAAAGATTTTCCGCAAGTGGAGTACGCCTCACGGATCGGTGGTTGGGGCCCAACCATTGAACACAACGGCCAGGTATTTGTTGAACAAATCAAATTGGTCGACACGGATTTTGCAAAAATATTCAGTGTTAACGTGCTCAAAGGCGATCTTGAAGCCGCACTACAGGACAATTCCTCGATTGTGTTAAATGAAAGTCTGGCCAAAAAATATTTTGGCGATCAGGATCCCATTGGACAAGTACTTGCACTGGATTTTAATTTTTTCAAAAAAGATTATCAGGTGGCGGCAATCATTGCCGATACGCCCCGTAATAGTCAAATTGATTTACCGGCGTTAATTGCCATTGATGAAACCGCCTGGCAGGAACAAAACTATATGTTCCACGCCTGGTTTTCGGTAAATTCGCAGCTATTTTTTACCACTCATCGGGCTCAGGATCTGGCCGACATTAATCAGCAATTTGACGATTTTGCTAACCGCAATTTTCCACAAATGCCCATTGGTGGCGATGATGCAAAAGCGTCGGATTTTATCAAGTTATCAGCGATGAACATTCAGGATTTGCATCTTAATGCGATTGGCTTTGGTGAAATGCGTCCTCAGGGGAGTAAAACAACGGTAATCACCTTTTCTGCCATTGCAGTCCTGATTTTGTTGATTGCCTGCATTAACTTTATGAATTTATCGACTGCCCATGCGGCAAAACGAGCAAAAGAAGTATCGTTACGTAAAGTCTTAGGTGCCACCCGTCGCAATCTGATCACTCAGTTTTTAGGTGAATCGGTCTTAATGACCCTCATCTCCGTTATATTAGCGTTTGCCATGGTTGAATTAGCCCTACCTTTTTACAATGAGGTTTTGAATCAGCAACTGGCTGTCAGCTATGATTTAAACACCATTGCCAGCCTATTGCTATTAGCAACCAGTGTCGGTGTGTTAAGTGGCCTGTACCCAGCGTTTATTTTGTCCGGCTTTCGTCCTGCTACCGTGCTTAAGGCTAATAAATCTGCCGAAACCGGAGCCTCGTTAAAGCTGCGTGCGGCGTTGGTTATCTTTCAGTTCGCAGTATCCATAGGCTTATTTGTCTCCACTAGCGTGGTCTATAGCCAAATGCAGTATGCCAAACAAATGGATGCCGGATTTAACAAAGACAATATGTTAGTGATTAACCGTGTCAGTCGTGAGGAAGCCAGCAATAAACGTGAATTGTTGTTACAGGAGATAGTAAAACATCCACAGGTAACGGCAATCACCTATTCCAATGAAACTCCGGGCAATACTAATGAAAACAATACCACCATGCGTACCCCACAAATGCCCGAAGAAGATGCGTTAATCCTCGGACAACGAGCCATAGGTTATGGATTTTTCCAGGCCTATGAAATCAACCTGATTGCCGGGCGCGCCTACGATAAAAATCGCAGTGATATCACACCAACGGATGAGCAGTTACGTGCCGGTGAAAATTTTCCGGGTAGCATCGTCATTAACGAGTCAGCTCTGAGACGTTTTGGGTTCGACAATGCCGACAGTGCCTTAGGTAAAACATTGATCACAGGTCGTGGCGATCCCGGAGAAGATCTTTTTGTCGAGCTTGTCATCATTGGCGTCGTCGAAGATGTCCACTTTAATAGCTTGCATGCAACCATTCGCCCGGAGGTCTATCCACTATCTGCAGAATTTGCCAATAGCATTAGTGTTCGGTTTACGGGCTCTCCAGAGCAACTCGTTGAAGATGTAAAAACGTTATGGCGTCAGGAGATCCCAGGCATTCCTTTCTCTCACAGTTTTGTCGAAGATAATATTGCCGAGCTTTATCAAGCCGAACAAGGGCAAGCGACGATGTTTGCGGTATTCTCCGCGCTCGCAATTCTGGTTGCATCATTGGGCTTGTTTGGCTTAGCAAGTTTTACCGCAGACCGACGAACCAAGGAAATTGGCGTTCGTAAAGTCATGGGCGCAGGAGTTTTTGATATAGTGAAAATGCTGATGTGGCAATTTACTAAGCCGGTGATGATCGCCAGTTTAATCGCCTGGCCCGTCGCGTTTTATTATATGAGTGATTGGTTAGAAGCGTTTGTGTACCGTATCGATACCAGTGCAATCTTAGGTTTGTCAGTTGTAGCTGCCCTATTCGCGCTGTGTATTGCCTGGATAACGGTTGCCAGCAACGCCATTCGCGTAGCCCGAGCCAATCCGATTAAAGCATTGCGTTATGAATAAATAATGCCAATAGGGGTAGACGTTTTGATTCTGCCCCATACGTTGTGTTTGAGGTGATCGCGTGCAGTTTTCACAGCGATAGACTGGTTTGAATTGACGCGAGTTAAGATGCGATACATTACTAAGAGATCCGAAAATTAATCTGAACAAGGTTATCGTGCCTACCTTATATCCCTATTATCCGAGGCGGTCATTTTAGGCACTTTTTATAGGTGACTTACCAGATTGCCAAAGAATGTAAGCTGTCATTGCAATTGGTAACAACGAAGCAAATGCAAATATCGTGTTACCGCTGATAAATATGAGAATGGCTGACAATCCAAATGAAAATATCGTAATCAACGCCCCTAACCTTATTGTTCTGGGTAGCATCAATAATACACCGCCAGTGATTTGCAGCAATCCATATGCAATGACGAGTGTCGAATTAAAGCCGAACCCTTGAAGAAATTGAACTTCTTGTGGCATTTCCATGACTTTTGCGAAACCGGCAGCGATGCTTAACAGCGTGATAAAGGCGATTAATACGATATTTAAAATCTTCATTTTTTCCCTTTGCGCAACAACCCTCGTTAAAAGGCTGAAAATGATCACTTGAACGTATGCAGCGAACCAGAATCGAACCTGATGTTAGTTGACCCATACATTATTAGCTGGTTACCTATTTAAGTGCCCACAAGACAAACACCTTTTTCCTGGTCGATAAAGCTTACGAAATACGAATGAAAAGATTAACCAGATAAAAATTATAAGCCATGGTTGAGGTACGGTTAGAAATAACACTAGCGATAGAATAAAAGATAAAAAATGAATGAACATTAGCGTGATATTTCGCTTGCTTAGTGGTAATACCCACTGTGCGTCAAAACGGCTGCAGTTTTGACATTCGTAGTGCCGTTCCATGATAAAAATCCATTCTCTGACGCTAAAAACTATACGGTTAACGCCTATTTAGTTGTGATTTAATAGCCCTAACTAAGTTATCCGGGTCATTGGTACCTAAACTGATTTTAGCACCATCTTTGAGCTCAAGTTGAATCGCTGTTGTCCCTGATACGGTATATAATACCAATCACATTAAGTTTGTGCACAACTCAGAGTTAGGGCCGAAGTTCAGTTACAACATAGATTTTATTGATATAGTCATTCTATATTAATGAAATATAGGGCCGTAAATGGACCTCTGATAAACTCCCTATGGGTGAGTTTTAAAGGCATTTATCCTGCGTTACTGATTTTGACCGATTTTGAGATAATGGAGCGTCCATTCTCTGCAATCAAAGCCTTGCCTAAAAGCCTTTAAACTCTCACTGAGTGAGCAATAATTTAATGTGATTGGTATAACAATAAAGCGCAGTTTTAACTGTCTATTTCATAATGACCATATTAACTGCAAAAAACATTTACTTTGAAAACAGTTTTTTAAACAATTCTTCTGATTGTTTAAGACCTTCATCAGTCAATACAACTGACTTTGCTTTGCCCACAGGATCACAAATTAACCCTTTTTCGTGTAGTCGATCTGTTACTTCCCAGTCAATTTGCTTCCACGCTCGACAGTGGTCATGTAACGTAAGGTACATCAATGCTAAAGCAGCTTCGTCAATTTTGTCTTTATCGATATCCATAACCATCACCTTTATTTCATTGGCATATATCAGCTTCATAATAACTAATACATTCAGTTGGTTATGATTTAATGAACAACGAGTCATAATCCAACTTTTTTAACCGTTTGCTGTGTATATTCTATCCACTACGCAAGATCTTGTTCATGTCACAGCCTTTAGCAAGTTCATCAACTAACTTATCAAGATATCTAACTTGCTGGGTAATAGGATTTTCAATTTCTTCGACGTTATAACCACAAACCTTGCCGGTAATTAACGTTGCGTTTGCATTGATAGTGGCGTCGGAAAAGAACTCTTTGAATGTGGCAGAGCCGTCAATATGCGATTGCAGAGCAGCTTCACTATAGCCAGTAAGCCAACAAATGACTTCATTGAGTTCTTTAATAGTACGGGCTTTTTTCTCTACCTTTGCGACATAGAGTGGATAGATTTTTGAAAACACCATATTTGTTATTTGTTCGTCTTGGTTTTGAGTCGTTTTCATTTTTCTCCTCGAACTTTTGACCGACGTAACTAGCAATCCTGTAACTGATAGCTTTCGCATTACCGTCATATAACCGGATAAAAGTCTTGCCTAAAATTAATAAGGGACAACCTAAGCCATACGTTATTAATTTATCCGCGAATGCGTTGGTTATATGCCATATGCTGGCTTTAAGTACCAAAAATAAAATAGTGCAAATGGAATGAACTCAACAATATAAAACACTCTTAATCCTGTAACCAATACCGCTTTATTGGGTTTTTCAGGATTATAGTAGACGGTTAAATCATCTTCATTGATGTACCATTTTCTGATGTACCAAAATACATAACCAACGTAACCAAAAACGGAATTAGAAGATGTGTACGCTTTGCCATTAACTGAATAACAATATTTAATAGCAACAGTTGCTCCACCTCGATAATCAACATCTAAATCAGATTCTAGTAATTCACCTTTAGTTGTACTCCAGCTCTTAGCCAGCACGGATTGGATAACAGCCCATAGCTCGAACAGAAATAAAGCCCCAAATACAACTAAAATGATAATTTCTGTATTATCCATTGTTTACATCTTCCTTCTTTTAAATAATTTGCTACGTGTTTAAAGCACAAGCCTGTTCTTTGATATTCGCTTTATTCCAGTAGATAAATCCTCGGATATTAACAAGTAGAAACGCAAAATTACCCACTGCCATCCCATAACTAGACATAAAAAATACGCCTAACGTTATCCAAAACACGTTAGAAATTGCAAAAATAATAAAACCTAACTTTTGTTTATTACCTAGTAAGTATGCCGCGTACAAACTTAACGCCATTGCTAACCAATCAATTCCATAATGCGCAAACATATTTTCCATTGTTTAATGACACCTTAATTTGAAGAACACTTTCGCTTGTATTATGGGCTCAGTAAATGTTGGTTAAAATTAGTGACGCAGAAGCAAAACCAACGGTTATTTGCCCTTTTGAGTGATTTGTATAGGTATTATCTTTTGTAGGAACAAGCAATTTCTCCATCTTTTACCCATTCTCGATAACTTGAACCTCCAATCATTTTATAATGATTACATGTAGCTTCGTTACCATATGAAGTTTGCTTACCCGATATAGCTGTAGAGATAACACCATCAACAAATTCTTCAGTTGACCAAGGTTTAAGATCTAAGGTTGAGCAACCTGACAGTGCTAACACAAAAAAAAGTAGCAAAATACTATTCTTACTAGTTAAAAATTCGATTTCAATACTCCTTTTTGAGAAACTTATAACGTTTTTAAGGCGCGATTAATGTTGGCTAAAATCTGTAAGGAACGAACATCTTGGCAACGTAAATCTGTCCATTTCCTTTATCTTCTTGTTATGTTTTGATTTGCACTCGGTCTTTCACAAGAGCAATAGTCCCAGGCCATTTGTTACCAACTGGTAGCGCCCATTGTTTTGCTTGTGGATTAAAATGCCACCAATTTTTTCATAGTGATTTGCCACTTTAATGCGCTTCCACTTCAAGCGTAAAAAGTAAGGCTTTAGTTTCTTGGTACCATATGCCGGATGTGCTCGCCTCTCGGAACCTAGTAACCTGCAAAGTAAAACTCTCACCTCAATTTTCTCCATTTTATGGCATTTTGCGTGAAGCAATTTTTCAGGTGGTTTATACATCGACCTTAAATATTTCAACAAATCTTCTGAAAAACATAACGCCCGCCTAACACGCAATGGTTGGCATGGCTTTTTTGCGTTGTTTGCCAAAACCATAACAACTTTACATTGTCGGAGTTTAGGCGCTTGTTAGTCATGTTTTACCTGATGACTTTGCAAGTGTTCTAATCGCTCTGCAAGCCAGACTTTAATTATAGATTGCCTAGTTACGCCAACACGACTAGCCTCACGGTCGAGCGAGTCAAGCATCCATGTTGGGAAGTCGACATTTACACGCTTAGTTTCTTGGGTAGTACGCTTTGCTTTAGATAGGTCAAGATTAGATAAAATATCTTCACCATCATCAAACTTTTTATCAAATTTAGAAGCTTTCATAAAATTCCACCTCATTTTTTCTAGAACGTCTGACAGAAATAATACGAACATTTGGTGTTCTATGAGTTATTACAGCAGACCAATATTTACCTTTGTGGATAGCAATAACTAGAGAACGTGGTTCATCACTTGTATTTGCAGGGATCTCAACTAAATCGGGATCATTCCACAATGATTGAGCTTCCTCAAAATTGATACCATGTTTATCGAGATTGATTTCACTTTTCTTGGGATCATATTCGAAAGTATACATGATGTAAAAAGTATACCTTTTTTAAGTTTTGTGCAAGATTTAGATAAGTATGGCTAACGCCTAAATAACAGGCTAAAGATAGTGGGCTAAAATGGAGCGAAGCGAACAGCCTGCTGTTTTTTAGTCCTTGTTGATTTTCTTGTTAGCCATACCTGACTCCACTAGTAATAAAAGCTCGTCCATTACAACTTGTGGATAAACATCTATGTCATTTGTCGCTAGTACAATAAAAATATTTTCATCAACAAAATAATGCATCTCGGCAAAAGAGTACCCATTTGAACCATTGTGTTGGGCATGTAATGTTCCTCTAGCAGTAGACTTAATATCCCAACCATAACCATAATGTGATTTGGACTCTTTCTCTAACGATGCATTGTGTGGTAAAAATAATTGCTTTTTAGATTCATCAGAAAGAATCAAATTTGAACTCAAAGCCATATACCAAAGGAATAGGTCTCCTACAGTAGATGACATGCCTCCTGCACCCTCCATATTAAAGCGTGGGCCTTTCTCGAGCTTTAGATGCTGAAAAGGGCTTCCGACGGGGAGACTTTTTGCTTCAATAGAAAATAGCCGTTGATAAGCAGTTTGATCTGCACCGTAATTAATAGCGACTCTATTTTCAGCGCGTTTGGGTAGACGATAACCTGTTTCAGTTAAACCTGCTGGTTCAAAAAGATTTTCATAATAAAAATTTTCATAGTTATCCGCTGTGATTTTTTCGATAATTATCGCGAGTAAGTTATAACCAATATTTGAGTAATTATATTCTTCCCCGGGTAGAGTAAGTAATTTTGATTTTAAAGCAGTTTCAATTAACTCCTTTCTTGTCACAACATCATACAAATTTGAACTACCCCCTCCTCGGGTAGCAACAAAACCAGCAGTGTGTGTTAATAGGTGATGTACAGTAATTTTTTTCTTATCATCGGGAACATTATCAAAAAACTTAGAAAGCGGGTCGTTGACAGAGAGTTTATTAGATTCATGCAGTTTTAAAATTGCAGTTGCTGTAAATTGTTTTGTAAGTGAGCCAACATTAAAAATTGTATCTTCGGAAAAAGGTATGTTCTTCTCTCTATTTGCCAACCCGAAAGCTTCTTTAAACAAGACTTTATTCTCTACAGCAACTAACACAACACCTGAAAAATTTGAATTGATAGCAGTATTTCGCCAGTCTTTAAACGACAATTCATCTTTAGCTGATGCAGTCTGAATTAATGTTAATAAAATCAATCCAATGTATTTATACATTTTCATCTTTAAATCCGACTCCATGAGTGATGAGTATGGCTAACGCTTTGCTAAGCGGCAATTAAATAATTGGCTAAAATTAGCGAGGAACGAGCAAAAGCCAACTGTTTTTTGTCCGTTTGAGCAACTTGTTAAGTTGCGCACCCCTAATCTACTACAGCCATTCCTGGCGTGTAATATGTAATTTCAAAACGAATACCGTCAGGATCTTTCATAAACAAAGCGACTGCATCTCCCCTATGTTGTGTTTCAGGAACCAAAAAACCAGACTCTTTCATCTGTTTTTGTACATCAATTACAAATTCAGGTGAAGGCGCGCAGAAACCTATATGGTTCATGCCTGCTCCATACCTTTCATATTCACTTGTACCAGCTTTAGCTTGGTCAAATTGAAAGAAAAAACCTTCCCCATCTGTCCACACATAATCCCGTAACTTTTCAAATCCTATTAAAGATAATAATTTATCGTAATACGGCATACTTTCTTCTAATGATGTAACCAAAAAAGTTAAATGATCAATCTTAAGCGGCATATTATCTCCATAGCAACTTAACGCCGCCAGCAGGGGCAGCTTACCTTGTGCGCGTTTTGCGCAAGAATGGGAGCGCAGCGACCTGCGCAAAACGTGCACAAGGTGAGCTGTCCCGCGGAGGGCCGAAGGCCTGGAGTAAACTGCCTGGCTTTGTTACATGCTGAAGCCATAATACCCCGCCAAACTCTCTATTTGCTGCTTATGTAGGTTGGCAATTGGGCTGATCAGCATTGCCTCCTTACCACCTACCTCTAATGTTTTTACGACCTCTTTAGGGGCACCGTATTTTTCAAGAAACGGTATGCCGACCTTAACAAAGTAGCTATAAATCGCGTCAGCCGACTCAGTTGCCTGCTGTGCATTGCTAACAGAGAATCTTTTTTGGCCCACCCCATCAATATTTCCAAGCTCTGCTCCAATTATACAAAGTTGGACTGTCTTTGACTTAAACTCTACCGCAACATCGCCAGTGCAATCGAAACCAGATTCATGATTAATACAGCTAACATGGAAATGCCAAACATTGCCATCTACCACTCTTTTAAAGGTTCGATTACCTTTTACAAACTTCCATTCAGGTAGAAGTTCTTTCAATCGATCTATCAATCTATTCTGTAGGTCAGATACTTTCATTGCATGTAACGCCTTACTAATGGGCGCATAAATGCTTGGCTAAAATTAGCGACGAAGGAGCACAAGCCAAGCGTTTTGCGTCCTTTTGAGTAACTTGTATGGATAATAATCCCATCTTTTTTAATTCTTTTAAAACGTTTTCGGGTAAGGTGAGACCCAGGCTTTAGCTG
>NZ_JBHZSG010000030.1:0-41494 GCF_043642205.1 Thalassotalea litorea | reverse complement strand
ATATCAATAAAATCTATGTGGTAACTGAACCTCTGCCCTAACTCTGAGTTGTGCACAAACTTAATGTGATTGGTATTGTATCAATTCCACCACACCGGTGACTGGCTAAGGGTGCCTTAGCGCTAACGTTTATTGAGTAATAAATTGGCTGATATTTAACTTACTCAATAAATCGAAAGCTAATGGACTCAATAAAAAAAACGACGGGAATTACACCATGTCAAAATCCTATATTGCTTTTGTATTGATAGCCTGTCTGGCGTGTACCAGCATCGCCGGCTGCAAACCTGCGCCACAACAAACTCAGGATGTTGAGGTAGTGGTACAACAGGTTAAGTCATTTCCCTATCGAGGTTCCGCCAGGTTTGTTGGTCGCCTCAATGCCTCCAGTGATGTAAAAATACTTGCCCGAGTAAAAGCTAAGATTGAGTCAGTGCATTTCTCTGAAGGTAAGGAAATTAAGTCCGGAAGTGTTTTATTTAAGCTCAATGATGATGAATTACAAGCAAGTAGAAAACAAAGTGAAGCGGAAGTCTCAAGATCAGAATCGGCATTAAACGCGGCAGATAAAAACTATCGCAGAGGTCAGGAGTTAGCCCCGGATGGCTATATTTCCAGCTCCGAATTGGATGCCTTGGAAGCAAAACTCCAGGAAGCGCAATCGGCACTTGCATCGGCGAAGGCCAAATTAGATAACGCCAAGGTTGATTTAAGTTATGCAACTATTGAAGCGCCAATTTCCGGGAAAATAGGCCGCAGTATTTATAGTGTTGGCGATGTCGTCAGTCCTGAGTCCGGCGCGCTTACCACCATAGTATCGACCAATGATATGGAGGTTCCGTTCTTCGTCAGCGAGAAGATTTACTGGCGAATGGCGAAAAAATTTACCCAGGCCCGAGCTAAGATGCCAAGGGCGCAAAGACGTGATGAAGTGGTGATTAAAATTGCGTTAGACAAAGACGATATTTATCCCCATGAAGGTAAAATTACCTTCGTTTCTAATCGTGTTGATCCCAAAACCGGAACCATGGAAGTCAGGGCAACCATTCCTAACCCTGATGGCATGCTAAAACCAGGTCAATACGTCAATATCATTGTTGAGGAGCCCGCGGAAGTAGCGACCGTAATGATCCCACAAAGCGCAGTGCAATCGGATCAGCAGGGTGAATTTGTGATGGTGGTGGATGAACAGCAAAAGGTTAATCGCCAGAACGTACGCCTTGGCGAGCGGGTAGATGTCATGGTGATCGTCAATAACGGTCTAGAAAATGGCGATACCATCGTGATTCAAGGGGTACAAAGAATTCGCAGTGGCCAAAAGGTTAACCCGGTAAAGGCGAAAGCCCCTAGCGCTCCCAAGCAAGAGGGCTGATCATGTTTAGCAAAACCTTTATCCAGCGGCCTAAGCTTGCTCTGGTTATTGCCATTGTTTTAAGTTTGATTGGGGTGATAAGTGCAGCGATTTTGCCCATTGCCGAGTATCCGGCGGTTGCTCCACCACAGGTGGTTGTTAGTGCGTATTACACTGGTGCATCGGCTTCGGTTGTAAAAGAAAAAGTCGCACAACCGATCGAAGAAGTGGTCAATGGTGTTGAAGGCATGATTTACATGTCATCCAAAAGTGCCAATGATGGCAGTTACCGCCTGACGGTGACGTTTGCGATCGGCACTGACGCCGATTTGGCCTTGGTTCGGGTGCAAAATCAGGTGGCTATGGCAGAACCAAAACTGCCCCAGGATATTCGTCTTACCGGCGTTACCGTCAAGAAACAATCCCCGGATATGTTGTTTCTGGTCAACGTTTACTCTGAAAGTGAAGACTTCGACCGGGTTTTTATTTCCAATTACGTCAAAATCAATCTGCTTAATCGCTTAAAACGGGTTAATGGGATCTCGGAAGCCATGATAATGGGCGAAGCGGATTATTCGATGCGAATTTGGCTAGATCCACAAAAAATGGCGTCGTTACGGGTCACCGCCAATGATATTCGTAACGCGCTGAATGAACAAAACATTCAGGTGGCGGCCGGTAAAGTTGGAGCTCCCCCCTATGACAGTGAGATCCAGACTCAATATACATTGCAAGCCAAGGGTACATTAACAGAAGTGGAAGAGTTCTCGCAGATTGTGATCCGCTCTAGGTCGGATGGATCGTTCGTTTATCTGGAGGATGTCGCGGATATCGAATTGGGCCAGGAGGATTACTCGGTCATTACCCAGGTCGATGGAAAAGCGGCAAGCACGGTGTCGTTATACTTGTTACCGGGCGCCAATGCCTTAGCGACTGGCGAAAATGTAAAAGCTTTGATGCAGGAGCTCAGTCAGGATTTTCCTGAGGGTATTAAATATTCGATAGGTTATGATACCACTCGTTATATCAGTACCTCGATCAGCAAAGTTCAAGTTTCGCTATATCAGGCGGTGGCGCTGGTGATCCTTATCACCTTTATTTTCTTAGGCAATTGGCGTGCAGCCGTTGTCCCTGCGATTGCAATCCCTGTTTCCTTAATCGCCTCTTTTGGGGTGTTATTGTTAGCTGGCATGTCGATGAACACCATTACCCTATTTGGCCTGATCCTGGCCATAGGTATTGTCGTTGATGATGCTATCCTCGTGGTTGAAAATACTCAGCGTCATCTGACCGAATCCAATATGACACCGGAGCAGGCCGTAACCTTGACCATGGAAGAAGTCACCGGTCCAATTATGGCTACCACCTTGGTATTGTTGGCGGTGTTTGTGCCCGTGGCGTTGCTACCGGGGTTAACCGGGATCATGTATCGACAGTTCGCCGTCACGATTTGTGTCGCGGTGTTATTCAGCTCCCTTAATGCCCTGACACTGAGCCCGGCATTGTGTCGTTTACTGTTAAAAAAGCAAACCAAAGAAGCCGGCTGGTATCAGAGTTTTAACAACTGGTTTGATGGCATTCGTAATCGATATTCCGCAACCGTTGCGTATTTTGTCACCAAAACCGTCAGAGTCGCAATCGGCATGTTGGTGTTGTTTATTGCGCTCGGTTGGGGATTTTTCCGCACGCCAACCGGATTTGTTCCTTCCGAGGATAAAGGAATATTCATTGTCTCAGTACAACTACCCGATGCAAGCTCCTTGGGACGAACCCAAAAGGTACTGGAGCGCCTGACTAAAGATTTACAAAAAGACACCACAATAGAAAGCGTTACGTCGGTTTCCGGCTATTCAATATTAAACTCGGCGGCGCAAAGTAATGCAGGATCTTTATTTATTGTATTAAAACATTGGGATCAGCGTGATCACGAACAGGACGTGGTGTTTGCGGTTACGCAAAGTGTGAATGCGATGGCATTTAAACACTTTCCGGAAGCTCAGGTCGTTGCCATAGCGCCGCCTGCCGTGCCAGGAATGGGCGCGGTGGGTGGCCTGGAATTTATCGTTCAGGATTCTCTGGCAAGACCGGCTACCGACTTTGCTCAGGTGATCACCGATTTTGTCGTCGAAGCTAATCAGGTGCCGGCGCTGAGTAATGTTTACAGTACTTTTCGCGCCAATGTTCCGCAGTATTTAATCGATGTGGATCGTGTTAAAGCCAAGGCGTTAGGCATTAATATCGACAGTATCTTTTCCACGCTGCAATCGCAATTGGGTTCACAATATATTAATGATTTCACCAAATTTGGCCAAACCTACAAAGTCATTATGCAGGCAAAACCGGATTACCGTGGCTCGATATCGGATCTGTTTATGCTATTTGTGCGCAACAATGATGGGGAAATGATCCCGCTTAATACGATTGCATCGGTAGAGCCAATTCACGGCCCCGATATCAGTGATCGCTATAACCTTTATAACTCGGTAACGATCCGGGCAGAAGCGAGCCAAAGGTTTAGCTCTGGTGATGGGATCAAAGCCATGGAAGATGTTGCTGCCAATGTACTCCCTTCCGGGTACCAGTCTGAGTGGACAGGGATGACGTATCAGGAAATTGAAGCCGGAAATATGGCGGTATATGCCTATGCGCTGGCATTGGTTTTCATCTACCTGTTTTTGGTTGGGCAATATGAAAGCTGGTCGATTCCCGCGGCGATTATCCTTGTTGTACCGATGGCGATTGCCGGTGCGCTGCTGGCATTAAATATCACAGGTGTCGCTTTAAACTTATTTGCTCAGGTTGGCTTAATCTTACTGATTGGTATGGCCGCGAAAAATGCCATTTTGATCGTCGAGTTTGCGCGTCATCAACGCGAGCAGGAAGGAGAGAGTATCATAAATGCCGCAAGTATCGCTGCGAGTCTACGCTTTCGGGCCGTATGTATGACTGGTGTCTCATTTATTGTCGGTATTTTACCCTTGGTTGTTGCGACGGGCGCGGGCATGTTCAGCCAACGTTCTTTGGGGATCACCGTATTTGGCGGTATGTTGGTAGCTTTAGTATTCGGCACTATGTTAATTCCGATTTGCTACGTGATTGTGCAAACCTTGCGGGAAAAAATAAAGGGCATATCATAACAGGAAAATCGGTAAACCAGATGAGAAAAAAGGCTTAACGAGACATATGTCAAGTTAAGCCAAGGGAGGAGTATTTAGCAATTGGAGTAGACATTGATTAATGTGTCGGCCCATCCAACGACACAACATCTGTGTAACTAAAAAATCAGGTGTACTCTTCAATGTGGGTGATCTGAACGTCATTACCCACCATTTTCACGAACCCTTCAACCCAGACATATTTATTGTGTTGTTTGGAGCGATAGCGAACGATAAATTTGGCTTCGCGATTACCTAAAAACTCCGACGAAACATAATTAACATCGGTGCCGACGCGAAACTTACTCTTGTGACCTTTGCGCAGGTAATCGATGTACTCTTCACGGGTATAGTTCAAGACAAAGCCATAGCCATTGGAACCTTGAGTAACGGTAACGTTAAGATCTGGAGACAATATTTTTTGCAGCAATTCAACGGCTTCGGTTTTATGGAAATCAACCAGCTGTTGGGCGACCGCAGTGATTTTATCTTCCGTCAGGGAAGTAGCCGCAGATGCGGTAAAGGAAGAAAGTAGAAGAACGAGCGTGGTGAAAACTATGTTTTTCATGGCTGTTTAACCTGTCCAGTATTAACGTGCAAATATCAACTAATTGATTTACCAAAGCAAATCCGTTTCTGCACTGATCTAACATGGGGGCTAATCAGTCATACGTTAACATACCGCAAAAAATTCTGGCCGCAAACACTTTTTTAGCATTTTTTTAAAGAATTTAATGTTTTTTTAACAAAATCAGGGCTGCTTGGTTTAAATTTAGACAGGTAAATGATACTAATAATTTCAATCCTTTATAACAATAAACACTCGGATAGCCTTCAAGGAGCCCTCATGCAAGTTGGTATACCAAGCGAGACGTTGCCCGGTGAAAATCGGGTCGCCGTTTCACCCAAGTCCATAAAAGCCATAATCAAGCTTGGTTATGATGTCTGTATTGAATCTGGAGCGGGTGATAAAGCCAGTTTCAATGACGCTGGTTTTATCGAGGCTGGCGCGCGGATCGGTAGCCGCGATGAGGTCTTTCAAAGCGATCTTATACTTAAGGTGAATGCCCCTGACGATAACGAAGTCGCTGCACTTAAAGAAGACAGTTACCTGATAAGCTTTATCTCGCCAGCTCAAAATGAATCCTTAGTGGCAAACCTGTCACAGCGCAAAGTCAACACTCTGGCCATGGATATGGTACCGCGAATGACGCGTTCGCAATCTCTGGATGCGTTAAGTTCGATGGCCAATATTGCCGGCTATCGTGCCGTTGTCGAGGCAACCAATGAGTTCGGTCGATTCCTGACCGGACAAATTACCGCGGCTGGCAATATCGAACCGGCTAAGGTCATGGTGATCGGTGCTGGTGTCGCCGGGCTTGCCGCTATCGGCAGTGCCGGCAGTTTAGGGGCCATTGTGCGCGCCTTTGATACCCGGGAAGAAGTTAAAGAACAAATCGTTAGTATGGGCGCTGAGTTTCTGGAACTGGATTTTGAAGAAGAGTCGGATTCATCCGATGGTTATGCAAAAGAAATGAGTCAGGCATTTATTGATGCGGAAATGGCGTTATTCGCCGAACAGGCCAAAGATGTCGATATCATCATAACTACCGCCATGATCCCAGGAAAAAAAGCGCCGATTTTGATCACCAAAGAGATGGTGGAATCGATGCGCCCTGGCAGTGTTATTGTTGATTTGGCGGCCCCCGGTGGCGGTAATTGTGAGTTGACCAAGCCCGGTGAGCTCTATCAGCATCAACAGGTAAAAATTATCGGTTACACCGATTTAGTGTCACGGTTGCCTAATCAATCCAGTCAATTGTATGCCAATAACGTTGCTAACCTGTTGGCCTTGATCACCCCGGAAAAAGACGGCCAGGTGCAGCTTGATTTTGAGGATGTCGTGGTTCGTAACATGACGGTTGTTAATGATGGCGATGTTACTTTTCCACCACCGCCGATTAAGGTGTCAGCGACGCCCAAACCTAAAGCGGTTGAACAACCCGCAGAACTTCACAAAGATAACGAAGCAGAGCAGCCGGGCAATCGTGCCAATAAAATTTTGATGCTAGGTTTTGCAGCGCTGATATTTCTCTGGATAGCGGATGTCGCACCGCCTGCATTTTTGTCGCATTTAACCGTATTTGTCTTGTCCTGCGTGGTTGGTTATCACCTGGTCTGGAACGTCACCCATGCACTGCACACACCACTGATGAGTGTGACCAATGCGATTTCCGGGATTATCATCGTTGGCGCATTGCTGCAGATAGGCTCCGGGTCTTTGTTGGTCGACGTGTTAGCTGGGATTGCAATACTGATAGCAACGATAAACATTGCTGGCGGATTTTTCGTCACCCAGCGTATGTTAAAAATGTTCCGCAAGTAAGGAGAGAGAAATGTCTGAAGGAATGATTACGGCAGCTTATATTCTTGCGGCTTTGTGTTTTATTTTGAGTCTGGCTGGTTTAAGTAAGCAGGAGTCAGCGCAATCGGGTAACTGGTTTGGTATTGTCGGGATGACTATCGCTCTGATTGCGACATTGGCGGCTGCCAATGTGTCAGCGTTATGGGTGATCATTGCCTGTATGTTGGTCGGGGCGATGATAGGCTTACATCTTGCGAAAAAAGTCGAGATGACCGAAATGCCGGAACTGGTGGCAATTCTCCATAGTTTTGTTGGTCTAGCCGCCGTTCTGGTGGGATTTAACAGCTTCTTTGAATATACCGGCCATTTACGCGGGGTTGAACTTAATATTCATTTGGTGGAAGTTTTCCTTGGTATCTTTATCGGAGCTGTCACCTTTACCGGTTCGATTGTGGCATTTGCTAAATTGCGAGGGTTGATAAATTCCGCGGCATTGATGTTGCCTCATCGTCATAAAATGAACCTGGTTGCAGGGCTTATTTGTTTTGCCTTGATGATCTATTTCGTTGCTGCTGGCGGCGCGTTTGGACCTCTTTGGCTAATGACCATTATTGCCCTTGTGTTTGGTTGGCATTTGGTCGCATCAATTGGCGGTGCAGACATGCCCGTTGTGGTCTCCATGCTGAACTCTTATTCCGGCTGGGCTGCCGCGGCTGCAGGCTTTATGCTCGGGAATGATTTACTGATTATCACCGGTGCGCTAGTCGGCTCTTCAGGGGCAATTTTGTCCTATATCATGTGTAAAGCAATGAACCGCTCATTTATCAGCGTAATTGCCGGTGGTTTTGGTACGGAAGTCATTGTCGATGCAGACAAAGACTACGGTGATTATATTGAAACCAGTGCTCAGGCCGTTGCAGACAGCTTAAGCGCGGCTAAATCGGTGATTATCGCGCCTGGTTATGGCATGGCCGTTGCCCAGGCACAATATCCGGTTTATGAGTTAACTCAGGCGTTAAAACAAAAAGGCGTTAAGGTCCGTTTTGCGATACACCCGGTTGCGGGCCGATTGCCAGGACATATGAATGTCTTGTTGGCAGAAGCAAAAGTTCCCTACGATATTGTATTGGGCATGGATGAGATAAACGAGGATTTTAAGCAAACCGATGTGGTACTGGTGATTGGCGCGAATGATACGGTTAACCCGGCTGCCAGCGAAGATCCGAACAGTCCAATTGCGGGAATGCCGGTATTAGAGGTTTGGAATGCGAAACAGGTTGTGGTTTTTAAGCGCTCAATGAATACTGGCTATGCAGGCGTGCAAAACCCTTTATTCTTTAAAGACAACACGCAAATGTTGTTTGGCGATGCCAAAGCAACGGTTGATGCCATAAATCACGCGTTATAGATATCGTTGATGTCATTGAATGAGCCAATATCCTGCTGAGGGTGTTGGCTTTTTTCATGTTTTTTGGTTTGTTTAAGGTATACTGTCGAGATAATTTTTTACTTGTTATAAGACAGGACCAAACATGAAAGTCGCAAAAGATACAGTCGTTCAGTTTCATTATGTACTGAAAAACTCACAAGGAGATATTGTCGAGGATTCCAGCAGTAGCGATCCATTGGCGCTATTGGTTGGCCACAATTCGATGATAAAAGGCGTTGAAGATGCTCTGATTGATAAGCAGCAGGGCGATAAATTCAGTGTGACTGTGACCCCAGAAAATGGTTACGGTGAGTATCTTGACGAAGCGGTTCAGCGCATTCCTGCCAAGCACCTACAAGGAGCGAGTAAGTGGAAGCCTGGCATGGTCGGGGTGGTCAATACCGAGCAAGGTCAACGTCAGGTTACGGTATTAAAAGTCGGCAAATTTATGGTGACGGTAGATACCAACCACCCGCTTGCCGGACAAACGTTGGAATTTGATATTGAAATTGTTGCGGTGCGAGAAGCACAAGAGGAAGAAATTTCTCACGGCCACGCCCATGGCGTTGGTGGCCACCAACATTAATTGTGCTCGTTTGCCGGCGTTGCTGTTTTCGTCAGCGCCACCAGGCTCACAGCTTTAAGGTTGGCAAGTGCTTACCGGCAACACTTATTAATGAATTTATTAGAAAATCTAAGGGCTTTCGCCCTTAGATTTTTTTTTGGATTGTGATATTAATAGGGGGAAGACGTATCCCCTGACACGAGTCAGATGTAAGGAAAATTCATGTTTAATAAAAATAACAATAAAAGTAAAAATAAAAGCTTGTCATTGCCACTGGTGGCGTTGACCTTGATGTCGCAACCCATATTGAGCGCTACGGCCTGGGCTGAAAATGTAAAAATTATCCATGCCGGCGAATTATTGGCGGTACCGGGAAAAACTGTGCAAAAGCGCCAGTCCGTGGTGATCAAAGACAATAAAATCACCGACATTGTCTCCGGTTATGTATCCGGTAAAGACTATGGGGCAGATGTTGAAATAATTGATCTGAAAAATGATTTTGTGATGCCAGGAATGATGGACATGCATGTTCATATTCAGGGCGAATTAGGACCGGATAACGTAAGGGAAAGACTGCAGATGTCATCGGAATTAGCCGGCATGCGCAGCGTTCATTTCGCCAATAAGACCCTGCAGGCCGGTTTTACCACAGTACGTGATTTAGGTGCCGATCCTCAGCAGCTTTATGCCCTGCGCGATGCCATTGCCAATGGTTGGGTGGTTGGCCCGAGAATTATCGCATCGGGCGGCGTTTCCGTAACCGGCGGGCATGGTGATGTCGATGGTATGCGCCACGATTTGATGGACAAATATACCTCGAAAACCATTTGTGATGGGCCGTTTGATTGTCGTCGCGCGACGCGTCGTGCGATTAAATTTGGTGCCGATGTCATTAAAATTACCTCAACTGGCGGTGTGTTATCCGATACTAATACCGGTACCGGACAGCAAATGGCCGATGATGAACTTAAAGAAGTGGTTGATGCTGCCCATGCACTTGGCCGCAAAGTTGCCAGTCATGCTCATGCCGCTGAAGGCATCAATGCGGCATTGCGAGCCGGTGTTGACAGTATTGAACATGGCAGTTATGCCGACGAAGACAGCATCGAATTGTTTTTAGATAATGACGCTTATTTGGTGCCGACTTTACTGGCCGGAGATACCGTATTGAAAATGGCGCAACATAGTGATTTTATGTCGCCTGCCATTAAGGCCAAGGCAGAACGCGTGGGTGCTGACATGCTAAAAAACTTTACCAATGCCTATGAAGAAGGCGTCAAAATTGCTTTTGGTACCGATTCTGGGGTGTCTAAGCATGGTAATAATGCGCAAGAAGCAGTGTTGATGCATCAGGCCGGTATGAAACCGATGGATATTATTAAATCAGCCACCGTGAATGCCGCTGATTTAATCGATGCGTCTGACACATTAGGTACGCTGGAAACCGGTAAGTACGCCGATATCATTGCCTTAGATGACAATCCATTGCAGGATATACGGCAGTTATTATCGGTGAAATTTGTCATGAAAGATGGCGTGGTGCACAAACAGTAATAAATGCTGTAGAGATGTAATTTTCCGGTTTGTGATGTTGGGAAGTTGTCGTGCTGGGGTGTCTCACCACGGTGATCGCCGCAACGATTGTCAACGCAAGCCGGGAAATATTATCCACTAATCGGTGTTCTTACATGATGCGATAAATGACGTCACACATTTTACCAAAAACATCCCCTAAAGATGTCAATCAACGACCATTTAGGCTACCTGAGTAACCTGATTCATTATGTTAACAGCCAGGTTTTACGCCTCCATTAACGACATTTCGCGCGCCCATTGGCAATCTTTGTTCCAGGGCATGTCATTATTTTGTCAATATGATTACCTACTCAGTCTGGAAAACAGTCATTGCGTAGGCGGCGATACCGGCTGGATAGTGAATCATCTGATCATGTTTGATAACGATACGCCGGTTGCCGGTATGCCAATCTATCTGAAAATGCACTCCTACGGCGAATACATGTTCGACTGGAACTGGGCTGCAGCTTATCAGCAACAGCAGATTTCCTATTATCCAAAACTTCTGTCTGCCATTCCTTTTACCCCGGTAACGGGACAGCGGCTGGCCATTGTACCCAATTTAAAGGTATCCGCCGCTGACATTATCAAAGGGATTAAAGCAACGCTTAACCAGCAACTGCAACGTTTTGATGCCAGCAATTTTCAGTGCCTGTTTAATGACAAAGCGCAAAGCGATGAACTGGACAGCCATGGCTTAGTACAGCGTCAGGATATTCAGTTTCACTGGTTTAATCAGCACTATGGAAGTTTTGATGATTTTCTGGGTAAATTAACCGCAAGAAAGCGCAAAAGCATCAAAAAAGAACGCCTTGCTTTACAAACGCTAGGACTTAACTATCGCTGGTTAAGCGCTTCAGAGATCACCTCTGAACAATGGCAATTTTTCTATCAGTGTTATCGCCAGACTTACCTCAAGCGCTCCGGACACCCGGGATATCTGAATCTGGAATTCTTTTTATCGGTAGCGAAAACCTTGAATCAATATTGTCGTTTACTTATCGTCTATGATTCCGATAAGGCAATTGCCAGCGCCTTGTTTTTTGTCCAAGAAAACACTCTCTATGGACGTTATTGGGGAGCTATGAGGGAGGTGCCAGGACTGCATTTTGAAGCCTGTTATTATCAGGGGATTGAATATTGTATCGCCAATAAGTTGAGCAAATTTGACGCGGGTGTGCAAGGCGAGCATAAATTGAATCGTGGCTTTGTGCCGGTGATAAGTTATGGTAATTATTTACTGGCGGATTCACCGTTTAAAAACGCCATACTGGATGTCATTCGTCGTGAGAACCAGCATTTTCAGGCGCTGTTGGCGTCAAAGTCACTCGATAGTGCCTATCGCCAGGAAGACTAAAGGGGATCTAGCTCTGCGGTAGTGCAACGGAATGAGTAAAGCTGCAACATTAACAACCCTGAGATCTGCGGTTCGTTAATCCGACCCCCAACAGTATCAAGCCCGCGCCAATGATCATCCAAAACGATAACTGTTCGTCCAATAATAACATGCCCCAAATAATGCCAAATACGGGGATCAAATAGGTGACGGATATCGCTTTTGCCGGACCAAGTTGTTCGAGCAAACGAAAATACAAAATGTAGGCTAATGCCGTGCATACCACGCCAAGAATAATGGTTGCTAACCAGGTTTCGGTACTGATCGCTTGTTCAGGCCAAAGTGGAATGGCGACAGGAATAAGCACGAGCGTCGCAAACAACTGACTACCGGCGGCAATTGCCAACGATGATACGCCTTTGAGGGTCAGCTTGGTAAAGCAGGCAGCAAATCCGTACATTAAGGTTGCTCCTAATGCCGCGAGTAATGCTAGTGCCGTACTGTCAAAGCTTAAACTGCCTTTGCTGGAAAACAGCACCATCACTCCAATAAAACCTAACCCTAATCCAAACGCCTGAAAGGCATTTAAACGTTCATGCAACCATAAGTAGGCGATGACCGCGGTAAATATTGGCGCTGTAGAATTGAGCACCGAGGTCATTCCCGCACTAAGCGTGAGTGTTGCAAAGGCAAACAACACAAAGGGAAGTGCGGTGTTTGTCATACCTACGACAAAAATGGGCCAGGCATATTGACGAACCTGATGCTGTTTGTTCATGTGCAATAAAAATGGTAGCAGGGTGAAAAAGCCAATGGCGGTTCGCAAGGTGATCAAAGGTATAGGCCCTAATTCGGGAGCGGTAACTCGCATTAACATAAAGGAGGAGCCCCAAATCGCGGCCAATAAAACGAGTTCAAACAGGTGTCGAATATGCATGGGAAATACCCGTAAACGCCGAAAAGGCCAAAATAATCTTCTATTTAGCCCTGAATCTGCAAAAAATCCAAGTTTTTCTTGATTTTAACCCAGACAATTTTTATAACCCCACTACCGTTTTTAACCCGTTAGCCTTTTTCGACATGTCCGTTTCCATTGCAACGTTACAACGCACCTTGAAAATCATTGATTCGAGTAAATTATTCCAGGGTGTGGTCATCGCCGTTATCGTTATTTCCGCTCTGTTGATCGGAGCAAAAACCCACGATTTACCCACACATCTGGTTGATCTCATCCACATTTTGGATGTCAGTATCACGGTGTTTTTTGCTATCGAAATTGTCATTCGATTTCTCGCTGCGGAAAATAAACCGGCGTTTTTCAAAAAAGGCTGGAATATTTTTGACACCATCATTGTAATCGGCTCTTTGATCCCCGATGGTGGCTCTGGCGTGTTGCTGGCGCGATTATTGCGAGTGTTCCGGGTTCTGCGTCTGGTCTCTATGGTGCCAGAATTACGGATGTTGATTAATGCGCTGCTAAAAGCCATCCCGCAAATGGGCTATATCGCCTTACTCATGTTCGTTATTTTCTATATCTATGCGGCAATTGGCAGTATTATTTTTCATGATATCAATGAGTTCTTATGGGGTGATGTTTCCGTTTCGCTGCTGACTCTGTTTCGGGTTGCCACGTTTGAAGACTGGACCGATGTCATGTATGAGACAATGGCGGTCTATCCATTAAGTTGGATTTTCTACCTCACCTTTATCTTCCTAACCGCGTTTATTTTCTTAAACATGATGGTAGGAACGGTGCTTGAGGTGATGAGTGCTGAGCATGAGTTGGAACGAGCCAGCAGTCATGGCGAAAGTGCTGAGGAAGGTGAGCCAGCGTCCCGCGCACAGGTCGATGCTTTACAACAACAAATAACACAATTGCAGCATATGCTGGAGCAACAACAAAAAAGTAATCGGTGATCTCTATTCCTCAGCAGGGAACATTTGGACTTTAGGCGTTTATCTTATTGACGACTAAGCTTTAAGCGGGGGAAAGCCAGTGAGCCATATTAATCATTTTCTACGGAAACTAAGGAAGTTTTGTGATTCATGACGTTGTCACGTTTTTAAATAATATCGTTTGGGGATATATTCTCCTGTATATGCTGGTACTGGCGGGAATTTGGTTTACTATCCGCCTTAAAGCCATCCAGTTTCGTCACTTCTTTCATATGTTTTCGGTGATGCGCCATAGCCGCACCGGCGACGCTACCAGCATCTCGTCTTTTCAGGCGTTATGTACCACGTTAGCCGCTCGGGTCGGTACTGGCAACTTAATGGGCGTGGCCGTGGCGATCTCCCTTGGTGGTCCCGGGGCGGTGTTCTGGATGTGGGTGATTGCCTTGGTTGGCATGGCAACCGCATTTGCGGAAAGTACGTTGGCACAACTGTACAAAGAAAAAGATCACCTCGGCAGTTTTCGCGGTGGTCCGGCGTATTACATGCGCAAGGGCTTAAAAAGCCCAGCGATGGCCTTTATCTTTTCCATTTGCTTATTTTTTGGTTATGGCTTCGTGTTTGGCGCGGTACAGGCTAACTCCATTACCGACGCATTTAATGGTTCCTATGGCATCGATCCGATGTACACCGGTGTCGTCATTACCCTATTAACGGCCGTCATTGTGGTTGGTGGTTTGAAGAATATTGCGCGCTTTGCGGAACTGGCCGTGCCATTTATGGGCATAGCTTACGTGTTAGTAGCACTGATTGTTATTGGCATGAATATTAGTGTAGTGCCGGGCATTTTCGCCGATATTGTAGGTTCAGCATTTGGTTTACGTGAAGCAGGCTCTGGGCTGGTTGGCGCCGCCATCATGCAAGGGGTAAAAAGAGGCTTGTATTCCAATGAAGCGGGTATGGGGAGCGCACCAAATGCAGCGGCGGCGGCCACGCCTTACCCACCGCACCCTGTGTCCCAAGGCTATGTGCAAATGTTAGGGGTCTTTATGGATACGATTGTCCTTTGTACCTGCACCGCGCTGATTATCTTAATGTCAGGTATTCCGCTGGGTCAGGAATTTGGTATTCAGTTAACCCAGCAAGCGCTGGTCAATCAGGTTGGCTCATGGGGCGGAGATTTTATATCGATTGCGATTTTGTTTTTTGGATTTACCTCGATTGTCGCCAATTATGCGTATGCCGAAAACAGTTTAAGCTTTATTGGTCTTAATAATAAATTGGGTAAACTATTCTTTAATATCGTATTTCTGGTGATGATTTTCTACGGTTCGGTGGCAACCCTCGGCGAAGTGATTGCAATGGCCGATCTCGGCGTTGGTTTAATGACCATCGTCAATGTTACCGCTATTGTATTGTTGACCAAGTCTTTGGTTTTTGTTGCCAAAGATTATAATCAGCATCTCGATGCCGGTAAGTTGCCAGAATTTAACATTGATGAGCAACAGGAGCAGAAAATGCGTCTGACAAAACATATCTGGCGCCGTCAGGTCTAGGTGTCAGAGCGGAATTTTGCTATTATCCCGGCATATTTGATTACTAAGGTTAGTTGATGAGTTTTGATGCGATAGGTCTTCCTCAACCGCTACTGCAAGCGGTAAAGTCTCTGGGGTATAAAAACCTTACGCCAATCCAGCAAAAAGGTATTTCTGCGATCCGCAGTGGCCAGGATGTGTTGGCAAGTGCGCAAACCGGTACCGGTAAAACGGCAGCGTTTTCTCTGCCAATCATTGAAGCGCTGTTAAAAGCCGGGGCAGGACAGGGAACTCATAATTGTGGTGTACAGGCCTTGGTATTAACGCCAACCCGTGAGCTGGCCAAACAGGTTAAAGAAAACATTGAGCAATATTGTCAACATACCGAGTTAACGACGACATTGGTGTATGGCGGCGTTGGTAACAGCGAACAGCAAAAACGTATCCAGCAGGGCAGTGATATCGTTGTCGCAACCCCTGGCCGGGTGCTGGAACTGATCCAAAACCGTACGCTTCGCTTAAATCAGCTCAAATTTGTTGTCCTTGATGAAGCCGATCGCATGCTGGATATGGGCTTTTTAAAACCCATTGAACAAATACTCTCACCGATAAAGCAGCCGCATCAGACCTTGCTATTTTCGGCAACGTTTTCCAATAAAGTCAAAACTCTGGCGAAGCAGTTTTTACAGCACCCGCGGATTATTGAGACGGCTAAGCAAAACGCGACGGCGAATAAAGTGCGTCAGTATGTTTACCCGGTGCAGGAAAATCGCAAACGTGAAATGCTGTCAGAGTTAATTGGCAAGAATAACTGGCACCAGGTGATGGTTTTTGCCGGTACCCGGGAAAGTGCCAATGAATTGGCCAAAGAGTTAAAGCTTGATGGTATTAAAGCGGTGCTCTGTCATGGCGAAAAATCCCAGGGCGCGCGCAATAAGGCCTTACAGGAATTTACCGAAGGTAAAGCCCGGGTGATGGTGGCCACCGATGTTGCCGCTCGCGGTATTGATATTGCCGATTTGCAATATGTGGTGAATTATCATTTGCCGTTTTTAGCCGAAGATTACGTGCATCGCATTGGCCGAACGGGGCGAGCGGGGAAATCGGGCACCGCCATTTCATTGGTGTCTCCGAAAGACCATCGTTTTCTAGGGGATATCGAGGCGTTAATTGAACAAAAAATCGAACGTGTCGTATTACCCGGATACGAGTTTGATTTATTGGCTGAAGTTGCGCGAAAAAACGCCGCGAAAAAAGGCGCTGAAGTGCAAAGCGTTAGCAATGATAAAAACCGCTACCAGAAAAACCGGGATAAAAATCGGGCATTGGATAAAAAGCGTAGCGCCGCAACAAACAACAAGGTTAAACGGAAAAGTCGTCATTCGAGCCGTTAATATATAAATGCCTTAACGTCGTAGGGCATTTATACAGCTAACTTCCGCCATAATATCGAGATGTTATATGGATAATGAACATCGCCGCCGCGCGAAAACAACCTTGCTATCTGATATCGATAGCGATGAGTATTATCATGGTAAATCCCCGCAGTCAGAGGATGCAGGTGCATCGGCAGCACAAGGGACTGGTCAGGATTTTTTGCCACTGGAAGTTCCGTTTGAATATCGCCATTGCTGTTGGTTTTGCAAAGAGCCAGCGGCTCGTATGTTTAACTATCCAACCGATCAAATACCAAACACCAATGACACCGCAAAAGGCATGGCCATTCCGGCATGTCATGAGTGTGCCGCTATTGCCAATAAGCACAAAAAGCTGGAGGTTTCGCAGCTGCGTGAAAAAGTAAACGCAGGATTACGTAAACTTTATCGCAAGGATCTGGCCATTGGCGTTAACTGGACCAAAGAAGAGCTGGAAAACAGTGGCTTTGAAGGGGGCAATTTTGAAGGGTTTGCCCGCAGCGCGTGGTTTATGTATGAAATCGCCCGGGACAGAGTAAATTTTAAAGGTTGGCCACTACAGCTTCATGGTTTGAAGCTGCATGAAGAGCAACAATCATCGTTTCATTTCGATGGCACCGATTTTAATGACGTGGAACAGGCAATAGCGTTTTACGCACAAACCTATCGCCTTGATCCCGGGTTTTTGAACGAGGCCGTTTATCGTCTGTCACCAGATCGTTTTGCCGATGCCTTGCGCCTGGCCCGGATCTGTCAGGATTTTAGCGCCTTGGAACGAGAAGAGGCGCTTAATCGTTTAACGCAAAGTCTTGGTCTGCGCTAGTTTTAGTGGTTGATCACAATTCTTGGGTCAAAACCTTCAGCGCAACCTTCCACGTTAACGTCATAGTCCCAGACCCCTTTATTTTTAACTTTACAGTCAATTTCACCATCAGTTGATGACACTATGGTGGCCGAGCAACCCTTGTCTTTGTCTTTTTCCTTAAACGGCGTGAGATCGGTTTCAAAATCGTCGTTGGGGTTGACTGGCATGTCTGACGCTGAGGTTACCGGGTGAAAATTCAAGGTGTATTTGTATTTGCTATCCGCCACCCATTTAAGTTTTTTGTCTTTGGCAGAACAAACACAGTCTTTGATGTTTTTACAAGGGTTGGTGTCGAGTTTTTTGCAGTTGTTTTTTTCAGGATCCGCGAGGGTGACGGAAATGGCACAACTGGTCACAGGATCAATATCGATAACCATGGTTTGGTCATTTTCTTTGGCACTGGCCATGCCTAACGGTAGCAGTAACAGGGCAAGTAGCGTCATTAGGCTATTGCGGGTGACAAGTAACAGGTTGCTCATAATTGTTTCCTGGGGTTGTAGTTGAATTATCCAGACAATGTCTGCCTGGTTACGGTCATTCCCGATCACTACCTGCTTGATAGTTTATCCCTGAAGCGGGGTACTTTCATTGTTAAATAACCTGATAAGCTCTTCTTTATAGTCTAAAAATTGCGGATCCGCTAATATCATCTTGGTATCAAACCCTAATGAAACCGCTTTGTTGAGCATGCTTTTCATTTGAACATTAGACAGGCAATTTTTAGCCACAATCGCCATATCATAAAACACCTGTGGATCCTGGTGTTGCGACTGCAGAACTGAAACTTGGTAGTTGGCGGCATCGTCACATTGATTTAGCTCCGAATAATACCTTGATATCTGTGCTTTGAGATTGATATCGTGCGGGTTAATGTGTTCATTTTGCTTGGCCAGCGTCAGTGCTTTTTGATAAGACTGTTGCGCCTTGTGATTGTTTTTTCCTGAATAATGAATCGCATCTGCGAGATTGCCCCAATAGGTAAAATTTTCCGGTGCATGCTCAAGGGCTTTTTGATAGTTGCTGGCTGCAATGTCAAACTGTCCGAGAAAAAAGTGATTCGTTGCCAAATTAGAGTAGGCAGCCGCACTTGGCGCAATTTCAATGGCTTTTTTAAGGGCGTCTGCCGCCTCATCCAGCTGCCAAAGCATCATATGCGAGGCGCCTAAGGCATTATAGGAATTTAAGATCCCATCTTTTAGAAGATTTACCTTCTTAAATTGCGGGATGGCCGCGGTAAAATTACCGGTGGCAAACAAAAATGAACCATATTCATAGTAGTTTTGCCAATACCCGGGCTCTGATTGGATCGCTTTTTGATAGTATTGCCGGGCTTTATTCGGTTTTTCCAATAGTCGATAGGTTTTAGCAAGCTCGCACATGGCCTCAGAATTATTGCCATCAATGTCCAGTGCTTCTTCAAACTGTTCCTGAGCCTGATAGTATTCGCCGTTGGTGAGATAAAGCTTACCAAGGGCAAGATGTGACTCACTGCCAACTTGTTGGTAATTGGCCGTTAATTCGCACGATTCCTTGGCTTTTTGATATTCACTAATGGTTAGATTAATCGTGTAAATATTCAGATTGGTTTTGCACAGTGCGGCGGCGGCTAAAACGAAGCTGTTATCCAGTGTTAATGCCTGAGTAAAGTACCCCTCCGCGATTTGTAAATTAGTGATGCTACTATCATCTTGATAAGCGGATTTCCCCTGTAAATAGGCATCATATGCGGCGAAATTATGGGTGGGTTTTATCTCTGTATCCGAGGTTTCGGCATGACCGATGATCATCAGCAACACGGCGTTTTTGACTTTTCTGAAAAGTTCTTCATTCAAAGAAAGCAGCTCATTTTTCTGACCAGAAATAATGTCTTGCCATAGCTGATACCCGGTTTCAGTATCGATCAATTGCGTGGTGATTTTAAGGGTGTCCTGGTTGTATGACAGGGTTCCTTCAACCAGATATTTTGCCTTTAATTGTTGCCTGATCACATTCAAATCACTACCTTCGTCAATGGTATTGGTTGAGCGTAGAGACGTTGCCTTGATATTAGGGGATTGTGAAAGGTAGCTAATGAGTTCCTCTTGAATCGTTTTCGGATAATATGATGGATTGTCGTCGTTCTGAGAAACGGTGAAGGGAAAAACAGCGACAGCGTTGCTTTGTACGCCGGTTGAACGGGATATTGACGCGGCATTCGGATTTGAGACTTGCTCGTCAATTTTCTGAACCAGATGGCTGGAAATTAAAAAGATAATGCCAAGGGCGCTGAGCACGAAAATGGAGTCAAAAATAAATTGTTTTATCAAGGCAACTTTTGAGGCTTTGGCTTTTGCTAATCGCTTTCTGGCGTCCAGTTCGCTGAGCCAGTAATAAACAATCACCAGAATAAACCCGACCACCAAAGCCAGCGTTGCGACTTTCAAGCCCCAGTCGGGGAGCTCAAATATCGGAAAAATAATGGCGAAGGCCTGTAATAATATCCACGAAAAAACGATGTATGCGGCGCTAACTTTGAACAATCGACTGCTTTTTAACATTGCCATTGATAACTTCCAAGACTCGGGTGTGGCGCTGCCAATCTCGGATATACCATCAGAATTTAATGGACTTGGGGTGACACGTAAGCGATAGCCTTTGCGGGGAATGGTCTGAATAAGCACGGGGCATTCTTTGGGATCGCCAAGCACCTGCCGGATCTCACTGATGGCATGAGATACCGTACTTTTTGAGGCATTCGTGCTCCCCCAGGCAAAGTCGAGTATCTGTTGATATTCGACAATCTGGTTTGGGTGAGATGCCAGTAGTAATAACACTTCCAAGGCTTTTGGTGCCAGATGAAATCGCTCGGATTCCCGAATGACAAAGCCAAGATCTGGTTTTATTAATATGTCATTTAACATAAACCCCTGATGTAACTGCTTGTCTATTGTTGATTCGATCTCTAATATGGGGTTCTTTGTGTTTGATATATCAGTATTTTTTTCGTGTTTGTCCATAGGGTTAGGGGACGAACTTCCGTCTTTGTGTCGTTTTAATTTACCAATGTGTAAATTAGCATTGATACTTAGTATGGAAGGGGATCGCGACATGCGCTAGCAAATGCTTTGCATTGTTATGGTCATATCTTGCTGAGTAAAAGGGTGTTAAGTGGGCAATTTTTATCAGGTTCTTGCGATCTTAATCGCTTCAGTCGTAATCGTCTGGCTGTTTAGACGCTGGCGACTACCGGCGATCCTCGCGTATTTAGTCGCCGGTACCCTGATAGGTGAGCATGGTTTAAATATCACCGGTGATGATTCTGACTATGAACACATTGCCGAGCTAGGCATCGTGTTCTTACTGTTCACCTTAGGGCTGGAATTTTCCTTACCGAAACTGGTGGCTATGCGCCATTTGGTCACTGATGTGGGCTGCAAGCAAGTTGCTCTGACCTTGCTTATCGTTATTCTATTGGCATTACTGTTTGGTTTATCAGGGCCTACGGCTTTTGTTATCGGTGGTGTCGTCGCTCTGTCTTCTACTGCCATTGTGATTCGGCAATTATCGGAGTCCGGCTCGATAAAAAGGCGTTCCGGACAAATTTCCGTAGCGGTTTTATTGTGTCAGGATATTGCTGTCGTTCCATTTCTTATTGTGATCCCACTGCTTGGTGACGGTGCCGATTGGGGCATGTTAAGCGCATTAGCCATCGCCTTAATCAAGGGCTGTTTTGTGGTGGGAGTCTTGCTGTTTGCCGGGCGTTGGTTATTACCGAGGATCTTTAACGTTGTGGCTCAGGTACGCACCGATGAACTGTTTGTATTGACCACTTTACTGGTGACATTACTCGCTGCTGCGCTAACCCAGTTTTTTGGCTTATCGATGGCCTTAGGGGCTTTTTTAGCTGGCATGATGCTCGGCGAAAGTCAGTATAAATATCAGCTTGAAGCCGATATCAGGCCGTTTCGGGATATTTTATTAGGCCTGTTTTTTGTCACCGTTGGGATGAAACTTGATTGGCAGGCGTTATTTCAATCCCCGGGCAGTATTGCTCTGGTGCTGGTTTTGTCTTTGTTAATCAAAATATCGGTGATCCGAATTCTTGCGGTTCGGGCCGGCGAGTCCGCTAAAGATGCCTGGGCGTCAGGTTTTATGCTGGCGCAAATGGGAGAATTCAGTTTTGTATTAATCGCTCTGGCCGCAAACAATGGTGTGTTTAGCACAGAGTTGACCTCGATTTTACTTGGCGCGGGAATTCTTTCGATGGCCGTAACGCCGTTTATGATCTCTCATGCCCGCGATTGGGCGGTGAAACTGACCTTGGAAAACAATCAAAAACTCAGTGAACAGCAACAGGAATTGTCCAAGCCCCAACGACCGTTAAGTAATCATGTGGTTATCTGTGGTTTTGGCCGCGTTGGACAAACGGTTAGCCGTTTTTTAAAGCAGGAAAATATCGATTTTGTCGCTATCGACATTGATCCGGTGCGCGTCAACGAAGCCAGAGAAGCAGGGGAAAATGTATTGTTCGGCTCGGCTCGTCAGGCGGAAGTCTTACATGCGGCAAATATTGAAGAGGCAAAATTGGTGGTCGTCTCCTATGGGGCTCCAGAGCAATCCTTTGATGTCGTGCAAAAAGTTCGTTCCTTGTCTGAGCACGTACAAATCCTGGTCCGTACGCGTAATGATGATGCGCTTACCAAACTTCAGGAAGCGGGGGCCAATGAAGTGGTACCTGAATCGTTAGAGGGGAGTTTGATGTTAGTGTCGCAGGTATTGAACTTAAGCGGTGTACCATTTTCCAGGATTGTTCGGCAAATTCAGGCGGAGCGCAAGAATCACTACAATCGTCTGCATGGTTTCTACCCTGGGGTAGATACCGATATGAGTGCCGGCGCTATCGAACGATTGGAATTCGTGCATGCAACCTTACTTAACGATGATGCGTTTGCCAATGGCAAGTGTATTGAAGAACTGGGGTTGCAGGAAAAACGGGTTGAGATATTATCGATTCGTCGGCATGGGCGTGAGATCCCGCATCCATCATTATCAGAAGTGCTAATGGCCCAAGACACCTTAGTGTTACAAGGAAAGCCCAGGCGCGTGGAACGCGTTGAGCGTTTTTTGCAAAAAGGTGAATAGTTAAGGTACTCAGTCTGCTTGGGATAATGTTGCCTTTAAGGGCTATAGTTTGTTCATGACTTGAGTTTCTTTTAACCTTTGGAGCATTGATGAAAACCGTTTCGATAAAGTCAGTGTTATCTAAAGTATCGGCGGCGCCATTATTCCTCCGTTTATCTGCGGTGTTTGTCAGTACCTTGCTGAGCAGTGTATTGATGGTTAAGTCTGGCCATGCGTTGGATGATGGAAGTATTTTTGTGGATCCAAGCGATGGTTTTTTGGATGCATCGAAATATTTGTCTGAAAATGCCTATGGCTTCCTACCCGTGCCTATTGTGATAACGGATCCGGCAGTCGATGGCGGATTTGGCTTATCCGGGGTGTTTTTTCACGAGGATGAATCCGATCGGGAGCGACGATTAAAAGCCTTACAAGCGAATGATGAAAATGCAGCCAAATATTTGTTCACGCCAAATGTTTCTGTTGTGGGCGCCGCATATACCGGTAACGATTCATATTTTGTCGGTGGTGGGCATTTAGGCTTTTTTAATAACGGACGGACGCGCTATTTTGGTGGCCTTGGCTATGGCAGTCTTAATCTGGATTTTTATGGTTATGGCGACTTGACCATAGAATCGCCGATAGAACTGAATACCGAAGCGGTATTTGTGGCCCAAAATCTCAAATTTCAAATCAGTAAATTGCCCGTTTTTGTTGGATTTGTGCAGCGCTATACCAATGCCGAGTTGAGTCCTACTAACCTTAATGATATTGACGTTGAGCGTTTTCCTGAAGCACTGCAGGATGATTTGCCTGCGTTATTAACCCGCGAGGTGACAACATCAGGATTTGGCTTTACGGCGCAGTTTGATAACCGTGATAACTTTTTCTCACCAAATCAAGGGTTTCAATATGAATTAACGCACCTGTGGTTTGACGACAGTATTGGCTCAGACTTTCATTATCAGCTAACCGAATTTAGCGGCCTGAACTTTTTTCGCCTCACCAAGCATTGGCGCAGTAACATACGGATTGAAAGTGAATATGCGCAAACCCAGGGGATATTACCACCATTTGCTACGCCGAGTGTGAAATTGCGCGGCATTCCTGCTGGTCGCTATCAGGGCGATGCCATTGGTGTTGTTGAATGGGAATTGGTGTATGAAATCTCTCCCCGTTGGGAAGTCAGTGCATTTGCTGGAGCTGGGCGGGCGGCAGAGCAGTTTTCCGATTTATCCGATAGCCCGTCTCGTGTCACTAAAGGCATGGGATTTCGTTACATGATTGCGCGTCGCTATGGCTTTGATATGGGCTTGGATATTGCCCGAGGTCCGGAAGAGTCGGTATTTTATATTCAGGCTGGTTCAGCGTGGTGACAGGCTCAGCGTCTGAGGTTAATTGCTTAAGGCTAATTGGCTAAGATTAAATGGCTAAGAATTTGCGGATCTCGGTTTCTTTTTCCATCGCATCTTCATACCCTACCTGAATAAGTTTTTTGCAATAGTTCTGCTCAAACAAAATATACGAGGTCAAACTCGATTCTGAATCTTGAGTCGCGCCCATAAATCGCAGCAACAACCGCAATGGCCAGTTCAGCTCACCATAATGTTGTTGGGCTATTTGATTAAAGTTCTGACTGGGATTGATCAATAAGGTGTCGATATGTCGTAATTCCGACTGTAAATCCCGTTTGCTTTTATCAATCAATTGCACGGTTCGATTGACGCGTTGTAAGCGTTCAAGGTCGCTATTTAGTGATTCTGCGAAAACCGTATCCATCAGATGACCAGCAACGGTTGCAATGGCTGGTGGATGGTTTTTTTCTATATTGACTATCGGGTGGTTGAGGCTTTCATCTTCTTGTGGTTGTTCCACTCCGACCATAAAGATCCGCTCCGCTCCTAGATGGATCGGTGGGCTTAATGGTGATAACTGATTTACTGATCCGTCCCCATAATGCTCCTGTTGGATTCTTACTGGCGGGAAAATTAATGGAATAGATGACGAGGCCATAAGGTGCGAGGTATTTAGCTGGCATTGAATGCCACGCCGTTTTGCTCGTTGCCATGGGGTTATCGATTTATCCGCCTGATAAAAGCTGATTGAATCGCCACTGGAATAACTGGAAGCGGTAATGGCAATTGATGATAAATAGCCATTCAATATATTGATATCGATGCGTTTAAAATCAATAACTTCGTTCAATAAATCTCGTAAGGGAGCATTATTTAATAAACTGTAAGATTTGGAATTTGCGTAACCAGCATCAAAATTACTCAAGAAACCCGCGATTATGTTACCAAACACTCTGCCGGCGGTACTGTGATAAATACTTGATGTATGCAGGTTCTTCCACACCCATTCCAACCGACGAACCCCAAGGTGAAAGCATGATGCATAACAGGCTATGGTCGTGGCATTAATTGCACCTGCAGAGGTGCCACAAATAATCGGGAAAGGAATGCCGTGATTACGGGGCATATAACTGGCAATGGCTTTTAACACACCAACCTGGTAAGCGGCACGGGCACCACCACCGGTTAGCATTAATGCCGTTTTACATCCTTTGTAACTCTTCTTGTTAACCATTTATATTGTGTCTGAATTTCCTGAGTTGATTCTCTTACAGTATTGCGCCATTGATGCCAATGTGTAAAGCAGGATGAATGGTCAATCGAACGTTTTTTTGCTGGCTAAGATCAACATTCATCGCAGTCGAATAACAGACCTAACTACCATCTCGTTCAGGATTGCTAGGCGCGACGTTAATAAATTTTATTGCCCCAACTTAATTTGCTGCGCAAGACATTAAAATAATCATGATCGAGAGGGTGTACCAGGCGCAGAGTTTGTTCGCACTTTTTGATAATGATTTCATCCCCCGGCATGACGGCCAAAATAACGTGACCATCACAGCTGACTTGCAAATCTTCTGAATTGTTGGTTGCCACCACGAGCTTTAACACGGAATCGCCATCCACCACAATTGGGCGCGACGTTAACGTATGCGGGAACATTGGAACCAGCGTTAACGCATTCAGATTAGGGGTTAATATCGAGCCACCGGCGGACATACTATAGGCTGTTGAACCTGTGGGTGTGGAAACAATCAGACCGTCAGAACGCTGGGAAAACATAAACACATCGTCCAGGTAAACCTCAAATTCCATCATCGATGCGACTTTACCGGGATGTAATACGGCCTCATTAACGGCGCTGTTGGCGCTTTTTAACTGGCCGTGACGATAGACTTCAACCTGGATCAGGAATCTGTGTTCAGTCTTTGAACGGCCCTGCAATATTTCATCCAGAGGATCGAAGAGGTTATCCGGTGAAATATCGGTTAAAAACCCGAGATTGCCACGATTCACACCAACGACCGCAACGTTGTAGCAGGCCAATACTCGCGCGGCGCCAAGCATATAGCCATCACCGCCAACGACTATCGCAAGATCGGCCAATTCGCCAATTTCGGTAATATCGCGAGATTGTTTAGGATTAACCTCGATTTGTCGAGCCACCTTGGTTTCTACCAATACCTGATAGCCTTTATCGGTAAAAAAGGTTAGTAACGATTTTAAGGTTGCCAGAGCTCCGCTGTGGTCTGGCTTGCCGATCAGGCCGATGGTTTTGTATTGTTGGGTCATGGTTTCTATATGTATTCTAAATGTATTGTTGGCTTCTAACGTTCGGGCTTTTATCAATATTTATTCTAATAATGGCAGTGTCGCATAAAAATTTAGCGTGTAATACCAATTCCATTAAATTTTTGCACAACTCAAAGTTAGGGCTCTGATAAACTCCCAAAGGTGATTTTTAAAGGCGTTTATACGGCGTTACTGATTTTTACCGATTTTGAGATAATGGAGCGAACATTCTCGGCAATCAAAGCCTAGCCTAAAACCTTTAAATTCTCACTGAGTCGAAAAACACTTAGTGGAATTGGTGTAAAGGACGATTTTTCTTTAATTCTAGGCTTGATCCAAATTTTTCAATCCCCATAATTACCAGCAATATAGATTTTATTGGAGTTTGCAATGACGACTGAGTCAAATAATCACCGTGAAGACGATGTGAAACCACAAGCAGAAATGGAACAAAGCACCGAGCAAAACGCTGCGACAGAAGCGGACGTTACTGCTGAGCCAGCGGTAGAAGCAGAAAACGTAGAAGCTGACGTGGTTGAAGGCGTTGTCGAAGAAACCGTAGAAGAGCTTAGCGCGGAACAACAAAAAATCGCTGAGTTGGAACAAAAACTCGCCGCTGCCCAGGCAACGATTGATGGTCAAAAAGACTCGGTGATCCGTGCTAAAGCGGAAGTGGATAACATTCGTCGTCGCTCTGCACAAGATGTCGATAAAGCAAAGAAATTCGCACTGGAAAAATTTTCCGGTGAGTTGTTGGTGGTGGTTGATAATCTTGAACGTGGCCTTGAAAATATCGATAAAGACGATGAAACCAACAAAGCGATTGTCGAAGGTATCGAGCTAACCCTGCAAAGCTTGTTATCGGCGTTGGATAAGTTTGGTGTGAAAGTGGTGGATCCAAAAGATCAGCCATTTAATCCAGAATTACATCAGGCGATGTCAATGCAGCAAATCGAAGGTGTTGAGCCCAATACGGTTATCGCCGTTATGCAAAAAGGTTATGAGTTAAATGGTCGTCTATTGCGCCCAGCAATGGTTATGGTTTCGAAAGCCTAGGTGCTTAAGAACAATCCCCAAAGGTAGTGGCTAAGTTGCCCATCCAAATGTCTCGAATTGAAAAGCAGGTGATAAGCCTGCTTTTTTTATGCCGATAAGATAAAACCATTACCAATGAACTATTATTGTTTATTTCAATAAGTTAAATTTCATTGGGGGGGAGATGGAGCCAAGGGCAACTATTTTAATCGTTGACGATAATCCGGAAAATATCGACGTACTCAATGGCATTTTAAAACAACGGTATCGGGTAAAAGCGGCGTTATCTGGTCAGCTTGCTTTAAAAATTGTCGCAGGCTCTGAGAAACCCGATTTAATTCTACTGGATATTATGATGCCTGGCATGGATGGGCATGAAGTATGTCGTTTATTAAAAGCCAATCCGCTCACCGTTGACATCCCAATCATTTTTATTACCGCAAAAACCGCCGTTGAAGACGAACAAATTGGTCTGGAACTTGGTGCCGTCGATTACATCAGTAAACCCGTCAGCGTTCCAATTGTTCTGGCTCGGGTAAAAACCCATTTAGCCTTGTATAACCAACAGCGGGAGTTGGAATATAAAGTTAAGGAACGCACCACCGAAATTGAGCAAACACGCCGGGAAATTATTGACAGACTCGGGCGTGCCGCAGAATACAAAGACAATGAAACAGGCATGCACGTTATTCGCATGAGCCGTTATTCAAAAATGCTCGCTGAAAAAATCAATGCCCCGGAGAACTGGGTGGATCTCATCTACAATGCCGCACCAATGCACGATATTGGCAAAATTGGCATTCCTGACAAGATTTTATTAAAGCCCGGTAAATTGTCGCCTGAAGAGTGGCAGGAAATGCAAAAACACGTGCAATATGGCGCCGATATCATTGGTAAACACGCTTCGCAACTGTTGCAAATGGCACGGGAAATCGCCCTGTTTCATCATGAAAAATACGATGGCAGTGGTTATCCTCATGGCACTAAGGGCGATGAAATTCCCTTGAGTGCAAGAATTGTCGCCATCGCAGATGTATTTGATGCACTAACCTCAGAGCGTCCCTATAAAGCTGCCTGGTCAATCGATACCACCTTTGAATACATTCAAAACGAGGCTGGGCGTCACTTTGACCCGGAATTAGTACCGCAGTTTATTGCTTGTAAAGAGCAAATTATTGAGATTATGGAACGTTTTGCGGACTCGCAAACCCCAGCCGAATCTCAATAACTTACGATGTACCGGGCTCCGGGAAAACGACAAATCTCAATGAAAAAACCAAATCCGCATATTTTTTAAGGGATTTACCACTTTTTTTCATTTTTTTTCGGTTTTCCCGTTGAAAAATAATCCTCCATCCCCCACTAAGAGAAGTATCAAAATTTTTATCATATTTTATGTTTTTCGGAGATCCTCAAGATGGGCAAAATTATAGGTATTGACCTAGGGACTACTAACTCATGTGTTGCTGTATTAGACGGCGATAGTGTTCGTGTCATCGAGAATGCAGAAGGTGATCGTACGACCCCTTCAATCATTGCATATACAGCAGAAGGTGAAACGTTAGTTGGTCAACCAGCAAAACGTCAGGCGGTAACCAACCCTGAAAATACATTATTTGCGATTAAGCGTTTAATCGGTCGTCGTTTTGAAGATAAAGAAGTTCAACGCGACATCAGCATTATGCCATTTGGTATTGTAAAAGCTGATAATGGTGATGCCTGGGTAACCGCGAAAGGCGAGAACATGGCACCACCACAAGTATCTGCTGAAGTGCTTAAGAAAATGAAGAAAACGGCGGAAGACTTCTTAGGTGAAGCCGTTACAGAAGCGGTTATCACAGTGCCGGCTTACTTTAATGATTCACAACGTCAGGCAACAAAAGATGCCGGTCGTATCGCGGGTCTTGATGTAAAACGTATTATTAACGAGCCAACTGCTGCGGCCCTTGCCTATGGCATGGACAAGCAAGAAGGCGACCGTGTTGTTGCTGTTTATGACCTTGGTGGTGGTACGTTTGATATCTCTATCATCGAAATTGATGAAGTTGAAGGCGAGCACACGTTTGAAGTACTAGCAACCAATGGTGATACGCACTTAGGTGGTGAAGATTTCGATAACCGTCTGATTAATTATCTTGTTGCGGAATTTAAGAAAGAGCAGGGCATGGATTTAACCACCGATCCTCTGGCCATGCAACGTCTGAAAGAAGCTGCAGAAAAAGCCAAGTGTGAATTATCTTCGGCGCAACAGACTGACGTGAACCTACCGTACATCACTGCTGATGCTTCAGGTCCTAAGCACATGAACATCAAAGTGACTCGTGCCAAGTTAGAGTCGTTGGTTGAAGATATGGTTAAAGCGACCCTGGAACCATTAAAAATGGCACTTCAGGATGCTGATTTATCAACATCTGACGTTACTGACGTCATCATGGTTGGTGGTCAGACACGTATGCCATTGGTACAAAAAGCGGTAAGTGATTTCTTCGGTAAAGAGCCTCGTAAGGATGTTAACCCTGATGAAGCTGTCGCTTCTGGTGCCGCGGTTCAGGCCGGTGTACTAGCCGGTGATGTTACCGATGTTCTATTGCTAGACGTTACGCCTCTATCGCTTGGTATTGAAACCATGGGCGGCGTGATGACTAAGGTTATCGAAAAGAATACAACCATCCCGACCAAACAGTCGCAGGTGTTTTCTACAGCAGAAGACAACCAGTCTGCGGTAACGGTACATGTGGTACAGGGTGAGCGTAAGCAAGCCTCTTTGAACAAATCTCTTGGTCAATTTAACCTTGAAGGTATTGATGCTGCACCTCGTGGTATGCCGCAAATCGAAGTAACATTCGATATCGATGCTGATGGTATCCTGCACGTAACTGCGAAGGATAAGAACACCGGTAAAGAGCAGAAGATCACGATCAAAGCCTCATCGGGTTTATCGGATGATGAAGTAGAACAAATGGTACGTGACGCGGAAGCGAATGCCGATGCTGATGCTAAATTCGAAGAGCTAGTGACGGCGCGTAATCAGGCTGATGGTCTTGTTCACGCAACGCGCAAGCAAGTTGAAGAAGCGGGTGATGATTTACCAGCAGAAGACAAAGATAAAATCGAAGCGGCTGTTAAAGAGCTGGAAGACGTACTCAAAGGCGAAGATAAAGACGCGATTGATGCGAAATCACAAGCGGTTATCGAAGCGTCTGCCAAGTTAATGGAAATTGCTCAAGCCAAAGCACAAGCTCAGGCCGGTGAAGCGCCACAGGCTGATGCTGAGCAAGCGCAACCAGCAGAAGACGTTGTCGATGCTGAGTTCGAAGAAGTTAAAGACGATAAAAAGTAATTAACGGATCAGGCGTCTGAGGACAATATCAGACGCCAGTATTAGCCAATAAATAAAGCGCTTTATCATTAGCGCTTTATTTGTTTTAACCAATAAGCAGTAACAAGACTATGGCAAAAACTGATTATTACGAAGTGCTGGGTGTCGGTAAAGATGCATCTGAGCGCGATATTAAAAAGGCATACAAGCGCCTGGCAATGAAATTCCACCCGGATCGCACCAAAGGCGATAAGGATAAGGAAGAACAGTTCAAACAGGTTAAAGAAGCCTACGAAGTGTTAAATGATAGCCAAAAACGTGCTGCCTACGACCAGTACGGTCATGCTGCATTTGAACAGGGGCAAGGCCCCGGTGGTTTTGGTGGTGGTGCTGATTTTGGTGACATTTTCGGTGATGTGTTCGGTGACATATTTGGTGGCGGCCGAGGTCGTGGCGGTCAATCCCGAGCTCGTCGTGGTGCAGATTTGCGTTATAACCTGGATATGTCATTGGAAGAAGCGGTTAAAGGAAAAACCGTCGAGCTGAAAGTACCGACCTATGTTAGTTGTGATCCTTGCAATGGCAGTGGTGCTAAAAAGGGCTCTACTGCGTCGACGTGTTCAACCTGTCATGGCCATGGTCAAGTCCAGATGCGCCAGGGGATGTTTGCGGTGCAACAAACCTGTCCAACCTGTTCAGGAAGCGGTAAAGTTATTAAAGATCCTTGTAATTCCTGCCATGGTGAAGGTCGGGTTAAAAAGACCAAAACATTATCTGCAAAAATACCTGCAGGCGTTGATACTGGTGACAGAATTCGCTTAAGTGGGGAAGGTGAAGCCGGTGAACATGGCGCACCAGCGGGCGATTTATATGTACAGGTTAGTGTGCGTGATCACGATATCTTCGTTCGAGATGACAACCATTTGTATTGTGAAGTCCCGATTGGTTTTACCACGGCATCGCTGGGCGGGGAAATTGAAGTCCCAACATTGGAAGGCAAAGTGAAGCTGAAAATTCCTAAAGAAACGCAAACCGGAAAAATGTTCCGTTTACGTGGCAAAGGGGTGAAATCGGTACGCAGTTCCATGGTGGGTGATTTGATGTGTAAGGTAGTGGTGGAAACACCGGTTAACTTAACGTCAGAACAACGGGATTTATTGGAAAAATTTGAAGCGACGATGGGAACCGGCAAAGATGCCGCCCGTTATCGCCCCAAGGAAGAAAGCTTCTTTGACGGTGTGAAGAGTTTCTTTGATAATTTGAAATAAATTCAGCTTATTGACTGACTAAATAGTCCATAGCATTCGTACATGAAAAAAGAAGCAGGCTGTAGCCTGCTTCTTTGTTTTCACATAACAGGCATCTGGTTTTTATGGCACGATTGAAACAAACCTATCCCGAGGATGGTTTTTTTGGCATTGGTATCGTCAACGCCAAAGACCCTCAAAATGTTGGTACGCTCTGGCGTAGTGCTTATATTTTAGGGGCCTCGTTTATCTTTACGGTAGGCAATAAGTCAAAAAAACAGACTACAGACGTGGTCAATGCCTGGCAAAAAATTCCACAATTTCATTACGCAAATGTTGACGATTTGATTCGCCATTTACCCTATGACACATGTTTGGTTGGTGTTGAACTGGAAGATTCGGCGGTTGATATCCAATGTTTTCAGCACCCACACCGATGCGTATACCTGCTGGGAAATGAGCAGGCAGGCCTGACTGCTGAGGTGATAAGCAAATGTCACCGGTTAGTCAAATTGCCCGGAGATTACAGCTTAAACGTATCCGTTGCAGGATCCATCGTCCTTTATGATCGAATCAGCAAAAAATAATCATCTTTACGTTCAAGATTTGCCCGTGACCAATTTTTTCTGGTATAACCTATTAAAAGCTTCGTACAGCGCACCGATTAGGGAGTAACAATATGTCTGTAACTACGAAACGAATTTCTATGCTGGTGGCCGCCACGTTATTAACAACGTCGCTTAGCAGCCCTGCTTTTGCGGACTACGACGATGCCGTAAACTACATGAATCGCGGACAGTTTGATTTGGCTATTGAAGAGCTAAAACCTTTGGTTATGCTGGGTTATCCACCCGCGCTGTACCAGCAAGGTGTCCTGTTTGAAAACGGTTTCGGTGTCCAGAAAAACCAGCAAAAGGCATTTAAGCTGTATGAGCGCGCGGCGGGACGTAGCGTCCCAGAAGCGCAGTTTGCTTTGGCACAAATGTATGCCGAAGGGCGAGGCACTGACAAAAATCAGAAAAAGGCGTTTATCTACACCAAGCGTGCGGCCGAAAAAGATTTGCCTGCGGCCCAGTTTAATCTTGGCGTAATGTTCCAAAACGGCACCGGCACCAGCCAAAGCTATCACAACGCCGCCATTTGGTATGAGCAGGCGGCTAAACGTAATTATGCCCTTGCTCAGTTTAATTTGGCATTGCTTTATTTTGATGGCCTGGGCGTGACGAAAGACGTTGAAATGTCTTATGTCTGGAATCGGGTAGCGGCCTATAATGGTTATAAACCCGCAGAGAAAAGTATGAATCTCGATTCTCAGCAAATGTCACGAGAACAACTGAAAAGAGCCCGGGAAAGAGCCCATGAGCTCTATCTGGAGCTGTCGCCCAAGAAAGAAGACTTGTTTAACCCATACATGTAAAACATGATGCCAATTCACGTTAATTGCTGTGTGATCAGAAATTAACGTTGACTGGTATTATCAATGACTATCAGGCATATCCAATGTACTGAGTGATGCACCTTGAAGTTAGGCGGACGAAACACTAGATTTAAAGGCTATCTATTCATTAACGACTCTCATCGTGCGGCTTTATGAAGACATTACACTTACTCCGTCATGCGAAATCGAGTTGGGACGATCCGATGTTGGATGACGTAGAGCGGCCTTTAACGCAACGCGGTATCAGTGATTGTCAATTAATGGCACCAGTTTTGATGGATATCGGCTGTTGTTTTACCCATATCTATTGCTCATCCGCGACTCGTGCTAAACAAACCTTGAAACGTATTGGCGAGCACCAGTTTGAACCGGGTATGGGAAGCGTGATCAGTGCCGAGCGGTTGGCGGATACCCATATTGAAAAGGACTTATATACCTTTCAACGATCTGAGCTGATGCAGTTTTGTCAGGCGCTTCCTGAACGTGTTGATGAAATTACTTTGGTCGGCCACAATCCAGCCTTTACCGAATTACACAATTTTTTGTCTACGGATAATATCGAGCATTTACCTACCTGCAGTTATGTGCGTATTGATTGCATGACAGGTGCCTGGCAAAACCTTTATGCGGGGTGCGGCAAGACGCAATATTTTATCACGCCGAAGATGCTGAAGCAGGGAAGAGAGATTCGATCTTTTAACTCGTTGGATAGCTGACTAGTTGCTTCGCGCTTAACGTTATACCAATCCCATTAAGTTTGTGCACTAACTCCCTACGGGTGAGTTTTAAAGGCATTTGGACTACGTTACTGATTTTGGCTGATTTTGAGAGCGGAATAACCATTCTCTGCAATCAAAGCCTTGTCTAAAAGCCTTTAAATTCTCACTGAGTGAGCAATAATTTAATGGGATTGGTATTACCCACTAAAATTCGGCATTACTGGGCTGCGGCTGTGCTCAAAAACCAGAGAGGTTTCTACATTGGTGACTTCTTCACGGGAGGTAATGGCATCAAAGACAAAACTGCGTAAATGCTCCGTATCTTTAACGGACATATGGATATAAAAATCGAATGCACCGCCCATATGAAACATACTGACAATTTCCGGTAAACCAAGTAATTCATCTCTGAGGTCGTTGACGATTTGCTCAGAGTAGGGCTGCAGTTGGATGGCTGCGATTGCCTGAATGTTTCCCCCCAGGGTCTGATAATTAACATCGATAACAGAATGGCGAATGACGCCGGTATTCTTCATACGCTTTACACGCTCCAGGCAGGTAGAGGGTGCAATCCCTATTTTTGCCGCAAGCTCTTTATTGGTGATATCCGCGTCTTTATACAACAACGTTAGGATCTGTTGATCGATGTCATCAAGTTTCTTCATCGCTTTTCCATGTTAGTTTCGCAACACCACCAAATATAACTGATAAGAGGTTGGCCTTAAAAGGGTTTATTTGTTCTATTTGGGTAACTACGATTGAGATACGGCCATGCTAAGGCTAAAATAGCCGCACTAGAAATTGCGTCCGAAGATGATTTAATTACCTTGAAAAGCCACGATATTGACGATTTAATTGCCTTGTTTGACGGTGAGTTTTCAGAATCTGAAAATACCCGCCTGATCCGTGGTGGCGATGAACCCATTTACCTGCCAGCAGATACCCAGATTTCCTATCACCGGGTGATTTTTGCCCATGGTTTTTTTGCCAGTGGTCTTCATGAAATCGCCCATTGGTGCATTGCCGGTAAAGCGCGACGACTGTTGGAAGATTTTGGTTATTGGTATGCGCCGGATGGTCGAGATGCGGATCAACAAACGGCGTTCGAAAACGTTGAGATTAAGCCACAGGCCATCGAGTGGGCGTTTTGTGTCGCCGCAGGATTTAACTTTAATGTTTCCGTCGATAATTTAAGTGGTGTCGAAGTGGATCGTTGTGCGTTTAAACATCGGGTACATAAACAAGTGAACGCATATATCGCGTCGGGTTTTCCGCCTCGGGCGCAGCAATTTATATCGGCTCTGGCAAGATTTTATGACCGGGATGAAAAATTAAATATTAAGCAATTTGCGTTAAAAGACAGCAATAACCCCCAGGAACCGGCGAATAATCAATCCATTGCGGTCTCAGATATGAATTTGCACGCTGAAAAAGTGAAGGCACCTTGTTATGTTTAAGTTAGGCTTTTTGGTGAATCCCATTGCTGGTATTGGCGGCAGCGTTGCGTTTAAAGGCAGTGACGGCGATGACATTGCTGCACAGGCAAAAGCCCTGGGCGCTGAACCTAAATCAAATTTGCGCGCCAAGCTGGCGCTGCAGGTGCTCATCCCATATCAGGATAAAATTACCATTTTTACCGGCTGCGGCGATATGGGCGAAGATTGTGCCCGGTCACTGGGCTTTAAGGTGGAGGTTGTCCACCGCTACGACGGCAATGTTTCAACCGCAGCGGATACTGAAGCTTTGGTCGAAGCACTGCAAAGTCAACAGGTGGATTTATTGTTGTTTGCGGGCGGCGATGGCACCGCAAGAAATGTGTGCGCTAAGGTTCAGGGCTTTTTTCCGGTGTTAGGCATTCCTGCCGGGGTAAAAATTCACTCCGGAGTTTATGCATTAACGCCAACGGCCGCCGGGCGTGTGGTTGAGGAAATGATAAATAATGAGTTGGTCAGCTTCATCGACGCCGATGTGATGGATATTGACGAACAGGCATTTCGACAGGGAGTGGTTAAGGCTCGCCGCTATGGAGAAATGCAAATACCCAGTCATTTACAGTATATTCAGGCGGTAAAATCCGGTGGTAAGGAAACTGATGAATTGGTGTTGATGGATATTGCCGCCCATGTGATTGAGCAAATGGATGACGAATTATTTGTGATGGGCTCCGGTTCGACGGTAGCGGCAATTATGCAGGAAATGGCACTGGAAAATACCTTACTGGGGGTCGACATCATCCAGGAACAAGAATTACGGGCACAGGATGTAACCGAACAAAACCTTTATGCGGCGATCATTGCTGCGCAAAACGCGGGGCAGACCGTGAAATTAGTGATCACAGCGATCGGCGGCCAGGGTCACATTCTTGGCCGAGGTAATCAGCAGCTGAGCCCCCGCGTGGTTCGCGCTATCGGCAAAGAACATATCTATATCGTCGCAACAAAACGAAAATTGCAGGCACTGGATCATCGACCGCTGATTGTCGATAGCGGCGATCCTGGTTTGGATGCGGAGCTTAGCGGCTACTTGCCGGTTATCACTGGCTTTCACGATCAGGTGTTGTACCCCGTGGCTAGTCCTGGGCTTATGGAAGCCTGATACAGACAGTTTTATACAATTTATCGGAATTAAGATGTTAGAAAATATTAAAACACTAGAGCAGCTATGTGATTATTTTGATGGCCTTATTGATCAGGATGATGCGGATGTTCTATTTGCCAGTAGTTATGTACGTGGGTTTATCCTTATTGCTTCTAATCGTTTTGGCGATGATGCGCAAGCATTGACCCCTGAGCTGGCAACGCAAGTGAGTGCGGATCTGCACCAGGCAAGAAGTGAGTTAACGCCTCAGGATAAAGTTGTTGTTGAGAACTTTTGGCAGCAACTTCAGCCTTGTTTTTGTTAAGCTAAAAAAGCAAGATAGATTAGAAATACCTCTATAGTATCGATAAAAAGAGAATAACCGATGTTTACATTACCGAAAATTACCACGATAGCCGCCCTGTGTTTGTTTCTCTGCGCCTGTGCCTCTATGGGGGAGGGCAGTAAGCAGGATAAACAACAAAAAATCCTTAGCATGAAAAATGACGTATTGAGTCAGCTATATAAGCAAAAGCCTTATTCTCGAAAAGTTGTTGAAGGCGCAAAAGGCTATGGTGTCTTTAGCAATGCAAACATTAATTTATTTGTCGTCTCGGCCGGAACAGGTTTCGGGGTGGTTAAAAATATGGCTACCCAAAAGCATACCTATATGAATATGGCGGAAGGCGGCATAGGTCTTGGAATGGGTGCTAAAGATTACCGCATCGTGATGGTGTTTCACACCCAACAAGCCATGGATCACTTTGTTCACAACGGCTGGACCTTTGGTGGTAACGCCGATGCCGCGGCCGTCGCCTCAGAAAAAGGAGCCTCGATTGAAGGCGAAGCCTACTTTGGTGATGTTACCGTCTACACCTTTACGGAAACCGGACTTGCATTGCAGGCAACGGTCAAAGGTACGAAATTCTGGGTTGACACTGAGTTAAACTAACCAATAATACCAATCACATTAAGTTTGTGCACAGCTCAGAGTTAGGGCAGAGGTTCAGTTACAACATAGATTTTATTGATATAGTCATTCTATATTAATGAAATATAGGGCCGTAAATGGGCCTTAAGGTAAACTCCCTACGGGTGAGTTTTAAAGGCGTTTGGACTACGTTACTGATTTTGGCTGTTTTTGAGAGCGGAATAACCATTCTCTGCAATCAAAGCCTTGTCTAAAAGCCATTAAATTCTCACTGAGTGAGCAATAATTTAATGGGATTGGTATAACGCTGCAAAGGTAGAGCAGGCTAAACTAAACAAAACAATGGTTAGTCTGCCTTGCGACGGATCATATCGCGAATGATAAATCGGTTCGGTGCCAGCTGAAAAAGCTGCTCGGAACTAACCGGGTACATCTCATGGGTTAATTCGCAGGCGAGTATTTCTGCCAGTAAAGGTGCTGAGCACAATCCTCTGGCACCCATCCCAGTGAGCACATACAGTCCTTCAATCGTGGGCGGCTGTTGCTCAAAACGCCAGTTTTTATCTTTACTAATGTGCTGATACACCTGCTTGTGTTTTTCAATATCCGGCATCGCCCCGACAACCGGTAAATGATCTGGCGTACAGCATCGTAATCGCGCTTTTGCGCCTTTAATATCCTCTACCTGCCATTTCCCAATATTACCCAGTAGCCGAGTCAAAGTTTCAAAATTATAGGCATCGTCGTCTGCTCGCGTTGCGGTATCATTGTCATTTTTATTAAACGTTGCGCCAATGCAATGTTTATTATCCAGCGCTGGGGTGAGATAACCTTTGTGGCAAATCACAGTTTTAAGGTTTTCGCTTGATGTTGTTGTCTGTAATTGACTTACTTGCCCTCGAACCACACTCAAGGGCAGGGCGTCGGCAATCCTAAGGTCTAAAGTCTGTGCGCCGGTGCATAGGATCAGCGTTTGAATTTGTTTTTGACCTTTGTTAGTGCTCAGTAAAAATCGACCATTGTCCATTTTTTCAATGGCTTGGACCTGAGTATTATATTTGATTTTACATTGCCCAAGTTGTTGAGCGGCGGCAAATATTGCCCGTACTAATTCTGGGGGAGATACCCAACCGGCTGCAGGGATCCAAAGTCCGGGCTTATCGAGTGTGATCCCGGATATGCGATTGGCTTGTTCGGGGCTGATCACCGAGATTAGCTGTTTTGGCCAAACGGGGTTGTCTTTAAACATGGTTAAACGTTGCTGCAACGCCTCTTTGTAAGCAACTTCAATCAGGCCGTCAAAACCATGGGCATAATCAAACCCTTGTTCCAGCAATTGCTGATAAAAATTAACAGCGTACTCAAAGCCGGTTTTGTAAAACTCACTGATCTCATCTTTTTGTTGATGCAACAATGGGTAGATTGCGCCTATCGCATTAGCTGAGGCGCCTTGAGCCAGGGCTTGATCCTGGCAAAATACATTTACCTTAACCCCTCGTTTTACCAAGGCATAGGCGACGCAGGCGCTGGCAAGTCCGCCACCAACAATGGTTACGTGCTGTGGTTTATCTGGCGATACCCTTCGTTTATAGCCATTTACATCAGGTGCTTTCGGGTGGCCAGTAAATTTGGCGGTTAAGGTTTGTGATTTGTGCTGCTGGTGTTTTTTTCGGGTAACCGCAAATCCTTGTTGCTCAAGTCCCCGGCGAACCAAGCCTGCAACCGTAAATGTTGCTAATGTGGTACCGGGTTTTGATAAGCGCCCCAGCTGCATAAATAGTCCCTGATGCCACATCTCGGGGTTTTTCTTTGGGGAAAAGCCATCTAAAAACCAGGCATTGACGTGGGAAAACTGTTGCGGATCTAACTGTGCAAATGCCGCTGTAGCGTCCTGTAAGTAAATCTGTAAATGAACTTTATTATTCAACAGCGACATATTGAGCACTTGTTGCTCATCATGCCATTGATATTGACTAAGAAATTCGCTGGAACTATCGGAAAAATCTGGCCACAATGCCAATGCCCGAGTGAGATCGTCGAGGCGCATCGGGTATTTTTCGGTGCTGATAAACCGCAACGACCAGTCAGGATCATGTTGCTTGATAAATGTTTTGAAACGTTGCAGCGTCAGGAAAAAATTCAGACCTGTACCAAACCCGGTTTCCCCGATCACAAATGGTGCCGGTGTGGCAGGAGTCGGGTTTTCATGTTTTGCTGATGTGCTATCCCTGGTTGCGAGGTTTACCGATGAACAATAATTAAGCCATTGCTTTTCAAGTTCATTCCCTTCGATAAACACTTGTATACTTTGCGAACAACCATCCTGATAATCGAAATAAATATCGTCGAATTGACTTGAATAGGGCAGGCCATTGGTGTCAAATTCGATTTGTGCGGTTTTAATTTTACTCAAGGGTGTATTTATCTCTGGTATATGTTTGCTGGGTTGTTGGCTCAATAAAACTTACGGTCTATTCAGACAGCAAATTTTACCTTGCTGGCAGGACCGCTGCCAGTGAATTATGTCAGACGCCACTTGACACGGTTTCAATTGAGCGTACAGTCGTACACTGGATAGACCAGATTTCCGGATATTCATAGTATCATAGCCGACAATTAACAGATCAAAATGGTTAAATAAGAATGAAACGAGTAGTGATTACAGGTATGGGCATTGTGTCCAGTATCGGCAATAACGCAGAACAGGTGTTAGACGCATTAAAAAATGGTCGCAGTGGTATCAGCCGCGCAGATAGTTTTGCAGAAATGGGATTGCGCAGTCAGGTTTGGGGAAAGCCAAACATTGATGTAACAGAGCATATTGACCGTAAAGTTATGCGCTTTATGGGCGATGCAGCAGGTTATGCTTACATTGCCATGCAAGAAGCGATTAATGATGCCAAGTTAACAGACGATCAGGTTTCAAATTATCGCACGGGTTTAGTGGCAGGTTCTGGTGGAGCATCGTCTGCCAATGTTATCAAATCAACCGATATCATTCGCGAGAAAGGTGTTAAACGGGTCGGTCCTTATGCTGTGCCAAAAACCATGTCCAGTACATGTTCAGCATGTTTGGCCACGCCATTTAAAATTCTCGGTGTAAACTACTCAATCAGCTCTGCCTGCGCCACGTCTGCGCATTGTATCGGTCATGCCGCGGAGTTAATCCAACTGGGCAAACAAGATATTGTATTTGCCGGTGGTGGTGAAGAAGTTGATTGGTCATTAGCCATGATGTTTGATGCGATGGGCGCACTTTCGACGAAATACAATGACACTCCAGAAAAAGCGTCTCGTACTTATGATGCTGATCGCGATGGTTTTGTTATTTCTGGCGGCGGCGGTATGGTTGTTGTGGAAGAATTAGAACACGCTTTGGCTCGTGGCGCGCACATTTATGCTGAGATTGTCGGTTACGGTGCAACATCAGACGGTTATGACATGGTAGCGCCGAGCGGCGAAGGTGCAGTGCGTTGTATGCAACAGGCGATGCAGGGCGTTGACGATAAAGTCGATTACTTGAACACCCACGGGACATCAACGCCTGTTGGCGATGTTAAAGAGCTTGGCGCGATTCAGGAAGTGTTCGGTAACGATTCGCCGATGATCAGCGCAACTAAAGCGATGACGGGTCATGCTTTAGGAGCGGCCGGTGTTCATGAAGCCATTTACACCATGCTGATGATGGAGCACGGATTTGTGGCACCATCAGTAAATATTGAAACACTTGATGAACAAGCTCAGGGTCTTGATATTGTCACTCAAGCAAAACCGGCTGAAATCAATTTAGCCATGTCTAATAGTTTCGGTTTTGGTGGTACCAACTCGACGTTGGTGATGAAAAAATATAAGTAAACTGACCGATTAAAGGTTACAAAGCCAGACTTCGTCTGGCTTTTTTTATACCTTCGATTTAGTTAATACCAATCACATTAAGTTTGTGCACAACTCAGAGTTAGGGCAGAGGTTCAGTTACAACATAGGTTTTATTGATATA
>NZ_JBHZSG010000029.1:4399-44208 GCF_043642205.1 Thalassotalea litorea | reverse complement strand
GCTTGAATTAAAGGAATGTCCGTTAAGTATCAATTACTAAAATGTTGCTTTATTGGCAAGTGTCCGTTTCTCGCTCACAGCAGCCGCTCGCTACTACAAACTTTTCAATAACTTACGTTATTTATGACGACGCCGCAAATAGGCAAACTAATATACGATGATTACGGAATGTAACACGCAAAAATGCTCGACTAAAATTAGCGACGAATGAATACAAGCCAAACGTTTTACGTTCTTTTAAGTAACTTGTCAGCAGTATCGTTTAGAGAAGTCCCAATTTTTTAAATATGGTTTTGAAAGCCTGTACTTCAATAAATTGATATGGGCCAGAAATAATTGGCAAACATAAATTCACGATATGGAATAAGTTAACGCCTGAGAGAAGTACAGCTTGTGTTGGATCTTTAGGGTTAACACGAGCAAAAATTTGTTTTTTGTTATTTAAACGCCTAAGTGTGATTTTATGCAATATGGACAATGGGCTACTTGAATAGTTAAAAGCAAACCTTTTAGACGTGAAACCTTCATTTTTGTAGCTATAAGAATACCAAATTTCAACTTCATAAAGCTTTGAACCTTTTACCGAACTCGACGCTTCAATATTCGTGTACATAATAGAGGCAGGAACTCTAACCCATGAAAAAACAAAAAAGCTGCGAAGAATACCAACCAGGTTAAATATGATTGAACGAAGAAACAAATAACCTAATAGATACTTAACAAATATTTCCATTTACTCAAATTTATAGATACTGCTAATAGTTGATTATTAAGCCGACTCCGTGGCATCCATTCCAAGTAACCCGAGTGACTGCTGTTCGCTCTTCAGAGACATTAACCTTTTCAAGGAGATAATATCAACCTCGGATATAAGATTTATGGAAAGACTAATAGCTGCTGACAACCCTAGTTAGGAGTTAAGTTCGAATTCATCACACAAAGTGCCTTGATGGTATAGCATTTGCCACCTTCCATTTTTCAAAGACCATATGGAACAGCGCAAAGAGAAAATCGGAGTCCTCTCACCGCTCTTTTCCATTACAGATTTATAAAGTAACTGAACACAATCAGATGCTAAATATTTAACTTCATAGTGTGATGCGTTTATTTTTGGCGGCAATTCATTGGGTAAACGATCAAGGACTTCTTTTTTACCAAATCGGCAGCCAGAGCCACTAATTTCAGTAAAGTCTTCCGCAATTAAGTTGTCTAGTTCACTAAAAGATGCTCTAGTTTCAGGTCTAAACAATCGCCCTTCTAATTCGATGAGCTTTTCCTTAAGATTTTCCACAAACTCTCCATGTAAGCCAAGCGGCTAATATTCAAATATTTGGATAGTATTCATTTTCGAATTTTGAATGACTGTAGCTCGCTCTATGCGGCCCTTAGCTTAGCTATCATTTTTACAATACCGTAAGAATCAAGGGCACAATAAAACCCGATAGCAATCTCAATTATTGTTGTGATTAAAGCATTCCAGATATATGCAATATTAACTGTATCATTCGGGGTATATTTGTATGCTTGCCATAAGCCAATTATATTATTTATAAGGTCAGGTATTGCCCAGGATAGGATGTATATACCAAGCAATAAAACACCCGTAATCTGAATAGTTTCGGCATTACCTTCTAATTTTGGTGAATCGGCCTTAGAACTTGTGGTTAACATTTTTGACACTGAAACAGGAAACTTAATCATGATTAAAGATACTAATATGGCCAGTATTGATATGGTCAAATAGAATGCCATTCCCGAACCTGATTCAGGGTTAAATTCTTTAAATTGCTTGACCGTTTCAATGACAAATGGCATATCTCTTAATAGGAAAACCAATAGGAAAATTCCAAGTAATCGTATACCAACGCTCAATACATCTAATTTATTCATACTATCCCTGTTGTTATTCTTACGACTCAACTTCACGCATGACTGCAGATCGCTCATTCCGGCCCAATGTAACCCTTGCCTAAATTATCATTGATATAAGGATAACTAGGAAGCTTTGTTCCGCACCAAGGGCAATTAGAAATCATGTTGCCGCCTCCCAAAACTTTAGCGGGCATATCTACAAACCAAACATATTCATCTCTGAATTTTGTTGATTTTATATGGATACTTTCAGGATTGTTTTCCTCAACAGAAGAGTACAAACCGATACAGCAATAGCTGTTTATTCTTTCGGCTCTGTTCATATCTCCCCCTTGTCGATGGACGACCGTTCCTCGCTCACTACGGCCGCACACGGCTACCTATTTTTCAATAAGTTACGTTATTTATGGCGACGTCGCAAATGTGCCATTTGCTGCCCGTTAGCAATTGCCAATATATGAGGTGTTTTAGGCTTTATCTTATATCCAAAGATTAATTATTGATTGGAGACTAAAGTTTATTTTTAGCCCAAATACTTATAATTTCTTTACTTTCTTTTTTATAAAAATCTGTCAGTTTCATTGAATTGTTTGAGCAGTAAGAAATGGATACATGTAGGTTATATCCAACAACAAAAATGATAAAAATAATTGAAATAGATACCAGAAAAACTAAGACCGTCTTAAGCAACTCCAAGTAATCAACTGAGCTACCATAACTTTTAATACCATCTATTCCACCAGAGAAAAAATTTAAAAGTAACGTCAAGACGAATAGGATAAATATAGCTTTACTCAACTGCAATGCAGACTTCCCAGCATACAATAGAAACTTTTTCGTACCATATGTGTGCAGTAAAATCTTATTCATAGTCAAACCTATATGTCTTTATTAACTTCATTCTGGCTTGAATGACTGGCGTTCGCTCATTACAGCCCTAGGCTGTTTAATTTACCTGATACCACCGACAGATATTAAACGAGTCATTATCTAACGTTCGAATATACAAATTTTCTCTGATACTCAGATTTTCTTCTTAAGTAATACAAGTTGATTAATTACTGACACTACAACGATACAGAAAAGTGAACCGTAGATTAACGGGTGAGTAATAAAATTGAGAAAAAACCCCATGCTTGCATACTGGCCAATATCATCACCTTCAAAATAATCCAGGATCACATTTAGAGGCAAGATACCTATTAGCATGAAAACATAAAATTGAAGAGCGGCAAGAACACCTTTTTTAATTGCTTCGAGCATTTTCAACGTCACATCCAATTTTATTCAATACGTATGTCTGCAATTCGCTCAACTCGGCCCGTTAGTAATTGCTAATATACGCCGATCTTGGAGTTTTAATACCATAGCCTCTAGTTATATATGATTCACTCCTAACTAATGCCACTACACCCTTGTAAAAACTATGAGCGCAAATGTCGAGCATCTACGAACCTTTTTCTAGATTACCAAAAGCTCTCATAACTTCAAGTGGTTAAAGTGATGGTGAAAATTGACTCTTTAGGCGGATTTAGGAGAGAGGGGTTAGTTTGACTTCACTCACACTAGATAGGAACATAGTCTTATTTAATCAGTATTAGAGCGTTTAAGTAGCAAAAAAGGCCAGCACTACTTTAGCTGACCTTGCATGGGGAGAATAAATACAAAACCTTGTTAAAAGGTTACGTTACCGCTATTTGTCGCATTAGCTGCAGCGTTATAAGGCAGGCTACCTTGCACGTCGGTTACGGTGAAAGTAAAAGTTCCTTTAGGATCTCGAACCGTTGCCGAAGATAAGGTGACTTGGCCAGATTGGTTGGTAACACCTGAAACCGTACCACTGCTTAAACCGCTCCATTGTCCGGTTACCGTTACACCTTCCATCGGCGAACCCAACTCATCAACAATCGTGGTTGTTGAATAAACGGTAATGCGGTTACCATTTGCTGAGCTCCAACCCATAGTAATATCGCCTACAGAAACCTCTGTGCCCTGCTCTGGTGGCGTTACGGTGCCAGGCTGTAAGTCATAACTAATCAGGTTAAAACCACCAGCACTAACCATGGTCATGATTTGCACGCCTGCCTCAAAGGTTACTTCGGTCTGCATATCCTGATAGGTATTCCAGGCACCAGTATTTGGGGTGATCACCGGACCGGTGATATTTACGCCGTCTATCTCGATATGGAATTGTCCGTTATCCTGAGCCGAAGCAACACGCATTGTTAGTACGTATGTGCCTGCAGTCTGAACGTCAATGGCATAATTTAACCACTCACCGGGATCGATCCAACCAACATTGGTAAATCCGTCGGTTGCTTCAATATCAACACCAACATCCCAACGGTATGCGCCGCCCCAGTTTTCATCATCGATATCATGATAAGCAACACCTTCTCCACCATAATCAAAGTCGGATGCATAGATCACATTTTTAGGCGCCGAAGAGTTAAATGGATGAGGCTGGCTTGGATCCGTTGGTACTGGCATTGGCACACCATAAAACGGACCAGGAGCCGGAGGTGCTGGTGGTTCACAACCTTGCGGAGCCTGATTGGTTGCCGCCGTTACAAAACCATACTCGGCAACACCATCATAAGAGGCATCATCGGCATTTGCCGATAATAAACCCGCGTTTCGACCACGCCCTAGCTTCCCAATCAGATGACCATCTCCACCCCAGGGACGTAAGGTCATTGCAGGTACATTTTCATCCGGACACAGTTGCATCCACTGCCACATTTCGTTTACACCAATGCTAGTAGCCGTTGTGGTTAATGGCTGTCCATCGCCCGTCGCGCTTACATACGTGCCGCTGTCGGTTTGCAAAGCTACATGGCCATTTCCGGCGTCAACCAATGTAAAACTGTCGTTCGGACCATCGGTAAAAGCATCTGCGGCAACCGCCATATTGCTGCCACTGATATTGACAAACTTGCCTTCAAAGTGACTATAGATACCAATACGGGTGCCCATTGCTGGAACATTCGGTGCGCCGGCTGTCGGCCAACTGGTTGCAGATAGTTCCGGTTTCCAAACGGTACCGGCATTATTAAGTTTATTGCGAAGGTTATCTAAATCCATGTCTTGCGCATTTAGCCACTGAAACTGGGCCCAACCCATATGATGTGACTCAAAAGCGGCGTTATAACCATTCTCTGTATCTCCAGGCCAGAATTCCGTGCACAACAATCCTGGATAACCGGTACCGGCAGCTCTAATTGGATTTATCGTCGACTCAATGCCAGGAAGATCCCAATAACCATGCCAGGCAAAAGCGGCGTTTTCCCAGATGTTCGGATCACCAACATTAGACTTAATGTAATCGGCACCATACATCGCAGCGTCAGCACCATTAAAAGACATAAATGAGCCTAAAAAGATCATGGTATCCGGTGCTAAAGAGCGAATATGATTATACATCTGCACCTGTTTGTCCCAGTCTGCATCCGACCAGGCATGGTTTTGCCCTGCTACCGGCTCATTATGCGCTTCATAAAGTACGTGGGTTTCATCCTTATAGCGTGGCGCATACAGCGACCAGAAATCTAAGGTTTTCTGCATGCTGTGAATTTGACCGTTTTCACCATTGTTGGCAATAGTGATCATCACGTACAGGTTTGCCTGTTTGGTGCGAGCCACAAGCTCGTCAGCCAGTGCCAGGTTAACACCTACTGGATCAGGGTTTTGTCCCGCATCACCCTCTAGGTAAACGTGAACAAAGTTAAAGCCATATTCGCTGGCAAGTTTATTGAACGACTCCTGTGAAGGCATGATGGGTTCGATAGAACCGTAAGGGTCACCGCCATCAAAAGACAGGCTTACCCCTCTTAAGGTGGTATTTTGGTCGGTCAGGATAATGTTGTGACCTAGACTTTGGTCAATATGCAATCGACCGCGTTGTGCCTGAGCATTGCTGATAAAGCCAAGTCCCATCATCAAGGTCGAAGTGATCATTAACCACCGGGCAAATTTTCCCGACTTGTTAAGACATTTGGTTTTCATAATTTAGTTACCTTTTCTTGTTGTTATGTAATGTGCCGGCGCTTGTTCTTATTGTTTTGCGCGCAGACCTTTATCAACTCGTTGTTTCCTCCTGTTCGTCGATGTTTATTGGCGATGGCAGTTATATTTTCAGCCATGTGTTTTCCCTGGGGTCGAACGTCCCTGTTCTGTTCCAAACAACAACTCTTAGGTCCTGTTATTCAGGACACTTAGCGGCACCTTCCCCTGAGCCCACTGAAAATTTAACCTCGGCAAGAGCAATGTCTAACTTGCTCTCTGTCCATAAATTAAATGGTGTAACGATTTCACCAAACCGGATCCCTTTGTCAGCGAAACATGACAAGGGAATAGCAAGCTGTTGCCAACTACCTGGCTCAAGTTGTTTTAGCGCGTCTGATATTTCCAGTGACGATTCGCAGCTACCAGCCTGATCACCAAAACCCTCACAATTCATCAAAATGTAAACCTCACCTTGAACGTCGGTAACCCGCGCCAGAAAGGTTAATTTTGCTCCGGAAATTAATTCCGCAGATAAATCTTCCCTGAAGTTACTCTCGCTATTAATTCTCAACCCAGCCTTTTCTGAACCGTTGAAACTCAATAGCATCGAATCTTCCTGTACCTTCCTGTCAATCGTCCGATAACTGACCCCCGCTAACTGGTGAGCATTGGCATTAATCGCGGTATTTTTGGCGCCGGAATACAGCGCCATTTCCCAGGGTTTGTGTACTTTACCGTCGAAAAATACCCGATCCTGAATATCTTCAACTGCATCAGAGATCTCTTCATTTAACGAATCTCCCAACAGATTTTCGTCGCCATAACTCAAGCCAAATCCGTAGGGTAAAAGCGGTGCGTAATCTTCATCATTGCGGTTAACTGTTGCTTGCAAGGGGGACTTTGGCCATGAGTAGGACAAGCGACCGCTAAAATCATATTGAATTTCGCCGTTTGGGTTGGTAAATAATACATCAGCGACTGCCAGGCCTTCTGAACCCGGTAGCCAGGCCGCGACAAAGGCATCCGACTGATTCAATTCCGGGTTTACCCACATAGGTCGACCAGAAATAAATACCGAAATAACGGGAATATTTTCCGCTTTAAGTTTGCGAAGTAATGCTAAATCCGACTTATCGCCTTTTTGGTATTCAAGGGTTGCCCGATCGCCGTGACCTTCTGCATAAGGCTCTTCTCCATAGACAACGATGGCAACATCCGGTTTATTACTGTACTGGCCATCTGGGCTAAGAATTGCTTTGCCGCCAGCATTCTCGACTTGCTCTTTAATGCCGTCGAAAATCGACGAACCGCCAGGAAAATCACTGTTTTGGTTGTTGGTGCCCTGCCAGGTTATGGTCCAGCCACCACTTTGTTTGCCGATGTTATCGGCCGCATCACCTGCCACTAAGACCCGTGACTTCGGGTTCAATGGCAACAGGTTATTTTTATTTTTCAACAGAACCAGTGATTCCCGTACTGCCTGTCGGGCGACCTCACGATGGGCTGCGCTACCGATAAGTTCAGTCTTTCCTGAAAACTGTCGATTAGCCGGACTCGGTTTTTCAAAAATGCCGGCCCGAAGCTTTACTCGTAGGACGCGGGAAACCGCATCATCGATACGTGACATAGGGATCTCGCCCGATTTCGCCTGAGCCAGGGTGTTTTCATACAAAGGCTTCCAATCAGAAGATGGCACCATAAACACATCCAGTCCGGCGTTAATTGCAGCCGGACAACTTTGATTTGTGCAACCTGCAATCTGGCCATGACCTGCCCAATCACCAACGACAAAACCATCAAATCCCATACGCTCTTTTAATACATGGGTTAACAGGTACTTATGACCATGAAGCTTCTCACCATGCCAGCTGTTAAAGGACGCCATTACCGATTGCGCACCAACCGAGAGACCACCGACATAACCTTGCGCATGGATATCGAATAACTCCTGTTCGGAGGCGATATTGTCCCCCTGGTCGTCACCAGCAACGGTGCCACCATCACCGAGAAAATGTTTAACGGTGCTAATTACCCGATCATCGGCTAAAAATCCTTTTCCCGCTTTCCCCTGCAACCCAGTCACTATCGCCGCAGAATAGTCTCTGACGATTTCAGGATCTTCCGAATAACCTTCATAAGTGCGACCCCAGCGATCATCTCTGACAACCGCAACGGTCGGTGCAAATACCCAGTCGATGCCCGTTACCATCACTTCGGTGGCTGTGACTTTGGCTATTTGCTCGATCAATTCAGGGTTATTGGCGGCTCCCAGGCCAATGTTATGAGGAAACAAGGTGGCACCAATAACATTGTTGTGACCGTGCACGGCATCAGTACCCCAGATCGTAGGAATTGTAGAACCATCGAGTGAATCGTCTACGGAAGCCTGATACATGGCTTCAGCCAGAGTTATCCAATCATCAGGGGTTGCATGCTTGTTATTATCGGGAAAAGCGCCACCGCCATTTAAGTACGAGCCAAACCCGTATTTGCGCATATCTTCGACGGTAAAATCTCGAATTTCCGGCTGGATCATTTGCGCCACTTTCTGTTCAATGGTCATGTTAGAAAGTATTTGTATAATGTTGCTTTCTACACTGGGTAATGGTTTAACTTTAATATTCAACTTCGGCCAAATATCAATATCATATTGTTGATTTGAAGCGTCAGTTTCACCGTTATTCTGGCTGGAGTTTGAATCCATTCCACAGCCATAGATACCACTCGCAAACAAACTGGTTATTATTAGCTTCTTTGAAAAACCCATCTTTCTTCCCTTGTAAACATCGTTTTTAAATTTGGCTAGTCCACAACCACACTATGGTCGGTGATAAATCCACCGTTAATCCTTAGTTAGCTGAGGTCATGCCGTTTATATTATTGTGTAAGGTATAAAATAAGCGGATTTACAAGTCGTCCGTTTACGTCATTCAAACAAAGTTAATTGCCATTGATGAGTTCGAATAAAAATTGTTAGCGCAAACTCTTTGGGTAGCAGATGAATAAGACAAAATTCGATAATGGTTCAGGAAATTAATCACATTTTCGTGTGGTTTTAAGGTGACCCAAAAAACTAACGTGGTATGCTAACCAGAAACATAATCACAATAAAAATTTTGCTCAAAAGGTTAGTCGATGGGGACGTTCGAATTTCAATCCATTCTATTTAATTTCCATGATGTCATTTTGTTGATGACGGTAATGCAGTGTTTATTTTTTAGTGCTCTGCTGTACGTTACCAATACAACTAAAACCAAAAGCACCTTGTTTTTAGCAGCTTTTTTATTCGCTCATGCGCTCATACCTGCTAACGAATTAATGATGTGGGGAGCAGAGTTTAAATACCTGGTACGACATTTATGGCCGTCCAGTTATTTCATCCCGACAATCGCCTACTATCTCGATGCTGCGATTCTATTTTTCTGTATTAAACATCTGGTTTTCAAAGACTTTGAACTCAAGCGCAGAGATTTCATCCATTTACTCCCTGCCGTGGTTTATATATTGTTCATCACCTTCGCGTTTTATGGTTATTCTTTCGAAGAACGCCAGCAATTATTGCTTTCCGAATCTTTTGTTTATAGCCCAGGTTACGTCAGTATTGATCTGGCCAATAAAATATTGAGGGTGTGTTACGCCATCGGCTGTATCGTGCTGATAACCCGATACAGTGGCCTGCTCGAGGATAAGAAATCCAATATCGAAAAAGGCCACATCAACTGGCTGCAAACTCTGGTTACTGGCTTTATCGTTGTCATGACATTTGAAGCAATTCTGGCTGCGGTCAAGGTGCTTAATTTGTATATGGATTTCAACGCAGGCTTATTCATGTATATAGGCTTAACGGGCAATTACACGTCATTTATTTTAGTGACATTGATGTTCTTCTTAGCCATTCGAAACTTTATGACCTTTGAGCAGGTTAAAGATGAGTCGCCAACAACAAAAACGATAGACGATCATTTTGTAAACCCGGAAATGGCGGAAGAAATTGAAACCGCCATGCTGCAAACCAAAGCGTATATGGACCCTGATATCACTCTGGATAAACTTGCTGATGAACTAAAAACGCCTGCCAGAGATCTTTCCATGCTAATCAATCGCCATTTTGGTGTTAACTTTTATGAGTTTGTGAACAAATATCGCATTGAAGAAGCAAAGAAAATGTTGATTGATCCGAAAGAATCAAAAACCACCATTACCGACATATATTTAGCCGTAGGTTTTAATAGTAAATCGGTTTTCTACACTTTCTTTAAAAAGTTTGAAGGCATGACCCCTTCAAAATATCGACAGTTGCAACTGGACAAATCGACCTTAGATTGCGGGCAAACGACATAGCTTAGGCGCAGCCAATCGTTGTGATTAATGCCGTTGCGATTTCCCCACGGCATTACCTCACTAACAACCCTTGGTATATTTGGTTCAAATGCCTAGAAGCATCTGTCGTGACAGGTTACTACACCATATCAAACCTGACAGGGTTTCCAACGTCAAACCTGTCATTCCATACATAGACTCAACATCCTAATTTGTATAGAAAATCTCAGGTTATGAGACCAATATGTTCAAAAAATGGCTCGACGTTGAATCGTCGCCAGCCCACATCATTGTTTTTTTGTCCTTTGCAAGTTAGAACCTTGGAGAGCTCAACATACCCAGCCATTAGCCAAGATCCGTAAGCATCGATGAGTATTTGATCGCATCGACTAAATTTTGACAAAAAAAACCGCTGAGGTGATATTCAGCGGTTTTTATTATGATTTTTCTCGAAGATTAATCGACGATGGTTAGCGTCCAGTCATCAAGAACAATCCCTGCAGAGCCGTAGGAGTTACCACCAGATCTGAATAACAGGTAATAGCTACCCGCCTCGGTAATCGTAAACTGACCTGCCGGGTTATCTTCACCGGCGTCACAACCTGCAGCGACCGCGGAACCCGAGTAAGTCGTATCACAGTCCCAGCCATTTAACGCTTTTAGCACTTGCTGGTCACCGCTATATTCGGTTCCTGCAACGGGAGCCTCGAGACCGATATAAACTTCCCCCCAAATCTCGACGATATCCGTAAAAGACATGTGCATATCAAATTGATAGGTACCTGGTTGTAAATCAACAACCGTATATACCGCCATTTGCTTAGTCCACGGACCCGCAACAGTTTCGGTAAATGACACTACGCCATCGGCAATCGTAACGACACCATTACCTTCGACATCGGCTCCCCACATGGTTACCCCTGTCCAGCCACTGTCACTGTCGAAGCCTCCATTGGCGATTAAGTTGACGGGCACTTCGATTTCTGGTGGATTAACCTGCCTTAAAGACCAGTCATCTAAAATAAGGTTAGTTGTACCATAGGTTTTAGCGCCAGAGCGGAACAATAGGTAATAAGTGCCGGCTTCGGTGATTTCAAAACGTCCCGGCTTTTCATTACTATCACAGCCATGCTCACTCGCTAGTCCCTGATAAGTGGTACCACATTCCCACGAATTGAATGCTTTGATAACTTGTTGATCGCCAGAGTATTCTGCATGTTCAACAGGTTGCACAGCACCAATATATACTTCCCCCCAAAGCTCGTCGATATCGGTAAATGACATTTTCATGTCAAATTCATAAATACCGGGCTGTAGCTGAATGCTGGTATATAGACCCATATGTTTGGACCAGGAATCTGACGTTGTTTCACTAAACGTTGCCACGCCATTAGCTATGGTCACAATGCCATTGCCATCAACATCGGCACCATACTGCGAAACTACCGTCCAGCCTGTATCTGAATCGAACGCACCGTTTGACAGTAAGTTGTCACCTAATACGTCATCGACCGGAACATTAGAACACATCGCAGCTTCTACCTGGTTGAACTCAAACCAGTTGATATTTTGGGCGCCGTCTAACGCGTCCAGCCTCATAGTTTGGGCACCACCAGTTAACTCGATATAGCTGTTGAGTGTTGCCCAGGTTTGCCAGCCACCGGTGTTTGGCACCGCTTTGGTATCGACAAGCACATCATTGATGGTTAATGCAAAACCATTACTACCTGAACCACTTGCCACTCGGTAACTTGCTTGATAACACGCTGCAGCCGGTGATTCAAAGTGATAAATTGCCCAGTCTCCAGCATCTAAATAGCCAATATTCAGTTCACCATCAGCATCGGATGTAACTTCTGTTACGATTTCACCTTCCGGTAATTGAATGACCTCAGTCCAGTCTTCTGCTTCAACCCTTATATCCGCGGGCTCTTTGGGCACCCACTGACAACCTGCAGTGATCGCCGAACTGCCTTCACCGCCGGGCTGTATATCCATATTCATCAGGTTAAAACCACCACCGCTAACAAAACGCAGCGTTTGCACACCTGCCGCTAATGTGACATCAACAGTAGTATCCTGCCAAATATCCCACCAGCCTGTTGCCGGAACTGCGACATCTCCTGTTAGGTCCTGACAGTCAGATTCAATGCTGACAAATCCGCCACCTGCGGACGCCACTCTCAGTGTTACCTGATAGTTTCCAGCAGAGGCGACATCTACGGTATACTCTAACCACTCTTCATTTTCGAAGAAGCCTACGGCGGTATAACCTTCATTAGAAACTTCAATATCTACACGCTCATCAAAACGGTATGCATCGCCAAGGTTTACTGACGTGCTATCGTGATACGCAACGGCTTCGCCACCAAAGTCAAAGTCAGCCGCCCATAAACGACCGTTTGGTGCATCGGGATTATAAGGGTGGTTACCAGAACCATTGGTTGGTACGGGTGTGGGTTCTGAATAAAAAGGCCCCGGCTCCGGAGCCAGAGGTGCTTCTAGTGGCGCTGGTGCAACAGCGTGAGAATCCAATGCCACGAAAAACGTATTTGCGCCGTTTAATAATGCACCGTCGCCCACGGAGCCAACAAAGCCGGTATCCAGCTCGTCTCCTTCCTCAATAGTACCTAACAAATGACCTGAACCGCCCCAAGGTCTGAGCGCCACATCACCACTTGGCAATTGTAGCCATCTAAACTTTTCGTTTACACCAATGTCACTCGCTGACGCGCTCGCCGCCTTACCGAATTGACTCACACTCAGGTACTTACCGTTACTGCCTCTAAGCGCAATAAAGCCATCATCTCCAGCATCGACAACGATAAATGCTTCACCACCACCGTCGTGAAAATGACTATTGGATGTGGTAAGTTTGTTGTCACCATCCAGGGTCAAATAGGCACCATCGACACGGCTATAAAATCCTACTTTTTCACCAATCGGAATCTCTGGGGAGCCACTCGCTGGCCATGTCGTCGCGGCTGATTCTGGCCACCATACCGTACCATAAGAATCTAAGCTGTACTTAATATGACCTAAATCTAAATCATTGGCGCCTAACCATTCAAACTGCATCCAACCGATATGATGATTTTCAAAGGCTTCGTTATAGCCATTCTTAGTATCACCTGGCCAAAACTCCGTGTTGATCAGTGCCGGGTAATCCGTACTGGTTTTAAACGCCTCAATGGTGGTTTCCACATCAGGTAGGTTCCAGTACGCATGGAAAGCAAAGGCAGCATTGTCCCAGATATCTGGGTATTGAGTTTTAAGTGAGTCCGCTCCGGCAATCGCTTCTGTAGGACCATAGAAAGACATAAAGGAGCCTAAGAGAATGAGTGAATCTGGAGCTGCCGTACGAATAACCTCATACATTTGCGCTTGTTTAGTCCAGTCTTCCTCGGTCCAGTTATCATTGGTTAGGCTTACCGGTTCATTATGAGCTTCGAAAATAACATGGCTTTCATCTTTAAATTTATCTGCATATAAACGCCAAATGTCGAGTGTTTTATCAAGACTATGAATCGCACCATTTTCACCATTATTGCCAACCGTGATAATCAAATACATTTTGGCTTCGCGCGTTAAGTCAACTAACTGCATCGCCAAATCTTCGTTAACGCCAACAGGTTCCGGATTCTGCCCGGCATCACCTTCTAAATACACATGAAGAGTGTTAAAACCGTAATTGACCGTCAGTGACTGCAGTTGCTCTAGTGTTGGAATATTTTTGGCTTGTTCTGCGCTATAGGGGTCACCGCCATCTAAAGACAAACTAACGCCGCGTAACGGTGTGCTTAAATCAGATAATATGACGTTATATCCGAGTGACGTGTCTATGGTTGGCCGGCCTCTGACGCTCAGGTCTTCGAGTCTTATATCCGGAATTTCAACATCTTCGGGCGCTGGGGTGACAACCGTAGGTGGCTGTGTTGATGGTGAAGGTTCTGTTTGTTTGGCATTTGATAGTGTTTCGTTTTCGCTATCGACACCGAAACAACCTGATAGGACGGTGACACTCACTCCTAACATTATCGCTCTGGTCAATTTCGATAGCTTGATATCTATTGACTCTTTGTTGTTACCTAACATGGCGTTACCTTTTTATTATTAATAGAAATTTCACCTGTAATGTTTTAGAGCTTCGGATTTGATAAACAAAACATCAAGGCGATGGCAATCATAAAAATTACAAAATCTATTATTAAGGTCGTCCTTTTAACGTATTCGAACAACAAAACCGTCATCATATCGAGTGCGAGTAATTTTTACATATCAGAACTTCTCACAACCCCTTATAAATCAACAGATAAAAGAGGAATCTGAAACTTTTATATTTTATAAAAATCCGCATTAGTTGGATAAAATTTATTGAGACGTCCATTTCTCAACACACTGAGCTGATACGAAAACGGAAACTCACTATTATTCTAAGCTGTTAATCCATTGCTCCAGCACTTCTATATAGTCAGTATCTTCCAAAAGGCGCCCTAATGGTGGCATTCGATCTTCAGAGTTATTGCTTTTATCCCTAATATACAAAATTGAGTTATTAATATTTCCAGGGTCGACAATTAACGGATTAGACAAGCCATAATCTGCCATATAATCTCGCTGCCCAGCAACGGGGCCTCTGATTATTCCTTGCTCCTCTAAAGGTGTTTGATATCGGCCATCCCACAACGCCGCGATCCCTAAGGTGCCGTGACAAAACCCACAGTTTATATCCCAGTATGAGCGGACCCGATGTTCAAGCGTTGCCGTTTGATCAGTGATGTAAGCGTGTTTAGGGTATAAGCTAACTTCAGATGCCACTAATTCAGGGCTGAATAAACCAATTTGGTTTAACGCTAACAATTGATTAGAGTGAATTCCCGATGGGTACATGTAATCGTAATTAATAGAAGCTGTTTTTATCCCTAATACCCCGCCAGATTCGTTATTATGACAACTTAAACAATCTTTAGGGCTTGGGTAAACCCAGTTTTGGCGCCAATCGCCCTGCGTTGAAATCACATTGATTTGTTCCGTTTGACCTTCTGTGAGAAGCTCTGCATCGGAATTATCTTCTCGCCACTTATAGGTTACACCATAAAGTTCGCCATTATCCCGGATCACAATTAAGCGCGTCTCTAACCGACGTAAAATCGAAAGGTTACTTTCATCAACAGGCAATGCGAAATGCTTAACCAAAACCGTTCCTGCTGGCCATTGCCAATTTTCAGTCCGATGCCATTTTATTCGTTGTCCAGATGGTACAGAGACCCACCGTTGCTTCTCAGCTCGATCAGACCAAAGAGTTGCTATGGGCTCAAACGGCACTAAACTCGGGCTAGGGATCATATCAACAGTATTGCTAAAAGCGCCGGTTTCAGATAGTAATTTGGGTACGTTGCTAAGGTCTTCATTGGCATCCTTTGGCATATTTAAATAGGGTTTAGCATTGATTCGACAAGGTATTGCTAATGTTGGATCTAACTGACAAACCTCGGATGTTAATACAGTAAACGCTTGCTCTTCGCCAATTGAGTCACCATGAGCGACAAGTTCACCGTTACCATCGCTCGCAACGGTGACATATTTATTGTTAATAGCGGCTTGTAATGCATAACTACCATTGTCACTTCCGATAAATTTAAACCATACGTTTTCACTGATACTATTTTCCGATACCGATAAGATTCCATCTTCGGAAACGGCCACATATTTTCCAGAATCTAACGACTGCAAGGCGATAAAACCATTACCAATATCGACGACTAAAAACGTTTCAGTTTCTGTAGCCACTTCCGCACTCACGACTAATGACTCTGCGCTTACACTCATAAACTGTCCGTTTACATGGGAAAACAGACTAATATATTGCCCTGGATTAACGGCCAAAACGGGGGAGATTTGAATACCGCTGACCATTGGATTTTCGATAGAAGGAATAAAATCTAAATTCAACAATCCATCGTCAACGCGTATCTGTGTTTCAAATTCATAAGCGGTGAATTTTCCTACGGACGCAACAACATCAAGATCCTCGATAATCTTTTGTTGCTCAGCTTCGACATGAAACGCCCGCTGTCCGGCATTATCAAAATAGGTTTCAGCAAACTGTAACTTAAGGGTATATGCCCCGTTTTTAAGGGGAAATTCATAAGAAAAACCACCTTGCTGCCAACGATGAGATTGAAATATCTGATCGTCTTGTGTAGACGCGATAGTTTCAAAAGACGATGCGGCATTACCACCATCAAAATAAGCGTCTCTTTGATATAGAACATCATCCGCAGTGCTGTATGCACTGCCGCCACTATTAATGGCATAGTTTGTTCTAACCACATCGGTCTTGGCACTTGCATGATAATCCACTCTTACCAATAGCCCTGAATCAGTTGGTTTACCGCAACAATTTCCGCCAAAAGAGATTAAATACAAATGATTGTCGTAAGGCGATATAACTCCATCAATGATACCAGCCATTAACGTCGTATCTAACCATCGTCTGGAGTCAGGCTCTTTGGCTTCTTCATCAACACTCACTTCAAACATGTCGTCATTGTTAAAGTTCCAATAGATTAACCGACCGTCAAAATAACTCGGTAACTTACCTTGTGAGCTTATTGAGGGGTTATAGCGATATACCCCAGCAACCATTAACGCTCTGTGACTCATGGTTATCCAGCTTGGCTGGGCGTCTGGCAATATCACTGCACCGGTGTTATTAGGGGAATCATTTATGACCTGATTTGGGTCAAACGCTGCACCCGATTGATTGGTCGCGAAGTCGTAATCCATATATGCTTCGTTGTTACCTGTGAAGTATGGCCAGCCAAAGTTACCTGCTATTAAGGTTTTATTTAATTCGTCATAACCAGCCGGTCCTCTTGTTTGGCTATAACCACCAGCATCAGGGCCAATTTCTGCCCAAATCAATTGATCGTTTTTGGCATCGATAGCAATTCGAAAAGGATTACGGTGGCCCATGGTATAAATTTCCGGTCTATGTAGGCCATCATCGGAGAACAAATTGCCATCCGGTATCATGTAGCCATTCTCTGTTGGCTTAATTCTTAATATTTTCCCCCGTAAATCGTTGGTGTTTGCTGAAGACTTCTGCGCATCCCAGGCGCTTCTTCCTGGGCGTTCATCAATGGGCGCATAACCATCGGATGCAAAAGGGTTAGTATTGTCACCAATTGCAATATAAAGGTTCCCTTTAGAATCGAAATCCATCGAGCCGCCAACATGACAGCACTCATCTACCTGCACAGGAAAATCTAATAACTGCATTTCTGAGGTGAGATCCAGTGAGTTATCATCATTAATGGTAAATCTGGATACATTATGTTTTGCAAAATCAGGATCGGTGTAATGAAAGTAAGCGTAACGATTGGATGTAAACTCTGGATCGAGAGCAAAACCGATTAACCCACCTTCATGAGCAGCATTAACCGCTATCGTCGACGTCGCCTCAAACTGCCCATTTTGGACTGCATAAAATTGCCCTTCCCGACCAATAACATAGATATCGCCATCTAAAGAAATATCTAATTCCATGGGTTGATTGATTTCACTCGCCAATACGGTAGAAGTAAAATGACTATCGTTTGGCGGCTCACCCTGCCAATTTGGCACTCCAACATCCAGATTACCCGCCCAAATTAAGGCACCTTGGATGTGTTTGACGAATTCGGCATTTTGATAAGTACCAGCAGCATGCCCCAGCCCAGTGTAAAACGCCCTACCTGTGCCGACAGTGTGGTACCAAGCAATGGGGTGATCCCCCATAGGATCTGCTCCGGGGTTATAACTCACCTCATCTAAGGCCAGCAATACATTTACATCTGCTCTGGGATTGCTTTGGAAGTTATACCATTCATCATTTAACGACCACTGTGATGGCAAATGTGCAGATGACTCGTGTTGATGATTTTCGACATGCATCGTAGCTGTCTGAATTTCGGGATGCGACTTGAAGTAAGCTCCTACTAAGTCCCCATACCAGGACCATGAGTATTCTGTATCGCTTGCTGCATGTATCCCAACGTAGCCAGCTCCAGCTTCAACATATTGCTCGAAAGCCGCTTGCTGTTGTGCGTTTAACACGTCACCGCTGGTGTTGAGCCACACAATCACAGCATATTGTTTGAGCTTGTCAGCCGTAAAATACCCATTATCTTCAGTAAAATCTATTTCCCAGCCATTCTGCCTGGCGATATCTGCCAACATAGCCTGACCATCTGTAATAGATTGGTGACGATATCCAGCCGTTTTGCTAAAAACCAATATTCGATTGCCAGGTTCTGGCTCAGGTTGTGGTTCTGGTTCTGGTTGTGGTTGTGTTAATTGAGGCTGATTAGCCGATTTTTTACCGTCTTCCGCTGAGCAGCCGTTTAAAAACACAAACACGAGCCCCAACAGCAATAAAACTTTATACGATCTCGCTCTCATATTGACCTTCATTGATACGTTATTTTTTATAGAAGAATCGTTCCTACGTAGCCATAAAAAAGCCACCTGTAACAGTGGCTTTAAGACGTTTTTAATGTTTAATTTAATCGTTAAAAGACGTAACGTGCACCAAGGTTATATCGAGAATGCCCAACCGAGTATTCCCTAACTTGATAGCTTGAACGACCATGAATTCGTTGGTCTTCTTCCGTTAGGTTGATAGCCTCGATGAAAATTGAGAAGTTCTCACCCAATTTTACGCTGGCACTTGCATCAATCTGGTAGTACTCTTCCACAAATCTAGGGTCTCTGCCGGCCGATTGTAAATATTTATCGCGCCAGTTGTATGCAATTCTCGACTCAAAAAAGTCATTTTCATAGAAAACAACTAAGTTAGCCGTATTACTCATACCTGGTACCACCCATTGCTCTTCGTTTAAATTGATGTCGTAATTTAAATTTCCTTCAACAATAGTAAAGTTAGCCTGAAATCCAAACCCCGTCTCTCCAAAGGCATGCTGAAACGCCACTTCTAGACCTTCAACGTTGGTTTTTCTTTGGTTAATTGGAATGCTAACGTCAAATGTCGCGACAGGATCCGAATCGTTACCGGTGACGACTACTTCCAGATCTTCACCTTCACCAGTGACTTCAACGTTTGGATGATCAGCAAAGTTATCGGCAAAATACTGTAATACGTCCGAAGGTTCATACTCAAAGAACGGGTCGCCACCAGTAATGTCGGCAATTGCCTGGTTATACAAATCCCCTTCTATTGGGGTTCGCAAATCAGAAAATAGCGGTTGATCTTCAAACACTGCACTGACAATAAAGTTGTCAACTTTTTTACGCCATAAACCCAATGACATATAACTTGCTTCGTCGTAATACCATTCCAAGGATAAATCAAAGTTCTCGGACTCCATCGGCAATAATTGCGGATTACCACGCTGACCAAAGCCACCTTCACTTCCCATATAATGAATAATTAACGCCCCTTTCAAATCATTATAAACTGGTCGTGTAACCGTTAAGCTGTAGGCTCCACGTAGGATAACGTCATCAACTAACTCGATATCAAAGTCAAGGCTTGGTAACCACATATCGTAATCACCCTCAATCTCTGAAAACCCAACAATGGTTTGGCCGTTATCATCAATTTGCTTATACAAATCAAAATTATTACTGGCAACATCCCACTCGATTCTATCGTACAACGGCACTAATGCCGCTGAATGCACGCTAGTATCTTCATAACGCAAGCCGACGTAAAAGTTGGCATCCATATTGAATATTTCTGCAACATAGTGGCCTTGGATATAAAACGAATTGGACTCTTCCGTTGTGACTTCGTCTAAATCAAAATCGTAAGTAGGACAAAACCCTGTTAAACAAGGCCCACCATCGCCCACCACGTTGCCATGCAAACCCGCTTGCAGCATTTCTTCGGCTCGGGTTATCAGTGCTTCATGGTTCCAGGAGACAAACTCTGTTGTTTGCCTTGGGTCACCACTGCCTTTTATGCCGTCAAACACACCATCCAGAGTTTCAATGTAAAGAAGATCCGCAATGTCACCTGGCTCACCTACGCCACTCCAGGCATTTCTTGCAACCCAGGCAGATTGACCTCGGTTGGTCACTTTTACGTTGGCTGCGCCAATTTCGATGGAATGCCCTTCATCAAACATATAAGTCGTGTCTAACTGAATTTGCTTAACATCCATGCGATTATGAAATGAGCCAAAACCACTACCTGACAATTGCATGTTGTTTAAATCAAGACCATGGGTGCTAACCGTTTGTCCAAAAGAGTTCGTCTCACCTTGTTGTATATTCATGATGGGCATGCCATCTTTACTAAAGAACGCTTCTGCTTTTACCCGATCCTGCGATGCAACCGCCATGAAGCCACTCGACCCCCACTTACTATTGGGTTTGGATTCACCATAAGAATCGTGGTAATCCAATTTCATGGAAAAATCTTCGGTTACATCCCATTTAACATTGAAACCAAGCGAATTATTTTCATCAACCGTAGCAAATCGCCCCACCCCTTGAATGCGGTCGGCCGAACAATTTACCGAATAATAAACGGGGGAATAGATATTACCTTCCTGGATCCATTCACTATCTCGTTTGTTACAACCGGGATCAAACCAAGCTGACACATCCTTATGTTCAGTATTCATTTGGTTTTGAGCGTAGGTGTAGTCCATGGTCGCAATCAAAGTATCAAAGGGTTTCCACTGCAACGTTAATTGGGTATTTACACGTTCACGATGAAAATCATCTAAGTTATATTGAATATTGGTTGGTACCGCATAAATGCCATCGACAATTTCCGTTGGAAAATTAACGGCGTTAGGGTCACCGACGAGAATGGTTCCCCATTCATTATCCGGATGGCTCATACCAGGGTTAGCTAACTCATACGCTTCTATCGCTTCCTGGCTGACGAAATTACGGCTCATCATGTCTTGTGTCGTTGCTGATTGCCAGCCACCGTCGCGCTCTTGATAACTAAACGACAACCCCACGCCAAATGTGTCATCAAAGAAAGAATTACTCATGATGGCAGCAAATTCAGGCGTGACTTCTTTGCCTTCTCTGGTGCCTGGATCATGGACGGCTTTGGCACTAAACGCCGCTTGGGCACCTGGTTTATTCAAAGGCTTGGCGGTTTTTACATTGACAACCGCACCGATCCCTCCCGTAGGCACATTGGCACGTCCCGATTTGTAAACTTCAACGGCTGAAATGGCTTCAGAGGCTATATTACCAAAATCAAACGAACGACCACCGGTTGTCGGCATTTGACGTTCATTAAACGTCACGAGGTTAAAGTCAGGACCAAACCCCCGGACAGTGATTTTTGAACCCTCTCCGCGATCACGTTCGATGGCGATACCCGTAACACGCTGCAGCGATTCCGCTAAGTTGGTATCCGGGAACTTACCAATATCCACGGCAGAAATGCCGTCGACAATCCCTTTGGCTTCTCGTTTTAGATCCATCGAGCGCAACAAACTGCCTTTGATACCTGTTACTTCGATAACTTCGATTTCAGGATCTTCGTCTTTTTCATTTAATTGGGTTTCAGTTTCATTTGCCGTTGCCGCAAAGCTGGCCGCAATACTTAGTGCTAATAAACTATTTTTAAAGTTATTCTTATACATTATTCAGTACCTGTAATAGCGTGTTCTACCACTATTTAAAATATTCTGTGTAATGAATGGGCGGTGGCCCTAAAAATGATCTCTTGCTATGTAGCAAGAGATCTTCTTTACACTCGTAATTAGTTGGTGATCTGTATCCAGTTGACATTTATCGCACCGCCAACAAAATCAAGACGCAATACCTGCTCTCCAGCTTCCAGCTCAACTTCCGCCGTAACCGAACTCCAGTTTTGCCAACCACCCGTATCAGCAACTGTTTGCGTGTGAACCAAGGTGCCATTTAACGACGTTTCAAAACCTTCACTGCCACCATTACTGGCCACCCGATAGGTTATTTTGTACTTACCGGTCACTGGGATATTAACGTCATACTCCAGGTAGTCGCCGGCATCAATCCAACCGACATTAAGGCCGCCATTTTCATCAAGCGTTTCTTCGGTTTGCACATCAACACCTGCTGCTGAAAAGTCAAAGCTTTCCGCCTCTAAGAAAATTTCAAATAAAGGAGAGTTCAGTTCAAAGTAGTTGAAGTTAATACCACCACCGAGGAAGTCAAAACGAACGGTATGTTGGCCAACCGTTAAATTAAATTCAGGCGATGACTGTGTTACCCAGTTTTGCCACCCGCCGGTATTTTCAACCGTTTGCGTGTCTATCACCTGACCATTGATTGACATCGTAAAGCCATCACTTCCGGTGCCACTTGCGAGTCTGTAATCCATTTGGTAAATGCCTTCAACAGGCGCACTAATGGTGTAAACCAAATATTCGCCGGCATCAATCCAACCGACATTTTGTCCACCTGATGAATCTTGAGTGTCTTCAATAGCAACGTCACCCCCGACTTCGTCCCACTCCTCCGCTTCATATATGGTACTCGGTTCATATTCCGCAGGCACTTGAACGGGCATAGGGCTTTGGACACAGCTTTCATTAGAAATACATGACAGTTTTATGTTGTCCAACTGCATATGAATACCACCATGGAATTCAATCACCAACAACGAATTCACATTGCTGGTATCAAGTGGTAATGGGTCACCTGTTGATACGCCCGGTAACCAGGTTAGCCAGTCCGGGGCTAAAAATGGGGATTCAACAAATTCACTTACGGGAATAGAATAGGTAAACCAAGTATCCAAAGGTAAGTCTGCGACGTTCCAAACTAGCATCCCCATATATGGCCATCCTGTTTCCATACGGATGTCTAAGGTTTCGGTGGTTGTATTCGCGCTATCAATATACATATCAAAGCTTAGCGTTGGTTCAAGACCAATGATTTCAACGCCTGGTAATGCAATACCTACGTTAGCATCGCCGTCAGGGTGAGAAACATCAATAACCAGACCATGCTCGTCATCGTTTTCTATGATTTCGATTGTCGGACCATTGAAGTTGGTGATCGCTGGTTCAACAATTTCGTCGGTGTTATGCCACATCAAAGGCGTTAAATCAGACAGTTTATTGCCGTTATTGTCTAAATAACCATCGACAAATACTTCCGTCATTACGGGCCCAAGCGATTCGATACGATCTGACGCCAGCTTACTGACACTCGACTTAACCGCTGAAGCACAATTGGTGATATCGGTTGCGACTGAAGGGTCGCAGGTCCAAACTTTTACATAATCGACCAACATCTGAGCGCTTGAATCCGCATTAGTAGAGCTTAAAGACAATGCAATCTGTAAATCCTGATCAAAAGGTCCATTGTTATCGATAACAGCCTGCTCGCCTTCCCCGGTATACCCCCACAAATTTAGGGTATTTACCGTGTGAACATGATAGCCGTCTATATACCAACGAATCTGTTCTGGTTCCCATTCTATGGCATAGGTATGCAACTCACTAGTAGACGCCGCAACACTATCCTCATTAAATTTCACCGCACTCGTCAATCCAGTTCCGTAATGGGCGCCGGCTTTTAAACCTGAGGTATTGCCTTGCAACATGAATAAGGTATTTTTGCCATTGTATGAATCACTCACAGGCATTAATGAAAATACCGAGTTTACATCCTTACCTTCGGGGATCTGAATGCTGGCTTCTATTCTCCCAACGGAATTACCATCAATTCTTGTGATCTGGTTAGATTGAATCGTTGCCGGTGAATCCAAACTCGCGGTTAATACCAAGTTACCTTCAGCAAGCGAGGCATTGGCGGTCTCCCATTGGGCATCGATTGTTTCGGCATCAAATTCATCAACACGCTCAACCTTCCAGCCATATTCATCCAGAGTTTCGAAATCGTTTACTATGTTAATTCTTAACGTTGCAGTATCGGTTTCCCCCGTTGAAGTTTGAGTCGCAACGTAAGTTACACTGTCCGTACCAAAGAAATCCGGATTTGGTGTATAGACAAAGGAACCATCATCATTAAATGACAGCACACCGTTAGCCATGCTGCTACCGTTTAATGAATAAGTCAGGTCTTCACCTTGATCATTTGTCGCAACGTTGCCTTCGACAGGGTCGCCATCTTCTAGTCCTTCAAACATATCCCCGACTGCAAACATATTTCGCACTACATTTTCATTTGCATCTCCAGAGTTACACCCTGTAATTGATGCTGTCCATGCCATGGACAATGCGAAAATTAGTTTATTTTTTTTCATAGTAAACTCATGCCTCATTTATTTTTATATTTTGGAGCCAGGTCAGACTAATATATTGCAATTAACTCGACTCGATCGTTCTAGTTATTTTCTGTCATTTGGCTGCAAAGTTTGTCTAACTTTGTGTGAGATAATATTTATAACATGATGTGTATGCCGTCGTCCGATTACATATTCTCGAACAATTAAAACTGAACCATAAAAGTCTGACTAAGTGTTTTTTTCTCAAACAGGCCGAATTATAAAGGCTATAGCGCAAACTTCACTTACTAAATTAAAATCAAAAAGTCTGAACGAAAAACTTCAGAACCAGGGTTTAAGAAAGAAAGCCAGATATAAACGCACTAATATCTGCATTATCCCCGGGCTTGGATTGCAAATTTTAGGGGGTTGATAAAATCGATTAATGAGGCTGTGAACCGAGCAAAGTTGACTTTGCTGATGGCGAAAGCAATGCGGGATTCTTAAATCCATGTAGTAAACAAATATTGATAGGGGAAATTACTTGTAGACAACCCTCCTTTGTTACCGCTCCTGGTAAGGGAGGAGATATAAAAGGATTTATGGAATGTCGTGATATCAGGGAGGTAGTATCACTACTAAGCACATCTATTTTTAAAGGAATCTTAATTTAGAACGGCACTTCAAATGCCTGAAGCTTTCACTTTGATGAAGTGTACTAACTAATACTTTCTATCATGATAAAGCCTTGTTCAGGGTTGGTCGGCTCACGCCAAAATGCTCAGCCACTTCAGATTTAGTAACCAAAGGATCTAGTAGCATTGCTTTGGCCTGTTTTATGTCTTTCTGACTAAGTTTGGGTTTTCGGCCCCCTTTCCTCCCTCTGGCTCTTGCCGCCGCCAAACCTGCTTTGCTTCTCTCAACTATCAGCCTGCTTTCAAACTGAGCTATTGAGCCAGTCATATGAAAAATCAGCTCAACGTTAGCGATTTGATCCATGCACTGCGAGCAAAAGAAAATAATCCAATGTGACTGTCCAATGGTAGTTCCAGGGTGTTTAAGCTCTTTCCATCATTTCATTTTACTTGATCAAAAGGGATTGAATGCTTAGTAAAAGAGAGTTTAAGCCATGATACCAAGCAGATTCATACAACGGCGATGAAAAGCATGAGAAACAAAAAAACCAGTCCGAAGACTGGTTTCAAAATTCATGGTGCGGATGGAGGGACTTGAACCCTCACGCCCTTTCGAGCACAGCGACCTCAACGCTGCCTGTCTACCAATTCCAGCACATCCGCAGAAACTGCTTTAGTTTGGAACGTCAGACTCGTTGTTGTCGTCGCTCGCAGGAACATCCGATGGCTCCAGGCTTTGCGTTTGTTCTGCACCTGGGTTTAAGTTGTTCCACTCGTCACCTTTCTTAGTCGCTTGTGCGGTTAAGTTACCTAAAAACAAGCTGATAACGAAAAAACCGGTAGCAAGAATCGCTGTGGTTTTACTCATAAAGTTACCTGAACCACTTGAACCAAAAATGGTTGCTGATGATCCTGCACCAAATGACGCGCCCATATCGGCACCTTTACCTTGTTGGATCAAAATAAAACCAATCAATATTAATGCAACGATTAAGTAAATAACGATCAATAACTCGTATAACATGAATGAATCCTTTATTCTGCAGCGCAGATTGTCTTAAACTCTTCTACTTTTAAACTCGCACCGCCAATAAGGCCGCCGTCAATATCCGTCTGGGAAAACAGTTCCTGGTAATTACCAGCATTAACACTGCCACCATATAAAATCGCAACCTTTTCTGCCACATCGGCGTCTGTTGCTGCAATATATTCGCGGATAAAGCGATGCGTTTGCTGAGCCATCTCAGCGGACGCTGTTTTTCCTGTACCTATTGCCCAAACCGGCTCATAGGCAAAAACAACGTCAGATAATTCATTACTTTCTAAAGCAGTCAATACCGGAGCTAACTGCTGGGATAATACTTGCTCAGTATGCCCACCTTCTCGCTCCTGTTCGCTTTCACCAATACAAACGATTGGTGTTAGTCCCTGGGCCAACGCAAGTTTGGCTTTTTCAGCGACAAGTTCAGAGGTTTCCGCAAATAAACTGCGACGCTCTGAATGACCAACAATGACGTATTGTACCGATAAATCTTTCAGCATTAAAGCTGAAACTTCACCTGTCAATGCACCTTTTAACTGCTCACTGATATTTTGGCCACCAATTGCCACTCGGCGATTGGTATTTGCCTGAGACAAGGTCCCTAAATAAGGCGCTGGAGGACAGATGATGACTTGCTGCTCATCACTGATGGTGATGGCATTTAATGCCGTCGTCATGTCGCTAATCAACGAGTTATCCCCGTTCATTTTCCAGTTAGCGGCAACAATCGTTTTTCTGTGCATAATCGCTTCCCTTATTAAGTGGCGAGATATTAACGAACCTGCAAACAAGATACAAGTGAATAAATCACATCACGGTTTATTTGCTTAAAAGACAAACAATTTGTTTACATGGGTTGCAGGTTGGGTGTTTGTGAGAAGGTATGCGCTGATTAAACAGCACGTACCTTGTCGGCAATAGATTCGGCCAGCGTTTTCACTTCTGCCGCATCCGGGCCTTCAACCATGACTCTGACTAAAGGCTCGGTACCGGATTTACGTAACAACACCCGACCTCGTCCGCTAAGTTGCTGCTCGACGGTTTTCACCTGTTGTTGCACGGCTGCATCCGCTAGCGGATCGCTACCTTCAACAAAGCGCACATTTACCAGCAATTGCGGAAGTTTCTGCATGCCCTGGCGCAAGGTGAACAGGTTTTTACCTGATTCTTGAATCGCCTGCAATACATTGAGGGCCGCGACTATCCCATCACCGGTAGAAGTACAATTCAGATTTATGATATGACCTGAGTTTTCTGCGCCTAACTGCCAGTTATTGGCCTTTAGCTTTTCCATCACATAACGGTCACCAACATTGGCGCGTTCAAATGGAATATCAAGTTTTTGTAATGCCAGTTCAAGGCCCATATTACTCATCAAGGTACCAACGACACCGCCTTCTAACTGACCTCGAAGTTGTGCCGCTCGGGCGATAATAAAGATCAATTCATCGCCATCGATAACATTGCCTAAGTGATCCACCATCATTAAACGGTCACCATCACCATCCAACGCAATACCCAAGTCCGCTTCATGCTCTACCACTAACCGGCTAACATTTGCCATCGATGTTGCGCCACACTCATCATTAATATTGATGCCATCGGGTTTTGTCGCATATTCGATAACATTGGCACCAAGCTCTCTAAATACATTCGGGGCAATGTGATAGGTTGCACCGTTTGCACAATCGACAACCAGTTTCAGCCCTTTTAGCGATAATGGCGTTGGGAAATTACTTTTACAAAACTCAATGTAACGGCCTGCCGCATCATTAATCCGAACCGCTTTTCCTAATTTTGCGGACTCAACACAATCCATCGGTTCATCGATCATCTTCTCGATAGCAAGTTCGATGTCATCTGGTAATTTTTCTCCGTCGTTGGAGAAGAACTTAATGCCATTGTCATAATAAGGATTGTGGGATGCACTGATCACAATCCCAGCTTCAGCACGGAATGTTTTGGTCAGGTAAGCGACCGCTGGGGTTGGCATCGGTCCCATCAGGCCGATATCAATGCCGGCTGCACTAAACCCCGCTTCCAACGCAGATTCAAGCATATATCCCGAGATCCGGGTATCCTTACCTATCATCACTTTTTTGGTGCCACTGGTGGCCAAGACTTTACCTGCGGCCCAGCCCAGCTTCATAACAAATTCAGGTGAAATCGGCGCTTTACCAACTAAGCCACGTACCCCATCGGTACCAAAATATTTTCTTGAACCCACTAACGGCTCTCCTTTTGCGTTGCATTTAATACGTTAATTGCATCGGCGGTTTCTTGCACATCATGAACCCGAATGATGCTCGCACCATTCATTGCAGCTATCACTGCCGCCGACAAACTACCCGCCAGTCGTTGCGCTACCGGGCGATTTAATAAGTTTCCAATCATAGATTTACGAGAAATTCCTGCCAGAACCGGCAAATGTAATGCCAGTAGTTTTTTTTGATTGGCAAGCATTTGATAATTTTGCTCCAGGGTCTTACCAAACCCATAGCCGGGATCAAGAATAATATTTTCACGTTTGATCCCAGCTTGTTCGCACACTTGAATACGCTCGATAAAAAATTGCGTGATATCTTCGACCACATCATCATATTGAGGGTTATTCTGCATGGTGCGAGGCATACCCTGCATATGCATCAGACAAACGGGTAATTGGGTTTTTGCGGCCACTTCGATACAACCCGGGTTTTGCAGTGCCCGTACGTCGTTAATCAGGTCAACACCGGCATCTGCAGCTGCCGCCATCACTTCGGCTTTACTGGTATCAATGGATACCAGAACATCGAAGCGATGTTTAATTGCCTTAATCAGCGGAATGACCCGGTCCAGTTCATCAGCAACGCAAACCTCTTTTGCTCCGGGGCGAGTCGACTCGCCGCCGATATCGATGATGGCAACGCCATCAAGGATCATTTGCTCGGCCTGTTTAAGGGCAGCATCGATATGGGTAAACTGGCCACCGTCAGAAAATGAATCCGGGGTTACATTTAAAATCCCCATGATTTTTGGCGTGGTTAGATCCAGTATTTGATGTTTGAAGGTAAGTTGTTTGACTGTCATGTCCGAATTATTGTTATGTCTTATCAGCACACCAGCTCAATCGTAAATAGCCGTAAGCAGTCGCTGACTGTCATTATCCCTAACGATAATTTTAAGTGGATATACCTGATTTATAAAGGCCAGAACGCGAATTAATCTAAAAAAAAGCCCCCGCAATCGCGAGGGCTTTAGATATTGTTCAACTAGTTAGCCGGGATATCGTCCGGTTTATTCACATCCACTGTTGCACTGGCAGAGCCACTTGGTGGTGTACCAGAACTGTTTTCGTCACCATAGCCTTTCGGAGCCCGAACTTCGACACGCGCCATCAAATCGTCGATTTGCGCGGCGTCGATGGTTTCATACTTCATCAACGCATCTTTCATCGCATGGAGAATATCCATATTGTTCTTCAGGATATCTTCAGCACGCTTGTAGTTACGCTCGATAAAGGCACGAATTTCTTCATCAATATCTTTGGCAGTATCATCGGACATATGCTTAGATTTGGCTGCCGTTCGGCCAAGGAATACTTCGCCTTCTTCATCGGCATAAAGCATCGGTCCCATCTTATCAGACAGACCCCATTGGGTAACCATTTTACGGGCGATTTCAGTGGCGCGTTCGATATCATTCGAAGCACCGGTGGAAACCTTTTCCGCACCATAAATAATTTCTTCAGCGATACGACCACCGTAAAGGCTGGATATCATGCTTTCCAGGTGCATTTTTGAGTGACTTACCCGATCCTGCTCTGGTAAGTACATAGTAACCCCTAACGCACGTCCACGAGGAATAATACTTACTTTATAAACCGGATCATGCTCAGGCACCATACGACCAACAATCGCGTGACCAGCTTCATGGTAAGCAGTCATCTCTTTCTCAGACTCGCTCATCACCATAGAACGGCGTTCTGCACCCATCATGATCTTGTCTTTAGCTTTATCAAATTCCGCCATAGACACCAAACGTCGACTGGTTCGCGCAGCGAATAATGCCGCTTCGTTCACTAAATTGGCTAAATCAGCACCAGAGAAACCTGGCGTACCACGGGCAATAACCGCGGCATCTACGTCATCACCAAGAGGTACTTTGCGCATATGTACTTTAAGGATCTGTTCACGACCACGAATATCTGGCAAGCCTACCGTAACCTGACGGTCAAAACGACCAGGACGTAGCAATGCCGGGTCCAATACATCCGGGCGGTTAGTTGCAGCGATAACGATTACGCCTTCGTTACCTTCAAAACCGTCCATTTCAACCAACATTTGGTTGAGGGTTTGCTCACGCTCATCGTGACCACCACCAAGACCAGCACCACGCTGGCGACCAACGGCATCGATCTCATCGATGAAAATAATACAAGGAGCCGATTTTTTCGCCTGGTCAAACATATCGCGAACACGAGACGCACCAACACCGACAAACATTTCTACGAAGTCGGAACCAGAAATACTGAAAAATGGAACTTTGGCTTCACCGGCAATGGCTTTTGCTAATAGGGTTTTACCCGTACCTGGCTGACCGACCATCAGGACACCTGAAGGAATACGCCCACCAAGTTTCTGGAATTTTGAAGGGTCACGCAGATAGTCGACCAATTCAGCCACTTCTTCTTTGGCTTCATCACAACCTGCAACATCGGCAAATGTGGTTTTGATCTGATCATCGCTTAACAATCGAGCTTTACTCTTACCGAAGGACATAGCGCCCTTGCCACCACCGCCTTGCATCTGGCGCATAAAGAATATCCAGATACCGACCAACAACAGCATTGGGAACCAGTTAATAAAAATACTGGCTAGCAGGCTCTGCTCTTCCGGTGGCACGCCTTCAACTTTAACGTCGTGGCTGATCAAATCATCAAGTAGCCCGTCATCATACTGAGTCGGAATTAGGGTCGTGAATGTTCCACCGGAACGTTTGGTACCAGTGATCACACCATTACTTTCAATTTTTACGTCGCGAACCTGACCTTGGGTGACTTCATTAATGAAGGTTGTATAGTCAATCTTGCTATCTGTTCCATTACTTGGTGTGAAGCTTTGGAATACAGACATTAATACGATGGCTATCACTAACCACAAAATTAGGTTTTTTACCATATCGCTCAACTTGATGGCCTCTTAGAAAAATAGGATAAATAAAATAAAGGGCGATGTTACTTATACTTAACTTTACTACAGTTTGTATCCAGTAGCTACTATATAAACTTCTCTGGAACGAGCCCGAGAGGAGTCAGGTTTTCGGGTTTTAACCGTCGTAAACGCCTGTCTAACGTCTTTTACAAACTGGTCAAAGCCTTCCCCTTGAAAGACTTTGACGACAAAACTGCCGTTTCGTTTCAATACCTGATTACACATATCGAGTGCCAACTCAACCAAATACATGCTTCGCGCCTGGTCTGTGGCTTCGTTGCCACTAAAATTAGGCGCCATATCAGACATAACCGTATCTACGTTACGACCATCGATTCGGTTTAATAAGGTGTCTAGCACCGCATCTTCCCGAAAGTCGCCTTGCAGAAAGTCAACACCGACCAGAGGATCCATAGGCAAGATATCGCAAGCCACAACATGACCACTCTCACCCACGACTTTAGCCGCGTATTCAGACCAACCACCCGGTGCTGCCCCTAAGTCAACAATGGTCATGCCGGGCTTAATCAATTTATCTTTTTGATTAATTTCTTCAATTTTAAATACGGCGCGCGAACGCAAGCCCAGTTTCTGTGCCTTTTTGACGTATTCATCGTCAAAGTGTTCCTGCATCCAGCGATTTGAACTGGAGCTTAATTTTCCTTTCTTCGATTTACTCATTTAAATGCATAGATAAATTAGTATTACTGTCAAGATGGCGTTAAAATATAGGGAATTCAAGTAACCACCATGAAATTTTTTAATGAATCTAAATAAAAAACAAATTCAGTACCTTAAAGGCATGGCTCATTCGCTCAAACCTGTAGTCCTTTTAGGAAGCAATGGATTGACCGAAGCCGTTGTCGCTGAAATTGATTATGCTCTGAATCATCACGAGCTGATCAAGGTTAAAATCCCGACCGATGACCGAGAAGTTAAACAGCTTATCGTTGATGCAATCATCCGTGAAACCGAAGCAACGAAAGTGCAGGTAATCGGCAAAACCTTGGTATTGTATCGTCAGTCAGAAGAGAAAAAGATCGCCATTCCTAAATTGTAAGGAATCGTGTCAATGTCGAGAAAAGCGCTTGTGGCCATGCCGCAATGCGCTTTTTTTGTCTCCTTGGCGGATAGAAACTCAGCCCTTGTTGCATTTCCCATGGAACATTTTTTGAGTCGATGCATTAAAAGCGTCTTGAATACGCAAAGAACACATCAATCCGACTCGACTCATCGGTCAGAGGACTGTCTTTGATGGAATCGCCAAACCAAGTCTTTTCTAGCCCTAGCCGGGTTATACCGCCCCATAGAACCGGCGTAAAAAAGCTTACCCCAACGGTTGGGTTAATTGACGAGTCCGCTTGATAGAACGCTCGGATATCCGAAACTTCGTTGGCTCGTACCCCGTAATAGTAGTTAGCCATATTACTGTCAAAGTAGCTTAGCCCGACTTTGGGCTCGAAAAAAAATGGCCCATAAACTAAAACCTTGCCAAAATCGGCGGTGATCTCATACCCCTTTGACCGTCCAAGCACGTCAAACATAACCTGGGTATTGAAGCGCCAATCATTCTTTTGCCAAGTTACCCCGGCTCCCGCGTCCATGGAAAATTTTCGCTCCTCCATGCCTTCAAATATAAAACTGTCATCTTCATCAAACCCTGCGAATCTAGGCGCCAGTTTTAATGAAACCTCAATATTGTCCGTTTCAAACACATCGTAATTTGCGAAAGGACCATAGATGGTAAAAGACTCACCACGATAGCCAATGACAGGCAACGGAATAAATCGACGGTCATAACCTTTATACAATTCGTTATTCAGACTCAGACCAATACCATAAATGAATCCATAGGGTTCCACCTCAGCACGATTTTTACCACGACCTCGATCGTCCTCGGCAAAAGACTGGCAACAAAAAGCGGATATCAAAACCAACAGCAATAAATTCTTCATAAACAGAAACTAGGACCTCTCGGGATTAGCGCATGTATTTGTATAAAAGGAAATTTTTCTTATTACGTTACGAATCAAGGATACATAAAGATTAGTGTAAATGAAAAAATTGACCGTCAATTTTGTAAAATCCCATTTAATACCAATCACATTAACTTATTGCTCACTCAGTGAGAATTTAAAGGCTTTTAGACAAGGCCTTGCTTGCCGATACCGAAATAGCCTGTAGCGGCATTGAATTGCGACGTAGAGTAGTCACATAGCGTGGTTGTAAAGCGAGACGGTATAGACAGGGTGATCAGAGAACAACTGACTTAAACAACGGATTAGCATGACTGATTGGAGCTATTGATTGGGAGACCAGGGCAGTGGCGACCAAACCCAGAGCGCGATGCGTTTTTAGGGGCAAATAAAAAAAGGCGTCCATCGGACGCCTTTTTCAATTATTTGTGCTCTACGGCAATAATCTCATATTCAACCTGACCACCTGGTGTCGTGACTTCGACCTCACTATCCACCATTTTACCAATCAGGGCGCGAGCTATAGGTGAGCTCACACTAATACGATTTTCTTTAATATTCGCCTCATCATCACCAACGATTTGGTACGTAACTTCTTCGTCAGTGTCGATGTTTAATAGCGTAACAGTCACACCAAAAATCACTTTGTGATTGTTTGGGATCTTAGAAATATCAATAATTTGAGCGTTACCCAATTTACCTTCTATTTCCTGAATACGACCTTCACAAAACCCCTGTTCTTCACGCGCCGCATGATATTCGGCATTTTCTTTCAAATCACCATGCTCACGCGCTTCCGCAATCGAGGCAACGATTTCAGGACGACGCACAGACTTTAAGTAGTTTAATTCTTCACGAAGCTTATCGGCTCCCTGAACGGTCATCGGATACGTATTCATTATTGACACCTTTTATGTAATTCTTGGATAGATGTTACCTTGTTACGGTCATCAGCCGCGTGCGCCATACAAGCGGCAAAAGCAGCATTTAACGTCGTAGTATAATTAACTTTATAACGTAATGCACCGCCTCGAAGCTGTTTAGAATCTTCAATGGCTTTGCGACCTTCAGTGGTGTTAATAATGTAGCTGTACTCACCGTTCTTGATTCTATCAAGAATATGCGGACGGCCTTCATGAACTTTGTTTACTAAGCGAACCTGGACATCGGCTTCACCAAGCACTACCGCGGTGCCATGCGTCGCATCCAGCTTGTATCCCAATTCAATCAATTGTTTCGCCAGCTCAACCACACGGGTTTTGTCGCTATCACGAACGGAAATTAGAGCACGCCCGGTTTTAGGAACCGTAACGCCAGCACCAAGGTTGGCTTTCGCATAGGCTTCTTCAAACGTATCACCAACCCCCATAACCTCACCGGTAGAGCGCATTTCCGGCCCAACAAGCGGGTCTACACCGTGGAACTTGTTAAACGGGATCACAACTTCTTTAACCGAAAAGAATGGTGGGATAGTTTCTTTGGTTATGCCCTGCTCTTTTAATGATTTTCCAGACATAACGCGAGCAGCTATTTTCGCTAACGGTACACCGGTTGCTTTGGAAACGAATGGCACAGTACGCGCAGCACGTGGATTCACTTCAATCAAATATACTTCGTTGTCTTTTACCGCAAACTGGGTGTTCATCAAACCGATTACGCCAAGCTCAAATGCCAGTTTAGTCACCTGTTCGCGCATCACATCCTGAATTTCCTGACTCAGGCTATATGCCGGTAACGAACAAGCCGAGTCACCAGAGTGAACACCTGCCTGCTCGATGTGTTGCATAATACCACCGATTACAACATCCTTGCCGTCACACATCGCATCGATATCAACTTCTATGGCATCGTCAAGGAAGCGGTCAAGTAGCACTGGCGAATCGTTCGATACGCTTACCGCATCATTCATATAACGACGTAAATCTTGCTCGTCATAAACGATTTCCATCGCACGACCACCCAGAACATAGGAAGGACGAACAACCATTGGGAAACCGATATCATTTGCTTTAGCGACAGCTTCTTCTAATGAGGTTACCGTGGCATTTTCAGGTTGCAATAAATCAAGACGGTCAACGGCTTGTTGGAAACGCTCACGGTCTTCAGCACGGTCGATAGCATCTGGAGACGTACCGATAATTGGTACACCGGCAGCTTCTAGCGCACGGGCCAGTTTCAGTGGTGTTTGACCACCGTACTGAACGATGACGCCTTTAGGCTTTTCAACACGGACGATTTCTAATACATCTTCAAACGTTACTGGCTCGAAGTACAAGCGATCAGAGGTATCATAGTCGGTAGAAACCGTTTCCGGGTTACAGTTAACCATGATGGTTTCATAACCGTCTTCACGCAACGCTAACGCTGCATGCACACAACAGTAATCAAATTCAATACCTTGACCGATACGGTTAGGGCCACCACCAAGGATAATGATTTTATCTCGGTCAGATGGTTGCGCTTCACATTCTTCATCGTAAGTTGAGTACATGTAAGCTGTGTCAGAACTAAATTCTGCCGCACAGGTATCGACACGTTTGTAGACTGGGAAAATTTCTGCCCCGTGACGTTTCTTACGAATCTCCGCTTCAGAAACACCAATAAGTTCTGCCAGACGGATATCGGCGAAACCTTTACGTTTCAATTGCTTCAGATAGTCAACGGTTAAGCCCGCCATACCACCTTCGGTAACCTTCTGTTCGTGCTTAATAATGTCTTCAATTTGAACCAGGAACCAAGGGTCGACTTTGGTTGCTTTAAACACATCATCAACGCTAAGACCTAAACGGAAGGCATCGGCGATGTACCAGATACGCTCAGCGCCGGCTTCTTGAAGTTCGTGCATGATTGTAGTTTTTGCACCGGGCTTAGTCACATCAACGATGGGATCAAAACCATGGGCGCCAACTTCTAGTCCACGCAATGCCTTTTGCATCGATTCTTGCTGATTACGGCCAATCGCCATAACTTCACCAACCGACTTCATCTGGGTTGTAAGGCGATCTTCTGCACCGACAAACTTCTCAAAGTTAAAGCGAGGGATCTTAGTAACAACATAATCAATGGTTGGCTCGAATGATGCTGGAGTTGCACCACCGGTAATATCATTGCTCAATTCATCGAGGGTGTAACCAACCGCCAATTTGGCTGCGATTTTGGCAATCGGGAAACCCGTTGCTTTTGATGCCAGTGCCGATGAACGAGATACACGCGGGTTCATCTCAATGATAACCATACGACCAGTTTTTGGGTCAATACCAAACTGAACGTTTGAACCGCCGGTTTCGACACCGATTTCACGCAACACCGCCAACGAGGCATTACGCATGATTTGATATTCTTTATCGGTCAGAGTCTGAGCTGGCGCTACGGTGATAGAGTCACCGGTATGAATCCCCATTGGGTCAAAGTTTTCAATCGCACAAATGATAATACAGTTATCATTTTTGTCGCGAACCACTTCCATTTCATACTCTTTCCAGCCAATTAATGATTCATCAATCAACAATTCACTGGTTGGCGACAGGTCCAGACCACGGGTACAAATTTCTTCAAATTCTTCGCGGTTATACGCGATACCGCCACCAGTACCACCCATGGTAAATGAAGGGCGGATAATACATGGAAATCCGATGCGCTCTGACGTCGAAATGGCTTCCGCCATTGTATGCACGATTTCTGCACGCGGAGTTTCAAGGCCGATATTTTTCATCGCCTTATCAAAACGGTTACGGTCTTCCGCTTTATCAATCGCATCCGCAGTAGCACCAATCATTTCAACATTGAATTCTTCAAGAACACCATGTTTTTCTAAATCAAGTGCACAATTTAGCGCGGTTTGACCACCCATGGTAGGCAATACGGCGTCAGGACGCTCTTTTTCGATGATGCGACGAACCACTTCCCAATGGATTGGCTCAATGTAAGTAGCATCGGCCATGTTGGGGTCGGTCATAATGGTGGCCGGGTTCGAGTTTACAAGAATAACTCGGTAACCTTCTTCCCTAAGCGCTTTACAGGCTTGAGCCCCCGAATAGTCAAATTCACAGGCTTGGCCAATAACAATTGGACCCGCCCCTAAAATAAGAATACTTTTAATGTCAGTACGTTTTGGCATGTTTCTACTCTATCTATTCAGTTTGTGGCGCTTATTTGGCTTTATAGTCGTTGATTAATTCGATGAAATGATCGAATAACGGTGCCGCATCATGTGGGCCTGGGCTCGCTTCCGGGTGTCCCTGGAAACTGAAAGCCGGCTTGTCTGTGCGGTGAATGCCCTGAAGTGAACCATCGAATAATGACTTATGAGTCGCGGTCAGGTTCGCTGGCAATGTATCTTCATCAACGGCAAAACCGTGGTTTTGTGAGGTGATCATAACCACATCACGGCCCATGTCTTTAACCGGATGGTTTGCGCCATGGTGACCAAATTTCATTTTTACGGTGTTGGCACCAGAGGCCAGACCTAATAATTGGTGTCCCAGACAAATTCCAAATACCGGAATGTCGGTTTCTAAAAATGATTGTATTGCGGAAATGGCATAATCACATGGTTCGGGATCACCCGGGCCATTAGAAAGGAAAATTCCGTCCGGATTCATCGCCAACACGTCTGCCGCCGGAGTTTGCGCCGGTACTACCGTCAGTTTACAACCGCGGTCTGCCAACATGCGCAGGATATTGCGCTTGGCGCCGAAATCATAAGCGACAACATGATGTGGATATTCTGCAGGGCTAACATGGCCCTGACCCAACTGCCAGCTCCCTTCGGTCCACTGGTATTGTTCTTTGGTTGACACAACTTTCGCAAGATCCATGCCTTTGAGGCCCGGGAAGTCTTTTGCTAAGGTTTGTGCTTTATCAAGGTCAAGCTCGTCGCCAGCCATGATACAGCCGTTTTGCGCACCTTTCTCTCGTAAAATTCGAGTCAACTTACGGGTATCAATATCGGCAATGCCTAAGATATTATTGGCAATTAAGTATTCAGACAAGGTCTGTTCACTGCGGAAATTGCTCGCAAGCAATGGTAAGTCACGAATCACCAGGCCTTTTGCCCAAATATCAGCAGACTCTTCGTCTTCTGTATTGGTACCGGTGTTGCCGATATGAGGATAAGTCAAAGTGACTATTTGTTCAGCGTAGGATGGATCGGTAAGAATTTCTTGATAGCCTGTCATAGCTGTATTAAATACAACCTCGCCAACGGCTGCCCCTGTCGCACCAATTGCAGTGCCCTTAAAGATAGTGCCGTCTTCCAGCACCAAGATGGCAGATTTAGTCAATTTAACCTCCATAGTGAAGAAATAGTCTATAACCGCTAAATACTCTGCTTTTCCAGACATATTTAACAATTATTGAGCGGATTTAATGCCAAAAGCTAAATTTTGGCAAATTCCGCGCATTTTACGCGTTACAGAGCTGTTCGTCTATAACAAATTAAAACTAATTAACGGTTTCGGGTAAAAAACTTGTCTAAACCGCCAAAAACAACAATTATCTATTTCAGTCCAAGTACGTCTTGCATGTCATAAAATCCATTTTCAGCATCACTTAACCAACGCGCAGCACGCATCGCGCCTATCGCAAACGTCATTCTTGACGTGGCTTTATGAGAGATCTCTAAACGTTCTCCCAAGTCTGCAAAAAATGCCGTATGCTCGCCAATGATGTCACCGGCCCTTACGGTTGCAAATCCTATGGTATCGGCCTTTCTTTCTTCGGTAATGCCTTCTCGTCCATAAACCGCACACTGATCTAAATTACGACCCAGCGTATCGGCGATGACCTGCCCCATTTTTACTGCGGTACCTGATGGGGCATCTTTCTTGAAGCGATGGTGAGCCTCAAAAATTTCTATATCAGTATAGTCGCCAATCGCCTGAGCGGTAATTTGCAATAACTTAAATAACAAATTCACACCAACGCTTGTATTGGGAGCCAGAACCACAGGGATTTTTTTCCCCCACTCCCGGATACGCTGTTCTTCTTCTTCAGCAAAGCCTGTCGTTCCTATAAGCAAAGCTTTGCCGTGCGTAGCGCACCAGTCAATGTGACTTAATGTTGCGCCTGGCGCGGTGAAATCAATAAACACATCAGCGGCCAGTAAATCGTCCATAGAAGAAGTAATAGGCGCGTTGGCGTTGCTCATACCACAAAGCTCACCTGCATCAGCACCAACTAAGGTGGAATTTTGACGGACTGTGCCGCCAACCAGTGTAATATCCTCTGCTTCAATGGCAGCCCTTAACAGGTTTTGGCCCATGCGGCCGGCACAACCTAAAATAGCGACGTTAATGGTCATTGATAATCCTTGTTTTTCTTTCGGCGGCAATCATTCATTGAATGGTAACTGAGCCCACCGCTTTTACGTTTGACTTGCTCGTTATCACTGTCTGCAATGCACGGATTGCATATGTTAATTTTTAACTTTTTGTACCGGTTGCTTTATCGATATACCAACTCCCTGATATCTACCGGGCAACCTTACATCCCTTAATATACCCGTACCGCGAATCGATTATCGGTTCCTGACATAATCGATATACCTACATCCCTGCAGGCACCTGCGAT
>NZ_JBHZSG010000029.1:0-4299 GCF_043642205.1 Thalassotalea litorea | reverse complement strand
CCTGACATAATCGATATACCTACATCCCTGCAGGCACCTGCGATAAAACATCCGGGCATACTTACATCCCTGTAATAGCAAAAAGCCGGGAAAACCCGGCTTTTCAAAGACTAAAGAATGTCTAGCAGTTCCACATCGAACACTAAGGTCGCATATGGAGGGATTGCACCTTGAGAACCACGCTCACCATAAGCTAAGTTGTAAGGTACGTGAAGGCGCCACTTAGAGCCAACAGGCATCATTTGTAGTGCTTCAGTCCAACCAGCAATTACACCGTTTACCGGGAATTCAGCAGGTTGACCGCGATCATAGGAACTGTCGAATACTTTGCCATCAGGGAATGTACCGTGATAATGCGTACGAACCGTGCTATCTGCAGACGGCTTGTCACCATTACCTTCGACCAGGATTTCATACTGAAGACCTGATTCCGTGACAGTAACTTCTTCGCGCTTAGCGTTTTCAGCAAGGAATGCTTCGCCAGCAGCAGAGGCTTCTTTGGCTGCAGCAGCTTCTTGTTCCTGAAGTTTCTGAGAAACAACCGTGAACGCTTCTTGCAAATCTTCCTGGCTTACTGCGCTAGCAGCACCAGACAATGCATCAGCAATACCAGCTTGTACTGCTGCTACGTCAAATTCTTTAAAAGGGTTATTACGTAATTGATCACCTAATTGACGACCAACACCGTAACTAACACGTTGTTCGATAGACTCAAATTTGTTTTCTGACATGATAGCTTCTTCTATAAAAAATTCGCCGGCAAGCTTAGCATATCCCGACTCAAGTCTACAGACCTTTTACCACAATAATTGGGGTAAAAGGCCTAATAAATAGACAGTTAAGTTTACTTAGATTTTTTCGGAGTAGGAATGTTAGGTTTAACACATTGCGGTCTGGCGCCTGCTGCAGCATAGATAGGTTCAGATTTCGCCAAGTGCTCGCTAAGGTTATTGATTCGGGTTTGATTTGAAGGATGCGTTGATAACCATTCTGGTGGTTCACCGCCGCCGGCTTTTGCCATATTACGCCACAGAGCCACCGACTCTTTGGGATCAAAACCCGATTTCGCCATCAAATCCTGACCAATAATATCGGCTTCGGTTTCATGGGTGCGACCATACGGCATCAATACTCCGTATTGAACACCAATTCCCATGCCAGCCATAATCAACGCTTTATTATCCACATCACTTAGCGCCAGTGTCGTACCGGCAACCGCAAGACCAATTTTACTAATTTGGTCAGAGCTCAATCTTTCATTCGAGTGCTGGGCGATAACATGGCCAACTTCGTGACCAATAATTGCTGCCAATTGCCCTTGATTATCCGTAACTTCCAAAATACCGGTATACACGCCAATTTTCCCACCAGGTAACGCAAATGCATTCACCATTTCAGAATCAAAGACCACAACTTCCCAACTGCCTTGATGAACACTGGAATCAACATTGATCGTAATGGCATCAGCAACGCACTGTACAAATTGATTAACCGCAGGATCTTTGGAAATAGTTTGCTGTTGTTTCATCTCATCAAATGATTGTGCCCCCATTTGATTGAGTTCATCGGGAGAATGCATCAATAGCTGTCGGCGTCCGGTTGGTGAAGTGCTACAGGCCGCGATAATAGCTGCCAGCAATAAAACCAGCGCAATTCGATAATTCGTTTTAAATAACATTGAGTTGTTTGTCCCTATCTCAATTGGTTCAGTGGTATAGGTATTGTAAAACTCTCATTTGTATTCGCCAAGCTATAATTAATATCAGCCACGACTAAAAATTAACGGTGGCCATTGTCATACCAATCACTATTCGTCGATGTTCTTTGTATCGGCAGCTTGGTGTTAATGACGAAAGCGATGGGTGCACCCTGTTGGCGTCATCAATCGCTACTACCGGTAAATGGAATTATGTAAATCGTCACCTATACTTGAACTCCCGAAATTTATATTTTTATTGAAGATCAAATAGATAAAATCAGGAGCCTGGAAATTCAAGACACCCAAAAGCGGCTCCACTATGATAAAGGAATAATAATATGCTGACACCACAACATATTGACCATATTGTCCTCAATGCCCAGCAATCACCGCAGGAAATGTTGAATTTTTACTGTCAGGTACTTGGATGTGTGGTTGAACGCCAGGAACCAGAGTTCCATTTAACCCAACTTCGAGCAGGCTTTTCCATCATCGATCTGTTAACAGGCCCCAACCAAGCCGAACACATTCAAGCCGCGAAAGATATCGATCGTTCAAAACCCAACGTCGATCATTTTTGTCTTACGGTTAACGAAACCATTGATGCTCAACTATTGGAATGGTTTGCTGACCATGGCATAGAATGTTCCGATATCCATGACAACTATGGTGCACAAGGTTTTGGTGAGTCCGTTTATATCAAAGATCCGCTTGGGAATACGATTGAAATCAAAACCATGAAACCTGCGCCTTTGTAATTGGCTGTTGATGATTTAATACCGTTTATATCTGCGCGGCATTGCTTTATAATGCCGCCACTTTTACAAACCCAGTAGTCAGGATTAATTCATTGATCACCACAGCGAATATCACCATGCAATTTGGTGCTAAACCTCTTTTTGAAAATATCTCAGTTAAATTTGGTGGCGGAAACCGTTATGGCCTTATCGGAGCCAACGGTTGCGGCAAGTCCACCTTTATGAAAATTCTGGGTGGCGATTTAGAGCCAAGTGCAGGTAATGTCTCCGTTGATATCAATGAGCGGGTGGGTAAACTTCGTCAGGATCAATTTGCCTTTGAAGAATATTCCGTGGTTGATACGGTGATCATGGGTCATACCGAGCTATGGGCCATTAAAGAAGAACGAGATAGAATTTACTCGCTGCCAGAAATGAGCGAAGAAGATGGCATGAAAGTCGCCGATCTTGAAACTCAATTTGCGGAAATGGACGGGTACACCGCAGAAAGTCGAGCCGGTGAACTCTTGATGGGTGTTGGTATTGGTGTCGAACAACATTTTGGCCCGATGAGCGAGATTGCGCCTGGTTGGAAACTTCGGGTGCTGTTGGCACAGGCTCTGTTTTCTGACCCAGATATTCTGTTACTCGATGAGCCCACCAACAACCTGGACATCCATACCATTCAATGGCTTGAAGAAATTCTTAATGAACGTAATTCAACCATGATCATCATTTCCCATGACCGTCACTTTTTAAACAGTGTCTGTACCCACATGGCCGATCTCGATTATGGTGAACTGAACGTGTATGCCGGCAATTATGACGAATACATGTTGGCTGCCACACAGGCACGTGCCCGTTTAATGGCGGATAATGCGAAGAAGAAAGCACAGATTTCCGAGCTTCAGGATTTCGTCCGACGCTTTTCCGCGAACGCATCAAAAGCCAAACAAGCTACGTCTCGTGCCAAACAAATTGATAAAATTCAGCTTGATGAAGTTAAAGCATCCAGTCGGGTTAACCCCTTCATACGCTTTGATCAGGAAAAGAAACTGTTTCGCAATGCCATCGAAATCGAGGCACTAGGTAAATCCTTTGATGACAACACTATCCTCAAAGACATTAATTTAATGGCCGAAGTTGGCGAAAAAATTGCAGTTATTGGTGAAAATGGTATCGGTAAAACCACATTTTTGCGTACCTTGATGAATGAAATTCAGCCCGATAGTGGTGAAGTGAAATGGTCAGAGAACGCTAATATCGCCTATTACGCACAGGATCATGCGGACGATTTTGAACAGGATATGACCTTGTTCGACTGGATGAGTCAATGGAAAAATCCGGGTGATGATGAACAGATCGTGCGAGGATTTTTAGGACGTTTGTTGTTTTCTCAGGACGATATCAAAAAGTCGGTAAAAGTCCTGTCTGGTGGTGAGCAAGGCCGCATGTTGTTTGGTAAAATGATGATGCAAAAGCCCAACATTTTGGTTTTGGATGAGCCGACCAACCATATGGATATGGAATCCATTGAATCGTTAAATATTGCCTTAGAAAAATACGAAGGCACATTAATTTTCGTCAGTCATGACCGTGAATTTGTCTCTTCCGTAGCCACTCGCGTGATTGAACTTAAGGGCGATCATTATGTGGACTTTGCCGGCGGCTATGACGAATATCTAGCCAGCCAAGGCTAACCTTTTGCCGCAAAGGCGATTTAGTATCACCACTTTTTAAAGGAGCCAATTGGCTCCTTTTGCATTTCTAGCCTTTGTTATACCAGTCACATTAAATTATTGCTCACTCAGTGAGAATTTAAAGGCTTTTAGACAAGGCTTTGATTGCAGAGAATGGTTATTC
>NZ_JBHZSG010000028.1:0-45045 GCF_043642205.1 Thalassotalea litorea | reverse complement strand
TATCAATAAAATCTATGTTGTAACTGAACCTCTGCCCTAACTCTGAGTTGTGCACAAACTTAATGTGATTGGTATAAGAGCTGCTTTTACCCGCTACCCGAAGCGATGTGGTTTATCGCGTACCCGAAGTGGCGCCGTTTGCCACGTACCCGGAACAATCTTCGATTGTGTACCTAGATTACATTTAATTCGGATTTTCGACCTATAGGCATTTAAAACCGATTGATTTATAATATGCGGCACTTTAGTACCATGAGTTGTTTACGAATGTTAGAGACCACCTTAGCCGTTGATTTTGATTACACCTTTCCTGCCAAGCCAGCAAAGTTGAGTGATGCCGAAAAAGCCGAATACAAAGCCAAAATCAAACAGTTGTTAAAGGAAAAGAACGCGGTTCTGGTTGCCCATTATTATACCGATCCTGAAATTCAGGCATTAGCGGAAGAAACCGGGGGCTGTGTTGCCGATTCTCTTGAAATGGCGCGCTTTGGTAATCAACATTCTGCAGACACACTGATCGTCGCTGGTGTGAAATTTATGGGCGAGACCGCCAAAGTCTTAACACCAGAAAAAACCGTGCTGATGCCAACGCTGGAAGCCACCTGTTCTTTGGATTTAGGCTGTCCGATCAAAGAATTTAATGCCTTCTGTGACCAACATCCGGATCGTACCGTGGTGGTGTATGCCAATACTTCCACAGAAGTAAAAGCCCGAGCGGACTGGATTGTAACGTCATCTTGTGCACTGGAAATCGTTGAGCATCTGGACGAGCAGGGCGAAAAGATACTTTGGGGCCCGGATAAACATTTGGGTGCTTATATCGAAAAACAAACCGGTGCCGATATGCTGATGTGGGACGGCGCCTGTATCGTCCATGATGAGTTTAAAACCAAAGCACTGGCCGATATGAAAGCCTTGCATCCTGATGCCGCCGTATTGGTGCACCCTGAGTCTCCAGCATCCGTTATCGATCTAGCCGATGCCGTAGGATCAACCAGTCAGTTGATCAAAGCCGCCCAGGAGATGGATAATCAAAAATTCATCGTCGCCACCGATCGCGGTATTTTTTACAAGATGGAGCAGTTGTGCCCAGATAAAGAGTTTTTCGAAGCACCAACCGCAGGCGAGGGCGCAACCTGTAAAAGCTGTGCACATTGCCCCTGGATGGCAATGAACGGCTTAAAAGCCATTCATGATGCCCTAATCGATGGTACCGGTCGAGAAATCTTTGTCGATATGGATCTACGCGACGGCGCATTAAAATCCTTAAACCGCATGCTCGACTTTTCGGCGCAATTGAAACTAAGCGAGAAAAATAATACATAGTGCGAAAAAACAGCAATCAGTAAGCTGTTGGTGGATTAATACTTGCGTCCTCGCAAAATTTTCCCTAACATACGCGCACATTCAAACGCACAGCGATTGAAAAAATATTTAAACAATGTGACCGAAAAATTAGCGCATTGACAAAGTGATTTAGGTGACGTGTCCGAGTGGCTGCCAAGGGGTATTAACACGCCTGGCGTGCTCAGCCAAATCACCAAAACGTGAAAAGAAACACGATTATCAAATTCTTCTACAATTCGATTTAAGGTGACGTGTCCGAGTGGCTGAAGGAGCACGCCTGGAAAGTGTGTATACGGAAACGTATCGAGAGTTCGAATCTCTCCGTCACCGCCATTATTAAAGGGATGTAGCTCGATTGGGAACTTTATGGGAACTTTTGAGCTACATACACCGACTTCTGATTTCAATTCTTTCTCTATCTACTCCTAATCATTTTCGTTCTATACAAAGCTTAATTACGGAGAGTTTCCTAGACCAGAGGAGGCTAACTTGTTCGCGGTTTCGTCACAGGGAAGAATTTTAGTGCTGAGCTACGCAGCGAAGAATTCTTTTAATATCATTAATACCTCTTAAAATCAACGTCTTATCAGTGCGTTGAGTGAGGTGTTTATGTGGTCAGTTGAAAAAGCCAAGGCTTTCTGCAAGAAAAATAAAATTAAGGGCCTGGATATCCGAGGGCCATATTCGGTTCGCGCACATATAAAACTGGATAAAACCATATATCGATTTCGCCTTGATGAGTTCGAACTCACTCCTAAGAGGGTGCTTAAAGCAGGCGATGAAGTGAAGCAATTAAAATTGCTAGCTAAATACAATTTTGAGGACTTCCTTAAAAAATATAAAGAGCAGCGTCCTAAAAGTTCCCGAAGTCCAAAAGGCCAATCTTCTAATCCTGACGCTCGCCCACTAAATGAATTCATAGAATATTTTTACATGTCTAAGCAAGGCTCGCTTGCGCCTTCGTCGATTAGCAATTACCAGAAGAAAATCGAACGCTACATCACCCCTAAATTCGGTAAAGTCCCAGTCGCTGAAATAAAACCATTACAAATTCAGCGTTGGCTACTTGAAGATTTGAGCCACTTATCGAATAAGACTGTTAAAGATCTGGTTTGCTTCCTAAATCAAATCTTTTTATTGGCTATCCTTGATGATGCAATCATGGTGAACCCTCTCGACAAGTTAAAAGCAGGAAATGTACTGAAACTAAAATCGGTAGCCCCTGAACCACAGCCTTTTACTGATGATGAAATACAAAAAATCGTGTCGACACCTACTAGCAGAAAAAGTGAAATTAACCTGTTTCACTTTAACTGCTATACGGGGTTGCGGTTGGGTGAATCAATGGCGCTTTCCTGGACTGATATTGATTTGGCGAAACAGACCCTTCATGTAAACCGTTCTGTAGTAAACAACACGTATAAATCGCCGAAAAACGCATCCAGTCAACGCACTATTAAGTTGTTGCCACAAGCCATAGCGGTGCTCGAAAGGCAATTGCAATTAGCAAGATTAAAACCACAAACGCTTGAAGTGTTGACTTGCGATAATAAAACCATGCGTAAAGATAATGTGTGTTTTGTCTTTTACAATAGCAATACCATGTTGCCATTTGACAATGATAATCAGTATCGACAAAGATTTTTTCAAAACCATTTAAAGAAAGCTGGCGTAGTCTATCGCGGTGCCAATCAAGCGAGGCATACTTATGCGTCTCATTTAGTCTCAGCAGGCTTACCGCTGACTTGGGTAGCCAGACAAATGGGACACACCAGCATAAAAATGATCGAGAAACATTATGCTAAATGGATGCCGACACATGAAGACAAATTCGCAAATTTGGCTAGTCAGGCATTCTCCTAAAATAATTTCCCTTTAACGGGCCTAGATATATCCGAGGTTAACTAAAAGAGGATATATCAATGACCCAAAAGACAGAAAACACACAGTTTAATTGGATTCATAAAATGGTACGTCGTTCTCGCTGCCCTTGGGGCAATGGCGATAAACCGGATGATTTGCGAATTTGCTGGTATCTCGACGAAGAAAATAAACAAGCAATATACGAATACCGTAATCAAGCGGGCGGCACGAATGGCTTTGCCATAACCAGTTTATTGCAAGAGCAGCTGCCAGAGCACATCAACCGGAAGTATTTTTTCCCGGAAGAGCGTGCATGGGTATTCGGCTTTTTCTTTAGTGAAATTAGTCAGTTTATCGAGCATAACGTCGATGATATGGCCTTTTTCAATTTCACCGGGGTATCGAAATCTGTGTTCTTTTCCAGTGAAAATTATGAATCGTTTTTATCGTTGTGTGAAAACTCAGTCTAATCAGGGGAGCGAAAGCTCCCTTTTCTTTTTCCGGCAATAATTTCCCCACATTGGAACTAGTTAATAGGGCAGTCGGAAGTTATGTTGGGGCAAGGTGCCGCTGTCACTTATTACAGCAAATCAGTGAAGTTTCCGAGCTTTGCGTTTTGACTGAGTTGACGTTGACCTCGATGACCAGCTCAACGCTCCGTGGGTGATCGGAAGCTCATACCGGATGTCGCCGACGTCATTGCGACAATGGTGAGAAAAGGAAAGCATATCGACTGTAAAGGGAGCCAGATTGGCTCCCTTTCCCCATATTTCGCCTGGGGTGTTTCTACATAGTTATGGAAGACAGTTCCATGAATGAAAAAGGAAACACTATGAAAAATAAAGAATCTTTAATTTATATCTATGAATCCTCACAAGGCTTATGTGAAATTGGCTTGAGGATACTACAGGCCACATCGATTTCGCTGATTATGATAGTCATCTTTTTGCAAGAAGATTTAGATACTCAGCTTCATGTCATTGTTGGCTTGACGGTATTGGCTTTGACAATGGTTGGTATCAGCATCGGATTACGATGCTATGTCGCCAAACACCGACCCGATATGATTAAAGATTGACGGGCAACCCGTTACGATTAGGCACCGCTATGCGGTGCCTGTTTTTATGCCTTTAATTGTTAGTTGGTATGTCTGGATGTTTAATGCCAAGTGTTCGAAATACATCGGTTAAGCCTTGTTGATACTCGTTGGATGAGTTTACCGAGTACAAGGCCACTGCTTGCTCAATTCTGTCTTGGTCAATTTTGATGTGACTGTCTTTATCCAACTTAGAATCCGGGTTCCAGAATAACTCGTAAAGAGTAGGGCAAAATGAATGGACATACTTTAATGACGCCGTTAATACCTCAATATCCTTATCGGTATAGCCCAGCGCATTCTCTTTGATGATTTCATCTGTTCTAGCGGCAATTTGTCGTAGGAAACGCTCACGATGACTGAAAAATAGTACCCGGGAATAGAGACCATCCTCCGCGACTAATTGACGCCGGTACTTTTCCAGAATTTCGGGGCGCAGATAATTATTAGCGGCCTTTTTATTCTTAGCGTTGGCCGTCTCAATTTCAAGAGAATGCCAGCCGGAATTGGACTCGCAATGGCGGTCGCAAAAGTAAATAAGGCTATCTACAGCCCTTTCGTTTCTGAGCTCGCCAAAACTTCCGTATCCAGCAGCCCGAAGCTCCTGCTCTGTAATAAATGCTGTATACTGGCCACTATTTTTACTTTCACTATTGTATTTGAGTAATCTGTTAATAACACATATTTGAACACTCAAGTCGTGAATTTCGTTTTTATAAGCGTGTTGGCTTGTATCGGTTTTCTGATGATATTCCAACTCCGTTTCAAAGCTGATGAATCGCTTTCCTTTGGCACTTAAGTAATACACCGCACCATCTTTGCTACCGAAACTTTTTCGCTCATTTATCAAGCCATCTATCACTAACTTTCTAAATAACTTGTTGATGGCTTCACGGCTAATTCCCAAAAGATACTGAATAACGGTTTTACTACTAAAGCCAAATCGACCAATAACATAGAGAACCGAAATTTTCCTGGCATGACCGATTTGAGTTGGATTGTTGTACTCTGGGGGAATAAGAAATTTAGTCCCCAGATTTTGATAGATTGATAATTCTTGCATCGCATCTCCTTCTTGCTTGTAAATCTTTATCAAGGTTCAGCCAAGGATAATTTTGCCACCATGTATCAAACTCGCTTTGCCTGATGCCTGGCATCAGGGTAGGGCTTCGCCACGCTTTGCATACTGCAAGCTAAATCAACTGTTGTTGTAAAAACTTCGTTTAGGCTATTTCTCTGAACGCCAGACTATTCGCGACTTGTCGCGGTCTGGCTTTCCTTCCTTCGGGCGTCTCGGGAAATAGCCCGGCCATCAGCGGTGACCGCTGATTTGGCCGATTTCCGCCCATAAATTTCGCCCGGCGGAGACGCCGGAGAGAGGCTCAATTTATTGCATCACTTCGTGACGTTAGGTTTTCCTATTTTCCCTTGGAAAATCGAAAAATTTCGCTTAAGGCGAAACTCCAATCAGCCAAATCAGCACTTGGCTGATGGCCGGCTTCACCAAACAAGCCACTCTCGTGGTTGTTTGCTTCCGCGATTTGATGCGAATTACATTCGCTTATTTTGAATTTTTAAATCCTTAAAAATTTGGTTGCTTTGCCTTCGGCAAATCATGCGCATTGAATCGGAGGTGAGCGCGAGAAGAGGCAGGTTTGTTTGTCAGAATGGTAAGAATTTTAGGTCGCGTTCGCGTACGAAGAATTCATCAAATTATCAGAAAAATCCTTAAAATGGAATAGGTTGATAATTAAGCATGGAGAAAAATATGAGACTATTAAATTGGTTATTCGGCTCTGATGATACCACCTCAACTGTACATTCAAGCTCAAGTAACACTAGCTCAACACCAATCGTAAATTGTGATGGTACACCTATGATCCCCGACTCTATGATAGATGTGGAAGGCAAGGTGTATGGACAATGCAGCAATGACATAGATATCACAAGCTCTGTCGGTATCGATACTTGCACGAACAGTTTTGATGATTCATTTTCTTCGAGCTTGATTGACGATAGCTTTTCGTCAGTCGATAGTTCTATAGGCTCATCGTTTAGCGACGACTGGTAAAAAAACAGCCCCGAAAGGGGCTGTGTTTTTTATGAAGGCAAGGACTAGTATTCCGCGCCTTCGGTTTGAAGCCTGTCAATGAATTCATTTAAGCTGAGCGCCTCATTGTCCTGCTTCTCATACCCCAGGTAATTGTCCTCAATCAATTCATAATAGGCTTCAGCCGAGGCACTAATAACAGTCCGAGTAATCGCCATTAACGCTTTGCGTTCATGCGGTAAAAGTTCAGTGAAGTATTTCTGCAGATGCTCGCAAAAAATATAATCATCGTGAACTCCCCACTTATTTACTATTACATCGCGCAATACATCTTCTTCCAGGCGAAACGCCTCATTGAGTTGGTTTAGCAATTGGCTGACAAACTTAATATTTAGATAGTTTTGTTCCATATTCATAAGTTTTCCTTGTTGTTTGGTTGGGCACAAATAACAAGGAACCGATAGGGGGAATTTCGACAATTTTGATCAAAAATGGTAGGAGCTGAGTGTCTCTTATGTGCCAGGAACGGTCTGTTAGCTATTGCTAATATACCACTCTACAGACTGTCATCTAATAAATGGTTATTCACTAGTATTTGACTTATCGTTTACCACTACAACCCATGCGATAAACCCCGTGATGAGCGCAGTCCCTGCAGCAGCTATAGCTAACCCTAAAAGTACGCTACTTATAGTTACAGAATCAGCCTTTCCATACATATACAACAAACATAGCCTTAGGCCTAGCACAAAAAGCATTGCTAAAAATATAAGCTTGAAGCCAACTTTCCAAATGGCATAAAAACCTTTTTTATTGAACATCATTTATTGATTCTCCGGCTCTTTAGCCCAATTCTCGGCGGCTTCAACGGCTGTATTGTCGATGCCATATCCTTGGTTGAACGACTGTAGCTCGCAGCTCGTTATAGTCATCCCAACCTGGATCAGACCATACTTATCTGGTTCGGGTCATGTGCCTGTTTCATACGAATATACAAATTTTCTCTGATACTCAGATTTTCTTCTTGAGTAATACAAATTGATTAATCACTGATACTACAACGATACAGAAAAGTGAACCGTAGATTAACGGGTGATTAATAAAATTGAGAACAAAACCCATGCTTGCATACTGGCCAATATCATCACCTTCAAAATAATCCAGGATCACATTTAGAGGCAAGATACCTATTAGCATGAAAACATAAAATTGAAGAGCGGCAAGAACACCTTTTTTAATTGCTTCGAGTATTTTCAACGTCACATCCAATTTTATTCAATACGTATGTCTGCAATTCGCTCAACTCAGACGCTGGCATACATGCTCATTACTGCTGTACCAATCCTAGAGGGACGGACACAAATAAAATAATGAATCCTAGCGTGTATATTGAAATAAATATCAGCATCCACTTGCTCAACGAAGCCAGTCCAGGATCTTCAATATCCCGCCATTCTCTTTTGAATAAATACTTCATAAACGTTCGATTTGTGTTTAATGAGTTATTCATGATTAGACTTGGTTCACCCATTGATTTGTATTTTTCTGGGTGTCTGGTTTCTAGTATCTTAAACAAACGATGACAAAGAAAAAACCAAACAAAAACAGAACCAAACAATATAGCAAATAGAATTGGGAAAACTTCCTTCACTCGATACTCCTTCCATTGAATGACTGTAGATCGCTCTTCAGAGACATTAACCTTTTCAAGGAGTTAATATCAACCTCGGATATAAGAATTATGGAAAGACTAATAGCTACTGACAACCCTAGTTAGGAGTTAAGTCCGAATTCATCACACAAAGTGCCTTGATGGTATAGCATTTGCCACCTTCCATTTTTCAAAGACCATATGGAACAGCGCAAAGAGAAAATCGGAGTCCTCTCACCGCTCTTTTCCATTACAGATTTATAAAGTAACTGAACACAATCAGATGCTAAATATTTAACTTCATAGTGTGATGCGTTTATTTTTGGCGGCAATTCATTGGGTAAACGATCAAGGACTTCTTTTTTACCAAATCGGCAGCCAGAGCCACTAACTTCAGTAAAGTCTTCCGCAATTAAGTTGTTTAGTTCACTAAAAGATGATCTAGTTTCAGCTCTAAACAATCGCTCTTCTAATTCGATGAGCTTTTCCTTAAGGTTTTCCACAAACTCTCCATGTTAGCCAAGCGGCTAATATTCAAATATTTGGATAGTATTCATTTTTGAATTTTGAATGACTGTAGCTCGCTCATTGAAGCCGTCCAGACTCCTGGCGGCAACTTGAGAATCAGAATATACAATCATCGGTGATAATTAAAGCGCTTTCGATAAAAGGAGCGCTGTATGAATCACTTAACTCAAGACAAACCCTTCATTCCCTGGAACAAGGCTCAAATCGTAGGACAGCGTAAACCGCTGAAAATATCTCATATCTGGGGTATCCGAGTCCGGCTTGAACTAACGAACAATCACCGTGATTTGGCATTATTCAACATGGCACTGGATAGTAAGCTTCGCGCCTGTGACCTGGTATCACTGAAAGTATCTGATATTTCCCATGGCCGTAGAATATTATCCAGAGCTACTATAACCCAAAAGAAAACCGGAAGTCCGGTGCAATTCGAAATCACTAAGGCCACCAGAGAATCTGTAATTGCCTTGATTGCCATAGCTGGACTAGATGCTAACGATTACCTCTTTAAGTCCCGTCTAAAGGATTCTGAGCACCTTAGTACGCGTCAGTACAGCAGGATATTTCATGGCTGGATATCAGCTCTGCATTTAGATCACAGCCTGTATGGTACTCATTCTTTGCGTCGCACAAAGCCATATCTGATATACAAGAAAACCAAGAATCTCAGGGTGGTTCAGTTGCTCCTCGGCCATAAAAAGCTGGAAAGTACCGTTCGTTACCTTGGCATCGAGGTTGACGATGCACTGGAAATATCGGAGTCTATAGAGGTATAAATTATTGCCTGGTGGGGATACCCCTATCAGGCCGTGATGAGCGAACAGCGGTCATAGAAGATCTAAAGTTTATTATGGGTACAAAGAAGCAAGCGACGATAAATACTCTTCGGAACGAACTGGAAAGGTTTGTTTGTGAGGTATTTTCGGGACAATACGCTGAACATCCTGAGGTTAAAAATAAGCCTGTACTAGATAATCCCTTTCTCTTGGCTGAAATTAAGAAACGTTGCCCAGGTTTCGATATGAAAACATATGCAACAGAGTTCTCCATTGCTTACCGTAATAACCGATAGGCAACCGTGTTCGTCTAGGTATGTGATTTAAGCCTTTTTACTCAAGGACTGAATTTGGTTGATTGCCTAAGTAGGCTTAATCCGGTAATTTGGATGACCCGAACCAGATAAGTATGGTCTGATCCAGGTTGGGATGACTATAATGAGCGATAAACGGACGTGGAGAGATAGGTCGAGGGATCTAATGCGAATACTAATCATATTATTGTTTTCGAGTTTATGCATTTCTTGCGCTGTAAATACCCAAAGCTTATCTAGCCATTATTCGAATTATGTTGGCGGCGAATTTGAGTTGACTGAAGATATGACTTTATATGAACAGCCAGAGGGTAACTTTAGCTTTTATAATGTTTTATTGGTAAGGCAAAGCGATTGCTGTCACCAGGGAAGGTTAATAGCAAATTTACCTGAAGGAACAAAAATTACTGTTGATGATGTTTTGCGTTATGCGTTTTTTACAAACGACTGTAACGAGGCAATTGGCAAGATTAACTTTGACGACAAACTTATAAAGTTTGAGTTTTTTATCAATTGTAATTACGAAGGATTGAAAATATCTAAGTCACTTCCTTGGGAAAATCAATAGCCTAATAATGGGATGACTATATTGAGCGAACCGCAGCCGCTGCATAGGTAACGCAATTTCACTTTTATTAGGAAAAGAACAATATAGATGTGGCTATTCAAGAACAACAAACAACATAAAAAGATTTCAAAAAATATAGAAGAACATGGTTGGCAATTTCAATTCGTATTTGATGAAAATGGTGAGAAAGTAGATTTCGCTTATACCATTGGGTTTGAAGAAACTTTTGCACATCCAGAGATTATGATTTTTGGACTCAAAAAAGAAACAATGCATACCATACTTGCAGATATTGCATATGAGCTAAAAAGTGGAAAAGTATTTACCCCCAATAATCGTATTCCTGATGTAATATCGGGAGGGTTAGATGTAATGTTTAAGCCTCTTAAAAATGAATGTATTGCAGACTTTGCAGGAATTGCGAGTCAATATTACGATAAGCCATTTCGTGTATTAGTGATGCTTTGGCCAGATAGAAATAACATTCTCCCCACGGAAGCTAACTGTGAATTAACTATCCAAAACGAAGCCTTAAAGGTTGTTTCCTAAAGCAATAATAACATTGGTGACTTTCCCCTATATTCATGAAAATGAGCGATTTGCTTACTTTTGTCTTTCTCAAAAAATTAATAACGCATATTTTTAATAACTCTGGCAACATGTTGTCAACTTTGTTAAAACTATCCCATTCAGAAAAGTGCGCGATTTGCACACTATTAAATTGTTAGGGCAACCATGAATCGAGCGATGATCCTCATAGCAGTACCATTTCTGGCGGCTGCCATAGGTGTAGCCTGGTGGGTTGACTATACCTATGAGCCTAAATCTGATGCATCAAAATATAGCAGCAAATTTTCCGCTCTTGAAATATATTCTTGCGCTGACAATAAGTATTTTACCCCCCAACAATGTGCTGAAATTGCTCACAACAAAGGTATGTTTAGCGCGATTAGAGATTTAAACCGCGATGGAGTTCAGGAACTATGGAGCGTTGGTGTCGCAAAATACAAATCGGGCAAGTATCCTTATGCGAATGTCGTCATAGTCAGCGACCTAAACACTAAAGAAATTAAGCAGGTCCTTACAGTAGATCTTAACAAACCTAGGTTTGCAGTGTTGTTTGGCAAAGCTAACGAACTATCGCTGTTCTTCTGTATGGAGTGCGGCAGTTACGCAGATATACAGTGGCAAAATAATCAGTGGGCATTGGTATGGCCTGAGCCATACGGGTAAAAGCCCTAATAAATTTAGGCAAGCGAACAAATGACTACGCCTTGAGCTGCACAAATTGCAGCGGCTAAAGGTGTTAACGCCTCGAAATCAGCGTATATTAGAAAATGCTAACAGGCAGCTATTGGCACAAAACGGTCGTTCGCTTCCAGCCAAATTCATCAATTTCACCCAGCCAGAACCTCTTGAATGCCTGGCTCAACATCGGCTCTCATACTGAATCTCCACTAACAGTCTAGACACTTTTGAGTTGTCCTCGAGAGTTTGTAAACTCACTCCTTGAGTTAGCGAACTAAATAGTAATTCAAGCAATAAAAAATTCCTGTGTTATTTCGGATACCTGTTGTAATAGGAGCTAACCGACATCCCAAAGAACTTTATAGCAGCGACAAGAGGGACGTTGTATTCTTTGACGAATGTTCTTACCGCCTCCAATTTCTCTTCTTTGTTTAATGTGTTTGGGAAAGTTGAACCGCATGCTAAGAAAAATACCTGGAGTTCCTTGTTTTCGATTTTTAGAAGATCATTAGCTCGTTCAAGTTCAATCATTTTGTCTATTTGACTTTCGGTCATTGAGCCGAATTTTCGTTTCCAGTTGACGATCGAATTTGTCGACATTCCGAGTTGCGCAGATACCTCTTTGATGGTTTTTGACGCTGAAACTTCGTCCAAAGCCTGCTTAATTTGAGCCGCAGAGTATCTGTAATTGTCTGGTTTACCCATTTGGTTTATTCCAAAATTTACTTGTTTTCACATATCAACCCCTATTTTACAGGGCTCTGATGAGAAAATGAAAAAAGGCGTCATTGAGTGAGTGTTTTTGTGCTTAGTTTTTCGGTTTACTTGAATACATTAAATTTCGAAAGAAAGGAGAATGTTATGCAAAAAATTTTACTTGGTTGGGTCTCATATCAGAAAGTGGAGGAACTGAAAGGCTTTTCTTACGACACATTAAAAAACTGGCGATCAACTTGTATGGAAGAAGGTGTGCATTTTAAGAAAAAGGGGAAAAACTATATATACCATTTTGAAAATCTGGATCAAATGCTTTCCGAAAAGTAACCGAGTACAGCCAATTTCTAGTTAATCGATGAAAAATTATTGATTTATGTTGTCAGAATTTCCTAATAAAAATATGAATGCCAATGAAGTTGTTGCCAACTTTGCGGCTACACCGGATCTTAAGTTATCAATGACTGAGATAAAATTATTGAAAAAATGCCTGAATATTAAACATCTTGAGGCGCACGGAGCTGGGTTTCGATTTGTACGAAAATTCGTGAAGTATCGGCCACAACCTTTTAAGTTCAGCGTCAGAGGCGGGTTTACCTATCAAGGGATACTAGTAGCGAAAGCGGATGCAGAGGAGTTGAAACGACTCAGCTATGATCAGCTTCTGGATAAAGAGCTTTTAGTGAGTTCAATTTACTTTGGGCAAGTGATTGATGAGTACAATAATTTTGACGGAAGCGGACTTGAAGAAAATACAACGAAGACTTATGAACGCGACTGCAAAAGACTGTACAAAGCATTTGGAACATTTTTAATTCAAGACATTAATCATAATCTCGTGGAGGAATGGGTGTATTCCTCTAAACTAGATGCTGATGGGATTCAGGAAGTTTTAAGACATTTGGGCAAGATCCTGGATCTTGCCTTGAGACAAGGGTATCTCAGAAAACACAATATAGATATCAATGATCTTAGACTTAAGGTAAGGCGAAAGGATATTAGGTCGAATAATGGGTTAACTCATCACTCTCAAGAAGAAGTAAATTGCTTGGCGTCTTTAGATCCAAAAATCGTTTCATCACATGGATTAACCGCAGTTTGGGCAATGGAAAACCTGAGAACTAAAAACAGTGGTAGTCGGGTAGGCGAGGCAATTTCGATGGCGACAGCTGATTTCAGTTATGTGGGAAAACAGCTCAAAGGCAATGTCAGAAGGTCTAAGTCTAACAACTATTACAAAACGCCTAAAATAGCCAAAGGGGATGTTTCTAGCTTTGACATCTTGCCGTCTAATAAAAAATGGCTGGATATGTTAGTGAAAGACTCTGATCAGTACATGGAACACGAAATTGAGATCTTCGAGAAGAGGCAACTTGTGCGGAAAGAGCAAGTGAAATTCTTAATGAACAATCCGAAAACCGGATTACCTTATACTGAGCAACAATATCGGAGGGCCGTTAAAAAGCTACAGGCTCTTGCCGGTATTTCCAATGTATTGCCACCTAGAAACTCTAGAACAACCTTTGCGACAAATAGCTGTGAAATGGGGGTTTCAGAGACCATGGTGGCTAATCAACTAACTCATGCTAGTGCTCAAACCACAAAAACTCATTATATAAAGGCTAAACATAAAAACACAGAAGATGAAATTAATAGAGCGGACAAAGCATTGGTTAAAGCAACCGGACGTTCTCAACGTGAAGTTATTACCACACGGACTCGCGAGGTTGTGAAAAAACTGTTTTCAGGGCTATTATCTCAAGACGAAAGCTCGTATGAGAACTCAGAGTTCGAAAAATTTGCCCGGAACAAATTTTCACGCGCTCGAGCGCTAGCAGGGGCAAATATAAGACGTATTTAATAAATCCCTCCGTTGCAATCATTTATTGCACCCATAGAATGATTGCATATACGACATTCTTATCGATAATTGCCATTTTTTAGCAAGAAGCCCCAGTAAACACCGGGGCTTTTTCGTTTCGTGAACAAGAGTAAGGGGTAAATTACTCATCTGAGTAAAGTGTCTACTCTATTCCGCTTGAGTTGTCATATCATTCAAATCAACTAGTTTTTAGACATCGTTATTTGATTCAAGCATTAACAAGTTATGTCAAAGCCTAAGATTCGTAATTGTTCTATCGGTAAAAAATGCAGTCAGAAATGGAAGCAACTTACTGAAACCGAAGATTCTGATTTACGTTATTGTGGAGAGTGCGACAAAGGCGTTTACTTTTGTCATAGTCCAGAAGAACTGGCGATGCACATAATGGAAAACCACTGTGTTGCTATATCAAATGAAGTGCTTTATGTGTTAAGACCTGCAATAAAAATTGGATTGGAAGGTGATTTTGTAGGCGAACCGTCAACAAAAGTTTTGTACGAAATTGGTGAAAAAGACGACATTGAATAATTGTAGGAAGGGTTCGATTGAATTAAATGAATAAGCCTAGACTTTTTCGTTATCTGCAACGCATACCATTTGCAATGAAACTGTATGCGTTACAGTGACAGATAACGAAACGGCTCCAATTACAGTTTCTATAAAATAAATAATTAATTCTTTAGAAACCCTGAATACTGTATGATTTAAGCATCAGATTTAGCTGGGAACTTTTTGGGAACTTTTCCCAAAAAAATTGCCCTTTAACTAACTGCAACTACCCGTAAAACCCAATAAAAACGTTGCTTTTAGGCTGGGTTCTATCTTTCGAATCTCTCCGTCACCGCCATCTTCTACATCCATGTGATGTCGGCATACAAAACATCCATGTTTATAACCGCCATTATTCAGCAAAAAGCCCCGGTATTTACCGGGGCTTTTTCGTTTCTGTCTTAGGAGAGATTAGGGCCTGAATAAATTAGATGCCTAGTTTTTTTATGAGACTTTCTGGTGCTTGTTGCTCTGGAAAGTTTGCTAACCACCATGCGTATTCCTGTTTTGCCTGTTCAACGAAATCTAGCTCTAAATTAGCTGAAATCAGTGCGAGTTGGTATCTTGGTTGAAACTCGACAACATGTTCTCTTAGCTGCGCCATTAACTTTAGTTGGAACTGTTTTTGCTCAGGCGTTTTAGCGATTTGAAAAGCGTAATAACCGTATAACGCCATATAGTTATAATCAAAAGCATCTGGCTGTTTAGCGATTTCTACGTCGATTAGATTTAACCCTTCATTTTCAGCACGAGCTAATAAATCAAAGGTGGCCTCGTCTTTAAACAATGCGCGTGTTTTTGGTTTTAATCCTAATTTAAGCACCAGGGCATCGGCCGCTTTCGCTACCGACATCGGGTTTTGTGCGGTAATTAAATTTCCGTCTTGTTCCACGTATGGCAACATGGGTTTGTTCGAAACAAAATTAGCGCCACGTTTTTCCAACTCTGTTTGTACGATAAATGGATATAGCTCAATGTGTTCTTTTTTAAAGGCCTGATCTTCGGTAAGCGTAAAACTATTGACGGTTTTTCCTGCCACAAAGTAAGTGCCATCTTGTAGTTTTATATCAACCAGCGCTGCCGGGCCATGGCAAACCGCCGCTATCGGTTTGTCTTGTTCCGCAAAGTCCTGTATCAGGCTTTGTATGCCTTGGTGTCTGGGCAGGTCGAACATTGCGCCATCGCCACCAACAATGAACAAACCATCGTAGTGTTGTGTCTTGGCTTGTTCAGCTGACAGGGTATTCGCTAACTGGGTTAATGCCTGAGTGTTGTTTTTAAACTGCTGAATATACGGTAAGTCATCTTTGTTGGTTTTAACCAGTACCGCACCGCCTTGGGGGCTGACAATATCGATGTCGACGCCATTGTTAAACAAGGTCAGGTAACTTTGCGCTAATTCTTCCTGATCATAGCTAAGTGCTGGATTGCCTTGACTTGCATACCCAGAAATCACCAAAGCGACTTTTTTCTGTTTTGTAGTCTTGTCTGCGCTTGCGGCTGTTGCTATGCAACTAGCAAGCAGGAAAATAACCAATGATAAACTTCTCATTTTAATGTCTCCATTTTGATAATATTTAATACCAATACATAAAGTTTGTGCACAATTCAGAGTTAGGGGAGAGGTTCAGTTACAACATAGATTTCATTGATATAGTCATTCTATATTAATGAAATATAAGGCCGTAAATGGGCCTCTGGTTAACCCTTACGGGTGAGTTTTAAAGGCGTTTATCCTACGTTACTGATTTTGGCTGTTTTTGAGAGCGGAATACCATTCTCTGCAGTCAAAGCCTTGCCTAAAAGCCTTTGAATTCTCACTGAGTGAGCAATAATTTAATGTGATTGGTATTCGATATTAAAGTGAGAAGTGTCGTGCTTTTGTGAAGAAATCGGGCAGGCGCGATATATCGGTGGGCTATTTATCGAAATTTAATGTTAAAACAAAATGTTTTTCAGTCGCGGAAACCAATACCTGCCAACCACATACGTCACTAATGCGTTTCACTATACTCAAGCCATGGCCAATACCCTGGCTGTTTTGGCCTTTTTCGCCGCTTTTTAAAAGCTCGGTTGGTGGCGTCTGGTGATAGGCGTTGGTAAAAGTGATGTCGTGGCTGGTGATTTTTATCGTTACCGATTTTCCCGATGTATAGTGCACGATATTTGACAAAACATTGTTAAACAATATCGATACGAGATTCTCATTAATGGTTTGATAAACGTCTTGCTCGGCTTCTATTTCAAACTCGATATCCTGTCCTTTTGAACTTAAATTGACGTCTGAATTTTGTAATAAGCACTGTTCTAACAGTTGCGTCAGGTTAGTGTTGCTTAGTTTGGTAGATTCATTTCTTGCTAAAGCGAGTAAGATTTCGGTGGTTTGTTCTAACCGGAGATTGGCGTCATGTAATGTTTGCCAGTCGCTCTGTGACACTTTAGAAAAAGGCTTTGCTAAAAGGTTTTTCGCAATGGTAACCGGCGTTCTGATTTCGTGGCTCACATCTTTGGTAAAGTTGGCTTCTCTGGCCCAGGCTTGAACCAGGCGCTCAAAAGCATCTTTAATTCGGGCTGCCAAGGTGCCAATTTCGTTATTCGGGTAGTGGCCTTGAACTTGAATGTCTTCAATGCGTTGGTGTTTACTTACTTGCTCGGCTAAGCGATTAAGCGGACGGGTGATTTTTCTGGCCTTAAAAATAGCGACAACGGCAACAACCAGACAACAACACAAACTTAATAACGCCAGCATCCATAAAATTCTCGGCAGAAAATCACGGCTGACTTCAAATCCAGCGACGTCTGCGGATAACACATAGGTTTGATTTTCGATGGTAAATAACTGCAAGTGAATGGTTCTGCCGTCGGGATAATCAAATTCAACCTTATCCGGCTTTTGTTGCTTTTCTTTCTTAAACTGTGGCGGTAATCCTTGCCAATTAAGGTGCAATGTCATGTAAGAGGAGCGAGGCTGAACTATCTCACCAGTGGCTTTGTTAACTTCTTGAATATATGCCGCTTCATCCATTACCTGACGATTAAAAATATTGTCTTCCACCACCCATGAATAAATTAATAAAAGTGTGCTGTAAAACAGGGTAATGATCAGCACAACAGATACCAGCAACTTACTGATGGCGGTGTTTATCGATCCACTCTTTGCGGTTAGGGCTGGTTTATTGATTGGCTTCATAGATTTCTATTCGTTAATGACCAGCTTAAAGCCGATACCATGCACGGTTTTGATCATCGCTTGTTCGAACGGTTTATCGACGCCATTTCTTAGGGTGTAAATGTGGCTGCGTACCGCGTCGGTTTCCGGGGCATCGTCTCCCCATACTTTTTGAACCAACTCTCTTTTGCTAACCGCATTAGGATAAGCCATAACCAGAATTTCTAAAATGGTAAAATCCGTTTGCGATAACGAGATAGCCTGGCCCTGGCGCTGAACCGTTTTTTGCCCGGTGTCCAATGTTAGCTCGCCTACGGAGGTGATTTTTTCTTGATGGAGTTTCACTCTCCGACTTAGCGCTAAGCAGCGCATGTACACTTCTTCTAACGCAAAGGGTTTGGTTAGGTAGTCATCGGCGCCTTTTTCAAAACCTTGTAATTTATCGTTTAGGCTGTCTCGAGCGGTCAACATCAGAACCGGCAAGTGATGTTTCGCATGGTTTTTCAATTGCCCACACAAATCGTATCCATCAGCATCAGGCAGCATTAAATCTAAAATAACCAAGTCAAACACATTGTTTTGTATCAGGTTCAATGCCACTTTACCGCTCGCGGCATAATCGACCAAAACGCCTTTTTGTTCCAGGTAAGTGACAATCTGATTGGCAATCTCTTGATTGTCCTCAACCAGCAAGACGGATAGCTTGTTTGTTGACATCATAGGCTCCTTAATGATGCTTTACGTGCGACATATACATTTTTCTGTGGCGGCGTATTCATCTCGTGTTGACGATTCCCCGCAGGCATTAAGGTAAACCTAAGCGTTAATTCAAGTGGAGTAAACCTTCACCAGTCAGTGTTGTTTATCGTGGCCAGGTGAGCTAAAACTGAAACCACAACTATAACCTGAACAATACTTTTGCAGTGCCAGGGTTACCAATACTCTCTAACGAGTGTGATTTTACCTTGTTTGAACTCGAACAAGCGCATTAATGGCCGCTCGTCGATGTCTGTTTTACCATTGTTGACCGTTGTCGAGATAAAGGCCACGGTTATCGCGTCAGAACCAACAACTTTTGTGGTTATGACGGAATCCATCGCATCTACAACTCCTAAATATCGAGATAAACCCTCGATAAATTGCACCTTGGTTAAGTCAGCATTGAAATTCGGGTGTTGATAACGCATGTCATCCCCAAGCAATGCGGCAACCTTATCGATATCTTTTTGAGATGCGCCTTTTACTTTGGTCGCATCCGTCAATTGGATAAATTTTTCTGCCAACTCAATATTTTCTGCGAATGATACAAACGGTAAAAATATAAATAATGCCAAGAGTTTATACATGGTTTTCCTTGATCGTATAACGATTGCTATACATTAACCGAAAAAGTGTCGTAATTTTGTGAAGCTTGCACTTTTTGTCATGATGATCAGCAAACAAGAGGTATATGTTTTTTTTAAGTCCAACAACTTTGAATTAGACTTAACAGGAATGATAACCATAACGGGTGGCTAAAACGTGTTCATTATTAAATATTACGTATTGGTGTGCCTGGTCGCTTTTGTACTTTTGTTTTCAGTTGAAAACACACTTTTAAGGCTGATTTTCTTCTGGATTGCGACATCTATGATGCTTGTCTGCATTGCATATTATCTCGATATACCAACCATTTTTAGGAAAAAGCAGGATGGAAAAATATCAGTATGGATACGCTGGGCTTTTTTACCTTTTTTGATTGCGGTCAGGTTTTACAATTGGCTTGTTATTCGTCGCGACAAGGTTGAGCCTATTCAACAAATTAGCGATAACCTTTACCTCTCTCGTCGGCTTTTTAAATCGGACGTTGATTTTTTGGCACGCAAAAACATCACTTGTATTGTTGATGTAACCGCTGAGTTTGTTGGCATTGAAGGGGCGATGACGGAGGATAAGTTTGATTACCTGAATGTGCCCGTATTGGATCATAAAGCTCCGTCACTTCATCGGCTCAGACACGCAATTAACTGGATGGATACTCATATTTCTATGGGAAATTCAGTCGTAGTTCATTGTGCATTAGGACGTGGGCGTTCGGTATTTGTGGTTGCGGCTTACTTATTGAGCAAAGATCCTTCTCTTAATGTTGAACAAGTGATGGAGGAAATCAATCAAATTCGCAGTGTCGCGCGCTTGAATAACACTCAATTGAAAGTGCTATCGGCAATCAAACGTAAAAAGCAGTTACACCTGCCTGCACCGGCATGGCTTATCGCAAACCCCATTGCCGGTGGAGGAAAATGGCAAAGTGAATCAGAATTTATTCTCAGAGAATTAACCAAACGCTACCGATTCAAGGTAATGGTAACCTCGAAACAGGTCTCGGCATCTCAATTTGCCGCTGAGGCTGCGACCGAGGATATAAAGGTAGTAATTGCCTGTGGCGGTGATGGTACTGTATGTGAGGTGGCACAAAAGTTGGTGAACACCGATGTTAGGCTAGGGGTTGTTCCCTGTGGTAAAGCTAACGCTCTTAGTCATGTCCTTTACGGACTAAGTGCAAAAGTAACGCCCATCTCCAGAGCATGTGAAATTATTCTGGAGGATAATATTAAGGAGATTGATACAGCCATATGCAATGAGCACCTGATGCTCTTGGTGGTCGGTCTCGGTATTGAACAGAGAATGATCGAATATGCTAATCGGAAACAGAAGGATAAGCAGGGGCAGATGGCTTATCTAGCTGGATTCTTAAATAACGCTGTCAGCGATAAAACTCTTTCAGTAATCATGGAACTTGATAATAAAGAATCTATGGAGCTTGAAATTCACAGTTTGGCAATTGCTAATACCGCACCGTTTACTACGTTATTAGCGCAGGGCGGTGAGGTGCCAAATGTTGACGACGGCAAGCTGCATATCACCTATCTAAAAGCTTCCGAATCGATGCCACAGCAATTATTAGCTTTGTCGGACTTGGCATTATCGAGTTTGGGAGTAAAACATGAAAGTGATATCTTTGAATACGCGCAAGCTTTCTGTGTGACAATCTTGCCAGCCTTTGAATCTGACCTTATCAATTATGTTGTTGACGGGGAGATGTATTCCGCCTCAAAGCTGAATATTCGGTTGCAACCGAAATCGCTAAAAGTTTTTAGCGCGTGAGTGCTTTCAGAGCCGTATTTTGAAGCACCCAGTGCATCAAGGGTTTACCCGGGAGAATCTGCACATTTTGCTCAAATAATAAATTCATCACCCATGAATATTTTAAGCATGACCGCGTGAAATATTCAGTTATTGATTGCAAGGAGTAACAGTTACCTGTTATCCCGGTAGTGAGCACTGATGTCCGGATAATCGGTAAAAATACCGTCGACACTTAATTCTGTAAAGAATAGCTGATGCAACTGCTTAAAGCTGCTGGTGCAGTTTGGAATTTTATCACGCCGAAAAGTGAAGGCATGAACCATGAGACCATAATTCTGAGCTTGCTCGATCCAGCGTTTCCCTCCCTGATACGAACAATCTTCAGAAAATACGTGTTTAACATTGATACCAATGCCTTGGGCGTAACTGGCGATTTCCCGTAAGCCTTCGTCTTCTAACATGCGTTGGTAATTAAAGGGCTGGGCTTTACCATTGGTATTTTGAAAGGCCTGTTGCCAGCCGTTTTCTCCGATTAGCTGCACAATAGGGATATGCCAATTTGCCTTATCGAGTTTCGCCTTAAGAGCGGTTAACGCCTTAGCATCAAAGCTTTGCAGGATAATTGGTGTGTTGGCTAATAGCGATTGTGCATCGATAAGCTGATTAAAAAGGTGGGTGCTGATGTCTTTGCCATGTTCGGAGTGAAGTTGTGGCGCTTTTATTTCAATATACAGGCCAACCGGCGTTTCTCGGTTGACATTCAACCTTTGGATAAAGTCGATTTCTTCTTTAAATGTTGGGATTTTCATCGATTTCGCAGAGGCGGCTGCGGCAAATGTGCTAAAGCGAAATCTTGGCAGTTTCCTGCCATTGTCAAGGTACTCAAGCTGACGGATCTCATTGAGGGTAAAGTCGATGACATAATAATTATTATCCGCGCGTTTTTTATCAGGGAACTTATCGGCGACGTTGGTTTTGTCTTGTAACGTCAGGTCGTGAAAAACAATGAGATGATTGTCCTTGGTCATCACCAAATCCTGCTCGACAAAGTCGGCCTTCATGGCGTGGGCGAGCGCTTTGCTGGCGAGCGTATGCTCGGGTAAATAACCGCTGGCACCACGATGTGCAATGATCACCGGCTTATGACTCGTGCCTGCCGCGTATACTGGCTTTGTGTGTTGTATCCAAATGAGTGCTACAACTAGACAAATGGTGCAATACATCGCGGATAACTTACCAATCATAATACTCAAAGGCCATTAATTGTGAGCGTTTAATACACTCTGTCAGAGCATAAAATAACGTCTTTAAAGCTAGGCGAAATATACGGATTACGACAGTTTTGAATGAATATATCGGTACTATTTATTGTTTAGGTAATATGAACTCCACGAGGTATTTACAGAAAAGATAAGCAGTAATGAGCCTATTGGTAAGGTTCCTGACTTTTGTTTTTATCTAAAACCATAGAAATTCGTTGTTGATGACTTATTTCAAGTGGCGCTAACGGGGTGGTCAGTTTTTCAATATAAGGAGCAAATGTTTGCCACTTGCCAATGGAATTGGTGGAAATTGGTTGCCTGACTTGCTCACTGCTTGGCGTTCGTACTAGCCGTGCATTATTTTGCGGATGAAAACATGCGTCATCGATATCAAGACCTAACTGAGTTAATAGCATTGTAATTTGCTTTTTCGGCTGACAGGCTAAATTTTCATAAACCAGCTCTTTACAGGTTTCAGGCAATTGAGTTAACCAATGCACAGTTAGCTGGTGACATTGCTGATAATGCTCTGCTAATGCGTTTAACGTATCTGAATAGGCCTGGCTTTCCAAAGGGTGTTGATAAATTGACAGGCAGTTATCAAGAGGAGAACGTCTGCAAATAACCACCTTGCTGCTGGGAAACATCTCATTAATAAAACCGATGTAAAACAAATTGTTGGGACTGGCATCGACGATACACTTATCAGTCGGAAAACGTCGCATGCGGCATTGGTGTTCGATCAATTCTTGTTTTCTTTCTATGGATAGGTCGTAAACGCCCAGATAGTAGGGTTTACCTGTTAAGCGCTCTACATGTGTTGCGAGTTGACTGACCAGCCCAGATTCACCGATGGCAAAGGTATTGTGATGTCCTGCTAAAATCTGCTCCGTCAATGTTGTTCCCGAGCGAGGTAATCCGGTGATGAATACAAAATCTGGCGTTTCCATTTTTCTGCGGGATTCGACCATCTGATTCGTTATCGGCATTTGTTTTAACTTGACAAAAGGGCGGGGCTTTACGTTGGACGTATTGCGATGCAGTGCAAAGCACTGTCTCGCCTTTTTAAGAGACTCGAAAGATTTTTGGTACTGTTTATCGCCCTCGTAATATTTTGCACAGGCAAATTGTAACCAATAGAGATCCGGATGCCCGTCATGTTTGCGCGCGAGTTCCAGCATACTCTTGGCTTGCTGGCCACTAAACATATACTTAGGGGAATAAGCCAAATGAAAATAGGCTTCAAACCAATTTTTATGGATATGAATGGCACTTAGAAAGTGATTTTGGCTTAGTGTTGTCTGGCCGAGTTCTTTATATAAAAGGGCGAGATTAAAATGTATCTCGGCATTATTGTTATTTTGCTTAAGCGCAGACAAATAATAATCCGTGGCTTCGGCAATATTTTCTGATTTCTTTGCAATTACCGCGAGTAGATTATAAACCTTATCCAGTAATTTAGATTGTTGCAATAATGGCCGTAACTGCGATTTCGCCCGCTCAGGCTCTCCTAATTTATACCAGCACTCAGAGATCCCCAGATGCAGTTCCACTCTATTCGGAAATGCAATAAGCAGCTGTTTAAAACCTTGCTTCGCAACCTCAAAATGACCAATTTTAAGGTTTAATAAGGCGATATTTTCTACAATGCCCGGATGATTAGGTGCTAGACGCTGAGCTTTTTGCAGATATTGCAGGGCTAAATCGAATTTACCGACTATCCGATACAAATTGCCAAGCGAATTTAATACATCGATATTATCTGCAGAAAGCCTTTCACATATTTTAAATGATGCAATCGCCGAATCATATTGGTGAGCTTGCGCCTCACAGATAGCCAGATTGACTCGAGACTTCAGGTGGGTGGGATTAACGTCAACCGCTTTGCTAAAGCAGAGTGTCGCTCGCTCAGTCATCGCCTCTTTTTGATAGCACAGCCCTAATAAATTTAACCCATCAACGCAATCTGGTGATGTTTTTAAATACTGTTGTAGAGACTTTTTACTTTGCTGCACATCACCTCGATGTATGGCCGACAAAATTGCTTTTAAATTCATATCTTTGAATCTTTTTGTGACTTCGGAGTCAGTTATTTGCCTTACTTTCATTTATCAATGATGCTCTATTTATAAAGGGGTTGTCTATAGGTTAAATTATTTTGCGTAAGACTTTATGATTTGCTGTTGACTAAAAAATGAATTCGAAGTACAAAATTAAACCAAGTCGTTAAATTAATAACAATAACAAAGGAGAATACATGGAGCGTTCACGATTTAAGTTACATGCGCTGTCGGTCGGCATCATTTCAGCCTTGAGTATGAACGCGTTTGCTGAAGAGCAAATTGCTGAAGTTGATGACGAGATTGAACAAATTGTTGTAACAGCGACAAAACGTAATGCTGCTGTGCAAGATGTTTCTGTTGCCGTAACAGCCCTTGACGCCGAGGCCATTAAAAGAGCGGGTATTGAAGATATTACCCGTTTAGAACATGTTGTACCTGGCATGAAGTTTGGTCAGTCCGGTAATGAAGTGCGTCTTGCGCTTCGGGGAACCCGAACCAATAACGTTGGTACCGAAGCTGAACAGGTTGTCGGTATTTTTGAAGACGGTGTTTATGTCGCTACCACCACTCAGGCCCTTGGCGCCTATGTTGATGTTGACCGAATCGAGGTGTTACGTGGGCCGCAAGGCACGCTATACGGTCGCAATACCTTTGGTGGAACCATCAATATTCACACTCGAAAGCCAAATTTTGATGAAGTTGAAGGGTATCTTAATGCCGTAGTCGGTTCCTATGATCGTCTGCGTTATGAAGGCGCGATCAATATTCCAATTGGTGATACTTTCGCCGCGCGGTTTGCGGTAATGGGTGATAGCCATGATGGTTACATCGAAAATACTTACGTGGATGGTACTAGTGACGATCTGAGCGATAAGGATATTGACTATTTTCGCGGTGCATTTCGTTGGTCGCCAGTAGAAGAGCTGGACGTTACATTGCGTTTAGGTACGTCAACCTCTAAAGGCAATGGTAATGCGATTTGGGGGTATCAACAAATCGGTGGTTACATCGATGGGATGTATTCACCAGGTCATCTGTACTCTGATGCGTACGAAGGTGCTTCTGAACCATCGGTATTTGACCAAGGCCCTTGGAAAGTGGCTCGTAATATGCAGTCAGGTGTAGATATCCAAACGGATTTTTATACTCTGAATGTGGAATATGATTTTGACTTTGCGACTTTGCAGTACACCGCAAACTTAACTGAATTTGATGGGGCACAATGGTACGATCCTGATTACACCGATGGTGCTGACCCGGTAAACAGTGGTTTTGTCGGCTGGACATCTACGCAGGATACCACCTCACACGAACTTCAGTTAATTTCCAATACGGATAACGCTCTGGAGTGGTTACTTGGTTTGTATTACTTCGAGCAGACAGCCAACTGGAACTGGTTGCAGTTAAATAACGATGAACTGGAAGTGCCTCACTGGGATCGCGATGGCGATTACATCAGTGATTCATTTGGTGCATTCGCGCATGTTACTTATGACCTTGATGAAGATAACCGTGTTGTCGGCGGTCTGCGTTATGCAGAAGACAGCAAACAACAGCGTGATCCTCTGGACTGGGACAATGCTGACTGGAGCGTATGGCCACCAGTCATTCCAGTTCTGTATGGACAGGGTGAGAAAAGCACCTGGGACAAGGTATTGTGGAAACTTGGCTATGAGCATGATCTAAATGATGATGTTATGGCATACGCGCAGGTATCCACGGGCTATCGTGCTGGTGGTATCAATGGTGCAGGCGGTAACGGCGTACCAGCATCTTATGATCCGGAAACCGTAACCGCATGGGAACTTGGTTATAAGAGTACCTGGTTGGATAACAGTCTGACTTTCAATGCCTCGGCTTATTATAATCAATACGAAGATATGCAGGCGCAGTCTTTCGTGCTGATCAATGGTAATGCCAGTGAATATACCGAAAATGGCGGTGAATTGGATGCAATGGGGCTTGAATTAGAACTGGCCTATCAGCCAGGTAATGGCCTGAACGTATCGGCGCAACTGGCATTAATGGATGCAGAATTTGGTGATTATAAAGTTTCCAAAGTCACGGGTCTTGGTGATATCAATGACAGGCAATCTGAGCCAAGTGATAGTCCGCTGATTAATCTAAGTGGTTGGCGCCCGGCTTTGGCCTCGGATCTGACGTTAGGATTTCAAGCCAGTTATGATTTCGATCTCGCCGATTTTGGTGTGATTCGCCCATACTTCCAGACTTCCTATGTCAGTGATTACTATGCCTCTGATTTTAATCTTGATGGCGTAAAACAAGACGGTTATACCAAATCTGATTTTCGTGTGATTTGGCAATCAGCCAGTGGTACTTTGGAAGCGCAGGCCTTTGTGTTGAATATTGAAGATGAAGCGGTGTTAAACCGAGTTGCGGTATTTAATCCGGGCGCAGCGCCTAATGTCGCATCGCTGCAAGCGAACTGGGGTAACCCTCGTACCTGGGGAGTTAGCGTCACCTACAACTTCTGATAAGTTGTCAAATATTCGTTTGTTAAACAGCCAGTCCGAATTCGGGCTGGCTTTTTTGTGAATAGTAGCAAGTGTATTGAAGGGATTATGTCCTTAGCTCATTCATAGTGTGGATTAAGTTAGCAAGCATCGATGACGTTGCTATACCATCCTGAAATATGCAAAGCTAAATGCGGCAATGACTAGGCAAAGCATAAAAACTACTGTAAATTCAATGGACAAGTATGGCTTTTGATTAGCTTCTTCTGTTTGTACACAGATATCTTCGCTCGTTGCTTTTGCCGTTGTTTCTTACGGTAATCATGCCTATAAAAATAATGATTAGAAAAATAATAATGAATTCATTTGTTCATAATACCGAAGGTCAAAATACTGTAAGCCAAAGCGCTAGGAGTCTTGATACAAGCACCACAGGGCAAACCCACGCAACCAAGACCATTGGAATTTGGCGTTCTTGGGCGCTAGTTGCGGGGATGATGATAGGCTCGGGAATTTTAACCATGCCAGCCTTGCTAGCGCCGTATGGCAGTTATAGCTTTATTGCTTGGGCGGTAACTGGCTTTGGCGCGATATGCTTAGCGTTAAGTTATAGTTTTCTCTCTGCTCGCAAGCCGGGTTTAGGTGGTCCTTATTTTTATGTACAAGAAGCGTTTGGGCGCAAATTCGCCGGCATTGTGGCCTGGGGCTACTGGATATCTTTAGTTGCTTCGGTAGCAGCTCTGGCGTTGTCATTTACAGGCTATAGCAAAGCTTATCTGCCATTTATCGACAACAATTCATGGTACAGTGGCGTATTCGCGATTGCGATAATTCTTGTCTTTACGACGATTAATATTCGCGGCGTACGCGAGGCGAGTGCTGTACAACTGGTTACCACGGTGATTAAAATTTTGCCTCTGGTTGGTTTAGGCATTGCCGGCGCTATGTTTGGCGAGGTAAATAACATTCCAGCTCTGAATCCGGATAACGACACATTATTTAGTATGGTATCGGGATTATGTTTACTGGTGATGTTTGCCTTTATTGGGGTTGAATCGGCGACTTTACCATCGGAAGATACGATAGAACCGAAAAAAACCATTCCCCGAGCCTCGATTCTTGGTACGCTCACCGCCGCTGCCGTTTATATGATCGCGATGTTTGGATTGATGTCGATTATTCCTTTGACTGAGTTGCAACATTCCGCCTCGCCTTTTGCTGATGCAGCGCAAATCCTTGTCGGTAGTTCAGGTGCGGTAATTATTACGATTGGCGCACTATTTGCGATAAGTGGCACGTTAAACGTGTGTATTATGATCACCGGTACAATTATGAACGCTGGGGCGAGAGATGGCATGTTTCCTAAATATTTCAGCCAACAAAACGCCAAAGGAACACCCGTACGGGCGCTGTTATTTTCAAGCACTGTCGGGGTGATTTTATTGTCTTTTAATCACTATGAGTCACTGATCAAAAGTTATGAGTATTTGCTGATTATTGCCACATTCGCGGTCGTTATCGTATACCTTGCTACGGCGCTAGCGAGTATCAAACTGCAATGGCAAGATTATAAGCAACAGCAACCAATAAGTATTCTTCAGCTAACCATTGCCCTGTTGGCAGCGCTATTTTCACTCTTAGCGCTATTAGGCACATGGGTTGTATACCAATAAACATTAGGAGTAAATATGTTTACCAGAGCCATTGTCCGTAAACCTTGTAAAGCAATGCTAAGTGGACTTACCACCGCCAATATGGGGTTACCGGATTACGAATTAGCCTGTGAACAACATCAGGATTATATCAGCGCACTTAAGGAATGTGGTTTGCAGGTTACTGAATTGCCAGCGTTGGAAGCCTATCCAGATTCGTGTTTTGTCGAAGACGTTGCTCTGCTTACGCCTAATTGCGCCATTATTACCAATCCAGGCGCACAAAGCCGTAGAGGCGAGACCGAACACATTGAAGATGCCATCCAAGAATTTTATCCACAGTTGCTACGTATTGGTAGCAAAGGTCACGTGGAAGCGGGTGATATCATGATGGTTGGTAAACACTTTTATATTGGCCTCTCCGAACGCACCGATACCCATGGGGCCAGTCAGTTAATGGATATGTTGGCACTACATGGAATGACGGGTTCCATGGTGGCCATGTCTGAGCTTTTACACCTGAAAACCGGTTTAAGTTATTTGGAAAACAACAACCTGTTAACCTATGGCGAGATGCATACGCATCCCGATTTTGCTGATTTTAATCGGATTGAAATTGATGCGGATGAAGACTATGCCGCCAACTCGGTATGGATAAACGGCACGGTGTTAGTGCCCAAAGGCTTTCCTAAAGCGTTGCATAAAATTCAGCAGTTAGGCTACAAAACCCGGGAAGTGGACATGTCGGAATTTCAGAAGTTAGATGGCGGATTAAGCTGCTTGTCTCTGCGTTTTTAATTGACAAAATTGTTGAAAAAGCGCCGGCAGGGAACCCGGGGCTTTTTAGGTTAGGACTTTGATTAAAACTCTGGTTTGGGTTTGTACGATACCCATTTGGTATAGAATAAAGCTACGTAATAGAATAAAGCTACGTAATTTACTGACAGCGCCGCTGAATGAAGTCATTTAATATCCCCCTGGTGTTTCACCCGATTTATAGTCAGCTCGACCTGCCTGAGCGGCATCGCTTTCCCATTGATAAATATCGAACTATTTATGAGCGCTTGATAACCGAGGGCGTATCTAAAGAGAGCTTTCACACTCCTGAGGAGTTACCACACACGAAAGCGTCGCCGTTAATTGATAAGGACTACGTCCAGGCTCTAGTTTCCAATCAACTGGATCACAAAGCCATGCGCCGTATTGGCTTCCCCTGGTCCGAACAATTGGTAAAACGCACTTTTACCGCAGTTGGCGGTACGCTACTGACCGCACAACTTGCCTATCAACATGGCATTGCGATTAATCTTACCGGTGGCTACCATCATGCATTCGCCGACTTTGGCTCTGGCTTTTGTATGATCAATGATTTGTATCTGGCGGCAGACCAAATGCTGAAATATGAAGATATACATCGTGTTTTAATTTTTGATTGTGATGTCCACCAAGGTGATGGTACTGCAGCGCTGGCACAGGGTAGGGATGACATCATTACTGTGTCGTTGCACTGTGAAAAAAACTTCCCTTATCGTAAACAACATTCCGATATGGACTTTGCTCTGGATAAGCACCTAAACGATGAGGAATACCTACAGACCGTTGAACAGGCGTTACAGCTGGCGCTAAATTGCTACGATATTGATGCAGTGATTTATGATGCGGGTGTTGATATTCATGAAGATGATGATCTGGGTCATCTGAACATAACAACCAAAGGCATATATCAAAGAGACCGGTTGGTTTTTGCGCAATGTCTGCAACGCGGCTTACCGGTGGCTGCAGTGATTGGTGGTGGTTATACCAATCCCATTAAATTATTGCTCACTCAGTGAGAATTTAAAGTCTTTTAGACAAGGCTTTGATTGCAGAGAATGGTTATTCCATTGTCAAAATCAGTAACGCAGGATAAATGCCTTTAAAACTCACCCGTAGGGAGTTAGTGAGAGGCCCATTTACTGCCCTATATTTCATTAATATAGAATGACTATATCAACGAAATCTATGTTGTAACTGAACCTCTGCCCTAACTCTGAGTTGTGCACAAACTTAATGGAATTGGTATTATCAGCGTGATATGCAAGCTTTAGCGGATGTGCATATGCAGCTATTTAAAGCGGCCTTTGATGTTGTAATCGGAAAATAATTCGGTTGAAAATTGCTAAAAGCCCTGAGCTCACGCTCAGGGCTTTGCCGTTATTGGATGTTGACCTCAATTAACGTCGCTGTCGAATTACCGGCTTTGTCGAAAGCCACGGCTTCCAGGGTTTTCTCGCCACTTCTCAGATTACTTACATTAATCTTATGGGTAAAAGGTGCTTCGGTCATTAGTTTTGATGCACGCCCGCGGAAATAGAGCTGCACATAATCCAATTCCTGATCGTCGGACGCATCAATCTCGATATCCAGGGTACCGCTTACCGTTTGATTGGCTACAGGGGTAACAAATGTTACCTGAGGAGCGACAGTATCAACACCGGGATCCGTTGGCTCAGGTACTTCTGGATCTGGCGTTGGCTCTGGATCCGGGTCAGGTTCTGGCGTTATCGGGTTTAACGAGTTATTGACGCGAATATAGTAGTTGTTGGTTTTGGTTTTGTTACCCGCTTTATCATAAGCCACAGCTTTTAGCGGCCTGTCGCCATCGTTCAGGTTACCGACATTAATAGTTAGCTCGTAAGGGCCTGTTTTAAAGGTTTTAACCAAAGAATTGCGGAAATAGATCTCAACATAATCGATGGCAACATCATCAAATGCATCAAACGTAATATCAACTTCACCGGCAACTTCTTTATATTCAGTCGGCGTAACAAAATAAACGGTTGGTGACGTTGTATCATTGCTGACATCTGGCGTTGGATCAGGCGCAGGTTGTGGATCACTTACCAGATTGACAGTAATTTCTTCTGATTCACCAACATTGCCCGCCGCATCAATGGCACGGGCATATAAAGTTTTGGCACCTTCTGCCAGGTTGCTGGCATCGATATTAAATTCATAAGGAGCATTTTGGTCGGTAGCGAACAGATTACCTCTGAAGTAAAGCTCGACCGAGGTAACGCCAATATTATCAGCAGCATCGATACTGACATTAATTGAGTCTGATACATCTTGATTATGCACTGGCGAGGTAATCGCTACCGATGGAGCGCTACTATCCTGATCGGGCTCGGGTACGTAAACCCCTTGATAGACGGCGGCATACGCGTCTACCCGGCCATGACCAAACTTAGCACTGTACTCACCGCTAAACATGCTGGTATCGGCGTTAGCTTCTAGTAAGCTTTCGAGTTCCGAATTGCTGAGCTTGGGATTTTTTTGCTTAAGTAATGCCAGAACCGCAGCGGTAGCCGGAGATGCGAAAGACGTTCCACTTACGCTACCATATCCACCATTTTTAGTCGTGGTCTGAATGCCGCTGCCCGGTGCAGAAACGTCGATGCAATTACCAAAGTTTGACCAGCTGGCCAGTGCATCTTTAGACGTTGTTGCTGAAACCGTGATGATGTATTGATTGTCTGAACAATTTTGGTCACTGCCGTTGTTACCTGCGGCAGCTACTACCAAACCGCCTTTTTCATAAAAGTATTTTGCGGCGTTTGTTATGGTACTGCTTTGCGTTACCCGGTAACTGATATTGGCAATATCGGCACCATTATCGGCGGCATAGACCAGCGCATCGGCGATATCGAGAAAAGACGCGACACCATCACTTCTTTCGGAAACTTTAATCGGCAATATTTTGCTGTCCCAGGCGATGGATGTCACTCCAATATTGTTGTTGGATGTTGCAGCAATGACTCCGGAAACTTTGGTACCATGACCGTGAATATCGGTAAGATCGCTGTTATTGCTTACCGCGTTATACCCCGGCAGCAAATTTTCGACAAGGTCCGGGTGGGTTTCATCGACACCCGTATCAAGTACCGCAACCACAACACCTTGTCCTGTCACAGAATCCCATACCTGATCTACATTCATTTTTGACAGGTGCCAGGCATTTGAAAATTTGGGGTCGTTTGGTGTTGCGGCCAAATCAACAAGTTCGTTGACCTCAGCGCTTTCGATAAATGGATGATTCCTTAACGTTTTCAACTTTTGTGATAATTTATCTTGGTTTACCTTGACGATTCTGGCATTAAAGCGCTCAATCAGCCGTTGATATTTTTGTTCATGTTTAAGGTCAAACTCTGTATCAATATGTTTGAGCTGATTTAGCAATGACGTTGGCGCAACACCGGCTTTAGGGGTAATGATGATTTGTTGTTCTGCTTCGGTATTTGCATAAGCACTGACAGATAACCCCACTGCCAATAAACTGCTTGCTAATGGTACCAAGTTCGTCGATACCTTGTTATTTTTGTGACGCTTTAAACCCATGAAAATTTACCTCTGATGCCGTGAATTCAGGCAAGCATTGAAAATATAAATTTGTTAGCTCTATACAAGAGAAAGGGTGCCGTTGATGGCCAATGCAGGATAACGTCGGAAAACGGTCAAGCGATGTTACGTCAGTAACCTAAAGGCTGATGTTGAGCATCGTTGACGGGGTAAACCGGTTTAACGAGTTATTCTTATTGTTCGTTCTCTGGTGGTATAAGCACGTGTTTGATAAGCAATGTAAGTATCATGGGGGATCAGATCAACGGTATAATTGCTCATTTTACAAACTACTAACATTTAAATTGTCAAAGTTTGTACGCTGATTGAGCAATGATATTGTTTTCATAGAGTTAGACGAAAAATTGTTCAAAATTTACATGTTAATTTCTGGTTAACAAGGTTTACCAAGATTCATGGAAAATTCGATTACGATTGTATTTACGATTAAACACCTAAAATCTATATGTTTTATTGCTATTAATCGCTCCCGTTTGGCCGCAAAACTTGTGCTTTAAACTAGTATTGAATCTATATCCATCTGATTTATAAAAATAATGGACGAGGCTTCATGATTCGATCTTACTTTGTTTGTGTTTTCGTTTTTGTCATTTTTTCTATCGTAACTCATAGCAAGGCTTACGCGGGGACAGACCGACAACGCGAAAATCCCTTGTTATTGCGACAGGTCGATATTCACCAAGATACTTTGGTGTTTACCTACGGTCAGGATATCTGGCAGGCAAGCTTGTCAAATCTGAAGGCATTTCGTTTAACCTCATTTCAGGATCAGGCACAAAGTCCGAAAATTTCACCCGATGGCAAGTGGATAGCATTTAGCGCACAGTTAAATGGTAATTTTGATGTGTTTTTGATGCCGGTAGGCGGTGGCAACATTACTCAGCTTACCTGGCATCCCGGCAACGATTTAGTTCGGGGCTGGAACCCGGATTCTTCGCATGTTGTCTTTGCATCTAGTCGAGAAACCGCACCAATTAGCTTACCCAAATTTTTCACTATCCCGGTCAAAGGCGGCACACCTGTATCATTACCGATGCCAAGGGCTGAGCACGGAAGCTATAACCTGAACGGCGACAAATTTGTCTATCAAAAAATCACCCCATGGGATGATGGCTGGCGTAAATATCGAGGTGGACAGAATCAGCCACTTCGCGTTGTTGACCTGAATACTCTGGAAGAGACCATGCTCCCATGGCAGCAGGAAAAACAAGCTCAGCCGGTATGGGTAAACCCATTTATTTACTTTTTGTCCGATCGGGACGGGGTGATGAATGTTTACCGCATGCCCAGCAATGCCCGTGACGACAACCAAGCAGAACAACTTACTCACCATAAAGATTATGACGTAAAGTCATTCTCTGTGTGGAAAGACACCTTAGTGTGGGAGCAACACGGTCGGTTGTATCAAAATCATTTTTCGAAAGCCAATCACACAAAAGCTACTCAAGCAAAAGGTGATCCAAAAATAAGCAAAGCGTCAGCAATAACGAAACAGGCAATAGTTTCAGATAGCCTGCTGAACATTCAATTGTTCGGTGACTTCCCCTGGACACGTCAGCATTGGGTTAAGGCAAACAAACATATCGAATCGGCTGCAATATCCGCTAGTGGCAAGCGGGCTTTGTTTGTTGCTCGGGGCGAAGTGTTTAGTGTGCCGGTTGAACAAGGTGAAGAGCGTAATCTAAGTCAGAGTTGGCAGCGTGAGGTGGATGCTCAATGGTCACCTGATGGTAAGCATATTGCCTGGTTTTCCGATAAGTCAGGTGAATATCAATTAGTCATTACTGACCAGTTCGGTCACAAGCCAAAAAGCTACCCGTTACAAAGTGAAGGTTTTTACAAAAATTTACGATGGTCGCCAAATAGTAAAAAGCTGTCATTTACCGATCAAAAGCAACGGATCTGGATAATTTCTACAGATACAGGGGAACTTAAACACATTGATCAAGACACTCAGGTTATCCCCTATGGAATGATCGCTCCGAGTTGGTCACCGGACAGTCATTATCTGGCTTATCGTAAAGCAGGTCGAAATTTTTTGATGGATATCTTTATTTACGATTTTACTGCTAATAAGTCTTATCAAGTTACCGACTCTATGGCCGATAACCGCAGCTATGCCTGGGATAGAAAAGGCAAGTACTTGTTTATTACCGCAAGCGTTGATTTTGCCAGCAAAGCGCCTTGGCTGGATTTAAGCACTACCGGGAAAGCCAAGGAAAACTATCAGGTTTATGCGACTTTGCTGCAAAAGGATGGCGAAAGTCCGTTGCCATTTAAGCGGGATCAGGAGCCAGATAAAGCGAATCATCAGGATACAAGTAGCGATGATGATAAACCCAACGATGAAAAACCCTCGAGTGACAAAAAAACAATCAGTATCGATTTCGCTGGCATCCAAAATCGTCAGATTGCGGTACCGGTAGGGAAAGGACACTTTAGCGAGCTGGCCAGTTCCGAGTCTGGATTATTGATGATCAAAGCCATCAATGATGATGAAAAAAACCTGTATTTATTCGATTTTGATGAGCAAAAATCTCGATTGCTATTAAAAGGCGTAAAGGAATATGCGTTAGCGGCTAATGGTGAAGCATTATTGGCACAACAGGGCAGTTTATGGAAGCTTTCACAAGACGTTGATGGCATCAAAGACGCACCAGGATTAAGTCTTTCTCTGGATATGTATTTACAGCCTAAACGAGAATGGCAACAAAAGTTTCGCGAAGCCTGGCGCTATCAGCGGGACTATTTTTATGTGAATAATCTTCATGGTGCCAATTGGCAAAAGATTTGGCGGGACTATTCACCGCTACTTGCCGGTGTTAATCATCTGGCCGATCTTAACTATCTGCTCGATAATCTAGGGGCGGAAACGTCCGTGGGTCACTCCTTTAATGGCGGTGGGGATTTCCCGGATATTCCGCAGAGTCAGGTGGGCTTATTGGGAGCCGATATCACCGTAAAAAACAATACATTCACATTCGCGCGCATATTCACGGGTGAGCAATGGAATGCTGCCATTAATCAATATGCGCCACTATCGCGTTATCGTAATCAGATTGCATCCGGTGATGTTATTGTTGCAGTGAACGATCGCAGACTGTCCGTTGAAAATAATTTTTATGAATATTTCAATGGCACCTTAAATAGGCAGACAAAAATTACCATAAGATCAGCCAAAACCGGTAAAACCAAAGACTTTTGGATCAAGCCTATTGAGAACGAATCCAGCTTGCGACAGATGGCCTGGATCGAAGACAATCGGCGGTATGTGTCGATGGCATCTGACAATCAACTGGCTTATGTCTGGGTGCCAGATACCGGGGCTAAGGGGTATGCGTTTTTCAATCGTTACTTTTTTGCTCAGGCCGACCGTAAAGGCGTGATTATTGATGAGCGCTACAATGGCGGTGGGTTTATTGCCGATTATATGATTGATGTGTTAAGCCGCAAGTTAAGTGGTTATTTTAATAATGTGTTACGCCCTGACCAGCCATTGACCAGCCCAGGAGCAATCATTGCTGGGCCCAAGGTTTTAATGATCAATGAGATGGCTGGTTCCGGCGGCGACATGTTTCCGTATTTATTTCGTTTTCATAAACTCGGTACGATTGTTGGCACCCGCACCTGGGGCGGTCTGGTGGGTATTTGGGGCGTTCCTTCGTTCGTCGATGGTGGCTTTATGACAACGCCGCGCAGTGGATTTTATGATCTACAAGGGCGCTGGGCGGTTGAAAATGAGGGGGTTTCGCCGGATATCGAAGTGCATGAAAATTTACTGATGAGTGTTAAAGGTAAAGATGCGCAATTACAAAAAGCGGTGAAAATAGCGTTGCAACAGCTACAAGATTATCAGGACAATCGCAGTCAACAGGCACCTCAAGATCCGGTGCGGGCGGTACCCTTGCAAGACTAGCCCAAAATTGGCGGCGCTTATACATGTTTAGTTAAATATCGATGATGTGTAATTTCTTATCTGATCTATGAAAGCGCACACTTTCCAGGGCCCTGTATGGTCTGAATTTTCTCAGGATTGACAACAACATCACCGTCTATTTAGCTTAGCTCTGGCATTAAGCTGCTAAACTCATTACACTTCCTTTTTTTTCTATTAGAGCCGCATATGAACAGCGAATTGTTTTTTATCTACGACTCCCATTGTCCATGGAGTTATGCCGCCACCCCTTTGGTTCGGGCATTGGTTAACGCCCATCCTGAAATGCAATTGCATCTGTTGAACGTTGCTTATTACGATGGCAGTGACGGTGTAAAAAAGGCGCTGGCCCAGTCGGTCGCGAATCAAAGCACGGCGACATTTTCCGAGGGTTACTTGCAAGGTTGTGAACAACCACAGGATGCGACATCCGTTGTTAATCTGATGGCATGGTTAACCGGTAAACAGCCGGAAATCGCCTTAGATGTATTAGAAGAGATCCAGAAGCTGCATTTTCAGCAAGGGTTGAAGATGGTGGAGCCGGAAGATTTCGATGCTTTGGCCAAGCATTTTAATCTATCCATGCCAGGCAAAGTTTTTAAAGACAAATTATCAAAAGACGCAGAGCATCAGTTGGCTGATGTAGCTGAGCTTCAGGAAATAATCCAAACTACCGCTTTTCCGGCACTGCTTGTCGCTCAGGACGAGCGTATTGTCTTGCTTAATCATAACCTGTACTTAACCCATCCCGATAAAATTGTCGAAGGGGTGGAAATGGAGCTTTGTTAGTTCGCAAGATATTGCTGCATATTCTATTCTAAGGAGAGGTTAACACTGCTGGCAGAGAGATTGTTGCTGGGCTGGCAACGGATGTGACCGTTGCCTATCGCAAACGTCGAGCCTTTTTAAAATGTTAGGGTGCACTGCCGGCCTGATCTAAATTCCAGACAAATTCGTAGTGATCTGACACGATTTATCAGTCGAATGTTGTCATGCTCTGGATGCATTATGAAAGCCTTGAAGACGTTGGCATGCTTAACATTGACCTGGGGGCTGTTCTCCGGGAAAAGTGCGTGGTCGAATGAAATGAACATTGTCGATTTTTCTGACCGCGGTGAATTGCAGCAGTGGTTGGTGGTTAACGATACCGTTATGGGAGGAGTTTCCCAGGGGCAGCTCTTGGTGGAAGACGAGAATGGTATTTTTTTCGGCGAACTTTCACTGGAAAACAATGGCGGTTTTGCCTCGATACGGCGATTACTCCCATCGAGTGTCGATGCTCAGGCCGAGCGAATTTCGGTGCGGATCAAAGGCGATGGCGCTCGTTATCAGTTTCGTCTGCGCACCAATCGAGAATTCGATGGCTATGCCTACCAGGTTAGTTTCAATACCATTGAAAATCAGTGGATTACCTTATTCTTCGAACCCAAAGATTTCATTGCCACGTATCGAGGCATGGTGCTTGAGAATGTACCCCCTTTAGATTTTGCTGATGTTGAACAAATTGGCTTTTTAATTTCCGAAAAACAGCATGGCCCGTTTTCTCTCCATATTCATACCGTTAAATTTTTGACGGAGCCCACATCCAGTGACCAATCAAATTAACCCGAAAAAATTGCTCAATAGTAAGTGGACCAGGTGTGTGGTTGAAAACCGTCAAAAGCACTTTATTGTCGTGGCAGTGGAGTATGATGAGGAAAACCGAGTGCAGGACTGCCAAATTCAGGCGGTATTGAATGGTTGTCCGTATTCAATAGACTGGCGTGAGCTCAAAGACAGCAATCTATGGCGGTTGGGGTGGAAATGATATGTGAACTTTGAGTTCCTGTGCTGAACGAACTCAGCTTTTTCTGCGACAATGAATAGAGATACCGACCGAAGAATTTATATAAGAGATTAATACTTAATGAAAAAAGTTGTACTTTATACTCGCAATCGCTGCCCACATTGTGAGACAGCGAAATCGTATCTGCAGCAGAAAAATATTCCTTATCGGCTTTGCAATGTATCAACCCCAGCGGGTCAAAAAGAGTTTAGTCGAACGGGTTTTCGTGGAGTTCCAGTATTAAAAATTGGCGATCGTTTTTTGAATGGGTTTTCAGTTAAAGGCTTTGAAGCGATGATGAAGGAATAGTTGGATCGTAGAGATGGATGGTTAAATCGATTGAATTGGTGACAGGGCAGAGCGGCCTATAGCGGCTGCATATTCATGGCCATGATGACATTGTTCATATCGAATTCGATCATTAAATGGTACATCGGACTTTGTAAATCTATTTCATTTTGGATGATTAAGTTGGATTCTTCTTCACTAATTACCTGCAATGTCTCACTATGCTGGGAAAAATAATACTCTAGCACCTTTCCTTGTTGTAGCTGCCTGGCAGGTCGGCCTAGTGTGTTTAGCACTTGTGCCCGCTCCGTCACCCCAATTTCCAAATCTGGGATGTAGGGGAGGTTGGCATTGGGAATGTAGCTATCACTGCCAGCATTACTGGCAGTGGTATCATCATCGGCAAACTCTTCTTCATTGGTCGTATCATTGATTGTGCTGCTGACCGCACTACCCACAACACCGTTTACCTCATCGTTAACGTGAGTGTCAGTATCACTCACGGGCATTGAGGTGGGTGTTGAGGTATTGCCGAGGGCAGGACGCCGTTGCATCGGCTCATTAAGGCCCTGAGGGCTTAGGGCTTCATCAGCGGTGTTTTCCATGATTGGGAGAACGAAATTTTCTTGATCTAAAAAGTCAGATTGAGGAATAACGAAATATAATCCGATAAACGTCAGCCAGATAACCAGCCACAGTTTAATCGTCATATTTTGATGGAACATACAATATACTCCACCCGTTAAGTTAATCTCTATTAAAACGTCATAGATACTGCATAGCTTATTGGGATTAACAGGTTATTAAGGAAGTTTAGTTGTTAATATTATGTTTGCCACTTCGCGAACATTTGTAATACTCAGAAAACAACCGGGTTAAATTGAGTTAAGTCAAGGCTGGTAAATTTTGCAACCGGGATTGTAAAAAATACTAACATTTTGTAAAGATAAGCATTATACCAATCCCATTAAATTTGTGCACAACTCAGAGTTAGGGCCGAGGTTCATTTACAACATAGATTTTATTGATATAGTCATTCTATATTAATGAAATATAGGGCAGTAAATGGGCCTCTCACTAACTCCCTGCGGGTGAGTTTTAAAGGCGTTTATTCTGCGTTACTGATTTTGACCGATTTTGAGACAATGGAATAACCATTCTCTGCAATCAAAGCCTTGTCTAAAAGCCTTTAATTTCTCACTGAGTGAGCAATAATTTAATGGGATTGGTATTATTGGTGCTTGGGATTTTCTATAAGGACATTAGTTAATGATCGCATTAACCTTGATAAATACTTTGGTCGTCGCCACGGTTGTACTGATTCATTACGAATCACTGTGGTACCTGTCTAAATTATTACCACGACTTAATATCCCAGCAAAGTACATAATCTTATTTGGTGTGGTTGGCTCGTTAATTGCCCATACGATTGAGATTTGGATTTTTGGCCTGGTATTTTACTGGATGCACCATGAACCGGGATTTGGTGAATTTAAGGGCGAATTTTCCGGCACCCTGCTAGATTGTGTGTACTTTGGGTTTACGACCTATTCAACCCTGGGCTTTGGTGATATTACGCCAACCGGAGATATTCGTTTTCTAACCGGGATTGTTTCGCTAACCGGACTAGTGTTGATTACCTGGACCGCGTCATTTTTGTTTTTAGAGATGCAGCGCTATTGGAGGCGCAACATATAAAGCGCTGTGCGCAAAAATTTAAGAACAAACTACACTAGATCAGACGGACTTAAATGGAAATTTGGTTTGCTCTGGTCGAAAACTTTTCAAAACTTCAGTCAATTTATAAACGTGAGTTACCTGCTTAAACGAATGTTAAGGGGCGCGCTTGCGGCCTGTTGCCTGTGTGTTAGTGCTATGCCTTTGGCTAAGGCCTTACCTGGTCATAACGATCTGCTTTCGCAAAAACCGCAGCAACAGATCCATGCCATTATCGACAGTCGCAAAGCGCTAGATACTGGCGCGAAAACCATTAATGACCATTTAAAGATACTGGAAACTTTAGCCTCGACTAAACATCCCGCCACCGCTTTGATCATCATCGACGAAATCATCAGTGTGGGTTATGTATATCTGGATGAACGCAATCTCAACGCCTATGCCTATTTTGTAAATGCGTTGCTCGAACCCTGGTTGCAAAAAGTTGGGTTTAAGGAGTCGCCGGGCCAATCCTATGAAATCGTTTACTTACGGGCTCGGATGTTGCGGGCACTCGCCCAGTTTGGGCGTAATAAACAGGCCATTACCTATCTGCAAAGCTTGGTTTCGCCCTATTTAAAAGAGAACTCAGGGATCAGTGCAGAACTCGGTACCGAAGCCCTTAGGGTGACGGCAATTTTTGCCAACCGTAGTCAGCAGGATCTGGTGCATCGTTATTTTCAGGTAACTAAGTCCACCAAAAATCCAGAATTGCGTAAAAGCGTTGTTCAAGCCATGTATTTTCGAGATCCTACGGCTATTCACTATATTTTTGAAAACACACCACAGGCGAATTTAACCTCGGGCGAACGCATGTACATATTACAGCGTTTGTTTTGGCAGAATAAACAACAGGAAATCCTGTATCAGTGGCTGGAAGATGATTTTGGCAAATGGGTGGCTAACTTACCGTTACTTTACCAAAGTGTGCTGCCCGAAGTGTTTACCCCGTCCTGTCAATGGGGCAATGCTCAGGCTCTGTATGATTTTTTTAGTGAAAAACGTAGTATTTTTCAATCCAGTTTACAAAAGCAACTTCGTGAAACCGCACAATGCCTGCAAGTAAAACAACTACAAAAACCCCTGCTTAACGACTTTCTTGTGTCTTATCATTAAGTACCGGCTTTCTAATAAAGAGAATCTTATGAGTGAACACCCTTTATCATTGGTCGAACTGGGTTGGCGGCCCTTTTTTCAGCAGCAATTAACACTAGACGAATACGAAACCATGAAAATAGCTCGCGTTGTCGAGCATCATCGCAGTCAACTGAAGGTTGCATCCGATGAGGGCAGTTTTACTGTTGCGCTTACCAAGCAGGAGCTAGGCGTATGCGTGGGTGACTGGATATTGTTTGATGACAATTTTCAGCTTTTTCGGGTATTAGAGCGTCAGTCTTTGTTTCAACGTAAAGCCGCTGGATCTAAGGTCGATACTCAATTGATTGCTGCGAACATTGATTTGGCATTAATCGTGTCTTCTTTGAATCAGGATTTTAACTTGAGCCGCATCGAAAGATATCTGGTGATGGCTCGGGAAGCTGAGGTGGCGGTGCTAATTGTGTTAACCAAAGCGGATTTATGTGAAGAGGTAAGCCAGAAACTGCAACAGGTTAAGGATCTTGATAGTCACTTAAACCTGCTCAGCGTGAATGGCCTCGATACTGCTCAGGTTGCGGCAATTTCCGAGTATTATAAACAGGGAGATACCATAGTGCTTATTGGTTCGTCTGGTGTGGGTAAATCTACCTTGGTGAATACCTTGATGGAGGAAGACGTTATGGCAACGGCTTCGATTCGAGAAGATGATAGTAAAGGCAGGCATACCACCACTTATCGCTCATTAAAGGTGTTACCCAGCGGTGCATTAATTCTTGATACGCCTGGTATGCGTGAGTTGCAGTTAGTGGCAGCTGAACAAGGCGTACAGGAAACCTTTCAGGAAATTATTGAATTGGCGAAACAGTGCCGATTCGGTGATTGTAGTCACACCAGTGAGCCAGGTTGTGTTATTCAACAGGCTCTTGATGACGGTAGGCTCGATCAGCGTCGCTATGACAGCTACCAAAAACTTCTCAAAGAGCAAGCCTTTAATAGCGCGTCTTTGGCACAAAAACGCGCAAAAGATAAAGCGTTTGGCAAAGTGATAAATAGCATTCAAAATGAGTCCCGAAGCCGGAAGCGGGGTAAATAAAACTTGTGGAAATTTACGTATGCGTGAATCACTGGCACAGGGTGAGGTAATTTAGCAGGCGGTAAACGTTTTAAACGATGAATGGCGTTTGTGACGGAAACTCGGGGAAATGGGGATCTTCTGCCGGTGGATAACTGCAAGGTTAACGCTCCTGGCATCAAGTAAATGCAGGAACGTTTTCAGGAATTTTATTGGGTACGTTCGCAAAGATAGCGCTCGTAATCGGGAATGTTTTTATCGAATGGTTTATCAAACAGGCTGGACGTAATTAATAGATCTGCGGTAGCGACGTTACAAGCGACCGGAATATTCCACACGGCGGCCAGACGCAGTAGAGCTTTTACGTCGGGGTCATGGGGTTGGGCTTCTAATGGATCCCAGAAAAATATCATTACATCAATTACCTGTTCCGTGATCAGGGCTCCGATTTGTTGATCGCCACCTAGTGGACCACTGATGAGTTTGTTAATTATCATTCCCGTTTTCTGTTCTAATACACTTCCGGTTGTGCCAGTTGCATAGAGCTTGTGGGGCATTAATTTGTCTTTATGCGCGACCACCCAGTCCATTAAGGCCGGTTTCATATTATCGTGCGCGACCAAGGCGATGGTTTTTACGTCTGAGGTGGTGACTTTCTTAAATAACATCCACTTATACCGTTGAGGTTTATTTTGTGTTGAAGTTTTTAACTTAAAGTAATTGTTCAGAAACTACAACCTTCAAGCTAAGCAGACCTGGGGCTGATAAATCCATTAACGTCACATGACTTTTGCATCGCAACGCTTTTAGTGTTTAAATGACTGTAAATATAATCAGTGGTTTTAGGCCCCGACCATGGAACAATTACAGGTTACTCATCTCACGTTATTTTGTCTGATCAGTACAGCGCTAGTGCTGTGTTTATTTATCTGGCAATGGTTGCAGCATCGAAAGACCCTTGCCATTTTGCAGCAACAAATAGAAAACCCTCTGATAGAGCAATTACAGGAATCGTTGCTACCGCAATTAAATGTCTCGATACAACATAGCTTTCAGCAGGGGCTGCATACCCAGCAAAATCAAATTCAAAAGCTGTTATTTCAAATGCAGCAACATCAAAGTAAAGCCAGTAATGAACACCATCTGGCGTTAATGCAAGCGTTACACGACCATAAAGAAAAGTTCAGCGAGCATCAAAATAGCGGCTTTAAACAATTAATCGAACATTTACAGCAATCAACTCAAGCCCATCGCCAGGAATTGCAAACAAGTCTGCAACAAAGCTCGAAAGCGTTGGCCAGCAGCATGAAAGAACTGACAGACTCAACCGATAATCGTTTAAAAGACATTTCTAAAGAAGTCGAAAATCGCTTGTCTGAAGGGTTTGAGAAAACCACGAAAACCTTTAATGATATTCTTAAACGTTTAGCGCTAATCGATGATGCGCAAAAGAAGATCACCGAGCTTTCATCAAATGTGGTTAGCTTGCAGGAAGTGCTTGCGGATAAGCGTTCCCGGGGCGCGTTTGGTGAAGTGCAACTCAATGCATTGATCCGAAATGTACTACCTGAAAAGCATTTCTCTATTCAACACACATTGTCGAATGGAAAAATTGCCGACTGTATGTTGTTTTTACCAAAACCAACAGGCAATGTTGTGATCGACTCTAAATTTCCGTTAGAGTCTTATCAGCGGATGCAGGACTTACAGCTTACCAATGCCGAGCGTAAAGCGGCACAAACTCAATTTCGCCAAGACATCAAAAAACACATCAAAGATATCTCAGAAAAGTATCTTATCAGTAATGAGACTGCCGATGGAGCGGTAATGTTTATTCCGGCAGAAGCCATCTTTGCAGAAATTCATGGTCATTACCCAGATTTGGTGGAAATCGCGCACCGGGCACGGGTATGGTTGGCATCGCCAACGACATTAATGGCGATACTGACGACGGCACGTTCGGTGTTAAAAGATGAGGCAACCCGGCAACAGGTGCATATTATTCAGGAGCATCTGGCAATGCTTGGCGAGGATTTCAATCGATTTACCAGTCGCTTTGATAATTTGGCCCGACATATTGATCAGGCAGCTAGCGATGTTAAGCAAATCCATACCAGTGCGCATAAGATAAGTCGTCGTTTTGCTAAAATTGATCAGGTGGAAATGGTGTCAGAATCGGTCGAGGAAAATGATACGGTGTTGGAGGTAGGAAGCGAATCTAAAAAGCTAGTGAATAACTTCAATTAGAATTGCTAACAGTCAATGGATAATTATTCTGGTTGATTGTCATCCCTGGATAAGAATGCTAATACCAATCACATTAAGTTTGTGCACAACTCAGAGTTAGGGCAGAGGTTCAGTTACAACATAGATTTTATTGAT